>JBBRMI010000008.1:0-91795 GCA_038230915.1 Polyangiales bacterium | reverse complement strand
GGTCTTCTCGCGCAAGCGCCTGTTCGGCTACCAGTTCATCGCGATCAGCAGCCTGGCGATCGCGCTTCTGGGCTTTCTGGTGTGGGGCCACCACATGTTCACCAGCGGCCAATCGGTGCTGGCGAGCACGCTCTTCAGCGCGATCTCGTTTTTGATCGCGATCCCGACCGCGATCAAGATCTTCAACTGGGTGGCGACCATGTACAAGGGTCGCATCCACCTCGACACGCCAATGCTCTACGCACTGGCGTTCCTGTGGGTGTTCACGATCGGCGGCTTGACCGGTGTGTTCTTGGCCGTGATGGGCGTCGACATCCACCTGCACGACACGTACTTCGTTGTCGCGCACTTCCACTACGTGATGATGGGCGGCGCCATCACCGCTTTCCTGGGCGGCCTGCACTACTGGTTCCCGAAGGCGTTCGGCAAAATGTACGACGAGAAGACGGGCCGGATCGGCGCATTGATCGTGTTCACCGGCCTGAACCTGACGTTCTTCCCGCAGTTCATCTTGGGCAGCCGCGGCATGCCGCGCCGCTACTACAACTACCTGCCAGAGTTCCAGGGCCTGCATCAGCTGTCGACGATCGGCGCGTTCACGCTGGGCATCGGCTTCCTGCTCACGGCCATCTCGCTCGGCCGCGCGCTCAAGCACGGCAAGCCGGCACCGAAAAACCCGTGGGGCGGCGTCACGCTCGAATGGACAACGACTTCGCCCCCGCCCTACTACAATTTCCACACGCCGCCGCCCGTGACGGCCGGGCCGTACGACGGCTACGAGAATCTCGTTTACGACGAGAAAATCGGCGGATACATCGCCAAGAAGGCCTGAGCACCGGACTTTACGATGTCTGAACCCCGCACCGAAACTCAGGCCGCCAAGACGGCGTCCGCTCCCCCACCCGCCGTGCGCGACGCCGGCCACGGTCACGACGACCACGGCCACGAGGCGCACGATCCGATCCACGCGGCCAACCCGCACCTGGCGCATCATTTCGATACGCCGCAGCAGCAGTTCGACGCCGGCAAGCTCGGCATCTGGCTTTTCCTGCTGACCGAGGTGCTGTTCTTCGCCGGGTTGTTCTGCGCGTACACCGTGTACCGCTCGATGAACCCCGAGGTATTCGTCTACGCGCACTACTTCTTGGATACGAAGCTAGGCGCGCTCAACACCTGCGTGCTGCTCTTCTCCAGCCTGACCGCTGCTTGGGCGGTGCGTAACGCGCAGCTGGCCGAGAAGAAGCTGTTGATGATCAACATCGTCGTGACCATCGGTTGCGCCTTCACGTTCATGTGCGTGAAGTACGTTGAGTACTCGCACAAGTACCACGATGGGCTTTTGCCCGGCCACCACTTCCAGCCCAAAGAGCAGATCTGGGAGTTGAAGAGCTTCCGTGACAAGCACCCAGAAGCTGCCGAGTACGCCGAGAGACTCGCCAAGCTCGACGAGAAGAAGGCCGAAGTGGCGGCACCTGGAGCCGCCACGCCCGCGGGCAAGGCCGAAGAAAAGGCCGAGAAGATCGAGCGTCCGACGGAAGAAGAGCTCGAGCCGCTGTTGAACGCAGGCCTGGTCGGTCCGCGTTCACTCGATCCGAGCGCGCACATCTCGCGGCCGCGGATGGCCCACGTGTTCTTCGGCATCTATTTCTTCATGACCGGCCTGCATGGCTTTCACGTGCTGATCGGCATCGGGATTTGGATCTGGATGCTGGTCAAGGCGGCCAAGGGCCAGTTCGGTCCGACCTACTTTGGCCCGATCGATTTTACCGCCCTGTACTGGCACTTGGTCGATCTGATCTGGATCTACCTCTTCCCTCTCCTGTATCTGATTCACTGAGGCCCGACGATGAGCGACGAAAAGCCCGAATCGCAAGACAATGGTCCGGCGAGTGATCCGGAAGGTTCGGTGAGGACGACCGAGACCACCCCGACCAAAGCCGAGGCGGAAGCGCTCCATATGTTGGCTAAAGGCAAGCCAGACGAGCCGAAGAAGAACGACGGCGACCACGCGCACGGCGACGCGCACGACGACCACGGCTTGGCGCACACCATGCCGATTCCGTTGTTGTTCGGCGTGCTCGGCGCGCTACTCGCGCTAACCGTCGCGACCGTCTCTGTCACGTCGATCGATCTGGGCCACACCGGGAACCTGGTGGTCGCGATGGTCATCGCCACGCTGAAGGCGGCGCTCGTGTGCACGTTCTTCATGCATTTGCTGTGGGACAAGAAGTTCCACACCGTCTTGTTCCTGACGTCGGTGTTGTTCTTGATCTTGTTCCTGTCGATGACCAGCACCGACCGCGGCGAGTATCAACACCTCGTCGACGAATACCGCGCCCAGCAACTACAAGTAAAGTAACGCCCCCGTTCGGCTCGAGCGGGAAACAACAGGAAGGCGGGAAGGCGGGAAGGCCGGAGAAAGGGCGCATTTTCTTGCGCGCAGCGCGCAAGAAAATACTTCTTCTGAGCTTCCCGCCTCCCCGCCTTCCTGTTCTCTCGTTCGTCTAGCGCCGTGCCAGCGCTTGGGCGGAGGCGCGCGGCGCCCACAGCGTGTCGGAGATTTCGAGCACGAGCGCGTCCATGCGTTGGCGAACTTCGGCGTGGGCCGAAGTTCCGCTGACCAAGATCGAGAACGCAACCCCGGTCTCTTGCTCGGGGCCGAAGACGTAGCCGCTCAGCGCGGTGACCTTGTTCAAGGTGCCGGTCTTGGCGTGCACCGAACGCCGGTTGCGTAGCGCGTAGAAACGCGCACGCAAGGTACCGTCAAGCCCACCGACCGCCAGCTGGTCCTGGTAGGCGCGCGAGATGGTCGGATCGAGGTACGCCGCTTCGAGCAGCCGCGTCAGCGTGCGCGCGCTGACCCGATTGGCGTCGTACAGGCCCGAACCATTGGTGATCTTCAAGCCGTCGTCGGCCAACAGCCGACTCTTCAGCCAGGTGGTCTCGACCTCGGCGGCGCTCTCGGCGCTGCCCGGCTTGCCGCGCTTTTCGGCGCCCAAGGTCTTGAACAACGTCTCGGCGTAGAAATTGTCGCTGGCCTTGCCGAGCTGCGGCACAAGCTCGCTCAACTTGGCCGAGTCGCGCCCCGTAAGCTCCGTGGCCTCGTCTTCGCCGCCGCGTTTGGCGTCGCCCTGAACGGTAACGCCCAGCGCGGTCAAGATCCGCTTCAGCACTACGGCCGCGTAAATCTCGGGATTATCGATGCGGCGCGTAAGGTGGACGACCGTCTCGCCTTCCGGCACGTCGCCGCTGACTTGCGCGGTGAGCAACAGGCCGTGCGGCTTGAGCGTGAGCCCGACGTGGTCGCGCTTCTTGCCTTTGAGCGTGCGCACGTCGCCCTGCACCGAGACGTAACCCGGCGGCTCGAACTCGACGCGCGCCAGCTGGCCGAGTTTGGTCGGAAACACGTGCAGCGTCGTCGAGTTGCGATCGAGCGAGACCGCGCTCACCGGTGCGCGAAACGCGGCCCATTCTCCCGGCTGCTGGTCGAACGCAGGCGGCGTGTAGTTGGTGTCGAACGAGCTCTGGTCGACCAAGATGTCGCCGGTCACGCGCGAGAGCCCGAGCGCCACCAAGCGCTCGCCGAAGCCACGCAGCTCCTCGTAGCTGAAGGTCGGATCGCCGTTGCCGCGGATCACCAGCCGCGCCGCGACGCCGGCGTCGATCTTGCCCAAAACGCCGACGTGAAACTTGAAGTCGGGTCCCAGCTCGGAAAGCGCCACAGCGGCCGTGATCAGCTTTTCGTTCGACGCTGGGTTGAGCGGCTTGCTGGCACCATCGCCCATCAGCTCACGCCCGCTGCCGAGGTCGCGCAGCGCGAATCCGAGCTCACCCTGGTGGGTTTTCACCCAGCTCGACAGCCCCTCGAGCTTTTGCGCCAAGCGCCCGACGAGCTGGCTAGGCGCCTGGCCCGGCCGTACGACAGCGCCAGCCGGCCCGGGCGCCGTGGGAGTCGGGGCCACCGCCGAATCGGGGGGCAGCGGAATCGGCGGAGCCGCTGGCTCGAGCACCGGTCCGGGCTCGTTCGGGTCGTCGGGGAACGCTACAGCGACGGGCGAAGCCGGGCTGGCGGCTCCGCGAGCACCCGGCTCGCCCCAGCACGCGATCGCCATGAGCACGAAAAGCGCAGCCAGGCGGTGGGGTCGCCAGGCGGGCAACCACCCCAGCAGGCGCTCGAAGCGGACAGGTTCCACGAATGGCCTCCCCTTCAGTTATTCCTGTCCGGCGGCCCAGGGCAAAAAGCTGGCATCTCGGAGGGTGGAAAGGCACAGTCCGCCCGTGCGATTCCGCCTGTTCTTCGCTTTCGGCCTGACGCTCCCTTTCGCCCTTTTCACCCTCGCGGCCCAAGCCGAAGAGCCGGGTGCCGCTAGCCCCGCCCCGACCGCCGCCCCCGCCACGGACCTTCCGCCTGCAGGCGCGCGAACCACGACGATCGTCGCTGGCGCTGCCACGACCGCCATCTCGTACGGGTTGGCGCTAGGCGCCTCTTACCTCTGGACCGAACCAGACCTGCGCGGTTCGACGGATCTGCGAATCCCAATCGCGGGGCCGTGGATGGCGCTCAGCAAGACTGGCTGCCCAACGAGCAACCCTGACTGCAGCACGGTCACGCTGGTGATCGGCGCGATCTTGAACGTGTTCGACGGCGTAGTGCAGGTCGGCGGGCTCGGCATTGTCGGCGAGGGTTTGTTTCTGAATACTTCGAGCGGCAGGCCCGCGCCTCGAAAAGCCGCGGCGCACGCGACCGGGCCGACCGTTCGTGCGGTGCCTTTCAATTTCGAAAGAGGCGGCGTGGGCCTCGGCGTCGTAGGTACGTTCTAAGCGCGAGCTCTGCAGCACGCTGATTTACACGGCAGATTTCCGAGCGACCGCGCGTAGATGTGCGGAAGGGGTGCAGGCGACGGCGGGGCGTGATACGGCGAGGTCCGACATGGAGATCCTCCTTTGAGTCGGCGTACCAAGTTCGTGTTGGTCACCGGCGGTGTCGTCTCCTCGATCGGCAAGGGACTCACGTCCGCGTCGATTGGCGCCTTGATGGAAGCGCGCGGGCTGCGTGTCACGCACATGAAGCTCGACCCGTACATCAACGTCGACCCGGGAACGATGTCGCCGTACCAGCACGGTGAGGTGTTCGTGACCGATGACGGGGCCGAAACCGACCTCGACCTCGGTCACTACGAGCGCTTCACCGCGTGCCGTCTAACCCGCAAAGCTAACGTGACGACCGGCCGCATTTACGAGGCCGTCATCACCAAAGAGCGCCGCGGCGAATATTTGGGTGCAACGGTTCAGGTGATTCCGCACATCACCGACGAGATCAAGGCGCGCATTCGCGAAGCCACCGACGGCGCCGATATGGCGATCATCGAGGTCGGCGGAACCGTCGGCGACATCGAGTCGCTACCGTTCCTAGAAGCGATTCGTCAGCTCAAGCTCGAAGCCGGCAGCGAGAACGCGCTCAGCGTGCACGTCACTCTCGTGCCCCACATCGCCACCGCCGGTGAGCTGAAGACCAAGCCAACGCAACACTCGGTGCGCGAGATGCGCGAGATCGGCATCCAACCAGACATCTTGGTCTGTCGCTGCGATCGCCCGATCCCGCGCGGCCTAAAAGAGAAGATCGCGCTGTTCTCGAACGTGGCGGTCGACAGCGTGATCTCTGCCGTCGACGTCAGTTGCATTTACGAGCTACCGCTCGTGCTGCACGCAGAGGGCCTCGACGGCCAGGTCGCCGAGCGGCTCAACATCTGGTCGCGCCAGCCCGAGCTCTCGGCTTGGAAGCGCACGGTCGAGACCTTCAAAAAGCCCGCTCATGGTGGCGTGCGGATCGGAGTCGTCGGCAAATACGTCCACCTGAAGGACAGCTACAAGTCGCTGCACGAAGCGCTCGTGCATGGTGGCCTGGCCAACGACCTGTCCGTGCAGCTCGAGTACATCGACTCCGAGCAGATCGAGCGCGGCGGCGTGGCCGTGCTGGCGGGAATGGACGGCATTTTGGTGCCTGGCGGCTTCGGCGACCGCGGCGTCGAGGGCAAGATCGCAGCTATCCGCTACGCCCGTGAGAACAACGTGCCGTTCTTCGGCATCTGCTTGGGCATGCAGCTGGCGGTGATCGAGTTCGCGCGCAACGTCTGCGGCCTCAAGCAGGCCAGCTCGACCGAGTTCCAGAAGGACTGCCCGGAGCCGCTGATCGACCTGATGCCTGATCAGCGCGGCGTGAAGGACAAGGGCGGCACGATGCGGCTCGGCGCTTACCCGTGCGTGCTCAAGCCCGGCAGCCATGCGCTGGAGATTTACGGCAAGGAAGAGATCTCCGAGCGGCATCGCCACCGATTCGAGGTGAACAACGATTTCCGCGACGTCCTGATCGAAAAAGGTCTGATCTTGAGCGGTACCAGCCCCGACAACCGGCTGGTCGAAATCGTAGAGCTGCCCAACCACCCGCATTTCTTGGGTTGCCAATTTCACCCGGAGTTCAAGAGCCGGCCGATGGCGGCACACCCGCTGTTCTCCAGCTTCGTCGCCGCGGCATGCCAGCGCCGCGACTCCGTTGCCAAGTCCGCGCAGCGCGAAGGCGCCGCGGTCGAAGCCAGCAGCAGCTCCGTCAACTAGCGGCGAGTCGGTGGGCTCTCCGCCGAAGCGACCCACAGGGCAAGAGGCTGCCCCGGAGGGCTTGCGCGGCAAGCGAGCGTAGCCAGTGGCTTGTCCTGGGGCTGTCGGTGTAACGTACGGCGCATGCGTTTGGGTCTGGTTTTCGTTGGCCCGCTGGTCGCCGCGGCAGTTTCGATCGGCTGTGCTGGGCCGCGGCCGGAAGTGCGAACGGCGCTGACCGGTACTTTGCCGGAGCTGCAGCAGGAAATCGCGCGGGCGGAGCGCGGCGGGTCACTTTCGCGGCCGCGTCTCACGGAGCTGGCGCACGCGGTGGCCGAGCGCGAGATCGCCGGCGCACGCGGCAACGAAGGCGCGCAACAGCTGGCGGTGTTTCGGCCATGTTTGTCCGAGCTCGAGACCGCTATCGACGAACGCGCGGCACGCGGCGACGAAGCAGCGGCGGTCGCGACGCTGCTGTTGTTCGAAGCTGGCAAGCGCCAGGCCAACGACTTGGTCACGCGCTATCACGAAGCCGACAGCGGCGCGTTTCGAGCACTGGCGGCGCGCGCCACGCTTTCGCCGAACCAAGCCGAACTGCGCCGACGCTACTTTACCGATCCGGACGAGCGCGTGCGGCGTGCGGCGCTCGAAGCCGCCGTCAAAGCTCCGATGTCATCGCAGCTCACGGACCTGATGGAAGCCGCGCGGCTCGATCCGAGCCCCGCGAATCGTTCGCGCGCGGCGCTTGCCGCCGGCCGCATCGGCACCGAGCCAGCGGTGCTCGGCCTGATGGATCTGTTCACGGGCGGTGACGAACAAGCGCAGCTCGCGGTGATCGACGCTTGGTCCGAACCGTCCAGCTTTCGCCGCGGTGGTGAGCGAGAGCTGTCGCGCGCGCTCGGTCGGTCTGGATTGGTCTCGGTTTCGGCGGCCGCTTTGCTGCTGCGGTCGCGCGACGCCCACGCTGCCGCGATCGGCGTCTTGGCGCGAGCGATCGCCGAAGGTAGCGACGACGAGCGGCGCGTGGCGCTGAGCGCCGCGCCGCTGAGCGAGTCCTCGATCAAAGACGCGCTGGACAAGGCCGCCAAGAGCCCTTCGCCCGCGCTAACGCCGCTGGTCTTGGCACGACTGGCCGAGCTCCCCGGACGCGCTCCCCAGGCGCGCGCCAGCTTGGAGAAGCTGGCCGCCGACAAGAGCGACTACGGCCTGGAGGCGACCTACACGCTGGCTCAAATGGGCTCGCAAAGCGCAGTGGCTCGCGTCGAGCAAGAGCTGTCCCACCAGCGCGCTTCGCGTCGCTTGCGCGCTGCGATCACGCTGGCCGGGCTCGGCAAGCTGCAGCACCTGGCGCCGCGCTTGGCCGACAAGGATCCGTGGGTCCGCGCGACGCTCGCCTGCCGGCTGTCGGAGGCGCACTGAAGCTCTTGGCGCGCGGCAGCGTTTTTTTGGTACTGCTGGCGCTCACAGCGAGCGGTTGCGTGCAGCAGGCGGTGCTCGAGAACGACGTCCGGACTGCGCAATGGAAAGCGCGCACGCTGTCGACCGGCGCGGACTTGAGCCTCGCTCACGCGGCGCTTTCGGCCCAGCTCGTCGAGCTCGAAGCGCTGTACCAGCGTGATCCGAGCGACGCACGCGTGTTGGGGCTGCTCGAGCGCGGATACCGGCTGATGGCCAGCGGCTTCATCGAGCTCCGCCACTTGGAAGCGCTCGCCGCGGGCGATCTAGCCCGCGCCACGGAAGAACAAGCGCTGCGCGCCGACGCCGAGTCGCGGGCGCGTTACTACCGTGAGAAGCTCGGCACCGCTGCTACGCGCCGCTCGAGCTCGAGCCTGGACCGCGAGTTTGCGGAGCCGGAAGCAGCCTGCGCGCGGCACGACCGCGCAGCTTACGAGACGCAACTGAACGCGCTGGTAGCGCAGCCACAAGCCGGCGCTGAGCAGCGGCTCGAGCTCACGCTTTCGCGCAAGCTCGCCGCCGCCTGGCTGATGCCCAACGTCGCCGCGCGCTGCAAATTCTGAGGCCGGGGCTCAGTTCAGCGCCTGGAGCGCAGTCGTGAGTTTATCGGCGATCTTGACGCTGCCGGCTTGGTTGGGGTGAACGCCGTCGGTGAAGTCGGCGCCCGCCGTCCAGCCGCTAGTGTCGACGTAGTACACCTTGGCGTCGCCGCCGGCTTTGCGGGTCGCGACTTGCGCCGAGATTTCCGTGGCGAACGCGCCGCCGAAGGGGCGCAAGGCTACGATTTTGGCGCTGGGATAGGCCGTGCGAATCAAGCCCAAAAACGCTGCGTACAGCGGCGCGAAGGTCTGGCCGGCCGCGCCTCCGTCGTTGGTGCCTTGGTTGATCACGACCATGTCGGGCTGCCAGGTGTCGCGCGGTACGCCCGAGTAGAACCAGTCGAAGGCGTCTTGCGCCTTCGGTACGCCGCCGTTACCGCCGATCGTCAGGCCCTGTCGCCCAAAGCCGACCTGGCGCCATTCGGCTTTCATGTTGATCGCAGTCAGCGCCGCGTAGCCGCGCGGCCCGTCGGTACGCCAATTGGGCGTGGTCTGACCCTGCGGCCCGCTCGAGTGCAGATTCACGCCCTCGGTGATGCTGTCACCCAGGAACTCCATCTTGAGCCGCACCGGGCGGGGCGTTGGGACGATGTTGCCACCGGCGACGGTGAAGCCCAGAAACACGGTGCTGGACACGAGCGGCGGCGTCCAGCGCTCGTCGCCCTCATTCATGCCGCGCACGAACAAGGTTACGCTGTGCATCGCGCTCGGTAAGCCTGTCGCAAGCTCGAGCGTCGCGCTGATCTCTTTCTCGACTACATCTCCATCGTCGATCTTGATCGCGACGGTCGGCATGTTGGTTTTGGAGTTGCCGCCAGTGTCGAACTTGGCGCTGATGCCGGAGCCCATGAAGCTGGCCGTGACGTGACTGCCGCTGTTGACGGTGATGGCCTTGCCTTGATGCGTGAGATCCCAACGGCCGTAGTACTGCCAGTCCGAGAGCTGCACCGCAGCGCCACCCGCTCCGCCACTGCCGCCGGCGCCGCCGCCGCCAGCGTTACCGCCACCGCCGCCGGCCCCCGCAGCGCCGCTGGCGCCAGCGGTCCCACCGCCAGCGGTACCCACGCTCGAGCCCGCGCTGCCCGGCATCCCGCCGGTACCGGCACCCGCTCCGGCGGTCGCCCCGCCCGCAGTCCGGGCCGTGCCGGCGCCGCCCACTGGAACCTGGGAATTGGTCGCGTCATCGGAACAGCCGAGTGAGAGGCCCGCGCCGACGAGGATTCCGCACGAGAACCTGGACCAAGAAAATAGGTTTGCCACTTGAGTTCCTCTTTTTTGGATGCCCCGAACGGCGTCGAGCCTTCCGGGTCCCTGCTACAAGTCGCCAAAAGCAAGGGAAAACAGTCCACAATTAGTTAGCAGTTTGCAGTTTGCAGTTGGGGGGCACACATCCAGTCGGCTTAGCTCGCAGCTCCCAACTGCAAACTCCTCACTGCGAACTCCCCTAGAGCTTGATCGCCTTCCAGTCGCCGCTCTTGAACTTCCAGACCATGGCAGCGGTCAGCAGCACCACGTAAGCGAGTGCGGCGCTCCAAATGCCAACCAGACCGAAACCGAGCGTGATGCCGAGCAGCCACGCCAGCGGCACCAAACAACAGAAGTGCAAGATCAGCTCGACGAACATCACGAACCGCGTGTTACCGGCGCCGAACAGCGCTTGCGTCAGGATCATGCCAACGGCGATCAGCGGCGTCGCCAGGCCCATCATGCGCATTGGTATTATGGCGGCGTGAAACACGGCGTGGCTCTTGGTGACTAGGTGCAGCACCGGCACCGTCAGGAACACACCTTCCAGCAGGCCCACGACGCCGAAGATCAAAAGCCCGAGCTTGACCGATGTCCAGCCGAACTTTTCGGCTTCGTCAGTCTTGCCGCTACCGAGGCACTGACTGACGAGCGTGGCCGTCGATGTGCCGAACGCTAGGCAAGCCGTGAACGTCAATTTCAGCACACCGACGATGACCGTCGTGGCGGCGCCGTTGACGGCCTCACGTTTGCCGCCCGGACATTCCGCGGCGATCAAATGCGTGTGCATCATGCTGTCCAGCCGGCTCACGATCATCGCGAACAGCATGAAGCCGCTCATTACGGCGATTGTCGCGATCGCGCTCGGCACCGACAGCTTCAGGATCCGGCCGAGCAGCTCGCGCGAGAAGCCGCGCACGCGGTACCACTCAAAGCGCTCGCGGTAATGTCCAACCGCCGCCCAGCTCACCATCACCAGCAGGCCGACCCACGACGAGATCGCACCGGCTAAGCCCGCGCCCGCCATGCCCATGTGCGGCATGCCGAATCTCCCGAAAATGAACGTCACGCACAGCGCCACGTTGATCACGTTCATAATTACGCTGGCGACCATGTGCACGTGCGTCTTGCCGATGCCGTCGAAGAACGCCTTGAACGAAAACGTCACGGCCATCGACGTGATGCCGAGCAGCCGGTAGTTCAGGTACGAAGTGCCGACGGCGCGCACTTCGGGCGACTGCACCAGCACCCCGAGCACTAGCGGGATCACCAGGTAGCCGAGCAACGTGAATACGATGCCGGCAACCAGCGAGAACATCCACGAATTAGCCAGCACGGCCCCAGCGTCGGCCGGCTTACCTTCGGCGAAGCGGCGCGCCGCGAGCGCCTGCGTACCGACCGAGATCGCGCTCAGCGAACCGCCGAACATCCACAGCAGGAGCAGGCACGGCAAGAGCGCTGCCTGCGCGAACGACGAATCCGGACAGCCCAGCCACGCGAAGAAGATGATGTCGACTTCGTTGACCGCGCTTTGCGCCAGCATCGCCAGCACCGTCGGCAGCGCTAGCTTCAGGACGATGCGGGTCTTGGAACCCGAAAGGTCCAACGGGGCGACAGACGAGCTGGGAGGTAGAGCCACGGACACGCGGGTTGTAAGGACTCCGGGCCCCTGCCTGCAAGTGGGATAATCCAGGAGCGCGGTGGCTTTCTGGTGACCACACCTGCCGATTTTGGGTTTTGGCTTCGTTTTGGCTGCGCGCGGGTGCTCACGTACTCAAGTACGCTCCGCTCCCGTGCTCGCCAAAGCCTCGCCAAAACCCAAACTTGGCAGGCGGTGGCCCATACCCTCGCCGTCCCACCAGCTCTCTCTTACTGAGACAACGCCAGCTTTTGCCCACGCATTTCGCCGAGCAGCGTCTTGGCGTCGGGTGACGTCGGGTCGTCTTTCAGCACGCCCTGGATCAGCGCAACTGCGCGTTCCTTGTGGCCCGTCGCGCGTTCCAGGCGTGCGAGTGACAAGCGTGACTCGGAGCTCGGGTCGAGCAGAGCCCAGCGACGCGCGGCTTTGACAGCATCGCCCCATTGCGCCAGCTGCTCGGCGCGACTGGCGAGCGCCTTGTACACGGCGACATCGTTCGGCGACTTCTTGGCGGCGCGTTGCAACAGCCCGAGCGCGTGGATCTTGGCGCCCTTGTCCCAAAGCGCATCGACCTTGGCGAGCACGGGGTTTTCAGTTGCGGAAGCCACTTCAGCGGGCGCGCCTTTGACTTCGACTTCTTGCTCCTCGCTCAAGTCGACAGCTTCCCTGCTGGCAACGACCAGCTCGTGAGCCATGGCCGGCGCGTCCTTGGCGTCGACTTCACCTTCGTCGGCGTCGCTGTCAGCGTCGTTGGCAGCGACCCCCGCTGCTTGCGGTTCTTGCGGCGTGGGCGGCGCTGCGGGAGCCGCGACCGGCTGGGCCGGCTCGCTGCCAATCGCCACCGCCTGCACCACGGGTGGCGCGGGTGGGGCGTTGTGCTGCAGCGCGTCGGCACGCAACTTCACGACGTGGGCGTATGCAGCTTTGACCTTGGCGGTCGCCTGCTCGCCGGCGGGCGTCTTGGTCAACGCGGCTCCACCGATGCCGAGCACCAGCACCGACATGCCGGCGACCAAGCCCAGCGAAAGCCCGCGGCGTCGCGACGGCTCGGCGCGACGCAGCGCCGGTTTTTCGGAGGCGATGCGTTCGAGCGCCGCGCACAGCTCGGCCGCGCTTTGCGGACGTTGGTCGGGGTCGGCGCTCAGCATCTTGCTGAGCAGCTGGTCGAGCGCCTTCGGAATACCGGTCTCGGGACGCCGAACGCTAGCCGCGACCACGCTTGCGTGACGCTTGAGGTCGATTAGCTCGACCAGATTCTTGGCGACGTGAGGCTGGTAACCGGTGACAAGCTCGTACAGCACCGCGCCGAGCGCGTAGATGTCGCTGCGTGCGTCGGCGCCGCCGCCTTGTGCTTGCTCGGGCGCCATGTATTCGGGCGTCCCGACCACGTGCAATGCCTCGGAGTCGGTGCCTTCGGCGAGGCTAGGCTCGCCCGACAAGCCAAAGTCGAACAGCTTGACCACACCGGCGGCAGTCACCAGCAGATTGCCCGGCTTCACATCACGGTGGAGGACGCCCGCGCCGTGCGCCGCTTCGAGCGCCCGCGCCGCTTGCAGCGCCACGTTGACGGCCTGGCGGTACGGGAGCTCGCCGTCTTTGGCTAGCTTTCGCTCCAGCGATTCGCCGACCAAGTACTCCATCGCGTAGTAGGGGCGGCCGTCTTGAGCGACACCGAAGTCGAACACCTTGATCAAGTTGTCGTGCGAGAGCTGCGCAATACTGCGCGCTTCGGCGCGGAAGCGATCGACGGCGACGCCCCCCAACTTGTCCGGATCCATCAACTTGAGCGCGACGGTGCGCGACAGGTCGAGGTGCAGAGCCTGGTAGACGACGCCGGTCGAGCCGCGACCGAGCTCGCTGACCAGCTTGTACGGCGTGCCGGGCAACAGCGACGGATCGACAGCCTCGGCGGCCGGCGGCTCCGGCGACGCCGGGATCGGTAGCGGGCGCGCCTCAGCAGCCTTGTTTTCAGCTACCAGGCGCGCGAACTCGGAGCGCGAGCGCGCCGGCTCGGCCGGGTACAGGCGGCGCATCAGGTTCGAGACGCGGCCGCGCACGCTGCGGTCGCCATCGGCCTGGCTCGGGGCGCGCTGCAGCAACTTGCCCAGGTCGCTGGCGGCTTTCATAGCCGAAGCGTAGCGGTCTTCGATCGAGGTGGCGGTGAGCTTAAGGATGATCTGGTCGAGCTCGGGCGGCGCGCCGATCAGCTGCGAGAGCGGCGTCGGGTTGCGCTTGCCAGCGCCGACCAACGCCATGTGCTGCGACGAATCGCCGATCAAGAAACGGCGACCCGCGACCAGCTCCCAAAGCATGATGCCGAACGCGTACAGGTCGGAAGGAGCGCCGCCGGGCGTGTTGTTGGCGACTTCGGGCGCGACATAGCCAGGCTTGGCGAACACGATGCCGGCGACGGTGTGGCAGCGGCGGTTCTCGGCGCGCGCCGTGCCGAAGTCGATCAGCTTCAGCTCACCGCCGTAGCTGACCATCACGTTTTGGGGACTCAGATCGCGGTGCACGATCTCGAGCGGGCGACCTTCTGCGTCGGTGCGTTCGTGCACGTGGGCCAGCGCGTCGCCGAGCATCACGCCCAGCGCGATCGCTTCGGGCCAGCTGATGCGCACGCCGAGCTGGGCGGCGCGGCTGCGCACGTCGCTCAGGTTTCGGCCTTCGATGTGCTCGACAACGACGTAGGGTTTGCCCTCCTGGTCGCTGGTCGCTTCGAGGATTTGCGCGACGCCCGGGTGCTGGAGCTGAGCTTGGATGCGAGCCTCATCAAGGAAGCGCGCCAGGAACGAGCGGTCGGTCTCGTGCTCCTTCCTGATGATCTTCACCACCACCGGGCGCTCGGCGCCTTCGATGCCGCCGGAGGAGGCCAACAGGACCTCGCCCATGCCGCCGCGGGCCAACCGCTTCAGCAGGGTGTAGCGCTCGAAGCGGCGCGGGAGCGGCGGCTCGGCGCCAGCGACGGAAGCCGGTGCCGTCTCGACCTCGCGTTCCGAGGTATTTTCCAGCGATTGCATTGGGTTAGCGATGAACTCCAGGGGCTGCATGTCCGGATGGTGCCTATGTAGTTTGATGTAGGCAAAGAAAACGACGTAACGACTTTGTCGATAGTCAGGCGGAACCGAACAATCGGACAAGGGAATGGGGGACGGGGACTGCCGGTTGGTTTCGCGGCCTGGTAGGCTCCGCGCCTCGCTTTGCCGCGACCCATGGGTGACCGAACGCGTTCCCTCCGCAGCTCAGGGCTGCGCCTACTGCTCCGGCTGTTGTCGGTGGTGGCCGCGCTGTTCGTGCTCAGCGTGAGCGGGCGCGCGTCGGCGGCCACGACCAACGCCGCGGTGCCGATGTGCGGCGATCATAACGAGAGCGTCGCTGCCCCGCCGATCTTCCGCGGCGTGCAAACCGACTGCCTGCGGCCCCTGCCGTGCCACGGCCCCGACCAGCTCGGCAGCAGTCCGAGCGCACCCGTCGCGCCCGAGCGGAGCATCGTCCACCAGCGACCCGAGCGGGTGCTCGGCTTCGGCTCGTTGCGGATCGCGCACAGCGAGTCGTCGCGAATTTCGGTCGCTAGGGCGAGCCAGGCGCTCGAACGCCCCGGCTTCGTCGGAACGCCGTTCCGTCCGCCGTGCGTGTGACGTTTAGGGACTGACGGCCCTTCACGCGTTCGACACGATCATCGTCTATTCAGCGATTGCCTCGGGCTCCGGGGCGCGCTGGCGTCACGTTTTCAATCGTCTAGTTACGTACAAACACCAAATAACGGAGAGAGTCATGAACAAAGGAACCGCAATCGTCGGGTTCTTTATCAGCTTCCTCGCCGGCATGTTCCTGATGTGGGGCATGGACAAGCGAGCAGGCGGCGGAGATATCGGTCCTGAGGGATCGTCCGCATCGAACAGCGCGATCCCTGATCAAAGCGCTGCCAGTGTCCCGGTTTCGGCTAAGGACCCGCAGTGGGGCAAGCCCAACGCGCCGGTCACGATCGTCGAAATCAGCGATTTCCAGTGCCCGTTCTGCAGCCGCGTCGAACCGACGATGAAGCAGTTGAAGGAAAAGTACGGCCCGGACAAGATCCGGATCGTCTGGAAGAACAATCCGCTGCCCTTCCACAAGAACGCCCGTCCGACGGCCGAAGCGGCAGCGACCGTTTTCGCGCTCGGCGGCAGCGACGCGTTCTGGAAATTCCACGCCAGCGCGTTCGCTAACCAGCAAGCGCTGAGTGACGAGAACTCGGAGAAGTGGGCCAAAGAGGCTGGCGTCGACTTGGCGAAGTTCAAGGCCGCATATGCCGCCAAGAAGTACGCCGCCAAGGTCGACGACGACCTCGCCGTCTCCAAAAAGATCGGCGCGACCGGAACGCCGGCGTTCCGCATCAACGGCGTCACGCTGAGCGGCGCGCAGCCGGTGGACAAGTTCACCGAGGTGATCGACGCGCAGCTGGCGGAAGCCAAGAAGCTCGTCGCCAGCGGCACCAAGCCGGCCGACGTGTACGTCACGCTGACGAACACGAACCAGGTCGCGGCCCCGGCTCAGCCGAACAAGCCCGCGGCCGACGCCGAAGAAGAAGACAAGGGCGTCTGGCGCGTGCTCGTTCAGGATGACGATCCCATCCGAGGCCCGAAAGACGCGCTCGTGACGATGATCATTTTCTCGGACTATCAGTGCCCGTTCTGCAAGCGCGTCGAAGACACGCTCAAGCAGGTGGCCGCTGCGTACCCGCAGGACCTGCGCTTCGTCTGGAAGGACAACCCGCTACCCTTCCACCCGCGCGCCAAGCCGGCGGCGACGCTCGCTCGCTTTGCCTACAAGAAGAGCGGCGACAAGGCGTTCTGGGACATGCACGACGCGATCTTCGACTCGAACCCGAAGCTCGAAGACGACGACCTCAAGGGCTTGGCTGAAAAGGCCGGCATCAAGTGGGACGACGTCAAGACCGCGATCGACAACAACAAATTCGCTGACAAGATCGACGGCAGCGTCGAGCTAGCGAACGACGTCCAAGCGCGCGGCACGCCGCACTTCTTCATCAACGGCGTCCGCTTGAGCGGCGCGCAACCGCTCGAGGCTTTCAAGAAGTCAATCGACGAGCAGCTCGCCAAGGCCAAGGCCTTGGTCGCCAAGGGCACGCCCAAGGCGAAGGTTTTCGACGAGCTGATGAAGGACGCGAAGGGTCCGCCGCCGCCAGAGAAGAAGGAAATCGTCGGCCCGAGCGCAGATTCGCCGATCAAGGGCGGCAAGAACGCCAAGGTCACGATCACGATCTTCTCCGATTTCCAGTGCCCCTTCTGCAAACGCGTCGAGCCCACGCTCGCGGGGCTCGAGAAAGAGTACGGCGACAAGATCCGGTTCGTGTGGCGTCACATGCCGCTGCCGTTCCACGCCGACGCACCGCTGGCCGGCCAAGCCGCCCAGGAAGCGTTTGCGCAGAAGGGCAACGCGGGCTTCTGGAAGATGCACGACAAGCTGTTCGAGGCGCAGGGCTCGAATGAGGACGCGATCAAGCGTCCGAACCTTGAGAAGATCGCGCAAGAGCTCGGGCTGAACATGGATAAGTTCAAGGCCGCGCTCGACTCGAACGCGCACAAGGCCAAGCTCGATGCCGACAGTAAGATCGGCAACGACGCCGGGATCAACGGAACGCCTGCGTTCGTGATCAACGGCTACTACTTGAGCGGCGCGCAACCCGATGCGGCGTTCAAGAAACTCATCAACCGCGCGCTGAAAGAGGCAGGCGGCTGATGGGCGGAGCGCGAACATCCCCGGCGCCTTTTCGTACGGTTGCCCGGGGCGTGCTCGCGCTCCTGTGCGCGCTTGGCTCGATCGCTTGCGAGCGATCGGGCCAGGCTGACGCCCACACTTCGCAGATCGACATGACGTCGCCCGGCAGCCCCAGCTGGCCGGTGATCGAGCCCGAGGCCAGCGAGCCCCAGCTCACCGACGCCGATGTCGAGCAGATCGCCGTTCGGGTTCCGCGCGAGCGCGTGCCCAGCGTTTCGGCGCTAAATCCCGCGATTGGTCTGGCCAACGCGAAGGTAACCTTGCAGGTCTTCAGTGATTTCGAGTGTCCGTTCTGCGTGCGTGCCGCCTCGGCGCTGGACGCGGTGGCACAGCGCTACGCCGGCAGCCTACGGCTCGTCTGGCGCAACTACCCCCTACCCGCGCATACGCGGGCTCGTCCCGCAGCGCGCGCTGGTCTCGCGGCCTTCGCCCAGGGCGGTAACGAGTGGTTCTGGAAATGGCACGACTACCTGTATTCACCGCAGGCCAACCTGAGCGATGCCGGTTTGAAGCAGGCAGCGAATAAGCTCGGCTTCGACTCGACGCGGATCGAGCAGGCGGCAGCGGGCACGCAATACGACGCGCAGATCAACGCCGACATGGCCGCTGGCGACGCCGCCGGCATCGAAGGCACGCCCGCGGTTTTCATCAACGACTATTACTTGATGGGCGTGCGCAGCCAGTCTGAGTACGCGCTCGTCGTCGAGCGGGCGCTGCACCAAGCTGGCCTGTCGCAACCGTCTGAGCCGGCGCAGTAAACTGACAGCATCGCGGTTTTGGTGCCAAAGTTGGCACTAACTTGCGAGTAGCCGGTAACGCATGGTGGGCGCGCCATGTTTGCGATTCGCACCCTGGGCGTTTGCCTCGTCCCCGCACTGCTCGGGCTTGGGTGCGCGAGCCAAGGTGATCCCTCTTCGACGCGCGTGACCAGCAGTCCAAGCCAATCCGGCTCGGTTGGAGCGGTCTTGAGCGGTAGCGCCAATATCGGCGGCGCGACGGCTGGCACCGAAGCTGGCACGACCACAACCAACGGATGCCTCACGTCACCGAGCACTGCCGGCGCGCCGAGTGCGGGCGAAAAGGAACCCGAACCGGAGCCCGGCGATCCGTCGTTCCGCGAGCTTATGCCGTCGGCGACCTCGCTCGGCATCTACGCCACGTTGGTCGTGACGTTTCACTCGTCGATCGCCTACCAGAATCCATTCGACCAAGACGACATCAAGGCGGATCTGGTAGCAGCGGCGCCGGACGGCGCGAGCGTCGTCATGCCGGCATTTTTCAAGTCGGGCAACTCGGGTGACGCGACCTGGGAGGCGCATTTCACGCCGCGGCAGCTAGGTCGCTACAAGTTCCGTGTGCACGTCACCCACGCTGGCAGCACCCTGCAATCGGACCAACTCGCGCTCGACGTCACCGCATCGGCGCTCGACGGCTTCCTGCACCTGTCGCCGACGTCGGCTTACAACTTGGTCTTCGATTCCGGCAAACGCTTTCGCGGTGTGGGCGAGAACTACGGTTGGGAGACCGACAAGTACAAGTTCCGAGACATGTTGCCGCGCCTGAAGCAAAGCAAAGTCAACTTCATCCGCACTTGGGAGGGACCGGGGCGCTATCTTCTCCAGCAGGGCCAAGTGCTGAGCCACTTCGACGAGGCTGTCGCGACCAAGCTCGACCAGGTGATGCTACTGGCGCACGACAACGGCATCTACGTGATGAGCACGCTCGAGCCGGCCATCTATTACCTGACCACGCCGAATGGCGGCGACGTCAACGTGCAGTGGTCGGCCAATCCGTTCAGCAGCGCTCAAGGCGGCCCATGCGCCAAAACTGCCGACTTTTTTACGAGCGCCACCGCCAAGCGTCACTACAAAAATAAGCTGCGTTACGCGGTCGCGCGCTGGGGCGCTGACTCGCAGCTGGCGGTGTGGGAGCTGTGGAACGAGTACGACCACCTGGTCGAGCAGCTCGCGGTGCCGACGGCGGCGATCGCGGCGTGGCACCAAGAGATGGCCAGGTACCTGCGGCAAACCGATCCGTACGGCCGCATCATCACCACCAGCCTATCGCACAACGACTACGCCGATCTGTGGAGCTTGCCGGAGATGCAATTCTCGCAACGCCACCTGTACGGCAGCACCGAGAACTTGGCGACCACGCTCGGCGGCTACGAGACCAAGTATCAAAAGCCGTTCGTGTCCGGCGAGTTCTCACTCGATTGGAAGTGGCCGCAAATGCACCCCGCCTCCGAATACGGGCGCGAGCTGCACCTTGGGCTGTGGCGCGGCATGTTCGCGGCGACGCCGATCTTGCCGCTGACCTGGTGGTGGGATTTTCACGCCGACAACAACCAGTACTTCCACTTCGAGCACGCATCGACGATGGTCGCCAAGACTGTCGAGGGTCCGGGTCCGCTCGAGCGGCAAGCCGTGACTGCGACGACCGGTGTCGAAGTGTTGGCGCTGCAATCGCCCGTCGGACGCTTCGTGTGGCTGCACAACAAGGGCACGGGCTCGCTCAGCGGTGCCAGCGTCACGCTGACGGATTTGCCGGCAGGCGCGTTCGCGGTGCGCTCTTTCAACACCTGGACTGGCGCCTGGGGTGACGCAGTTTCGCTGGCAGCGACGGGCGGCAGCTTGAGGCTCGACCTGCCGACGTTAGCCGGCGACGCGGACCTCGGGTACTGGCTCGCTGCGCCCTAGGTCGCGCTCGGAACGCGCAGCCGACGCATCAATCGCACGCACCCGGTAGACGGCCTTTTCGCCCCAACCAGTGCGCGTCGCCAACCCGGAGTGAACGAGATCATTCAGCGCTCCTGAAACCAGCTCACCTGGGTGGCGCAAAAAGCGTTGGTGCGCCGCGTGCGCCGATACCGGCCCGGCAGCGCGCACGAGCTCCAATACGGCGTCGCGCACCGTTCGCCGCTCGGCTTGCGCCTTCCGCACTTGCTGGACGCGCCGATGGTAAGTGCGCAGCGCCATCCCAAACATGTCGGCGATCACGCTCTTGGTCACGCCCTGGCGCTCGAGCTCACAGGTGAGCTCCAAGAACACCTGGTCCGTCGCGCGGGCCAGCGAAACGCGCGCGCCGCCGGCCGTCGCCAGCCGGGCGACTTCCACCATGGCCTCTCGAACGACCGTTTCAATCCGCGATTCAGCGCTCAACTCGTTTCAATGGTCCGTACCGCGAACTCCCTTCAGTAGCTCAACGGCGTCGCACGAACCTCCTGTCAGTTGACTGCCGAGAACGAGGCAACAGAAAGGCGGGAAGGCGGGAAGATTCTTGGGGTTGGCGAGCTGAGACGCGACGCTTCCGCTTCGCAGGTTCGCTCGTCTCAAGCGCGCCGCGGGCGCGGCGAACCCAAAAGATCTCGCCTTCCCGCCTTCCCGCTGATTCGTTTCGCCGCTC
Organism: Polyangiales bacterium; assembly: GCA_038230915.1. Lineage (GTDB taxonomy): Bacteria > Myxococcota_A > Polyangia > Polyangiales > Polyangiaceae > PMG-095. The sequence goes on along the minus strand of JBBRMI010000008.1, from coordinate 71,080 downwards.
GAGCGCACGACGGCGTCACAAGGTTCGCTGATGAGGCCCAGTTTCAGGCTGCCCAGCTGGGCAGCCCCACACAAACAACGGCCTACCCCAACCTCAGCGTTTGCGCGTGCGGACAGCAGAAATGGTGTCGTCGAGCTCGTTCGAGGTGCGCAGACAGGGGTAGCAGTCGTCCTTCTTGCGTGCGCCGCAACCGGTCTTGTCCTGCAGCGGCACGAGCTCGAACAGCGCGCGCTCGTCGGAGTTTTTCTTCAGATCGGCGAGCAGAGCCTTCTTTTCATCGCAGCCAGCCGAGTAGCGCAGCTTGACGATCGCGTGCAGGCCGGGCGTCGCGACCTTCTCGAACGACGGCGACTGCAGGAATGTCTCCGCGCGTGCTTGCACCCACGGGCGCACGTTCGACGTCGAAACCAAGTCGTACGCAATGTCGGCGCCACGCGGTCCCATTGCGCCCTCCAGCAGCGCGAACGCGGCGTCACTGCTGGCCTTCACCTGAGCGGTTTGAAACACCAAGGATGCGACCTGCGGATTGTTCTGGAACGTCGAGTCGATCGACAGCGCGCGTGCTACGGCGCCGACCGCGCCGGGGTAGTTCTTCTTGGCGGCCAAGTCGCGCGCCATCTCGATCGGGATGTTCGGATCCTTCGGGTACTTTTCGAGCAGCGCGTCGAAGGCCGTGGGGCCAGCGGTTTTGGCGTCGGACAGCTCGTCGGGGCGCGCGAACGGTCCTTCCATCGATGGCTTCTTCGGTCCGGCCGGTGCGGCGACCGACGTCCCTGCGCTGGCGCTGGTGCTCGCGCTCGCGCCCGGCGCGCTCGGTCCGGAGATCGCCGCGACAATCGCGCCGAGCAGGCCGAGCACGACGACCACCGCGCCACCGAACAGTAGCCGCGAAGGCACTCGCTGCACGGCCGCCGGCAGCTTGGCCCGCAACACATCCAGCTTCGCGTCGAGGCCGGCGCCCGTTCGGTCACCCTCCAAAGCGCCGAGCGGAGCTGCCACGTCGGGCAGCGAGCCCGGCACGGCCGGCGTCGGCGGCGGCGCTGCCTGAGGCTTCGACGAAACCGTGATCGCGCCGCGGATCAACAAGGCTTCCGGGATTGCCGGCGGATTCGAAGGCGAGCCTTCGGGCAACGTGAAGCGGTAGATACCGTGCCCCGGGATCGGCGCCAGCAAGCGGTTGATCACCTCGACGAGCTCGGTCGCGGACTGGTAGCGCCCGGAAGCTTCGCGCTGCAGCAGCTTCATCGCCACCGCCTCGACCGCCGGCGGCACGATGATGCCCGGCGCGCGGTCGCTGATCTTGGGCGGCGACTTGGACAGCTGCTGTCCCAAAATTCCGACCTGGCTCTGGCTCGAGAACGGCCGCGAGCCGGACAGCATCTCGTACAAGATCACGCCGAGCGCGTAGAGATCGGCGCGGCCGTCGACGATTTGCCCCAGCGCTTGCTCGGGCGCCATGTACTCGGGTGTGCCGAACACCATGCCGGCTTTGGTGATCGGCGTGTGGGCGGGCGTTTCGGTAGAATTCGGCACCTCGCCAATCGGCACCTTCGCGATGCCGAAATCCAGCACCTTTGCGAAGTCCGGATCGCCGCCCTTTTCGACCAGCATCACGTTCTCGGGCTTCAGATCCCGATGCACGATGTCCAGCGCGTGGGCGCTGCCCAGCCCGGAGGCGATCTGCCGCGTGATGTGCAGCGCGCGCTCGGCGGCGATCGGCCCGCCAGCGATCTCGTCGCGCAGGCTCTTGCCCTGCACGTACTCGAGCACCAAAAAAACCGCGCCGTCCGGTAACTTACCGAAGTCGGTCGCGGCCGCCACGTTCGGGTGGTCGATGTTGGCGGCGGCCATCGCTTCGCGCTCGAAGCGCGCCACCACCTCGGGCATCGTCGTCAGCTCGCGGTGCAGCACCTTGATCGCCAAGCGCTTGCGCATCAGCACGTGCTCGGCCGAATAGACGCGGCCCATACCGCCCTCGCCGATCAGCGCATCGATGCGATAGCGATCGGCGAGAGTAGTACCTACGCGGGCATCCGCGCTGCTGGAGCCAGGAGACGTCGGACCGCTCAACTCGGTATCAGTACGGATTGTCGCCCGAAGTATCGGCGGGCTTGGGTTTCGGCGCAGGAGCGGGCTTGGGCTCAGCCGGCTTGGGCTCAGCCGGCGCGGCGGGTGCCGCAGGTGTAGCGCCGGTCGGTGCGGCGGGCTCAGCCGGCGCGGCGACGGGTGCCGGCTTGGGCTTGGGCTTCTGCTGTACCGGAACGGGCTTCGGCGTCGGTGCGACCGGAGGCGGCACCAGCTTCGCGGTGGCGCTCGGTGCCGGCGCCGCGCTCGGCGCTTCGGCCGCGCTCGGCGCCGCAGCAGCGCTCGGCGCTTCCGCCGGGACCGGTTCCTGCGTGGGCGGCGCGGGCGGAGCAACTACCGCCGGGGTGACGGCAGCGGGCGGCTCCGCGACAGGCGCCGGCGGAGTCGGATCCTTCTTCGTCAGGAAGAAGACCGCGCCAGCCGCGGCCGCAATGCCGGCCAAGATGATCATGATCCGTCCACCACCACTCTCGGCGGCGGGCGGCGCCTCCGAAAGGATCGGTTGCGGGCGTGCCGACGGGCGCGCACTGGCTGCCGGACGCTCGCTCGCAGCCGCCGGGCGGGAGCTGGCAACCGCCGGGCGGGAGCTGGCAACCGCGGGACGCGCGCTGGGTTGCTTCTGTTCGGGCTTTTTCTCGCTCTTCGGCGGCTCCGAACGCAGCGTGTGCGGACCCTTTTCCGCGGGCGGCGGCGAAAGATCGGGCTCGGTGGCTTGCGGCGCTTTTTCAGGCTCGGGCTTGAGCGACGCGGGCTTCTTCAGGTCCGGCTTCGTGCCGACGTCGTCCATCGACCCGCCGGCTTCGCGCAGCGCATCTTGCAAGAGCTCGGCGGCTTGCTTCATCACCGTGCGGTCTTCGGGCGCGGGCATGTCGGCTTCCGAATCCGAAAGCGGGAACATGCCACCATCCGCGGGCGGAGGCGGCGCCGACTCGGCCGCGGCCTTGGCAGCAGCCAGGGCAGCGTGCGAGCCCATCGCGCCCAGGCCGATCATCGTCGCTTTGCGCACCATCGGCGGCTTGCCGGAGGCGGACTCGGGCATCGCGGGCGTCATCGCCGCAGCGGGCGTGGCGGCAGGTGCCGTCTTCGAGCCGCCACCGTCGCCGCCACCGGCTTCGTACGCTGCGGCCTTGTCGCCGCGCGAGTCGACCAGCGAGTCGATGGTCTTGCGCGACATATCGTCGATCTTGATGAACTTCACGCCCATGCCGTTGGGGCGTTCCTTGTCGCCGGACTCGCTCTCGCGCTTCCAGACCACGCGACCGACGCCTTGGATCACTTTTTGGTCCTCGGCGATCTTCACCTCGAACTTGAGCAGCGTGCCGGGCGGAAACGGCGACGGCGTCTTGATGAACATGCCGCCGCGGCTGACGTCATGCGAGTGGTGCTCGATGAACTCGTCGAGGGTCGCGCTTTTGTAGCGGACCGTCATGGTCAGCACCTTGGCGCGGGGGTCTTTTCGCGTTTCCTGGCCCATCAGCTTCTCCGGGTCCCGTCTAGCTGCTCTTACGCCAGCCGGTCGCCGCAGGGCGACCCAATTCGGGCTTGTAATCGTAGCGGACCCACCACCCGAAACCCAAACTTCTTCGCGGTCCTAGCCGCGCGTCGGCCAATTGGCCGGCTGGCTAGTGACGCGCGAGGCCCAAAACACCGCTCGGATTTCGGCGTGTGATGCTGCACCGAAACTTGGCGGAAAGGCGCGCTAGGATGGCCTTCCCCGCATGGCTCCGCCGCGTCCGCTCGACCATTTTCGCGCCTTCGCCCGGAGGCCCGTCGGGCTCTCGGCGATCGTCAGTCGTGGCGACGGCAGCTGGAAGCGCCCCGCTCGGCTGCTCGACTTGGGGCTCGGTGGGGCCTGCGTGGAGATGCTCGAAGCAGTCCCGCACGGCACGGCGCTCTCGCTTTCGGTCGAGGCGCCGCACCTGTGGGATCCGCTGTTCCTCGAGGGCAAGGTCGTCTGGCTCCATTCGCTCGAAGGCGCCGCGCGCCTCGGCGTGTGCTTCTACCACCGCTCCGGCCGCACCCTGCGCACGCTGACCGAGCTGCTCGAAGCCGAGCAGTATCACTAGAGGCAGCTCCCGCCCCGCTGAAGTGAATTCAGCGGGGCCCCACCCTCAGGTTTTTGGTCCCTACCCAAAACGAACGGCGGCGTGAGTTAGAGCGGCGGCAGGCCGCGCAGCACGCGGTCGTGGTGCAGCAGCATCTCGTACACCGCGGGGCCGCGATTGAACGGGTAGTCGTGCGGACCGCGCGCGATCACCAGCGTGTGCGGCACACCGGCCTGCGTCATCGCGGCGCTGATCGCTTTCGTCGAGGCGAGGAAGTAATCGCCGTCGCTCGTCAAAAGTCGAAAGGATAGCGCGGGATTTTTTTGGTGGGCCACGGCGGCGCGGGTCGCCACCGGTTCGGCGTTGTCCTTGTCGAACGCCGGCTGCAGCCCACTCACGGCTGCGAACGCCTCCGGATTGCGCAGGCCAATGGCGAGCGCGGCGCGGCCGCCCAAGCTGATGCCGTCGATGCCGGTGGTTTGCGGCGTGCCGATGGCTGGCGTTTCACGTGCGGCACGCGGCAGCAGCTCCTCGATCACGAACTTGGCGAGCGGCGGGATCTTCGAGAACGGCTCGTCACCGCGCAGCATATCGGGCGTGTACGAGTTGACGATGATTAGTCCTCGGTACGGGTTGGCCGCCAACGCGGCGTTGAGCTTCGCCAAGCGCGCTTCGTCGATCAAACCTTCGAAATCCGCGTCGATGAGCGGCGGATGCTGCAGCCGGTCGAGCGCCTTGTAGAGGCCGTAGTCGTCGATCCAACCACGCGCGCCGCGCTCGGGACCCTTGTGCGCCTCGCCAGTGCCGTGAAACGTCAACAACACCGGAAAGCGCTCGCCGGCGGTGCGCGCGGGCACGACGACGACGGCGTTCATCGGGCCGATCGTCGTGTTGGCGTAGGTCCAGGTGACTTCGCTCTGCGGCAGTTTAGTTGGGAGTTGGCCGTTGGCCGTTGGCCGTTGCGAGCCGCTCTGCACAGCAACGGACTTGCTGGCGGCGGCGATGCCTTCGCCGGGCGGCGCGTGCCTAGAACACGCCAGCGCGAGCACACCGGCGAACACGGCGCCGGAAGCGCCCTTTCGCGATCTGAAAATGACTTGGTATGCCAAGTCAAAAGCGCGCCCGCGAGGGGCAGTCTCAGAATGCATCTTTCATCGCTCGCACTGCCGCCAGCACTGCTGCTGGCGAATGGTCCTGCGCCAGGCGCTCGTTCACCTTCGCCACCACGTCTTTCTCGGCGACGCGCAGGAACGGATTGGTCAATCGCTCCTCTCGGAGCGTGCTCGGTAGCGTCGGCTCGCCCTTTTCACGCAACGCTTTCGCCCACGCCAGCTTCCTGGCGATATCCGGGTTGCCGGGCTCGAGCGACTCGGCGAAGCGCAGGTTGTTCACCGTGTACTCGTGCCCGCAGTAAATGCGCGTGTCGTCCGGCAGTGCACCGAGCGTCAAGTTCAAAGACTCGTACATCTGCGCCGCCGTGCCCTCGAACAAGCGACCGCAACCGGCGGCGAACAAGGTATCGCCCGTGAACGCCGCGCCCTCTGCGACGTACGCCACAGCACCCAGCGTGTGCCCCGGAATGTGCAGCGCCTTCACGCCAATCCCCGCCGCATCGAACTCTTGCTTGTCGTCGAGCAAATCAGTCTGCCCCGGAATACGCCCGCTGTCCGAGCGGTGCCCGAACACCTTCAAGTTTGGAAACCGCTTCAACAACCCCGCGTTGCCGCCGACATGATCGACGTGATGATGCGTCGCCAAAATCGCGACCGGATTCAGCCCCAGCTTCTCCAGCGCCTGAAGCACCGGCGCGTCCTCGCTCGCATCCACGACGATCGCATCCCGACTGCCCGGCTGGCGCAGCAAGTAAGCGTAGTTGTCGCTCAAACACGGAACCAAATGAACTTCCACGCTGCCAACCATACCCCCACCCGCACGCCGCGCGCGTCAGCTCTCGCCCCACTCCGCACGCCACTCAAAACCCACGTAAATGGCCGAAACCCTTGACGCCCCCACCCTCCCCACGGCATAGACGTCGCCACTCGCGCCCCTAGCTCAGCTGGATAGAGCGACGGCCTCCGGAGCCGTAGGTCAGTGGTTCGAATCCACTGGGGCGCACAAACGGAACTGGGGGAATTGATTGAAGATCGGCGGGGTCGACGGAGGACGCCGAAGGTGCGTCCGCGGTGCGCTGCAGCACCGGTGCAGCAAACGGATCCGACTCGGCGTTTGCAGCAAGCTTCTGCTCGGCGACTTCGTCCGCCGCCACCGCGTCCGGGATCGATAGCCCGAACTGCAGGCGGTCGACCTCGGCCTGCAGGTAGCGGGGCGTGAGGTGCCCGTAGACCTCCATCGTGATGCGCGGGTCGCGGTGCCGGAGGATGTGCTGGACAGCCGCTGGGTTGGCGCCCGCCATCATCAACAGGCTGGCGGTGGTGTGGCGGAGGTCGTGGAAGCGGAGTGGGCGGACCTAGGCTTTGGGCCAGAGCAAGTGGTTGTGAGTCGGGCAGCGGCGCTGGACCGCGTCGGGCGCCGGCTCGGAGTACCCGCAGTCCTTCTTGCGGCAGACGTGGACATAGCCCTGAACGATGCCAGCGCGGCCAAGGGCGCGCCGCAAGACGCCTTCGAGGGCGACGTCGGGGCGCATCATGTCGCCTTGTCGGTTGGGGAACACCAACTCAGAGGGCTAGCGCTTCAGGGCCTGCTGGAGGTACGGGACGAGCTCGCGCGCGATTGGAATCGCTTCGGCGCGGCCGCCCTTGGTCGTGCCTTGGTCGTGCGAGCGGGTGATGTTGATGAGGCCGGCGGAGAGATCGACGTCGTACGTTCGGGACGCGAGCGGTGACAATGCGCTATTCTCAACCACCAGGATGGCATGAAGAGGGGCGACGGTTCAGCGCGACGACTGGAAATGGCCAAGCAAGACGCCATCGCCCTGGCCAAGCTGCTTCGACGACAGGCACGCCGACCTTTCGTGCTCGAGATCACCGGCACCCCGAAGGCTGGGAAGACAACGCTGATTTCATTGGTTGACGGCTTCTTGCGTGATGCTGGTTGGCGTGTGCACGTCCTCAAGGAGCGCGCTGGCGCGTGCCCCTTGCCGATGAAGGGACACTTTCTCTTCAACACGTGGACGACGGGAACCATGCTTGCCGCGCTGATCGATGCCGTCGATCGCGATGTCGACCTCGTCATTCTTGACCGAGGAGTGTTCGATGCCCTCATCTGGTTGGAGATTCAGAAGCGCCAAGGGCAGGTCTCGACCGCCGAGGCGCGCGTATTCAGGGACTTCGTAATGATCGAGCGATGGCGCGCGCTCACCGATGCAACGTGCACGATCAACGTTGACGCAGCACTTTCGATGAAACGCGAGAACGAGCATCGCCTCCTGCCGAGAACCGGGTCTGTGATGAACCCGAGGGCGCTGCCGCAATTCAACGCGGCGCTGGCGGCACTGAAGAAAAGCCATGCGAAGGATTTCAACTTCGTGGAGCTGTCCAACGCGGGGACGGCGAAAGATGGCGCATTCAAGCTAATTGGTAGAATCCTGCAGCTGACACGCGACTGGGCCGACCCAGAGATCGCCGTTATCTCGCGCGAGAGCGCGATGAAGTTAGTCCCCACCCGCGTTCGAGTTTGGACGAGCCAGCTCTGGCGCGAGCTACATCGTCACGTCGAGTTTCGAAAGCGCTCAAACGTTGAAAACGACGAGGCTTGGGTACAAGTCCTCGCCTGCGGCGCACAGGTCTTCGACAAGGAAGTCTTTCTATCGATCCGTCGACGACAGCGCGCGCAACTACCTTCCGAGCGCGACAATTCGGCGCGCGTGTGGCAGGGGTGCCATGTCCACCGGACGAGGCAGCTCAACGTTCCGGAAATGAGTCGGCAACTGTTGGCTCGACTGCGAGCCGACCTCCACCTGGGTGAGCTCGTTTCCAACCCGCGACCACTCGGAATTGTCTGGACGCCGTCGGAGAGCGAGCCCGGGCATCTGGGAGTATTCTTCAAGGTTCCCATTGAAGAGCGCGTCGCAAAGTTCCTAGATGAGAAGGAATTTCGGACCAACGGGCGTGGCTACCGGCGCGAGAGTAGTTTTGTGGCTCCGCACGAGCTAAGCCCTGGCAACCTGCTTTCGAAGGGGTATACAGTTGAACAGTGGTCGCTCGAAGTATTGAAGGCAAAGTGGCTCCCCTAGCCCACAACGAGCCGACCGTGCGCAGTTCGCATGTTGCGTACGTGTTCGCCAAACTCCGCGTACGCGGTGACGACTATCTGCTCTTGAACGCCCATCGGAAGTGGGGCGACTGGAGCCTGCCCGGCGGTCACGTAGAAGCCTTCGACGAAAGCTGGCAAGCCGCTGCCGCTCGCGAAGTCTCCGAGGAACTCGCCCCGTTGCTCTATGGGCGCGATGTCGAAGTTCAGCCCAACGAAATCGGCTGCATCGAATGGGGTCCAGTCCCGTCGCGGTCGGCAGGCGGAGCGCCGACCAAGTACGAAGCGCGCTGCTACGCGCTTCGTTTCAAATCCGATCCGCGCGCATGCTTGTCGAAGCTGCCGCGCGGAGAGTTCATGCTCGTGCGCGTCAGCGATCTCGACCGCATGCCACACGTCTCCACGCTCGTGAAGAGAACCGGTGCCCTTTTGCCCGGTGGCTGGCGCCAACTCCCGTTGGCCTGGGAGGGCGATCTGGACGATGCGCCGTTGCGAGCGAACGCCGATCAGTTCGTCGCGATCGGTGGCGAGTAGCACCGTTCCGTCGAACGCAACGATTCTCCGGAGGCGTCATGGCCCGTATTCTGGGTCGGCGGATCTCACGCTGTGTTCCAACGTTCAGAGCCGAGAAACGCCAAAAAGACGAGCGCATGGGTAATTTTCACAGCGTTGACCAGGGCCCATTCCACGTGACCATGAACAGCAAGGGGCACGCGGAACTGAAACGACGGAGGGTGCCGCCGCTGCCCGTAAACCAATTGAGCTTGCTTGGCGGATCCATGTCGCCGGCGTGGGCACGGCGTGAACGATCCGGCAACTGGCGGACTGGGAGGGTCCTAAGCTGGCCGACCGAGAAATGCGGGCACGGCCAAATCGCTAACGCGAATCGCGTTGGCAACGCGTACGTGGTGCAGCTGCCCCCGCTTGCACAGCGTGTACACGGTGGCCGTGCTCACGCGCAGCCTCTCGGCAACTTCGCCGACGTTCAACCAGCGCTCGACCGCGCGCGGAATCGCGGGGCGGTCGGCAAAGCCCTGCAGCACCGGTGCAGCAAACGGAGAGCTAGACCCTGCAATTCCCTGTGACGGCTGAACTCGGCCCTCTGCCCCAACACGAAGCGAGCACCCAAAAGCGCGGAAACCTGAGCAGGCCGATCTGCCTTGTCTTGAGGGCCGCCACTTTCGTTGATTGAGTGCGAAGCGTCCGCCGCCCGCTCACCCGATAGGGCGAGGGAATAGGCGCTTCCGCCGCGAAGCGCCTTGAGCGTGGACCCGAGAACCACGTGATAAAAGGCCGAACCATGTCAGCACGAAGCGTCACCTTAGGGCTCCTTGTATTAGCTGGGCTTGGGTGCGAATTGAGCGCGTGTGCGGGGGCAAACGGTGAATCGGCGAAGTCGATGGTTGCGGCACGTGGGCCGAGCACGGCGATCGATGCTCGCTTGCAGGGCATCGCCGACGACGAGGCCGGTCGCGCACGCGCTGAGTGGGCCGCCAAGCGGGTCGTGATTGTCGTGTTGAACCCGCATAGCGGTGCGGTCTTAGCGTTGCACGACGACGCTCCTGGTGAGCCCATCGTGCCCGGCTCGACCTTGAAGGCGCTCACCGTGGCGCTCGGGCTGGACGCTGCGCTGATCACGCTGGAACAGCGCTTCGATTGTGGAAACGGCACGCGGGCATACGGCTCCGTCGAGCTTCGAGATCCCGGCCAACACGGCTCGCTCAGCGCAGCGGAGATTCTGCAGGTTTCATCGAATATTGGCGTATCGCGGATTTTCGATGTGCTCGGTGCGGAGCGCTTCAAGGACGGAATGCGTCGCTTTCACGTCGCGATCCCCGGGAGCATCGAGGGCGGCACGATGCGCGGCGCGATCATCGCCAATGGCGAGGGTAGCACGCTCACGCCGCTCGCGCTGACTGCCGCATATGGCGTGTTCGCCAACGACGGCCTGCTCGCCGTTCCAGGTGCTCAGTCGGAGCGAGTCATCAAAGAATCGACGGCTCGCGAGCTGCGCTCGATGCTCGAAGGCGTCGTGACTGGTGACCTCGGCAACGGCAAAGCCGCGGCTGTTCCCGGCGTGCGCGTGGGCGGCAAGACCGGCACGAGCGATCCGAGCCCGGATTGCGGGGTATGCCCGCACGGCGTGGGTGCCTTCGCGAATTTCGTGGGCATCGTCCCACTCGATGCGCGAGGGTGGGTGATTTACGTTGGTGTCGCTAACTCGCAAAAGGAAGGCACGGGCGGCACGATTGCCGCCCCCGTCTTCGCGCGCGTCGCCAAGCGCGCCCTGTCACGGTAAGGCGAGTTGCGCGCGCCTTGGCGCTGAGCCACGACGATTCTCACGGCCCCAAAGCGTCCGGTGAATACCACGGGCTTGCTCCTCGCCACCTGTCACCTCCCCCTCTCGCCCGTGGTGAGGCACCACGGGCTCGCGGCTCGCTATTGCACCCGCGGAGCAGTCGCAGCCCTAGCCACCTCGTCCGCCATCTGCTTCTTCCAGGTGGCGTCGCGGAGTGCCGCTCGGAAATAGAACCGGCGGCTCACCCAGTCATTTCGGAACGCCTTTTCCCCAACTATTGAACGACAGATTCCAAACCGCTGGGCGATCGCGCGAATGCTCGGGAAGGTGCGCTCCTCGGAGCCATCGTCGCGCACGCGAACCACGTCGCCGAAGACGTAAACTTTCTCGATGGCATGCCAATCGCGCTCCATGATCACGACCACGCTTGCATTGTAGCCTGGAAACACGCGCTAGAGGCCCTTAGCGCTCCCTTAGCGTTTGGACTGACGTGGCAAGCCTCTTAGCCCACACAGCTTTGGCACCCAACACGGCTACGGCGAACAGCTCTTGGCTAGGCTCGCTGTGTAGTCCCCCCAATTCGCGGCACCGATCGCGTCGAACTGCTGACCCCAGGTAGACGAGAGCGCGCCCGTATCGGGCGGGCTCGGCTCGACGAAGCCGCCGCGGTTGGGCCAAGCGTAGGCCTGCACGGCCCCAATGGCTCCAGGTGAGATGACCGTGGCATACCAAAACTTGGTGCCGGGCGCTGACGCGGTCGCGATCTTGAAATCGACGGCCCAGCTAACCTGCTCGGGCCCGCTTACGGGCGGGTTGACCCAAGCGGTGAGCCCGCTGAGCCAGACTGGCGCGCCGGCGCTCGCCGGACCGCTCGTCCAAGTTCCGCCGGACTTCATCCAGCGCGTCGAGTGCGTCGCGCCGGTGTTATCGATAGCGACGCGCACCACCTCAATCGTCGCCAAGGTGGCGTCGGCAAAGGCGACGTAAACTGAATCGCGGTAGAGGGTCGTCCCTGTGGGAGCGATGCTGTTTCCAGGCGCTGCGTCCGTCAGGGTGCGCAGCTGAAGGAACAGCGTGCCTGAGCTCTCGACCAGGCGAGACTTCGCAGCGATCGCGCCCTGGGACAGCAAGTCCGGGAAGGACACGCCGGTTGCTCCTTGCCAGCGCGGGTCGTCGACATCTGGCGTCCCGCCCAGTGTCCAGTCCGGCGACTGGCATCCGCCGTTTTCCGTGACGCCGATGCTCAGGTCCAGTTGACCGCTACCGATTGTCACGACCGTGCCGTTGGTCGAAAATTGGTAGGCCTCGTTGGTCGTAGCGCCGCCCAGGATCTGGAAAGACTGCGGATTCGGGGAGGTCAACGTCGCGTCGACGACCTGAAAGGTGCCGTCGATCAGCTTTTCCAACGACCAGCCGGGCTCGAGCGTGATCGTGTAGTTACCCGTCGACAACGTCGCGTTCAGGGTTGTCAGCGTGAGATCCGTCTCCGAGTCGAACACCGTCATGGTGGGTCCGGAGACGTCGAAGCGCGCATTTCGCAATCGATACGAATTGCCGTTGGTTTGCCCGGTGAGCTGCATGCTGACCGCGCCATTCTGAGCTTCGCTGCTCGGATCCGCCCTAGAGCTGCAGCCACCGACGGAAGCCGCCGCCGCGAACACCCCGACCAACACACTGAACCCCATAGCCTCGCGCAAATAGTTCATCGCACCCTCCTTGTTTCAGTATTCGCATTGAACACCGGAGACGCGAGTCGTAGTGGCGTTGGAGTCGCGCGTCAATCGCGGACGCGTGAGGACCCGCACGGCTGGTGCGTCAGTGAGAATTGTCGCCACGACGCCAATCCAAGCTTGTCGCGCGTCGTCGTGAAACGCCCGCCATTGTCGCTACTCAAGCCTTCGAGCTGCGTCGCCGGCGCCGGACGCCGAACGCGAACAGTGGCAGCGCAGCCAAGAACGTGAGCAGCCCTCCACCCGAAGCCGGAGGAGCCGGCACCGAGCAGAAGCAGCCCCTGACGTTGACTTGCACCGGCGCTGGGCGGCAGCAGCTGCTGTTGGGATTGTCGCAACCGCCGCTGCCAGGTCGTTCGACCGCGGTGATGGTCGCGGCCACGCGTAGGGATCCTTCGTTCTTGACGTGCACCTTGTAGAAGCTCGGTGCTATTTCCTCGAGCGTCACGCCGCCGAGCCCGCGCAACGCGTGGGTGAAGCCGTAGAGCGGTCCGTCGTGGGAGAGGAACAAGCCGAACGGAACCAGCGGCGCCAGCACCGGCCGCGGCGTACCGTCGATAACCTGCTTTTTGCCGGTGTCGTAATAGACGTGCACGCGGTACGTCGGCCAAACGTCGATCATGGCTTGATCCGGGCTCAGCACGGGCACGGCGCGTTCGTCTTGCACGAACACGCTGCCGGCCTTGGGCAGATTGCCGACGGCGAGCAGCTTGCCCGCGTCGTTGTCTCGTCCCGGTAATTGGGGCAGCTGCGGCGGCGCTTCGGCGTAGCGTCGAGCAAGCTCCATCTTCTTGGCAGGCAGGAAGAGCGGCGTATTACCCGGGGCCGGCATGTTGGTGGTCTGCACGTAAATGTACAGATCGCGGTCCATAGCCTGCCCGGTAACCTTTTGTAGGCCTTTGATGCTGATCGTGGCGTCGCGGTCGAGCGTCGAGAGCGCGGCAAACGACATGTTTTGGTAGGCCGCCGCGTTCTGAAACTTGATGTTCGGGTTGCCAGGCGCGGCCTTGAGCTCGACTAGAAGACATTGATCCTTGTTCGGCGTGCTAGCCGTGATCTTGGGGCAGTACGTGTCCGCGCCTAGTAGTGCGCAGGTGAACGCGATTCGCGCGCTCGTGCTACTGCCGGGCGCTGGCGCCGGGTGCGTCCAGCTGCCGTTGGAGGCGTCCGGAACGTACCCATCACCAGCGGTCGAGGTCGAGAACTGGGTCCAGCCGGCATCGGGAACGGCCACCGTTGCGCCCCAGTTGGCGACCGAGAAGCGCGCGAGGATCTTCGGTGTTGCGGTGATGGGTAAGGGTATGTTTTCGACGTCGGCGAAGAACGTGTTGGTGCTGTTGTCGACTACCGTGCGCCCGGCCGCGCTGGTTGTACCGAGAGCGTAAGACGAAAGGCTCACCCCGGTGGTGCAGGCGGTGCCGCGTGGCGAGTAGGCGGGCCACGTCGAGGCATCGGCGGGCAGTAGCGTGCCGGCTGCGAGCGCCGTCGCGCCTGCGTAGTCCGGCGTATGAAAGGGCACGGCGCCGCCGGAATTGGTGACGTTCATGGCGAAGCCCAGGTGAAAGCCGCTGGCAGCCGCCACACCGAAGCCGGCGAGATCGATCTTCAAATTGATCGCCCAGACTGCGCCCACCGGCGAATTTCGCCAGGTGTGGACGGCGGTGAGCCAGCTCGGCAGCGTCGTAGCGCCTGGAGCCCAGCTGCCCGCGGCGGACGTCTTTTCGAAGAGCTGGTAGTCGAGCCCGAGATTCATGGCGACGGGATCGGTCGCGCCCGTGTCCCGCGGCGTGATGGCGAGGATCCTGCCGATGGTACCTCCCGCATTGCTGGTGATGCCCAGATAGATGGTGTCGCCGCTGCTTGTGCCGTTGTTGTCGACCAGCGCTTGAAAGGAAACGTTCAGCTGGTCACCGTAAACGAGCGCGCGATAGGCGGCGGTGGTACCGACCAGATCGTTGGCGAAGCTGGTGATCGGCGCGCCTCCCCAGCGCGGATCGTCGAGCTCCTTTCTGACCGAAAGGCTCCCGGAAGTGAACCACTGCGGAGCTCCGTCCAGGCCCGGCACCGCCACCGGCGGCAGCAAGCATTCGACGGCGAGTGCCGCTGGAGCCCAGAGCATGAGCGGCAGGACGAGAAGCGCGCGAACGAAGCCTGAGAGGTTTCGGCGCGCCGCAACCCTTTGCGAAGGGTCAGTAAATTTCATCGATCGTCGGCTTTCTCGAGTTATTGCGAAACATTGCGCACGGTGATGTAGAAGTTCCAGTCCAGGCCGGTCAGCGTGGTGCCGCCACTGAACGTGGCCGGGAAAGCCGAGCCGTAGGCCAGGCCCAGCCGGTGAATCGGCGCGGCGTTGGCGTCCGCCTGCCCGTGCGTGGTCGCGCCGCCGGTGAACACCGCCCCAACCCAGTACCTCTTGGCAGCGCTCAATGTCGTTGCCTTGGGAGTGGGCGCGTCTTCCGTGGACGTCGGCGGCGCCTGGAGGGAAACATCGCCGGTCTGGGCCAGGTATTTGCTGGGGAGGCCCGCGCTGTCTTCGTAGATTACGAAGCGGGCGAAGGCACCGTTCGCTGCGCGTCCGACCATTCCGAGCGCGATCAGGTCAGCGTCGACCGTGAGCGCAGGCAGCTTCTGCAAATAGAGAATGTCGTCGAAGGGGTCTGCGTTGTTGGCAAGCGCGGTGCTGAACCCGATTGAGTAGGGATTGTTCGCAGCACAGACGCCGCTCTGGCAAATTTGTCCCGGCGGTGTGCAGTCCGCGAGCAGGCTCCAGGTATCGGACGAGCACGAGTAGGCGTCGCCATTGATGCAGGTCTTCTGCGTGCCCGTGCACTCGGCACACCCACCGTTCGAGCAGGTGGGTTTGCTGCCGCCGCAGGCGGCGCTGTTCAGCCAAGTCCCGTTATCCATGCACGATCGCGGCGTGCTCGCGTCGGCGCAACCTTTGCTGCTCGGGCTGCACGCGACGCAGGCGCCGGCCAGGCACACGGGCGCGTTGCCGGTGCAATCAGTCCCGTTCTTCCAAGCGCCAGCTGGAGTGCAGGAGCGCGGCGTGTTGCCATCAAGGCAGTCTTTGGCGGGTGCCGCGCACTCGACGCACGAGCCAGTCAGACACACGGGCGCGGCTCCGCTGCAGGTCGCCCCCTTGCTCTTCCAGGCCCCGGTTTGGTCGCAATACTGGGGCGTGTTGCTGATGCACTCGGTCGGCTGGGGGTTGGGCGTACAGACGCCGCAGTCGGTGCCGACGCACATCAATGCGCAGGTAAACGGCGTGCCCCACTTGCCGTCTTGGCTGCACGTGCGGTGCTGGCCGTTTTGGCACTCTTGAGCTGGCGGCGTGCACTCCGTGCAATGCTCGTTCACGCAGTCGACCGCGCAGTTTTCCTTGAGCGCGAACGCGCCGTCGGGCCCGCATTGGGTTAGTTTGCCACCGCTACACTGAAGCGTGCCCTCGGTGCAACGCTCGACGCACTCGCCCTTTTCGCAGACTTTGGCGCAGGCGGCGGCGTTTTGCCATTTGGCGTCGACCGTGCACGTGCGCGGGACCACGTTTTCACAGCCCTTGGTCTGCGGGACGCAATCACCCGCGCAGGCGCCATCGGTGCACGCGTACGGACAGTCACCGGTAGGCGTCCACGCATCCGCGATGCACGTCTCGATCACGAGCCCGGCGCAGCGCTTCTTGCCCGGCTCGCACACCGGCCCGGGCGTCGACGACCCAGCCGCGCCGCCTTCGCCGGCCATGCCAGGCGTTCCCGCTGTGCCGCCGCTGCCGCCGGAAGCAGGCGAGGGATCGTGAGCGCTGCTGCCGTGGCAAGCCATGTCGGCTCCGCACTGCTGATCGGCGAGGCAACCGCCGCTACAGACGTTGCGACAAGCCCCGCCCGTGCAGGCGCTGCCGAGCGGACAATCTTCGGTCTTGCTGCAGTTGGCGATCGTCGACACCACGCAGGCCCGGCCGGCGTCGGTCACCAGGCATCGCGCGCCAGCGTCGCAGTCGCGATCGCCCTCGCACGGCGGGCTGCAAGTCTGAAACAAGCACACCTGACTCGAATCGGGACAATCGGTATTGAGCACGCAGCCGGTCGGCTTCGGCTGAACGACGATCGGATCTTCGATACCGACTAGGGCGTTGCAGGCGACGATCGAAAGCGCGGCGAGCACCACCCGCACCGCGACGCGAAGGCTTACCATGTCGTCGTCAGCTCCACGTTGGCGCTGCCGGGACCGAGCGTGAGCGACGCCTGCGCCCCAGCAGGCTTGGCCTCGTCAGCCTGCGCGCGCGGCGCGGTCAGATACAGCGTGACGCCGCCCGCCAGAGCCACACCGCCGACGATGAACATCACCGTCGAGACGTTGCCGGCGTCTTTCGCCAAGCGTCGCGTCGCGGCGGCGTCGCGCGGGCACATGTTGCCGACGCAGCCCTGCTCGTTCGATTCCTTGTTCTTCGAGAGCGCGCGCAGTCCGAATATGGAGCCCACTCCGAGGCTCACGACGCCCAAGCCGCCGAGCGCATAGGCGCCGACGCGCTGAGCTTTTCCGCTGCCTTTTGCGGACGGCGCGTTGGCGGCGCCAGGCGCGGAACCCGCAGGTGCATTCGCGAGCGTCGGAATCAACACGGTCTTTTCGGCCGGGCCGGCCGCGATCTCGATCTTGGCTTGCCACGCTAGCTTGCCGGTCGCGCTGGCGGAGAGAGTGTGCGACCCAGGATCCATCGGGGCGGCGATGCCGAGCGCGGCTTGGCCGAGCACCTCGCCATCGAGACGAATCTCGAGACCGGGCGCGTCGGCGTCCTTCGCCAGCTGGACGGTGAGACGCGACAACTTGGGCTCGAGGAGCGCGATGTGCTGCTCGGCGAACTGGACGCGATCTGCTCGCTGATCGCGACGCGCGAAGGTTGCGGCGTCGTTGTATTCACTCCAGGCGCTCGCGAGCTTGCCCTCTTTTTCGTGGCACACGCCCAAGTTGAGCAGGGTACCTGTACCGGGATCCAACCGCTGGCTCTCCGCCAATTTGGGGCAAGCCTCGGCGAATCGGTTTTGGCTCATGAGCTCTTGCCCCGTGCGAAACAGCTGCTCTGCCAACGCTTTGTCGGACGTTTGCGCAAAAACGCCGGCAGGCGCCGACAGCACGAGCGTCAACGTCGCGAGGGCCAACCGGCCGGGGCTGCGAATGTGCCCGCATTGTTTGTCGATTACTGCTCGTTCCACAGCCCTACTTGCCCTTCGGCGAAGAACCTCCGAAGCGTCACCCTACGCCTCGTTTTCGTTGAAGGCGGCGGCATTCTCGCGCTGGGCGTTCCACGGTGTCAAGCGCCCTGGCGCGCTCTCGGTATGGGTGAAATGACAGCCGGCCCGCGAGAGGCGTTGGCCGGTGCCAGAACTTCCGCTAGCCTGATTTTTTGGCAGCCGCTCCCATCCCGGGCCAGGCGATGCAGGTCAGACAAGGCGAAATCATTGCGGGGAAGTACATCATCGAGCGCGTGCTCGGTGAAGGGGGCATGGGTATCGTCGTGCAAGCGACGCACGTGCACCTCGACGAGCGCGTCGCGATCAAGTTTCTTTTGCCCCACGCGCTTGGCAACGAAGAGGCGGTCGCGCGCTTCGCGCGTGAGGCACGCGCCGCCGTAAAGATCAAGAGCGAGCACGTGGCGCGGGTTTCCGATGTTGGCACCCTGGAGACCGGAGCGCCCTACATGGTGATGGAGTTCCTGCAAGGGCAGGACCTGTCGGAGCTCGTGGGAGCGCAGGGCCCGCTGCCGATCGAAGACGCGGCCGACTACGTGTTACAGGCGTCGGAAGCCATCGCCGAAGCGCACGCGCTCGGCATCATTCATCGAGACCTGAAACCCGCCAATTTGTTTCTGATTCGGCGCGCCGACGGCTCGCCTTGTGTGAAGGTGCTCGACTTCGGCATCTCGAAGATGACGGTCCCCGGCAGCTCCGGCTCCGATCTGGGCATGACGCGCACGCACGCGATCATGGGGTCACCGCTGTATATGGCGCCCGAACAAATGGCGAGCACGCGCGACGTCGACGCGCGTGCCGACGTTTGGGCGTTGGGCGCGATTCTGTACGAGCTTTTAACGGGTCGCGTCCCGTTTCAAGCCGACACGATGCCGCAGCTCTGCGCGATGATCTTGCAGGAGTCCGTCACTCCGCCCCGAAGTGTCCGGTTGGACATGCCAGAAGGCCTGCAGGCCGTCCTGCTGCGCTGCCTGGAGAAAGATCGAACGCAGCGTTTTCAGAACGTGGCAGAGATGGCAGTCGCGCTCGTGCCGTTCGCGCACCGATCGTCGCTGCGCAGCGCGGAACGTATCTCGCGGGTACTGAGCGCCGCTGGCCTGCCTTCGAGCGCGGTAGGCGTCGGAGCCGGTCCAACGTCGCGACCTCAGGCGGCCGTGGCGACGTCGAGCGTCACGCAAAGCGGCTTCGGAAAGACGTTATCGAAGAGTGGCGGTCGCGCGCTCTGGGTCGTGGTGGCGGCGGCGCTCGTCGGCACCGGCGCGGCAGCCGCATTGTGGCTTCGCCCACATGCGGGGCCGGCGAGCGCAGGTGAGGCACTTGCGCCAACGCTCAGCTCCGTCCAGCCGACCGCCGACACGTCGCACCTCGCGGAAAGCGAAGCGCCGCCCGCGGTGGCGCCCGTCACCGCGCCAGTCCCGTCCGCGCAAGCTGCGCCGAGCGCCAGCAGCGCCGCGACTCCTACCACGGCGGCCGTCGCGCGTGCCCCGGCAACGCCGCGGCGCCCAGCGACCGGTGCGCCGCGCCCGGCAACGACGCCCTCGGCAGCACCGACTCCCGCCGTTCCGGCCAAAGCAATCGAAACCGCCGGTCCGTCGCTCGATCCGCTGCGCGGGCGACACTAAAGGCGGGCTCGCACCGAGCCGTGCTTTCCCCTTTGCGATCACTGCAGTTGTGGAACGCAGATGCCCGGCTGGTAGGCGCATTGGCTCATCAAGCAGGCTCCGCAATCGCAGTCGGCGTCTCGAGTGCAGGCCAGCGGAGCGCAGCCATCTCCGAGCGCGACTTCGCTGGGCTGGCAGCGGCTGTCTTGCGGACAACTGCCGCCCTGATCGCAACGTGGCGAGTTGCAGCCGTGCAGGTCGGGACCGGTGCTCGGGCTACAATGCTTGTTGGCTGCGCAAGCGAAACCATCGTCGATGCAAGAAGCCGGCGAGCAGCCGTGACTATCCGTGCGCTGGTACCCTTGGCCTAGCACTTGGGGTCGGAGCGGCGCGCAAAGCCAGTCTGCGGGGCATACGTAGCCTGCCTCGCACGGAGTGGGGACGCACTTGCCGTCGCTGCCGCATTGCTCATCGCTGCGACATGAAGCGTCCGTGCAGCGCGCTACGCATTTCATCGGTGGGGCGCACGGCGTCGCGTCGGAGACGCACAGCTCATCGGGGCCGCAGTCTCCGTCGCTCTCGCACTCTGCGAAGGTCACGCCGGGGCAGCCGATCAAGATGGGTCCGCGCGGATCTTCGCACAAGCCCGCTCCGCAGGACCGAGCCGCGATCAGACACGGTAGTTGCCCCGGCTCCAAGGGCTTAGCTTCGGGGCACACGGGGATGGCGGTGGGCGCTTGGCTGCCTGCGCCCGCGTGCTCGTCCCTGCCCCCACACCCCAGGGCGGCGCTCGCGAGGCACAGGACGACCAACGCCGATCGGCCGAGCTCCGATAGCAAACGCGATCGAGGAGTGTCCGTCAGCATCCGCGTACCCGCATCTATTTGTAGCAGGGAGGCGGCTGCCGCTCGCAAAACTCATCCACGGCGTTGCCCAACAGGCGCTTGCGGTAGCCGCGAAGCGCGTCCGAAAGGCGTACCGGGCGGCTCTCTTGCAGCTTGCTCTTGAGCTCGCGCAGGACCCGCGCCGGCAAGACGTGCTCGGGGGACACCTCCAGCGCTGCGCAGATTTCTGCGCGGAGCAGACCCAACCAGGCCTCGCAACGGGTGTCGGCGAATGTGGCGTAAGGCAGCGGCTCGATCGGAACGAAGTCAGTGCTCGTGGTTTGGAGCGCACTGTTCGTCAGACCCTGCACGAGCTGCTTTCCGTGCCGCTTCGCGAGACCCGGCGCGACACCTTTGATGCGAGTGAGCGCGTCGGTGCTTTCTGGCATGCGGGCCGCCAGCGCGAGCAGCGTCTTCATGTCTGGCGCGCTCAGCTTGTCCTCGACTGAAAGCTGGTTGTACCACTCGATCAGGAAGCGCAGGCCGGCTTGGCTGCGCGGCCCCAGTTGCCACGCATTTCGAAACGATTCGAGGCCGAGCGGCGGGGGCGGCTCACGCGAGGGTTCGAGCGCTTCGTGGGACGCCTCGAAAACGAGCGCGAGTCGGTTCCTTGCCTCGAGGCGCTGGGTGAGTAGCTCCGTGAGCGCTGGCAGATGCTGCACATCGCTGGCGGCATAGCGAAGCTGCGACTCACTCAATGGACGACCGAGCCAATCGTCGGCTTGGTGCGCCTTGTCCGAGCCGATTCCCAGTAATCGATAGCGCAAGTACGCGAGCGAAACGTTATTCTCCGCGGAGGCCAACGCGTAGGCGATTTGCGTATCGAACAGGCGCTGCGGGGCGCGAACGTGTAACCGCTGCTCGATCAGCTGGAGGTCTTGTAAGCCGGCGTGGAGGATCCACTCGACCTCCGGCCTGGCCAACGCCTGTGTGAGCACCTCGAGTTGGCTGAGCTTCAAGGTGTCGACCAGGAAAATGTCGGTGCCTGAGGAGACCTGCAGGAGGCACAGCCGCGTCGGACCACGCCCCGATTCGAACTCCGTATCGAGGTACAGGCGCGGGCACGCCGAGAGAGCCTGCGCAGCCTGTACGAGTGCCTCCTTCGAATCGACGAAGACGTAGGGACAATCGGTCAATGGCTGGCGTCCATCATGTGGTGGCAAAGGGAATGGCTCACGGTCGGGGACGTATCAGATCGACTCCGCAGCGCCCAGCCTACTTATGAAATGCCGCACCTACGGGGCCGTCAAATACCGCTGCCGTGCCCTTAGCCCCGTTCAACGCGGTTGCGACCGCGTGCTTTGGCTTGATAGAGGGCCGCGTCGGCGCGTTCGAGCGTTGAATCGAAGTCGTCGGTGATGACGCTCACGCCGGCGGAAATGCTGACCCGGCCGACGCCCGGGATGTCCAGACGCGCCACGGCCTCGCGAGCTCGCTCGCAAAGCGCTGCGGTACCGGCTAGATCGGCGCCGACGATGGCAACGAACTCCTCGCCGCCCCAGCGAGCTACCAAGTCGGAGTCGCACGCCTGGCGCGCGAGCGTCGTGGCGACCGCGCGCAGCACCTCGTCACCCTTCGCGTGCCCAAAGCTGTCGTTCACGCGCTTGAAATGGTCGATATCGAACAGCGCGACGCTGGTGAGGCAACCCCGCCGCCGCACATCCTTGGCGCGCGTCAGCGCCGCGCGTCGATTGGGGATACCGGTCAGTGCGTCGGTCGCGATCTCGCGTTCGCGCTCGGCCATGGTGTCGCGCTCGGCGGTGATGTCGCGCCAGATCATCAGGTGCCGCCGTTCTCGGCCACTGGCGATTGCCGTCGTCGAACAGCGGAGCCAGCGGCGAACTGGGCGCACCAACAGGAGCTCAGTGGTTCTCGTTTCGTGATCAGCCAGCGCCTGACCGATGTCCTCCGCCGGATAGGCGGGGTCATCCAGCAATTGGCGGAGGTGGTCGGTCAAAAAGATCAGATTTTTGCCGGCGAGCTCGGTCTCGGGCAGCGCGAGTAGCTTGCGGTACGCATCGTTGACGAGCAGCAGCTTCCACTCGGCGTCGAGCAGCGCCACGCCATCGCCGATGCTGGAGAACGTCGCTTCCATCAGCTCCTTGGCGCGAGACAGCTCGGCCTGCAGGCGATTGGACTCGGTCACGTCGCGAGCCACGAGCGCCCAGCCGAGCGCCTTACTCTGGTCGTCTCGCACGCGCGACGCGCTGACCGCGACCTCGACCAAGGTATTGTCCTTGCGCACCCGCTGCGTCTCAAAGCGAAACGAGTCAATGAACTGCTCGTCTTCTCCCAACACCTCCTCGAGCTCGTCCGTACGGCCCGGCGGAATCAGCACCTCACCTTGGCGACCGATCATTTCCGACGCCGTGTAGCCAAACAGGCGCTGTGCGCCCGCGTTCCAGCTCTGAATGATGCCGTGGACGTCGACCCCAACGATCGAGTCGCTGCTGTTTTCCACGAGCGCCGCCAGCCAACGCGACGATTCTCCCGTCTCGTGTTGGGGAGCGCCCTGCAACTGGGAGTTGAAGAAGCTCGGCCGACGCAGCTCGTCCGGGCGGACGCCAAGGTGGGGCAATGTGAGTCGCGGATGGCTCGAGCTCAAGGTCCTCGGTGCCATGAACGACGCATACGGGG
The DNA here is from genome assembly GCA_038230915.1 of Polyangiales bacterium. Taxonomy (GTDB): domain Bacteria; phylum Myxococcota_A; class Polyangia; order Polyangiales; family Polyangiaceae; genus PMG-095. The sequence continues at coordinate 48,347 of JBBRMI010000008.1, read as the reverse complement.
TTCTCCTTTAGGCAGCTGCGATGGCGCCAGCCGGCGGGCGAAAACAGCATCTTCCAAGCCTTGAGCGCGTCGCCTCGGGCGACTACCATCGATAGCGCTCAGAGGAACATGCAGCAAAAGCTCCGCAGACTTCTCGGTTGGTCCGGTTTGGTCGTGTCCGTTCTAGGTGCCATCCAGGCCTGCGGCGACAGCTCGGGCAACGGCGGCGGCCCGGGCGGCGGCTCCGGCGAGGCAGCCACGGCATCCGGCCAAGCAGGCATGGCTGCTTCAAGCTCCGGTGCCGGGGGTAGCGCAGCCGGCAGCTCGAACGGCGGTACGGGCACTTCCGGCAAAGCCAGCGCCGGTGCCGCCGGCAACGCGGGAGCGGGTGGCAACGGAGCCGACGCTGGCGCAAGCGCAAGCGCCGGCGCGGGCGGGAGCGCAGGCGTCACCTGCCACATTTCTTGGACCGGTGCGGCAACGGGTGAAGCCGACTGTTCCCACCTCGACGTCTGCCATCACGACTTCTTGAGCCTGGGCGTGCACAACCCAAACGCGCCCGCTCCGCTCAGGTCGATCCAGTTAATCTATTCGCCCACCGAGCTCAGCCTGGGAAAGTTCACGGCCGTGGACCAGGAGATGGAAAATTGCAACGTCCAAACCACCGATGCCGGCGTGAGCTATGCGCCGAAGTACGACGCCCAGAGTCATTTGAGCGACGGCACGTCGATGACAGGAACGCTCACCGATCTCCAATTCAGCACCGACGCGAATGATCCTTGCGCCGGTACCGCACACGGCTCCTTCGACGTCGTCATGCCGCAGTCGACGAACAGCGCGAACACGCTCACGCTCCACGCCGAATTTTAGCGCCTCGCGTTAGGCGAATCCCGGTGGCGCAGCCCGCCGCTAGGGCGAACAATAGCCGCGCGCTGTCAGCAGCGTGGAAAGCGCGGCCGCTACCGGTCCAGAGAGCGTGCTCGCACCGGCCGCTGTCGGATGGATGCCGTCCTTGGTCTCCACACCCTTGGCGCTTGCGACAGCGATGACTGGTGACTGCAAGGTGCTCTGCGTCTTGACGAGCTGATCGATGGCGGCGTCGATTTTCGGCAGCGCTTCGTTCTCGATTTTCATCAGCACGAAGGTCACGTTCGGATTCGCGGCGCGCGCCAGCTTGAACAACTCCTCGTTGTCCTTGATGTAGCTGCCGTCCGGGTTCGCAGTATTGTCGGGGTTGTACTTGCCGTCGATGAAGCCGCCGTAGACATTGTTGACGCCCAAATACTCGACCACGACGTCAGGCACACCGCCCAGGCCCTTCTCTTTGATCAGGTTCAAGATGCCGGTCGTGCTGAACCCGCCGGCCGCGATGCGCTTGCTGTCGTAGCCGTCGCGTACCGCATAGGGCCCGTTGTAAGCGCCTTGGTCGAACCCAATCAAATGGTACTTACAGCTGTGAGTGCGGAGCGCGTCCTGCATTGGATAGATCCACGAGTCGGCCTGCTCGGTGATGGAGTCACCGATGCAGAGCAGGGCCGCTGGTCCGGCAACGGCTCCCGAACCGCCTTGCGAAGCGCTGCCGCCGGACGGCGCGCCGCTCGCCTCGGTGCCGCCTCCACCTGACTGCGCCCCGCCCCCCGCGAGGGAATTGTTGTTGCCGCCGGCGCCAGCGACGCCACCGCCAGCGACGCCACCGCCACCCGCCACAGCTACGCCGCCGGCGCTCGCAGCTGAGCCGCCGGCCCCCGCCGCTCCGCCGGGTGTCGATGGGAGTCCGGCCGAACCCCCGTTTTCCCCGAGGCCGGCCTGAGCCGGAGAGCTCGAACAGCCGCACAACGCCGCGGCCTGAACAAGCTGGAGGGTGAGGAACAGACGGAAGAGAACGCTTCGAGCGGGCATCGCCACGAGGTTCGCTCGAGGGCCGCCACGCCAGGCACATTTCGTTTGTGAGTTGCGAGTTGCTGGCACTTCTTCGACTATTAGCGAGGAGAAGCTACCGCTGCCCTTTCCCGTTTATATCGAGGCGCCCGGCATCCCGCAGGCGTCGCGCCAGGTCGAAGCGCTACTGGCGGACTGCAGCAAGGCGCTCAAGGACGAAGAATGCGTGCTGGGGGCACGGACGAATACGCGGGAACGCCGAAGCGCGTTCATCGTGCTACGCGGGAATGCCGCAAGCCGGGTGCAGATCTGGGTTTATCACGGCGACGATTCGGCTTCGTATCGGGAGCTTCGTTTCGGCGAACGGGACGCGACCTCCGAGCGTTGGCGAGCAGCGGGACTGGTGACCGCGTCGATGCTGCTGGTACCACAGGCGACACCCGACGTTCCACCAGAGCCCACGGGGGAGATTCCCGCAGCCGCGCCAGCGCGAACACCTGCTGCAGCTGCGGCAAGGCGAGAGGCACCGACGCGCGAACGCTTCGGCGCGTGGCTTTCAGGCACGGCGGGGCCTTGGGCGGGCAAAGCGCCTTGGACTTTCGGGGCGCAGCTCGGCGTCGAAGTGTTTCCGCTGCTGGTGCCATTAGGGGCGAGCGTGAGCCTCGAGTGGAGCCAGCCGCTCACGGCCCTCGCCGGTGGCGTGAGCGTGTCGCGGCAACTCGTCGCGGTCGGCTTGGTTGCGGAGCTGCTCCAGCACTCGCGCTTTGGTTTGGTGTTCCGTGGTCAAGTGAGTCGGGAACGGATCCACGCCGACGTAACCGCCGCGGGCGTGTCCGACGCGGGGGTGACTTGGCGAACGGGTGGCACGCTCGTTCTTGCACCGACCTTCGCGCTCGCCCCTGGCTGGCGAGCGCAAGCGGGTGGTCAGGTGACGCTCTACGACTCCGCTCCTGCGGTTATCGTGGGAGATTCGACCGTGGCGCGAGCCCTGAAGGTCACGGTTTCCGGCTTCGTTGGAATTCGCGTAGGGTTTTAGTTCTTCACTACGGGCTGCCTGCTTGGCCGGGCCGCGTGCGAATCTAGGGGGGTCGCCCAAATGACGAATGCCGAGCGCTCCCCTACCCCCCTCCGGCTTGCGTCAAACGCGGCCGGTGCCGCGGAGCCCACCGACGCCGAGCTCTGGTCGGGCGTTCGACGTGGCGACGGACGCGTCGCGGCCGTCCTTTACGGGCGCCTTTTGCCAGTCGTGCACAAGAGTCTGCTGCGGGCGCTCGGCGGGCGCGCGACCGATCGCGACGATCTAGCGCAGATCGCCTTTGAACGCATCGTGCGGACGTTGATTGACGGAACCTACGATGGGTCAACGCCACTGCGCGCGTGGGCGGCGCTGCTGGCGACGCGAGTTGGTTTCGACGCGCTCCGCAAGCGTTATCGCGAACGGGCACTCTTCTCGCCCGAGGCTGAAGGCGTAGACCGCGGCCCCGAAGCCAAGCTGCAGGCGCGAAATGAGCTCGAGCGCGTGCGGCGGGCGCTAGCCACCATGACGCCCGAGCGCGCTGAGACCGTCTTCATGCACGACGCGCTCGGCTTTGAGCTCACGGAGATCGCGAGCCACCTCGGCGTCTCGGTGGCGGCTGCCCAGTCGCGTTTGGTGCGCGGCAGAAAGCAGCTGCTCGAACGCCTGCGGGCCGGGGAGAAAGGGTAAGGCCATGGAAACCTGGCGAGACCGCAGTGCGGAGCAGTGGGTGCAAGCCCTTGCTGAAAGCGAGTCCGACGCTCGTGACTCGGTGCCCAACTTGACCGCGATTGCCCAACTGTCGCGGCAGATTGAAGCGGAGCACGAGCGCCATTCGGGGGCGAGCCTGCGGCGGCGGCGCAAGCTGCTCGCGCTCGGTGGCGGGCTCAGCCTGGCGGCGGCGGCGGCGGCGGCAGTTTTGCTGGTTGGCGGCTCCCACGGGCGACCACCTGGCTTGGCCGAGGTGCGCGCGTTTCAACGTGACGTCAGAGTCGAAGGCCGTCCGGTTGCGGGTTTGGCCGTCGGCGCCCAACTGGGTGGGGGTGACACGCTAGTGACTGGCAGTGAAGCTCATCTCGAGCTGTCCGTTTCCGGCGGCGGCACGCTTCAGCTGGGCGGATTCTCGGAGCTTCGGTTGCTGGCATCGCCGAATGCATCCAGGCTCAATGGGGCGCGACTCGTGCGGGGCGCGGTCGAAATAGAGTTACCGAAGCTGCCGGCGGGCGAGCATTTTTCGGTAAGCACGCCCGATGCCTCGGTCACCGTCGTCGGTACCGAGTTCGGGGTGCACATCGTTGAAGGACCGAGCGGTCCAGTCACCTGTGTCAGCGTGACTCGTGGCACGGTGCGCGTCGAAGCGCAGGATCGCCGAGCGCTCCTGACGGCGGGGCAATCCTGGGTGTCGCGTGGCGAGCTCGCAGCCTGCGCTCCCGGCGCGCCGTCGAGCACGCCGCCGACGGCAAGCAGCCTCGTGGCGCCTGCGGCGCAGCCGCCGTCGAGCGCCAACGGGCGACGGCCAGCCCTGATCAGTGCCGTGCCCAACCAACCGAAAAGCAGCTCGCTGGCAGAAGAGAACAGCCTGTTTTTGCAGCTCGTGCGCGCGCGGCGCAGCGGCCACGACGACGAGGCCCGCTCGCTCCAGCGCCGCTTCCTGGCGCGTTACCCCAGCTCCGCCCTCGCGCCGCAAGTGCTCGAGGAACAGCGTAAAACGCAGTAGCGGTTCTGACGACGCCGACGCAAGAACGAGCGAATTCAGAAACTTGGCCCAGCGTTCGCGAGGCCGCACGCAACCCGACTCACTCAATCGGCCAGGTACCGTCCGGCAGCTTGAAGACATCGATAGGCGGTGGGGGCAGCTTGTCGATGTCCGTCGATGAGAGCGTCGAGAGCACCACGGCGCGCCAGGCTTTCTTGGGGCGAATGAAGCGACCGACGCCAACACCGGTGCAGGTGTCGTTGGGGCAGGAGCCGTCCTGCGCGCGCCAGTCTGCACCCGCGCCGATCAAATACGCGGCGCCATCGCGGTCGTCGGCTTGGGTGGTGTTGGCCAATACCAACCGCGTGTGCGCGATCGAGATCACGGCAAGCGGGACGACCGGAATGGAGACGAACGACACCTGGGGCCAGTAGTGCGCGTTGCAACCGTCGTGGGGGACGAGCGAGCGGCTCCCGTCCGGCTCGCTCTTGATATCGATGTTCCCGGAGCAAGTACCGGTGAAATCTTCGGTCCACACGCCGCCGCCGATGTCATCGGTCGCCTCGAGCGTTTTCCATGCGGTCTTTTGGGGGAACAACGCGAGCAGCTTCACGTTCTTGACCGCCACGCGCGTGTTGGCGGCGTGCGCGTTCGACGTGTCGACGTAAACCTGTCCCCACGCGTTCATGTGGGTGGTCGCGGTGCCTGGGCGGCTCGGCGTGCCCCCAATACTTCGAGCCGCCCAGTCGTAGCCTCGAGGTACCCCATGTGGGAGCGCTTCGCCTGGCGTGCCCGGCGTCCATTTCCGCAAGTAGCTCTTCACGTCGAAGTTTCCGGCGCTGCCGGCGCCCGCGCCGCTGCCGCCTGGGTCAGACGCTTCCGCCGCCGTCGTGCCGCCCACCGATTGGCCGGCGATTGACGGTCCGCCAGCGGCCGCAGTTTCCGCTCTTGCGCCGGACGCAACGCCGAGGCCGCTACCGCTACTCGCGTCGCCAGCGGCAACGCCGCGGCCGTCGTCTAATGGCGAGGACGGCGGGGAGTCGACACAAGCTGCCTGAAGCAGCACCAAAGCGAGCACAGCAGGACCGAGTGGGCGCAGCATGCGAAGGGATGATTCGCATGAAACCGGTCCCAGCAGGCACTCGCGAACCAAAAATTGTCGCGCTATACTGGCGGCGATTGCGCTCACGGAACGGTTTCCTCTCCTGGTGTGGGCTGCTTTTGGCCGGCAGCCTCGGCTGTGGTCCGGGCGGCGACATCGTCCTACTCAAGCTCGATGCGCGCAGCTCCGGCGCGGCGGGCGCGGCAACCAATGGCGGCGCGGCGGGCTCGAGCGGGGCCGCCAGCAGCTCACGCGACGCGTTGCTCGCGCCCTACGCCAGCAGCAGTATTTGGAACACGCCGCTAGGTGACCAAGCGAGCTGGGTCGCGGTGACACTTCAGCCAGCCCTCGCCGGCATCCGGACTGAAGCCGTCGTCATCCTGCTCGACCTGCAACAAGCCACGCTTTCGATTCAGCACAGCGACGCCGGCTGGACAGGGGCCGATCGTTGCCCCGCCCACGCGCCTGAACACTTCACGGCGCGCGCACCGGCTCCGTTTTTGGTCCTCGAGGGCCCAGGCGTCAGCGGCGCGCCGGTCGTCGCGCTGCAGGATGACCAGCGCTCACTCCGTCAAGGGCTGCCCTTCGCTCGTTGCACGACGTCCGCGCCCGCCACGGTCCAATTCGAAGAAGACGCGGGCGACTTGCTCGGGGACGGAATCCAAGGCGCCAACGGTGGTTCGGGGCTCTCGGCCTTGGGCGGGGTCCTGCGGCTCGGCGAGCTCGGGCCCCGTACGGGGCCTCCACGGCATGCGCTGGCGATTCACGTCAACGACGTCAGCCTCTACGCGGCGGCAACGAAAAGCGACTGCTTTCGCTGGCCGGCGTCGAGGGGCGACGCTTATTGCGTGGGGACGTATGCCGGCGCCAATCCGGCGTTGCGCATGGGCGCGCTACTCGCGCTCCCGCCCGGTACGGCGCTCGCGCTGCGCACCGAGCCGGCCAAGCTCTTAGCCTGGACGCTCGGCAATTACGGTGCCTACGTGGTCAACGACGCGGGCTCCGCCAGCTACGCTTTCAATGTCGAGCTGAGCCCCCAAGGCTGGTTCGTCGACGAGTTCGAGTCGGCGTGGGGTTTCCCGTTTCAAACTACGGCTCTCGGCGCCCTCTGGGCCCAGGACATTCAAGACTTGTTCAACGCGCTCGCGGTAGTCGACGACAACGTGGCGGCAACGCCGGGCGGAGCCGGGAAGCGCGTGCAGCCATTGCTACCAGAGCTGAGCCCGCGATAGCCGGCAGTCGCGCCGCGGGGCGGACCCTTTCCCTTTCCTCAGGCGTGGACAACGGTCGCGCCTGTCCCTAACGTCCGGCCGTGTCGGTCAGTCCCATTGTCGCTCCGGTCGTCGCGCTCGCCGCGTGGACGCATTTCATGTGGTTCTGGATGTACGCCACGCGCATCCCGGCCATGTTCGCCGCCAAGATCAAGCTCGATCCTCGGCTGCCCAAGTCGGAGGTCCTGGCGGCCCTGCCACCCCAGGTGCGCTGGAAGGCCGACAACTACAATCACCTGTTCGAGCAGCCGACGGTCTTCTACGCCATCGCGCTGGCGCTGGCGCTGGCGGTGATGGGTCAGGGCAGCGGCGTCAACGCGACGCTGGCCTGGACCTACGTCGGGCTGCGCGTCGTGCACAGCTTACTGCAGGCGGTGTGGAACAACATCCGCGCGCGCTTCGGCGTGTTCGCGCTCTGTAGCTTCACGCTGATGGTGCTGACGTTCAACGCCGCGCGCGCCCTATTCTGACCGCCCCTCCAAACGGCCGCCATTCGGAGCGCTGGCGAGCTCAGGCAGGGGTACGAGCGACCCGGCGCCGATGTGGGCGCAATTACCACCCCGCCCCTTAAGCCGAGCTTTCGTTGGCCGCAACGCGTCGCAATTGGTTAACTGACAGCCTCAGCGGTAGTCTGATCGGTTGAAACCCGCGAAGAATTGCCATTCTTGACCCGCCGTGCGACGACCACCGAGCAACACCTGACAACTTTGTAAACGGAAAGCGTCGAAATTACGAACTTGGAAGGCTTCGACGTGGCACAGACAGTTGAGGACGATTACGCGTCGCGCCTCGAGGTGCCGAATGAAGAATCAAGTCTTAGGTCTGCTCCTGCTGGGAGGCACGCTCGGCGTTGCCGGCTGTTCATCGTCTAGCGCTGGTCCCAACCCAGCCACGGCCACGGCCGGGACCGGAGGAACCTCCGCAGGAGGCTCCGGCCCCACGGGCGGGGACGCCTCCGGGGTGTGTCGCCCCGGCGGTTCGCTCGCCCCGGCGCGCATCTCGCTCATCACCGACAAAGAGTACACGAACGTGATGAAGGACGTGTTCGGCATCGACTTCGTGCCGGAAGCCGCTGCCATCGAAACGGGCGACTACCCGATCGATGAATTTGCTCAAGTGGCCACCGCCGACATAGCCAAGCAGTACTTCCGCGCCGCCGAACAGGTCGCCGGCAAGCTCAAGCCGTGCGGCGCCGCGCCTGTCGCGGCTGGCTGCGTCGAGTCGTTCTTGCGGACCAAGCTGCCACGTGCCTGGAAACGCCCGGTCACCGACGCCGAGATCACCGGCTTAATGGCGGTCTTCAACGGCGGCCTACCTGACGGTGGGCAGCGCGCGCTCAACTTGGTGATGAAGGCGGCCCTCGGCAGCGGCGCGTTCCTGTACCGCACCGAGATCGGGGCCGACGCTTCGGGCACCACCGGTTCAGTCCCGATGAGCCCGTACGAGCTGGCCAGCGCGCTGAGCTTCTCCATGTTCGAGTCAGTTCCGGATGACCAACTCTGGGCCAAGGCCGTGGACGGGTCGATCACCCAGCCGGCGGTCTTCGCTTCCGAGGTGGAGCGCCTGCTCACTCTACAGCCCGGGCGCGACAACCTGACCAAGAAGGTCAGCTATTACCTCAACATCGAAAAAATCTCGGTTGTCGGCAAAGATGCTGCGCTGTTTCCCGAGTACACCAACACGCTCAAGAACAGCCTGCATGACAGCGCCAACATGTTCTTGAAGGATTTGGTCTGGAACGGCGCAGTGGGCGACTTGTTCACCTCGAACAAATACTACGCCAACGCAGAGATCGCGAAGGTCTACGGATTGCCGGACGTGCAGGGCAGCGGCCTGGTGGAAGTGCAGCTGCCGCCCGAGCGCAACGCCGGTATTCTGACCCATCCCGGGCTATTGGCGACGACGAATGCCCACACCGGCAGCGACGACATCGTGCACCGTGGGCTTTGGATCTACCAAAACCTGGTGTGCGGTGTGCCGCTGGGCGCCCCTCCCAAAGGAGCAACCGACCTCTTCAACACGCTGATGGGTACCGAGCGCGTCAAGAGCCAGCAGCGCGACACCATGCCGGCCTGCGCTGGGTGCCACAGTTACTTCGATCCGTTCGGCTTCGTGAGCAACAGCTTCGACGCCATCGGGCGTTACCGCACGATCGATCCGGGCGACAACCTTCCGGTATTCACTCAAGGCACAATTCAAGGTCTCGGCGCCGACATCGATGGTCAGGTCTCGAGCCTGAAAGACGTGGCGGACCGACTGAAGACCGGGCGGCGCGTCGCCGATTGCGCTGCCGCACATCTGGCCGAGTACACGCTGAACCATAATCCCAAATCCGAAAACTCCTGCGCGATTCAGAAAATCATGGACAACTTCGCAGCCAGCGGGAAATTCGTAGATCTTTTCAAAGCCATCCTCACGTCGCCGGCCTTCGCCACCCGTGATCTGGGCAATCAATAAGGAATCCTGGACATGAAAAGCATTGGACGACGTGCTCTTTTGGGTGGCCTCGGAGCTACGACCGCGGCAGCGACTTTCCTCCGGCCAATTTTGGCTCAAACGCAAACCGGGGCGGCACCGCAGCGCCTGCTGATCATTCATCGCCCGTGTGGTTCGGCCATGAGCCCGGACAAGAATCCCGGCGCGCCCTCGTTCTGGTGGCCGACCTCGGGAGCCTCGGGCGGCACCGACTGGGTTGTGGCACCAGGCGGCTTGATTGATTCCTTCAAGGCTGTCCGCAACCAAATGGTCGTCCTGAAGGGCGTCCACTGCCCCCGCGTTCAGGATTGGTTTGGTGACAAGCACGGCGCGGGCATGCTGGCGATGATCTCGCCGTCGCCGAAAGATCCGGGAAACAACATGGCCTGGCCCATCATCCCTGGGCGTGAGAAAGAGGCCACCGACCCCAACGCCAAGTTCTTCACGGCAACTGATCGGTCGATTGATCAGTTGTTCGTCAACACGATCCCCACGCTGAAGTCGTTGGCGGCAATTCCGTCGATCAGCCTAACGCCGGATCTGATCTCGGCGCAGCCCGACAACTTTTGTCTGCGTGTCGTTTCCTACGTCAAGGACGATCCGAAGGCGGCACAGCCGACTCCGCTGCACCCGCAGGCCGACCCGTTGATCGCCTTCACGAACCTATTCGGCACCGCCATGGCCGGCATGGACGACGCTGCTATCAAGCGCTACTTGGCCCAGGACAAGAGCGTCCTCGACTTCATCAACGGCGACTTGAACAGCCTGCGGCCGCGCTTGCCAAAGCTGGCAAGAGACAAGGTGGACGCTCATCTCACTGCAATTCGCCAAGTCGAGATGCAGCTGGACTCCACCGGCAGCGGCCGGGTGTGTACGAAACCCACGTTGGTGCCCGTTGACAGCAAGGTCCCCACCGAAACGGCCGGCGATGGCTCGACGAGCGATGCCAATGATGCGCGCTACCATCAAGCGGCCTTGGACCAGCTCCAGATCATCAAGACCGCGTTCCAGTGCGATCTAACCCGCGTCGCGACGTTTACCTGGGGTTGGGGCAACTCGGGCGTCCGCTACAAGAACATCGTTCCGAAGTTGTTGCCCGACCTGACGATGGATGACAACGAGGGCTACCACTCCGTCTCTCACAACGGCGGCCCGAACCCGCATCAGGGCCAGTACGCTGTCGACAAATACTTCTGCACGATGACCGCCAATTTGCTGGCTGAACTAGCGGCCACCCCCGATGGCGTGACCGGCGGCAGCTTGCTCGACAACACGCTGGTGGTGTTCTGGAACGAATGCAGCGTCGGTAACGGACACGAGTGGACGAACATGCCGGTGCTGCTGTTCGGCGGAAAGTTCCTGAACCTGCAGGGTGGTCACTACTTCGACTTCACCAACCCCGCCCTCCCCGAGAAGGGTCGTTACATGAGCGACTTCTGGACCGCGACTTCGAAGAAGTGGGTCGATGCCGAGGGCGTCAAGGGCACCAATTACGTCCCGCTCACCAAGTACGGCGACGCTCAGTGGAACACGCTCGGCATGAGCGAGATCTTCGGCTGATCTCGCTTTCGTAGAGTGCCAGCTTTCGCGAGCTGGCTCTCTACGGACTCTGACCCGGTTGGGGTTGTGGGTCCGAAAGTCCCGCAGCATGTGTTGGGCGCCTTCGCCCGGCGGAACCGGTGGCGCCAACACGGGCATGAGCGCGAGCACGGCCGGCGCCCCAAGCGCGGATGGAATGTAACGCGCAGGTCGTGGACGAGCCCGGAATCCCGGAAGTCGTGGACGCCACGGAGCACTGATGGGTGTGCTCCCGACGCTGCCTGCCGATGCTCGAGGTATCGGGCTGCGTACGGCGCATTACCGCGAGCTGGGCGAGACCTGGCCCGGGCTCGACTACGTCGAGATCATCAGCGAAAACTTCCTCGGTGATGCGTTACCGCCCCGCTACCACCTCGACCGGGTCAAGGAGCACTACCCGATCGTGCTCCATGGCGTGGGGCTCAACATCTTGGGGCCCGCGCCGCCGGAGCCCCGTTACCTCGACCGAGTGGCGTGGTTGGCCGATTACGTGAACGCGCCGTTCGTCAGTGATCACCTGTGCTGGACCGGCGCCCACGGTTACTCCCATCACGATCTGTTGCCGACGCCCTACGTGCCGGAGCTGGTCGAGCTGGTGGCGGAGCGCGCGGCGTTGGTGCAACGCCATTTGGGCCGTCCGTTCGGGCTCGAGAATCTGTCGAGCTACGTGGAGTTCGAACAATCGACGCTGAGCGAGTGGGAGTTTTACGCCGCCATCGTCGAGCGTGCCGGCTGCTACTTCATGCTCGACGTGAACAACATCTACGTTTCCAGCCAGAACCACGGCTTTTCGCCCGAGCAATACCTAACCGCCGTCGATTTTTCGCGCGTGCTGCAGCTGCACATTGCCGGCCACACCCGCGACCCGAACGGCACGATCGTCGACACCCACGATCAGCCGGTGGTCGACCCAGTGTGGCTGCTGTACCGCGCCGCGATGCGCCGTGCGCCGCGACCGACCTTGCTCGAATGGGATGACCGCATTCCACCGCTTACCGTCGTGCTGGCCGAGCTCGCCAAGGCCAAGGACTACGGCGCGTGAGCTGGCCCGCCTCCCCTGCTTGGTTACTCGACCTCCAGGCCTCCTTCGGGCAGATGCTGCGCACGCCGCTTGCGCGGTCCACGGGCGCGCTGCGCGCCGAAACCGGCGCTTACCCGGAAGCGCTGCTAGGTCAGGCAAAGCCCAGCGGCCAGCTGAGCCAGGCCGAGCGGCTCGCCGTCTACAATCGGCAGTACTGGTTTCGGCTGTTCACGCTGCTACAGGGCGCCTTCCCGCTCACGGCCGGGCTGGTCGGATTCTGGCACTTCAACGAGCTGGCCAGCCATTTCTTGCGGGCTCGCCAGCCGCGCAGCTGGGACGTCGAGCGCGTCGGTGACGGCTTCGCGGATTTCCTGAATCAGACGCTGCCCGACGCGGACCTCGACCTGCAGCCGCCGCGAGGCCGCCTGCCCCGCGCGGCGTTGCTCGAAGCCGCGCGCATCGACAGCGCCTATCGTGACGTGTTCAGCGCGCCTTCCGTCACGCCCTACGCGCCCGCGCTCGACGACGCGGCCCGACTGCTTCAGGGCACGCTGCGACTCTCGCCAGCCGTCGCAATTTTGACCGAGAGCTGGCCGCTGTGCGAGCTGCGGCGGCGCGTGGTCGGACCGCAGGCAAGCGAAGACGCGCTCGTGCTCGACTCGCGTTTGGAAGCACCGCGCTCGTGGTTGCTTGGACGCGACGGATTGAAGCTGGGTTTGGCAACGCTCGAGCCGCGCGAAGCGCAACTGCTCGGGTTGTTGACTCACCACTCGGTCGGCACCGCGTTGACCCACTTGGAAGCCGACTGCTCCGAAGCCGAGCGCGAACACCTGCCGGAGCAGGTGCAGATTTGGCTCGCGCGCAGCGTGCGGCTGGGCATTTGGGTCAGTCTCGAGGTCGACCGCTAACCCCGCGCGGGCGGACGAGCTATGCTGGGGCCTTCATGCGCACGCTACCCCCTGCCTTAGTCTCGATCACTCCGACTGGCGCGAATCAACGATTGCTGGGGACCGCCCTGGCCGGCCTGCTCTGCCTGGCGGCGGCTAACTGCTCGACGAAGGAAGAGGGGCAAGACGCGTCGAGCACGGCCGGCGCTGGAGGCATGCCTGGCTCTGCAGGCGCGCCCGACACGGCAAGCGGCACAGCGGGCACTAGCGAAAGGGCCGGAGCCCCTACCAGCGGCGGCTCTTCGAGCGTGGCCGGGGCGGGCGGCGCCAGCGCAGCCGGCCGTAGCGGGTCTCCGTCCGGTGGCGTGAGCGACACCGCGGGGATGGGCGGCGCCGCGGTCGCGGGCGCGGGCGGTGCGGCGCCGGAACCGCCCCACATCACGTCGAGCAAAGCCGCCGGCCTGCTGAGCGCCGACGACTTCAAGGCGTTGTGTGACGAGCGCGGCGGCACCGTGGAGGTCATGCCTCACTGCGGCGGCTTCGCGACCGCCAAAGGCTTCTCGTACGACACCGGCACGCAGGAGCTGTCCGAGCACACCTGCAAGGGCGCCAACACGTGTGGCGGCTGGAACTGCGTGATCGTCGACTGAGCCGCGGTCACGACCGCGTCGGTCCAACGACGACCGGCGCACGAGCGTGCGTCCGAGCTTTGTGTAGGGCGCGCTAGCGCTACGGTAGCGCTTTGGCGCAGAGCCGAAAAAGCTCAGCGTCGAGGCAGGCAGATTTGGAGGAGTCGAAGCCGGTGGCAAGGTCGAAGACGTCTTTGCCGTCGATGCTCCAGGTGCAAGGAGTGTCGCCGGCGTTCACTTCGAGGCAGTGCAGGTGACACCTAGTTTTGCCGCAGCCGGGGCCGGCCGAGCGGAAGAGACCCGGGTCGAAGTGCGCAGCACTTTTAGGGTTTCTCGAGTCTCACCATTTGCGCATTCCGTGATCATTGTTGGACGGGACTTCCCCAACTAAGGTGCGAGCACGATTCCGGTAGTCCCGGACTCGCATCATCTCGGGAGAATCTCATGACGAAGCATCGACTCGTCTCTTGGGGCGCAGTCTGCGCCGTGACTCTGGCCGTCGCGGCCGCTGGGGCACAGGCGCCGGCTCGCCCCTCCGACAAGGGTCACGGACACGGACACGAAGAAGGCCACGGAAACGCGGACAGCGATCACGACAAAGGCGATCACGACAAAGGCGATCGCGACAAGGGCGGGGACGAAGACAAGCCTGGAGCCGCTGCCCTGGGCCACGGCCACCGCCACGCGATGCATGAGCTCTTCGAAGAGCTGAGATCCGGCAAGCTCAAGAAGCAAGACGTCAAGGCGCGCCTCGCCAAACTGGAAACAAGCCGCGTTGAGCGGGAAGCGGTGCACCGCGAAGAGCTCAAAGCGCGCTGGGGCTCAGCGTTGGCGACACCAGCGGCGCGCGAAGAGCTGGAGCACCACGCGCGTCGCGTGGCCCGACTCGACCGTGCCATGCTGCTCGTCGAGACCGAGGTCTCCAAAGACAGGAACAAGCTCAACGCCAGGATTGAGAAGCTGCAGACCCAGGAAGAAGCGCGCCACCAGCACGCGATGGAGCGCTTGCGGGCGATGCCCACGACGACAACGCCGAGCGCCACCGTGGCCCCAGCCGCCAGTGAAAAGGCAGGTGAGAAATGATTCGCACGTTGCTCAGCGCCAGCGCGCTTTGCGCTCTAGTCATGTTTGCCTCGGCTTGCGAGAAAAAGGAAGCCCCCGCGCCGGTCGCCTCCGAAGCCCCCGCGGCGCCGCCGGTACCCAGCTCCGCTGCGCTCGCGCCGCCCGCTGCCGAACCCGTCGTCGACGTAGCGACCTTGCCGGTCGAAGAGCAGTACGAGGCCGACGCCGAAAAAGAAGTGACGGCGGCGAACCTTTCGACGCAGCTCGATCAGCTCGAAAAGGAGATTGCCGCGCCTTAAGAACCCCGAGCCACGGCGCGGGCTGAAATCGCCCGCGCGCCGTTGCTCAAAGGTTCTCGCAGCAACGGCTGCAAATCGCAGCAATTGTTCTTCTCGAGCTTCTAGAAGCCAGAAAGCGCGAAGCCCCAGGCTCCGAGCGGAACCGGGGGCTTGCGCGCGAGCTCTGGTGAGCTGTTCAGCCGCCGACGGAGATCTTCTTCATCGCCACCATGTAGCCGCGCAGCTCGCGACCCACGACCTCGACCGGGTGCGACTGGATGCTGGCATTGGCGGCCAGCAACTCCAAGTTGTCGACGCCGTTCGACCCTGCGCTGTTGAACTTCTTGCCGATCACGTTGGTGTCAATCTTGGCCATGAAGCCCTTGAGCAGCGGCACGCAGGCGTGGCTGAACAGGTAGCAGCCGTACTCGGCGGTGTCGGAGATGACCTTGTTCATCTCGTACAACTTCTTGCGGCTGATCAGGTTGGCGATCAGCGGCGTTTCGTGGAGCGACTCGTAGTAGGCGCTCTCGGCTTTCATGCCGACTGCCGTCATCGCCTCGAACGCCAGCTCCACGCCAGCCTTGACCATCGCGATCATCAGCACGCCGTGGTCGAAGTACTCTTGCTCGCTGATTTCGACGGCGCCGGCAGGCGTCTGCTCGAACGCGGTGTCGGCGGTGGCGGCGCGCCAGCCGAGCAGGTTCTTATCGTGGTTGTCCCAGTCGGCCATCATCGTCGACGAGAAATGGCCTGTGATGATGTCGTCCTGGTGCTTCTCGTACAGCGGGCGCATCAGACCCTTGAGCTCGGCCGCGAGCTCGCACGCCTTCAGCTTCGACGGGTTGTCCAGGCGATCCAACATGCCAGTGATGCCGCCGTGCTTGAGCGCCTCGGTGACGGTCTCCCAGCCGAACTGCACGAGCTTCGAGGCGTAGCCGCGGTCGATGCCTTTCTCGACCATTTTGTCGAAGCACAGGATCGAACCGGTCTGCAGCATGCCGCACAGGATCGTCTGCTCGCCCATCAAGTCGCTCTTCACCTCGGCGACGAACGAGCTTTCCAAGACGCCGGCACGGTCGCCACCGGTGGCGGAAGTGTAGGCCTTGGCAATCTCGAGGCCCTCACCCTTCGGGTCGTTCTCGGGGTGAACCGCGAGCAGCGTCGGAACGCCGAAGCCGCGCTTGTATTCTTCACGCACCTCAGTGCCCGGGCACTTCGGAGCCACCATCACGACCGTCAAATCGTCGCGGATCTTCATGCCCTCTTCGACGATGTTGAAGCCGTGCGAGTAGGCGAGCGTAGCGCCCTTCTTCATCAGCGGCATCACCGCCGTCACCACCGACGAGTGCTGCTTGTCGGGCGTGAGGTTGAGCACCAAGTCGGCGCCCGGGACAAGCTCCTGGTAGCTGCCGACCTTGAAGCCGTTGTCGGTCGCCTTCTTCCAGCTCTCGCGCTTCTCGCTGATCGCGCTGTCGCGCAGGGCGTAGCTGATGTCACAGCCGGAGTCGCGCATGTTGAGGCCCTGGTTCAGACCCTGCGCGCCGCAACCGATGATGACGATCTGCTTACCTTTGAGCTTCTCTGAGCCGCTCTTGAACTCGTCGCGAGCCATGAACCGGCAGCGACCGAGCTGGTCGAGCTTTTGGGCCATCGTCAGGGAGTTGAAATAGTTGTTACGCGCCATGGTGCTGCTCCAAAAATTGCTCGAGCCAACGCGCTCCTGCGTGACTCGTGAGCCAAGGCTACGGCTTCGGTCTCGTTGCGACAATTGACATTCCGGACGCTGCGTATTGCGTTTTTCGCAACAGCAGAATCGCCTGGCAAATCGTGGTATTGCCAGGCCCTCCCAACCATCGGGGGGCGTCCCCTTGACCGTCGACGAGCGAATGCAAAATGAAGAAGCATCAGTGGCAGCAAACGATGTTCGTAGCAGTCGTGCTCGGTGGAGGTGTGCCGGCGGCAGTGCCGGGCTGTGGCTCGTCGAACGAGAAGAAGGCGCCGATAAAGTACGCGGGCGACAGCGCCGGCGAGGCGGGCGAGACGACTGCAGGCGCGCCAGCAGCGGCCAGCGGCGGACAACCCGACAACGCTGGTGACGCCGGTCAGGCCGGCCTGTCAGCTCAGGCGGGCGCAGCGAGCGAGCCTTCGGGCGGCGGCGCGGCGGGACAGGCGAGCGGCGCCGGCGGCGAAGCGGGCACTCCACTCTCCGGCTGCGCGCTGGGCGAGGCTTGCTGCGCGAACAACGCCTGCGAATCTTCGCTCGAGTGCCTGGGCAGCGTTTGTAGCTGCGTCGCGGATCTATCGAACGAATATCTGCTACGCACCGATGGCGTCGCGTTCCTCACGCGGATCAACGAAACGGCTCAGTCGGTAGTGGTCAACGCCGACACCGGCATGCCGCTCCACGCCATCACCAGCATCATGGGTACGAACTACCATGGCTGCGCCGCGCTCGACACGGGTCAGGTGCGCTGCTGGCCGTTGGTTGCAGACAACACCGGCAACAACTCGGGCCAGCTCGGCAACGGCACGATCGGGGGCACGTACGCGGTACTCGGCGCAACATTGGTGAAAGTGAGCGCCAACACCCACCTCGGCGACGTGATCGCGATCGGGGCCGACAGCGACTCTTACGGCGGAACGACGACGACTTGCGCGGTGCAAAACAGCGGCTCGATCTACTGTTGGGGCAACGGCGCGGGTCACGTGATCAACGGCCTGACCACTCCCACCCCGTTTGCGACTGAAATCAAGACAGCCGCGACCGGCCCCGCGCTCGGCGGAGCAACCCAAGTCGCGCTCGGCAACTCACACGCCTGCGCACTCACGAACGGGAAGGTCCGCTGCTGGGGCGCCAACGACGGCACGGGCTCGCCACACGCTTACCCATCGATCGACGTCACCGGCATCCCGGGCAACATTCTCAAGGTCGCCGCAGGCTACGCGTACAGCTGTGCCCTGACCGACGCCAACGGCGGGTCCGTCTATTGTTGGGGTGACAACGGCGGCGGCAAGCTCGGCGTCGGCGATCCAGCGTCGGTCGGTTACAGCTCGGCCTTCCCCGTGCGAACCAAGACGAGCGCCAATGCCTTTCTCGACGGCGTCACTGACTTGGTCGTCGCCTATGGCGGCGGCTGCGTCGTGCGCACCGACCACACCCTCTACTGCTGGGGCGGTGGAACGCGCTTGTTCGCGACCAAGATGCAGCGGGCCGGTAACGTCGACATCACCGACGCCGTCAAAGTTTCGACGGCTTTCGGTCCCGAATCCCCGCGCTACGTCACCCAGACCGGCGTGCTCTGGATTCAGGGAAATATGCTCACTCCCAACTGCACGATTCAGCAATAGCAGGCCGCCGCTGCGGCTCGTAGCGCGAGCCCAAGCTTCCTGCCTACCTCTGGCCACACGCGAAGACCGCAAATCTTTTGGTGGCCTGGCGCGTCAAACCGAGCGTGCAGCGGTTTTTGGCAATTTGGGTCAGGCGCGGATTTCTGGTCACGATGTTGGCGGGTTCCGCGCTGATCACTGCGATGAGCGTCGCGTACTTCGATTTCGAGACGTTGCCGCCGTTCGTGATCGAGAAGCTGCCGGTGCGCTTCGAGACCTTGTGGCTGGCGTCGCTGCGAATTCACGTAGCAGCGGCAGCACTGTCGTTTCCGCTGTGCCTGGCACTCATGACGCGCATGCTGCAACGGCGTGCGATCTGGCATCGCTGGCTCGGCCGCGTCACCGGGGTAGTGGTGCTGTTCGCGCTGGTGCCGACCGGCAGCGTGCTCGCCTTCGACGCGAAGGGCGGCTGGAGCGTCACGGTCGGGTTTTTGCTTTCTGCCACGATCGTCGCGGCGGCGATGATCCTGGGCGTGCGCGCGGCGCGCCGACGTGAGCTGACGACGCACGCGCGCGCCATGCGGCACGTGGTCGGACAAATGAGCGTCGCGGTGGTTTCCCGCGCGCTGATCGTGGGTCTCGATGCCGTCGGCGTCGACCCGGACCTCGCCTACGTGGCCGCGCTGTGGGGGCCGGTCCTAGCCAGCGTGGCGATCGTCGAATTGGTTTCTCGGCCAGGCATTTTCCGGAATCGAAACAATGTCCCATTCGTTGAAAGGATCCATCGTGAGCTCACTCCGTTCGCTCTTGTCATGCGTGCTCGCGCTCTCGTTCGCCCCCTCGCTCGCCTTGGCAGATGAGCCGTCGCTGGCCGAGTGGGCGGAGCATCGAATCGACGCGGGGATCGTGAGGCCGCTCGCCGAGCGTGAAAGCAGCCGCTTCTCGCGCGCGCGGCCGCCGCCGCACGAGCGCCGGATTCGGGTCACCCAAACCAGCTTGAGCCAAGATGGACACGGCCGCTCGTTCGTGGCTTTCGCTATCGACGTGCGCTTCGGCGGCGATTGGCAGCAGAACGACATCGTCGGCTGCGTCTACGCGGGTAGCGGTGACTTGTTCGTCAAACGCGGCGATAGCTACCGCGCCGCAGCGTTTCTGTTCGGTCGGAAGGCGGAGCCGGTCGCCGGTGTTTGCGCACCCGCTTCCGCACGCTCGTAGCGCGACTGGGCCACGAACCTACGCCCGACGCATCAGCGCGCCGAGTAGCTCGGGGCACGTCGGCGCTTGACTGCGTCGATGGTGGCGAGAACCTGCTTGGGGCGGGAGCGCAGGCAGCTGTAACAGTCGTCGGTCTGCTTCGCGCCGCAGCCGCGGCGGGTGTTGAGCTTGGCGAGCGGCGCGAGGGAGCGACTGTCGCCGTCGCTGAGTGCGTGCGGCAGCGCCGCCAACAGGCCCTCGCAACTCTCGGCGCCGCGGAGCGCGAGCGCCGCCGCGAGCGCCGGAGATGCCGAGGAGCGGACGTCGTGGCTGAACAAGAGCGCGTGCGCGAGCTCTGCGGTGCTGGGCGGCGCGGACCGGCTCGTCCAAGCCTCGTACAGCAGATCCGGGCCGACCGGCGCGTGGGCGTGGGCGAGCGCAGCGAGCGCCAGCGTGGCGGTGTCGGGGTCGGCGGCCAAGCGCAGCAGTTGGGCTTGCACCGCGGGATCATCGGCGAGGTCCGGCTTTTCCTGCAGCGTACCCGACAAGGTCTTGGCAACGTCGCGCTTCTTTTGGGCGCGGC
The DNA here is from genome assembly GCA_038230915.1 of Polyangiales bacterium. Lineage (GTDB taxonomy): Bacteria > Myxococcota_A > Polyangia > Polyangiales > Polyangiaceae > PMG-095. The sequence goes on along the minus strand of JBBRMI010000008.1, from coordinate 28,369 downwards.
TCGCGTTCAAGAGCAAGACTTCTTCGACGCTCAGCGCATCTTGGTCCTTGCCTTCGAGGTTGGCGAGCGAGGCGGGCTTGTCTTCTGCGACACGCGGCGGGTTGTCGTGCGCAGCCTCGGCCGGTGCGAGCTCCGCGGTGCTTGCAACCGGCGTCGGGAGCGCCGCAGCGACGTGCGGCGCTGGCTGGAGCGCGAGCCTAACGACGATCAGCAGCACGGCCACCAACACGGGTGCGGCGACCATCCACAAGACCGGATACTGGCGGGCGACCTCGACCCAGCGCGGCGGTATCGAGGTGACGACGCGGTCGCGCGCTCGGGCCAGCCGTGACGACCATGACTCCGCGCCCAACGCGGGTTGCGGCGGCGGCAGCGAGACCGCGGACGGCAGCGGCGGCGGTAGCGACGGGCTCGAGGGTAGTGGCGGAGGAAACGAAGGCCGCGAAGGCCTGCTGCTCACGGCGGTTGAAACGTCGCCCTGGATTGCAGCGATTGAGGGCTCGATCGGCGCCGCGGACGGCGGCTCCACGGGCGGCGCCGCCATGGCGTGCTCGGGCTCGGCTTGCGGCGGCGCGGCGGCTGGCGGCGCGGCGGCTGGCGACGCCGCGGCGGGCTCGGTTGCGACTTCCGGCTCGGCGGTCGCGGCCTGTTCGACGGCGGCAGGCTCTTGTTCGGCTACCGCGCCTTGCGGCTCCGTGGCGCCTTGCGGCTCCGTGGCGCCTTGCGGCTCCGTGGCGCCTTGCGACGCCGTGGCGACTTGCGGTTCCGTGGCGTTCTCGGCTTCATCCACCGGCTGCGGCTCGACTTCGGCTTGCGGCGCGGCGGCGGCTTGCGGCTCGACTTCAGCTTGCGGCTCGACTTCGGTTTGCGGCGCGGCGGCGGCTTGCGGCTCGACTTCGGCTTGCGGCTCGACTTCGGTTTGCGGCGCGGCGGCGGCTTGCGGCTCGACTTCGGCTTGCGGCTCGACTTCGGTTTGCGGCTCGGCGGCGGCTTGCGGCTCGACAGGGCCTTCGGCGGATGCGGGTTGCACGGGTGCGGCCGGCGGCTCTGCGCGCTGCGCGAGCGAAGCCTGAGCGGCTGGCGGCGCCTGTAAGGGTGCCGCCGCGGCTGGCGGCGCTGAGCGAATGGGTGGTGGCGGCGGCACCGAGAAGATGCCGGCGAGGCGCTGTCCACGCGGCGGCTGAGGCGGTGGCGGCGGTGGCCCCGAAGGCTTCGAACGACGCGGCGGCGGTGGCGGCATCGACGGGCCTCGGCGTTCCGAAGGCGGTGGTGGGCGAGTCGTGCCCGGCGCGGCCGCTCGCGGCGCCTGACCGTCTAGCTGCTTTTTCTCTGCCAACGGGTCGCTCGAGGACATTTGCGGCGCGGAGCCTAACATCTAGATCTGAATGCCGCTGCTGAGAAGTAGACGCTGCCGGAGTGACACTCTGGTCCAAAAATCTCAGTCGCACTAACGCTGGCTGACAACTAACTGCCTGGGGTGGCCTCGGAGGGTCACAGCGGGTAGAGGGCTGAGGGCGGCGCTGGCGCCATTGCCGGCGTCAGCTCAAGATCGAACGCAGGCTGTTCTTCAAGTCTTCGATGTTGAAGGGCTTTTGAATGAAGCCAGCCAGGCCCTTGCCGACGAAGCGCGCGATCGCATCCTGTTCGTTGTAGCCGCTCATCAAGAGCACGCGCACGTTGGGCTCGATGCGTCGCAGCTCGCGGAAGGTCTCTTCACCGTCCAGGTGCGGCATGGTGAGGTCCATCAAAACGCCGACGATCTCGCTGCGGTTTTCGGTGTAGACCGTCAGCGCTTGGCGACCGTCGCATGCGATCACGACGCGGAAGCCGAGCAACTCGAGCATCCGGCAAGCCACGGCCTGGATCGTTTCTTCATCGTCGACCACCAGAATCGTCCCCGTCGCGACGAGCGGCTGCTGGTTTGCATGGGGCTGCGGCGTGAGCGCGTCCGAGTCGCCGCTGGCCACCGGCAGTAGGAACTTGAAGCTCGAGCCCTTGCCCGGCTCGCTGTAGACCTTGAGCGCGCCCTTGTGGCCGTGGACGATGCCGGAGACCGCTGCCAAGCCGAGGCCGCGGCCGGTGAACTTCGACGTAAAAAACGGCTCGAAGATGCGGGCCTGCGTCTCGGGGCTCATGCCGCTGCCGGTATCGCTGACCTCCAGGAATACGTAGTCACCGGTCGGGATATCGGGAGCCTGGAAGGTGCGGTCGAGGTAGGTCCGGTCAGCGCGCACGACACCCGTGCTGATCGAGATGACGCCGCTGCGCTCGCCAATCGCGTCCGATGCGTTGATGACCAGGTTCATCAACACCTGACGAATCTGGGTATTGTCGGCGATGATTGTCGGCAAATTGCGATCGAGGTGAAAGCGCAGCACGGCTTTCTTGCTGATCGAAACCTGCAATAGGTGGGTCGTGTCTTCGATCAGCTGATTCAGGTTCGCACGCTGCAGCACGAAGCGGCCCTTGCCAGCGTAGGCGAGCATCTGCCGACACAGATCCGTCGCGCGCCGCGAGGCTTCCTCGATCTGCGCGATGTGCTCGACCGCCGGCGACGTCTCGGAGAGCACCAGCCGGGTCAGGCTGGCGTTGCCCAAAATCGTGGTCAGGATGTTGTTGAAGTCGTGGGCAATGCCGCCAGCGAGGATGCCGAGGCTCTCGAGCTTCTGACCCTCTTGGATGCGCGTCTTCAGCTGCTCGCGCTCATCTTGAATGCGGCGACGCTCGGTGATGTCCCAGGTCACCCCGACCAGGCGAATCGAACGGCCCTTTTCGTCCTGGAACACCCGACCATGGGATGCGTAGAGCCGAGTCTCGCCCTCGCGCGGATGACCACGGAACTCGATGATCAGAGCTTCGCCGGTCTCGCGCGAGCGATTCACCTCCTTCGTCACCGCCGCGCTGTCGTCGGGATGGACAATCGCGGCCAAATTGAACGAAGCGACGCCATCACGCGGACCGAAGAAAACCTCGGGCGCGCTCGAATAGGTGGTCGGCACCTTGCCGTTCAAGTCGACGTCCCAGCTGATCGCTTGCGCGGCAGTCAGCGCGACTTGAAGCGCCTCATTGCGCTTGCGCAGCTCTTCCTGCAGGCCAACGCGCTCGGAGACGTCGCGCGACGTCGCAACGATCGCCAGTAGATCGGGATCGCCGAGGCGATTGACGGCGGCTGTCTCGAGCATTTGCCAGTGGCCATCTTTGTGGCGCGCCCGGTACTGGATGAGCATCACGCTGCTGGGCTCGGCGAGCAGCTTCTTCACCGCCTGGCCGAACCGCGCCAGATCATCCGGATGGATCAGCTCGAGCAAGCTGACGCTGAGCAGCTCTTCCACCTTGTAGCCGCGCACGCGTTCGATCGACGGGCTGGCGTAGAAGGGCTTGCCGCTGACGTCGATCAGCACGATGCCGTCGTACGATTGCTCGATCAGCTTCCGCAGCCGACGCTCGCTGTCCGACTCGAACGATTCAGACGCTCGCGCGGCTTGCCCGAGCGTGTGCACGACCTGGCGCACCACACCTTCCGCATCGATGACCGGAACGCTGAGCGCGGACGAGACGGCACCGCCGTGGATAGCGTGCGGGTATTGCAGCCCCGAACGCCACACCGTCTCCAGCTCGTCGCCCAGCTGACGGAGCGCCTGTTGCTCTCGCCCCGCATACGGCGGTAGCTCGAACAGCGCCTTGCCAATCACCTGGTCGCGACTGCAGCCGGTCGTGTGCAGGTAGCCATCCGTGACGCTGAGCACGACCGCGCCAACGCCCAGCAGTAGCTGAGGCTGGGGAGACCCCTCGAATACGCGCTGAAAATCCGCGGACGCCTCCATCGGAGCTTCACGTTATAGGGTTTAGGGTGAGCGCTTGGTAGATAAAAGCGCTCGGGCGCCTAGGACCTAACGTCTAGCGCGCATCGCGCGAGCCCCAGACCAATGCCGAACGTTCGCGGGCCAGCTCGGGCCTGTGCCAGCCGCCCGCGCTTGCCAGGTACCGGGCGAGTAGCACGCAGACCAGCTTTAAAAGATCCAGCCGCCGAGGGTCACGTTAATTGCGACCGTCGTCGCCTTGTGGTCTCCGGAAAGGTCGGTGTCGAGCGCGGGGCCGAGGCCGACAAAGTAGTGGTTGGTATGAAAGAGGAACGGCGCGAACAGGTTGAGGGCCACAGCCGAATTTGACGTCGACGTCGACGGCTTTTGCAAGGCGTTCTGAGCGTCTTCCTTTACGGTCGTGCTGTTGAAAGAGAAGCCGATCCGGGGCCAGATCGAGAAGCGATCCGAGAATGCAATGTCGTAGCCAAGACGCGGACCGATGCCGAAGGTGGTGCTGCTGCCAAGCTGCGTCCCCTGGTGCTCGACGCCGAGAAACACGCCGAGCGAAAGTCGTTTGATCAAGAAGTAATCAACGCCTGGCCGCAACACGAGGCTGGTGCTCGATGCATCACTACCACTGAAGGATTTGTGGCTGAAGGTTGCTCCGGCTTCGCTCGAGATGGCAAGTTGACCTCGGTTACCGAAGACGGAGACGGCCGAACCCGGCGTCGTGTGGGCGCCGATGGTTTCTTCCGCGGCCGCGCTGAGGCCGAACGAAGTGACCAGCGCTAGAATTGGAGCAAATACTAGGGGACGCATCGACATGGCGCCCGCGTTTGCAGCGAGCGTGCCTAGCCGTCGCGTTCGGCATTTAAGCGATAGTTGCGCGAAAAACCGGGCCATGGACCACGAACGCCTGCGCGGATGGGGGCTTTAAACGTGCAATTACGCCACATAGACCATAGACGACCGCGGCGATTTCGTCGTTGCCCGCTTGGTCGAGGAACCCCTGCGCTGCGGCCTGCGGGCCCGAAATCTCAGCGCATTGACGGCCGCGGACGACCTACCCGACACGCGGGTCCCGACAACGGCGGGGCGCACGTCCAGGCAGCGTGCATCGTCTAGCCGTAGTCTGCACCGTCAGGTAATCTCGGTGGCTTGAGTCAGCAGGTCCCCTGCAATCGGTGTGGCGCGGTGATGGCTCCCGAGGCGGACGGCCGCACGTTCGCCTGCCGCTACTGCGGCTCGCGGATTCAGGTCGCGGTCGGCGCCGATCAAATCGCGCTAGGCATGCAGGTCGACTTGTCGAACCTCGAAGACTTCGTGGCCAAGCTCGCCTTCGCGTTGACCCAAGGCTTCGCCGAGCACAGCTTGATCCAAACCCAGGGTCACGTCGTGCACGCCATCGATTTAGCGCTCGATCCCGACCACTTCGCGCTGCAGCGGCAAGGTTCCGAGTTCGTGACGCGTCACAAGAAGGTCGTGCGCGGTGTCGCGCTACGCACAGCGACGTTGCCGCTCGACCAATGGTTTCAGAAGCTGACCGAGGCGTTGGCGCGTCACGCCAACCAAAACTCGCGTGCGGCTTGGGTCCTCAGCCAGCTGGGACAGCAGCGCTAGCCGCAGCCTCAACGGTCGAGTGGGACCACCAGCTGCGGCCGCGCGTGGGCGGGACCGCGCCGCGGGTCATTCGGATGCAGCTCGGCCACCGCCGTGCCGATCGCGGCAAACTCGACGATCGGCGCGCTGGCGCCACCGCCGTAAGTCGTCTCGCTTACCGCCACGCCGACGATTCCGGCCGGCGAATCCGCCGAGCCTTGCGGATGGGCGCGGAACAAGTCTTGTTGCAGGCGGTCGAGCGCCGTTTCGCGCGCGTCGAAGAAAGCTTGTGTGTACTCGACGACCTCCGCATCTTGGCTGCGGTAAGCGCGCAAATGCCGCGGGTCGAGGCCATAGACGCATGCGCCCATCGCCAACGAAATCGGCCGGTAGCCGGCACGGAGCAGCGTAACGAAATCAGGGCCGGTGAGATCACTGGTGAACGGTGTGCCGTCAGCCAGCCGCAACGACGGCACGTTGCGGTGAACTTCGGGCAGGTACCGCGGATCGAAGCCAATCGCCGTGCCCATCGCGACGAATTTCGCCACCTGCCGCGCGCCACGCCACACGTCGTGCTCGACTTGAACGCGCACGTCGACCACGCCCTCTGCGCCAAGCTCGAGCGCCTGGTCGCGCATGCGCGAAACTGCCAGCCCGCGCGCCGATCGGAGCGCGTGACTGAGCCCCGTGACCTCGCTCGTGGCGACCGTCCAATCGTACTGATTGCCAGCTTCGAAGATGCACGAGCCGATCACCAGCCCGTGCGGGAAATAGCCGACACGAGCCAGCGTGAGAAACTCGGTTACCGAGAGCTCGCTGAAGGCTGGCGTTGGGCGCTGCACGCGGCTCATTCTCCACTCACCGCGGCGACACCATCGTCGCGGGCGGACAGCACCAAAAACGGTTTGGCCAGGTCGCTTGCGACGCCGGTCGGTACGACCGCCGTGCCGATCACGAACAGCTCGATCAGCTCGCCGCTGATCAACGCCGAGTTGCCCGCGTTCCACGGCGTCGTCGTGTACGAGTGCTCGCGTTCGGCGAACGTCACGCCGACGATGCCGGTGGCTTGCAGCGCCTCGGCTTCGTCTTGCAGTCGTTCGGTCGCCAGCTCGCGCGCGTCGTACAGCGCGTGCGTGTACTCGGCCAGCTCGACGCTCTCGGTCGGCCGCGCCTGCAGCAAGCGCGGCGGCACGTAGTAGACGCAATTACCCATCACGAAGCCGACCGGCCGAAAACCGGTGCGAATCAGCGTCCAGAAGTCTTGCCCGTTCAGGTCGCTTTGAAAGGGTTTGCCGTGCACGTTCCGGTAACTCTCGCCGCCGCGGTGCTTGACCGCGCAGCCGATGGCGCGAAACTCGGCCACGTTTTGGCCGAAGGCGTTGTTAAGTAACGTGCGTGAACGCGACCACGGTGGCGGCGGCACCTGCCGCCAGCCGAGCTGCTGGCAGTAGTGGACCCACATGTCGTGCGCGACGTACGGCCAACTCTGCCAGCCTGGACCAAGCAGCGTGGACGAGCGCGGAAAACCGACGCCGCGCGCCCAATCTTGCCACTCGCGGTACAAATCCCAATGTTGCTTGAGCGGGTTGGTGCCGAGCTTGACCGTGAGCCGCACGCCGACGATGCCGTCGGCGCCGAGCGCGTCCGCTTCCTCTTCCATGCGGTTCATCGCCAGCTCGCGCGCGTGATACAGCGCCTTCGACATGTCGACGAGCTCGCAGCCCGGCGCGTTCGGGGCGAGTTGCGGAATCGTCGGCGTGATCTGATAGATCGAGCTACCCATCACCAAGCCGAGCGGATCGAAACCGGCTTCTTTGACAAGCAAGAACTCGCTGACCGAAAGATCGCTGGTAAACAGCTTCTTCGCCCGCATGTCTTGCAGGCGTTCGCGGGCGTGTTGGGGCAGCTCGCTCTTCATTCGTCGGGCTCGTTGGCTTCGTCGATTTCGAGCGCGTTCTCTTCGGCTTCTTCCGCGGCGCGCTCGACCTCACGCGCGTCGTCCTCGTCGCTGCCGATGCTGGTGTCGCGGCGGCGATTGAGCGGCATCATCGCCAACATCATTGGCGGCACGTCCTGTGGCGGTCGCTGCCAGCCGGGAATGCGGCGAATGCCGGTGCCGAACCAGCTGACGTTGACATCGAGGTCATCGAGCTTGCAGCTGGCGTAGCCGCACGGCACTTCCTTGACGTCGATCGTCACGTCGCTGCCGACCACGAACTCGACCGAAGCCGCGACGGCTTGCGCGGTCAGGCGCTGCATCACCAGCTGGCGCGCGGTCTCGACCACGGCGTTGGCGGCCGTGACCTCGCCCGAGCCGCTGTTGCCGGAGGTCACGTGCCAGCCGTGGTATTTGCAGAAGTCGAACAAGAACGCGCACGGCTCCCAGCCCTCTTGAACCAGCGCCCACAGGTCTTGGCCCGATAGATCCGTGATGATTGGGTGCCCGGGCGGATGCGTCAGGAACGGCGCTTTGACGGCGGTGCCGACGACCGTGAATTCGAGCACCTGGCCGCCGTCATCGCCGCCCTTGCCGCGCGCGCCCATCGTGATCATGCGCTCTTTGAGCTTGGCGCCGATCACCGCGTCGGCGCCGACCAGCTGCGCTTCTTGGTACAACCGCGCCAGTGCCAGTCGACGTGACTCGCGGTGCGCGCTACTGATCACCTCGATCTCGGCCGTCTTGCCCTTGTAGTCGGGGATCTGACCGACGTGATAAATGCTGCTGCCCATGATCTGCGCGATCGGATGGCAGCCGGCGTCGCGCGCGAGCAAGAACTCGTTCACCGATAAATCACTGGTGAAGAGCTTGCTGTGCGGCCCGGCTTCTTCGGCCAGCCGCTGTTCGGCGCGCAACGGAATGCCGCCACGGGCGACCCGCGCAATGCTGGCCGCGAGATCGATCGGCGGGCGCGCCATCAGCCGTTCACGGTCAGGACCAGCGCCGGGCGCGGGATTTGATGATCGGCGCGGATCGCCACGACCGCAGTGCCGACTGCGCTGAATTCGAGCACCGTCGGGCCCCAGGTGTGATTGCTCTCGTCGACGGTGACGCCGACGATGCCCTCGGCGCGTAGCGATTCAGCCTCGAACTGCATGCGCTCCATCGCCAGCTCGCGTGAGTCGTAGAGCGCTTGCGTGGGCCCGGCGAGCTCGCCGTTCATGGCTTGTTGCACCGGCGGCCCCACGTAAAACACGCAATTGCCCATCACGAAGCCGAGCGGGCGATAACCGGCGTTGAGGATCGTCCAAAAGTCTTGGCCGGACAGATCGCTCGTGAACGGTCGACCGTCGTGGGTGCGGTACTGGCCGGGCGCCGTTAGGCTCTTTACCGCGGTGCCGATCGCCAAAAATTCGATGATGTTCGTACCCCAGGCGTGCACGCTGACGGTCAGGCGCATCGCCACGATGCCGTCGGCGCCGAGTTCTTCGGCCTCGGCCTCCATACGCTCCATCGCCAGCTCGCGCGATTGATACAAGGCTTGCGTGAGCGCCAGCACTTCGCCCGGCGCGGCTTGCGCGAGCTGCTGCGCGCCGATCGAATAGATGCTGCTGCCCATCACCAAGCCGAGCGGCTGAAAACCCGCTTCTTTGACGAGCAAGAACTCGTTCACGGACAAGTCGCTGGTGAAGAACTTGTGCTCGCGCATCACCGTCAGGCGCTCGTGCGCATGAGCGGGGATCTGATGATCTCTGACACGAGGTTGCTGGCCTTGCTGCGGCTGCTGCCCGTACTGCGGCTGCTGGCCGTATTGCGGCTGTTGCCCGTATTGCGGTAGCTGCCCGTATCCGGGCGGCGGTGGATAGGGCGGCTGCGCCATTACCCACGACGCTAACAGCCCCGGCCGCCACTAGTCAGGACAATCGCGCGGCGCGCTGGCCGCCTCAGTAGGGAGCCGGAACGCCGACGCGAATCCAAGGCCCGGAGAAGCCGCCCGGACCGAGCACTGAAAGCAAATTTTGGTCGCTGGGATCGACCGCCACGTCGAGCGACGCGCCCGGTACCGGCTCGACCATGCCGCGCGGAATCGAAAACAAGCCACTCGTGACATACGGCGCGCGACCGGCAATGTCGATGTCGAGTGTCATCTGGCGCTGCTCGTAGCGCACGCCGTTGATCGTCGTGCTGGTGGTGAGGAACGAGGACGAGAGTACCAGCGCGCGCCCGCGCACACCGCTCGTCTCGAGCGCCCTGATGCGCTTGTTCCTGCGCCCCGCGACGGAGCTCATGATGAGGATCCACACCGCGAGCACGACGAAGAAGAGGAAGACGACCACGACCCGAGATACTATGCGGGTGTGCGAGCGGCGGGGGCCTGAAAGTCTGCAGGTCAGCCGAAAGCGGCGGGTCAGGCGCGGCTAGCCGCGTGAGCCCGTCGGCCCAACGCCTATCACCCGCGACGTGCTAAGCTCGCATTGGATCATGCGGAAGATTGGTTTGGGGTGCTTGGTGGTGATTTGTGGCGTTGGCTGTGGCGAGACAGCTCGTCGCTCGCATCCAACGCGACCGCCTCAAAACGGCGGTGAAGGCGGGCAACCGATCCACGGTGGCCCGGACACGCCGAGCGACGGCGGCGCCGGCGATGTCTTCACTCCGGGTCACGTTGCAGAGGGCGGCGCGGCCAACGGCGGCGCGGAAAATCCAGGCGGCGCGGGTGGCGCGGGCGGCGCTGGCGGTGAATTGCCGGTCGTGCCGCCCGGCTACGGTGGAGCCCTGATTCCCGCGTTGCTTGCACCGACGAATCCGCTGTACAGCGCGCTGCCCACGGATTTGGCGACGTTCAACGTCTCACCCTTATGGATAAGCGCGGACGGGTCGCGCGTGTTCGGTCTCTCGAGGACCACCTTCTCGCATCAAAATGAGCCCTACGTGTTCATCGATCGCCGGGTGTTCACTTGGACGGCAGCCGGCGGCACGCAACTGACCGCGCTACCCAAGGTGCCCGACTCGGCCTGTGTCGCCGACGACGGCTCGGCGGCCATCTTCACTACGTTCGACAACGACTCCCACGAGACGAGCGCGTTCCGTTGGACGACCGAAACCGCGACAGCCGTGCGGCTGGCTGGTGGTGTGCCTGGCAGTAGGTGCGCGCTCAGCTGCAATGGCAACCTCACGCAGGTCGTTTTCAGCTCCGACGACCTCGACGTGAATTATCTCTGGGCGCTCGGCCAGAACGGCAACCAAATCGTCAAGCTCGAGCTGCCGGCGGCGGCGCAATTCCGCGGCAGCCTGAAGCTCAGCCGCGACAGCCTGCGTGGAGCGCTCACGGCGCTGGGCGACGTCGGTGGTGCGCCCGCCTATAGCGCCTATACGTGGACATTGGCCGGCGGCGGCACGTTGCTCGGCGCTCCACTCGACCAGTGGTGCGAGGCGACGTTGCTCAGCGGCAGCGGTGACGTGATCGCTGGCCGGTGCGAAGCCGCCGCCTTCCCCAACTTTGCGCTGCCGCCTTTCCGATGGCACGGCGGCGTGTTCACCGCGCTCGGAGCGGACACCGTCGTGGACTGGGTGAGCCGCGACGGCGGTACGCTGTTCGGGCACGTGGACGGTTCGCTGCCGCGCAAGTTCGCGTATTGGTTGGGCGACGCGCCGACCGTCCGCCTCGACGTCGACACGAACTGGGACTGGCGGTTCGTCGGTGCTTCCGACGACGGCAAGGTCGCGTTCCTGAGCACGACCGGCTTCGACCAAATCGCCGCCGCCAGACGCTGGACGCTCGCAGACGGCTTGACGCCGTTGCCTTCTATGCCCGGCACCGACGGATCGCTCGTGACCGGTTTCAGCGCCGACGGATCGCTAGCCGTGGGTGAAGCCACGCCACCCGGCATCCCTGCCGGCGAGGGCAAGGGCAAGAGCGTCGCAGTGTTGTGGGACGCTCAGGGCCCCCGCGACATCTTGAGCGAGCTCACGGCCGCCCATGTCGACTTGCACGGCGCGAAGGCTCTGCAAGTCGACTGGGTCTGGCGCGGCGCGACGATTCGCATCCTGGGCAGTGTGCTCGATCCGGATAAGGAGCACCCGCATGCTTTCGTCGCCGAGCTCCCGCTGCGTTGAGGCGCCGCGCGTCAGTCCTTGCGTGGGCGTTGCTCAAGCGCCCGCGAGAAACATTCGATGCCTGGCGCGCAAGAGCCGCGCGTAGTTACTGGTGCACGACGTCGACTTTGTACGCTTCGACGATCGAGTACGGAGTCTTGCTCGGCGTGCCGGCGGAGCTGCTTTGGTCGTAGTTGCCGAACTTGAAATAGAACTTGTTGCCGAGCACCCCAGCGCTGGGCGTGTGCGTGTACACCTGCTTGCCGTTGATCGTGACGCTGAGCTCGCCCGCCGACAGCGCGAGCGAAAACGTGTAGCGCGCGCCCAGCGCGACCGGCGTCTTCAAGTCCGTCGACGAGCCGCCGCCCTTCGACTCTTCGTAGAGCAGCGAAAAGTCGTGGCGGCTCGTGTACTCTAGCTCGCACAGCGGGATCGAAGCGTCGCTATTGAAGACCTGAGCGACCGTGACGCTGCCGCCGCCCAGCATCACGACCTTGCCTTCGACGGTCATCGTGTTCGTGCCGGACGACGCCCAGCCGGCGTTGCCAGCGCCCGGCGTTTGCTCGCGCATTTCGGTGCGGCAATGCTTCGAGCCGCCGGTCGTGATGCCGGTCGCCGGATCCATGTAGGCTTGGCCGCCGTCGTCGGCGACGTAGAAGTATGCATTCGAAAAACCGGCCAGCAGCTCGACCGAAGAGACGGTGGTCGGTGACGTGCCGCTGCCGATCGGCAGCTGCAGCACCCACGACCGGAAGTCGATCGGCCCGGGACTGAACGGCCTGCCACCCGCGCCTGCGCTGCCGCCCATCGGCATCGCGCCGCCGCTCGCGCCCGCACCGCCACCTAGCGCCGCACTACCGGCCGTGCTGGTGCTGCCTCCGACATCGCTGCTGCCGCCCGCTGCGGCGCCGCCGCTAGGGCTGCCGGCAGTTTCGCTGCCGGAGCCGGCGCCGGTCGGGGTGCTCCCGCCACTCGACGACCGTGCGACGTGCGTGTTGGGCGCTCCGTCGCCCTCGCCCGAGCACGCGACGAGCAGCACAAGGCAAATCGTCAATAACTGCCCCGGGTGATGCATGGCCTGTTTAGAGTGAGCGAGCGGACGCAATCTTCAAAAGACACCACGAAAAGCCGCCCACTGGTACCTGGGTCCGCTACGAAAGCTTCTGCAAAGCGCGCTGCGTTATGGCAGCCCCATAACCTTCCAGTCTCATTCCTGCTACTGCGACGGTTGGATGCCTTTCTCGGCTTTGGGCTTGTCGGAGCAGCTGGTCGATGCGATCGCCAAGGTCGGGCACGTTGCGCCGACTGCGGTGCAGGCGCAGGTGATTCCGGCGGTGCTGGCGGGTGGGGACGTGTGGGCGTCGGCCGAGACCGGCTCGGGTAAGACTGCCGCGTTCGTGTTGCCGTTGCTGGAGCGGTTGGCGCGCGTTGAGCGGCGGACGCCGCGACCCGTGCGGGTGTTGGTGTTGGTGCCCACGCGCGAGCTGGCGACGCAGACCGAAGGCGCGTTTGCGGTGTACGGCAAGGGCTTGGCACAGCGGCTCAAGACGTGCGTCGTGGTCGGCGGTGTGTCGGAGAATCCGCAGATGATGGCGCTGCGCGGCGGCGCCGACATCGTGGTCGCGACGCCGGGTCGCTTGCTCGATTTGGTGGCGAAGCGCGCGGTCACGTTGAGCAACGTCGAGACGCTGGTGCTCGACGAAGCGGATCGGCTGCTGTCGATGGGCTTTGGCGAAGAGCTGCGCAGCGTACTGGGGTTGTTGCCGCTAGCGCGCCAGACGCTGCTGCTGTCGGCCACGTTTCCGCCGGCGGTCGAGGCGCTGGCGGCGAGCCTGCTGCACGAGCCGACGCGCGTTCGGATCGAAGCCGAGGTGCGCGAGGTACCGCTGATCACGCAGCGCGCGATTGAAGTCGATGTGGGCAAGCGCACGCTGTTGTTGCGGCACCTGCTGACGGCGCAGGCGTGGCCGGCGGTGCTGGTGTTCGTCGCCAGTCGTCATGGCGCGGACCACGTGACCGACAAGTTGACGCGCGTCGGCATTGCGGCGGCAGCGCTGCACGCGGATTTGAGCCAAGGCGCACGCACGCGCGCGCTCGAAGGCTTGAAAAGCGGCGCCGTCCAGGTGCTGGTCGCGACCGACGTGGCCGCGCGCGGGCTGGACATTCGGCAGCTACCGGCAGTCGTGAACTACGACTTGCCGCGCTCGCCGACCGACTACCTGCACCGGATTGGTCGCACGGGGCGTGCGGGTGAAGCCGGCGAGGCCGTGAGCTTCGTCACCGCCGACAGCGACGCGCATTTCGCGCTGATCGAGCGCCGGCATCGGCTAGCGATTCCGCGCGAGCAGGTGCCGGGCTTCGAGCGCACGGAAGTCGCGACCCCCGGCCTCGATCCGCACGGCGGGATCAAGGGCCGACGCATGAGCAAGAAGGACAAGCTGCGCGAGGCGGCTGCGCGAGCCGGCGGCAGCGTTGACGGCTCGAAACCCAAGCCGTGAGCGCGCCGCGGAGTTTGCGGTGGCGAAGGTGGCGAAGGTGGAGAGGTTCTTGCCAGCGAGCCCTAGCGTCGCCGCACTCGGTCAACGCGGCGTGCAGGCGATCGTCCACGACTTGGCTTTGTCGCCCTTGGGTCGCGAGATCGCGAGATTCGCGGTGACTGAGCCGTCGAACGTCGCCAGCACGGTCCGCGCCCTGGCTTGGTTGACGTGCTCGATGCTGCCAGTCGGGCAGTAGTCGTCCCCGTCCGGCGTCTCGCACGTTTGAAAGTCGGTCGTCGTCGAGTCGATGTTGCGGGTGCCGGCGACGACAGCGTGTCCGGTGCCGTTGACGGTCCGACAATGCGTCGCCTTGTCCGTGACCACGATTTCGTCGCCGCTACGCACAACGGTGTCGCCGTTCTGCTTCGTGCCGGCGCTTTCGGAGTGCCGCGTCACCGTTCGCCCGTTGGCGTCGAGCGTGATGTCGGCCGACACCGTGCGCGTGAACGGCCGCGCATCGATGGTGAGATCCGAGCTCAGCGTTTCAACGTGCAACGACCCGTCGGCATTCGCCGAGAACGTCAAGGTGAGGTGTCCGTTCACGACGTGGCGATCGAAGCGACCGGTGCAGTTTTCGAGCGTCACGTGCACGACGGTTGGGTTTGCCGCATCGACCGTTCGGGTGCGGCAGCCCTTGGTCTTGGTCAGAGTGAGATCGCTGGCCGCTTGGGCCGGGTCGACGCTGGCCAGCTGATCGAGCTCGGCCGAGCTGGTGCCGACGTCGAGCGCCGCGACGCTCGTCGCGACCTTCTCGTCGTCGAACTGATCCGTGCTCGAGGCGTCACTGCAGCCCCCGACGGCCAAAGCCAACGTCGCGCTGGCCGTCATCAACCCAGGAAAACCCGAAAATATTTTGGCAATGCGCTGCATGTTGCCTACCTCCGTCGCTGGGGCTCCCGACCTTCAATCTTTTGCGCGGCCAGGTTCGGTCGCACTTCGTCGCTCTATTAATGAAGGTGCGCGGCCGTTCTGGCGGATAGTGCAGTGGCCCTATGGCTCGACCCCAAAAGCTCGGACGAAAGCGCTTGGCGTTTGGTGTGGGTGCCAGTGTGGCTTTGGCGACCATTGCAGCCCAGGCGGAATGCCGGCTCGAGCTCGTGCCCCATGATGCCCCCGTGGCGTGGACGGCTGTGGCCGGCGCTGCGGGACGGCGGCTGGCGTCTGCGTCCGCTCACGACTGCCAGTCGGTGGAGGTCGCCGTGCGTCCGAGCGGAGGTGCTTTGGTAACCTTCATCACCACCGACGGACGCCGCGGCGTGCGCGCGTTGATGTCGCCCGAAGAGCTGGAGCCGGCACTCGACGCTTTGCTCGTCACGCTGCCGCCGGAGTCGAGCGCGGCCGCAGCGGCGGCTCGTCCGCCAGCCGCCGTCGCAGCGCTGCCCACTTCGCCCGCCATCGCCACCGCCGACGTCCCTCCACCTACGAGCGTCGTCACGCGGACAGCAGCCTCCCCCGCGCGCGATCCAGAAGTCCATTTTCGGATTGGCGTTAGCGCGGGAGCTCGCTTCGGCTTCCGCGGCGCCTACGCTAGCCCGGCGCTCGGCTTACGCCCGAGTGGCGCTTTCGGTCGCTGGGAGCTGAACGGCGCACTCGAGTATGACCCGGCGTACGCCTACTTGCCCGGTGGCTCGCCACCTGGATTCAAGCTCTGGTCGTTGATCGCCGCAGTGCAGGTTGGCCGGATCCTGCCGCTCGGACCCGTCGCGCTCAGCTCTGGGTTTGGGCTCGGCGTCGCGACCTTTCGGGAGGAGGCCAACGACGTGAACGGCACGGCGGCGGTGGCCGACTTCGGCCAACCGCGCGTCAGCGCGTACGGTCGGGTTGCGTTTCCGCGGCAGTCGACCTGGCGCGGCACGCTTGGTCTCGACTTGGACGCCGTGCTCGGCAGCAGCAAACGCCGGGCGAGCCTGCGCAACGATTTGCCCAACCTGCCGCGCTGGGGCGCGACTATCAGCGTTGGCGTAGAGACCACCGCGCTATGAGGGCCTACGAGGTGAAGCGCGCCGCAAGCTCCGACGAAGCTGCCGATCCCGAGGTGATAGCGCGGATCGGGCGCGGTGAAGTCGGCGCCGTCGGCGTGCTCTACGACCGCTACGACAACGACGTGCGTCGAGTCGTCGCGCGCCTTGGTGTGACTGCCGGCGACGTCGACGATTTGGTCCAGGCGACGTTTCTGGACGTCCTGCGCGTAGCCACTCACTATGACGGACGCCCGAACGCTAAACCGTGGTTGGTTGGGTTGGCGGTGATCCAAGTGCGCAGGCACCGGCGTTGGCTGGCACGGCTGGCAGCGCGCGCCGCAGCTTGGGCGCTCGTCCCGTCGCCGAAGCCGGTGACGCCCGAAGAGTCTGCCGTCACTGGTGAGCTGACCGCGCGCGCACGCCGGGCGCTTTCGGCGCTCTCCGCCAAGAAACGCGAGGTCGTCGTGCTCGTCACCATCGAAGGCTTGTCCGGAGAAGAGGCGGCCCGATTGCTGGGCATTCCGGTCGCGACCGTCTGGACGCGCTTACACCGCGCGCGGCTTGAGCTGAACCATGCGGTGTTCGAGGAGAAACCATGACTTTGAACCCGTGCCCAAAGACCTGGCAGGTGGAAGCGCGCGAGGACGGGCGGCTCTCCGATAGGGACCGCGCTTCGTTCGAGCGCCACTTGGAGAGCTGCCAAGAATGCACGCGCGCGGTCGAACAGCTAAGCACGCTCGCCCAGGTGCTGGCTCAGGTGCCGACGCCGCAGCCAACCGAGCTCGAAAGCCGTCGCGCGCGCACGCAGCTGCTGGCGCTGGCCAACGCTGGCATGCTCGGCGAAAGTCGTCGGCCGCAGCGCTGGCTGGCGCTCGGGCTCTTGCCCGTTTTTGCAGCAATTGCGCTAATTTTTGGCATTTTCCGGCATCGCGTGCCGACACCGCTGACCGGGACGGCGGCGCCGCTGTTCGAGGTCGCCAACGTCGACCAGGCGGACTTCAGCACCGAACGCGTCGGGACGACGTCGCGCGTCGCGCTGCGTTCAGGCAGAGCGTCTTTCCACGTCGAGCACGTGAAGAGCGGCGCGCGGTTCCTGGTGACGTTGCCGGACGGCGAGGTCGAGGTGCGCGGGACGCGATTCGTCGTCGACGTGGCGGACGGCCATACGCGTTCGGTTGCGGTCAGCGAAGGCTTCGTTGCAGTCCGGGTCGGAGCCTTCGAGGGGCTACTGCATGCCGGAGAGCGCTGGCCGCGCGACTCTGTCGACGTAGGTGCCGAGCCAGCGACCACGGCAGCGGCGGCAGCGACTTCGGCGGCTTCGGCAACGGCCACTTCGGAGGTTGCGCCCCCGGCACCGGCGACGAGCGCTGCGGCAACCAGCGCGCCGGCAGCGAGCGCGCCGCAAGCTCCGGTATCGATGGCGACGGCGCTTGCTCTCACCTCCCCCACGCCGGGCCCGCGCTTCGCGGAGGCCATGCGTGCCTTCAGCGCTGGCGACTACGGCAATGCCGATCGGCTATTCGTCGCGTTCGTCGCTGCATTTCCGGCGGACACCCGCGCCGAAGACGCGATGTTCCTGCTGGCCGATGCGCGGGCGCGACGTGGCGACGCCGTCGGTGCACAAGCTGCTGCGCGAGCATACCTGGTGCGCTTTCCGAGCGGGCTCAGGGCGCCGGCGGCCGCCCGCCTCGCCGGCTCCCCACCTGCGCCGAAGCCGTGAGAAACCGCGGCGCGAGCTCAAGGCAAATCGGTGGAGCTCGAATCCGTGGACGGCTTGGGGCTGGCAGGAGGAGTGCTTGGCTTCGCGTCTGGTGGCGAAGCCTTCGAGGCGGCGGCGGCAGGTGTAGGCGCGGGTGACGCCTCGTTCGGCGCAGCGCCTGGCACGGAATTCAGCACCCACGTGCAGTTTTCCGCATAACCGTTGTGGCCATGCTCGCACGAAAAGATATACGTGGCCTTTTGCCCGCAGCCGCTGACGCCACGCGTGATGTCGTCGATGGTGACGACGCTGAGCTGCGTCTCCGGGCAGTTGAAGTCGTATCCCGAGCGCGCTCGTAGCGTCTGCTCGGGAGGACCGCAGCCAGCGAGCGCAAGCGACGCCGACACCGCAACCACCGCCAGCACCACGCTCATCCGTCGTCGACCCATCGCCGACTCAGGCTACCAGCAAGCCAAGCCGTTCAAGACCAGGAATTGCGCCCGTCTTTTGAGGTGGCGCGCGGCAAGCACTGAACGTATGCTCCGTACCCATGACCCCGCCCTCGCCGTCAGCCATACAATCCGTGCTCGAGCTTTTCAAGGGTCCTCTCGCCAGCGTGCGCTTCGCTGACGTCGACGCCGCCGGGCTCGCCAACTTGGCGGCTGAGGTAGAGAGCGCGGCCGACGAAGTGAACGCCCACGAAGCAAAGCTCGCACAGCTTCGGCTAGAGCTGGCTGGGCGACAAGAAGCGCTGTTGCTGCTCGCGCAGCGGGCACTCGCGTACGCGCGCGTGTTTGCCGAAAACGATGACGCGCTGCTGGAAGAGCTGAATCGCATCTCGCTCCCGCGCGCCGCGAAGACGCGCAAGCCCAGCGCAACGAAGACGACCAACGCAGATGACGCGGCGGCGCCGCCCCTCACCGCGGACGCCACGCCCGCTGCCGACACGGCGACCGAGTCGGTCGAGCCAGAAGCGCCATCGGTGGCAGACGAACCCGCAGAGACGAAGCCGGCTCGCGCAACCAAGAAGATGGTCAAAGGTCGGCTGAGCCGCGCGTTCTCGCGCGAAGACTCCGCTTAGCGCTGCGCGAGCGGTCAGCCCGTCAGCGTCCTGACCCAATCTTGCCAGGCGGTGATCGCCGCTTGCTGCGAGGCTGGGGCCATCGTCGGATCGTAGTTGCGGGCCAGCGCTGGCTTTAGGATCGCGAACGCCTTACTATCGCTGGCTTTCCGAAATCAGCGCGCTACGCTGGGGCTGCATGTCTCCGTCGCGGGCAGTCGTGATGTGGGCGTTGTTCGGAGCCGGCTGCGCTTCGACGACGCAGCCGGCGGCGCCCTATCGCTTGAGCGAGCCCGAGCCGGTGTCTTGCTTGCATCCGGTCAGCGTGCTGACCGCAGCGCAGGCGTCGCGTCCCGCCTACCACGAAGTTGCGCGGCTTTCGGCGACCTGCCCCGGCATCGCACCCACTCAGTGCGAGCGGACGCTGCTGGCACGAGCCTGCGACCTGGGCGCCGACGCGATCATCGTCCAACGTGAGCTGCCGATCGCTCGCACCAAGTACACGTCACGGATGGCCGAAGAGGCGATCGCCGTGCGCTTCGCTGAACGCTGACGAGCGCTACCGTGACGCGCGCTACGGATTGCAGCCGATGCGCTGTTTGCCGAGGGCCAAGTCGTCCATGTAGATGTTCGTCTTGGTGTCGATCGCGTGATACATCGTGAGCCCGACCTCCATCGCGACGAAGTCAGTGCCTTTGGGCGTGACCGGGCGCGGTAACCCTTTGGTGTTAGTCAGGTCGTACTCGAAGCCGGGCTGGAACGTGACTTCTTGGCCGTCTTGCCAAATCCGCGGATCGGCCGCCTCGGGCTTGCCGTCGTTCTGCGTGTCGAACAGCCACTCGACGCACGTCCATGCATTGAGGAAGACGGTCGTGTTCGACCGCAGCACCCATTCCGGGAGGCCGCTCGGCGGTAGCGGGCTGTGCCAGATGCCGTCGTAGTTCTGTTTCTCGTAACCGACCTCGTACCAGTCGACGTCGGTGCTGTTCGGTACCGTGTAGCGCAGTTTGATTAAGGCGCCGTGCTCGGTTGGCGCCGCGGTGTTGAAAACCCAAGCGCGGCCCCACAACACCGGACCGAAATTCACAGGTAGGTTGGCGAGCAATGCATGCTGCGGTTGTTGACCGCTGAAGTCCTTCATGTGCAGCGAGCACTTGCCGCCGTGCGCCTTTTCGCTATCAACCAGTAGCGAGCCGGCGCCTTGGTTGCCTTCACCCGGATCGGTCGGGTAGTTGGGCACCGTCCAACCCGCAGGCGTTGCTTGGCACTCTTCGAAGTCGTAGCAAACCGTTGCGCCCTTGCAGCCTGTGCCGACGCCACCCGCTGCGCCGCCTTGGGTCGCACCGGCGCTGCCGCCAGCTGCCCCTGACGCACCCGCGACGCCACCACTGCCGGCTGTCGTACCTACGCCACAACCTGGGGCCACGCCGCCGTTGCTCTCGCCAACACCGGCCGTGATCGTACTGCCACCTCTGCCGCCGCCCGCAACCGCCACCCCGCCAGCTCCGGCTGTCGGCGCATTTCCCGGCGAGCTCGGGGCGTTGGAGCAAGCGCACGCGACGGCAGCCAACACCACGGCGGGCAAGCCAGAACCAGCTAGGCGCATGGAGTCTGAGTGTCCGACTCACCGGCGTTGATCACGAAAACCTCTGCATCTCCCAAGTGGTCATGGACAGGAAACAACGCCGATTTGAGCTTAGAACCGGCACGCGGCGGCGAAATGCCTAACCTTGGGAGTGATGAGGCGCGATTCTGTCGATTGGCAATACCGCCTCGGCGTCATGGCGGCCGGTTGCCTCGGACTGTTTGCAGGTGCTTGCAGCAAAGCCGGCGACCGCGGAACTCCGCCGTTGCCGGCGGCCACGGCGCCGAACGCTGCCATCACGAGCGCCCCCGTCAATCAGGCGCCCGGGGTGATCGTCGTGCTTGGCTCCTCGACTGCTGCCGGCACCGGACCGAGCAACCAAAAGAACGCCTGGGTGTGGCTGTACACGGCCTACTTGAAACGCCAATTCCCGAAATTTGCGCTCACCAATTTGGCGGTCGGTGGCTACACGACCTATCAGATGCAGCCGTCCGACTACGCGCCTCCCTCCCATCGGCCCGCACCCGATCCGGCCCACAACATCACGATGGCGCTCAGCCTGCATCCGGACGCGATCATCATCAACATGCCGAGCAACGATCAGGCGGGCGGCTATTCGCTCGCCGAGCAGCTCGCAAACTACGACCGCGTCACGCAGCTCGCGACAGCGCAGCGCGCGCTGGTGTGGGTCACGACCTCGCAGCCGCGCGATTTCGCCGCCAAGTCCGATCGCGACGCTTTAGTGGCGACCCGCAACGCGATCAAACAAAAATACGGCGACCGCGCGCTCGACTTTCGAACGCCATTCGCCGACGCTGAGGGCAACATCAAACCCGCGTACAGCGCGGGTGACGGCATCCACCTGAACGACGCCGCCCACGCCCTGCTCGCGCAGCAGGTGATCGACGCTAAGATCCCGGAAGCGACGATCGCCGCGCCGTGACGGCGCGGCGCGGCGCGGCGTGACCTGGTTCGGGCGTTTTTCGAACCAACTCAAGGCGTTACGCACCACGCGCCGTCGCGGAACACGGTTTCGTCGCCGAGCGTGACGCGCTCTGTCACCGCGAACACGTCGACGTGGAACCGGGTGCGACGGCGGTTCAAGTTCGGCTTGGCGTAGACACCGTGCTTGGCCCCGAGCGACAAATGAATGCCACACATGCGCTCGTAGGTACCGATGTCGCTGACTCGACGTTCGGCCGTCAATGCGCGATTCATGCCGAAACCGAGCTCGCGCACCAGCAGCGGCTCCTCCGCCTGAATCTGCTCGATCACGCGATCGAAGGCCGGCGTCGAGTCGATGATCTGGGTGATCAGACCGCGCTCAATCTGCAGCGTGATCGGCTTGGGCGGCACGTTGACGCGAAATTCCGTGTCGCCAAACACGAAGATCCGCACGCGACCATTGACCTTCGCCAAGTCGAGCGGCTCGGTGAACACCTCACCGATCGGGAATTGGCCGCCGACGTTGGTCATTCCTGAATAATCGCCGACGTTCAATTTAGCGGGCTCGAGCGGCGAATCGTAGACGAGCCGTTCACCGCCGCTGTCGACCACCGCGCCTGCTGCGGCGTCGATGCGACGCTTGAGCGCGCCGCCGACGCCACGGTAGTACACCGGGTCATACGCCAGCGCGTCGATGTAGGTCGCGTATTCGCTCTCGGCCATGCGCGCCAAGTGCGGGTGCTCGATCACCTTCAAGCCGCGCTTGAACAGCTCGACGCGAATCCGAAACGCACCCAGCCTGAAGCTGGTCGATTGCACCAGCACCACCAAATCACCAGCGTTCAGCTTGGCGAACGCTTGCAGCAGCTGCTCTTGCGGGACGGTGTCGAAGCTCAGGTGTAGCGCGTCGGGCAGGCACGCGCGGTACGCAGCAGCCAACAGGCACGCCAACGGGCTGGCGCTGTCCGCTACCACCACGGCGCGTCGGCCGGGCTCGTGCAAGATCGCGTGCGTGAGGATGTCGCCGACGTGGGCCTGCGCTACGGCAAGCGGCGGCAAAAGCGCATCAACGAGCAACGGCGTGGCTGGCATCTTTTCGCAAGCGAACCCGTAGCATGACGGGCCGTGGCACGCCGCGGATCCTGGAGTAGGGTCGCGCCGCGATGGCACTCTCCAAACGGCGACTGGGCACGACTGACCTCGAGATCACGACGCTGGGCTTCGGCAGTTGGGCGATCGGCGGCGGCGATTGGGCGTACGGCTGGGGCCCGCAAGACGACCGCACTTCGATCGCGGCCATCATGCGGGCGGTGTCGCTGGGCGTGAACTGGATCGACACCGCCGCCATTTACGGCCTCGGGCACTCGGAAAAAATCGTGGGACGAGCGCTGCGCGAGCTACCGGCGAGCGAGCGCCCTTACGTGTTCACCAAATGTGGCTTGGTGCTCGACCCGGCTAACCCACACGGCGAGCCAACGCGGAACCTCCAGCCGGCGGCGATCCGTAAGGAGGTCGAAGCGTCGCTCGGTCGACTGGGAGTGGATTGCATCGACCTTTACCAATTCCACTGGCCCGACGCGCTCGGAACACCGGTCGAAGACAGCTGGGGCACGATGGGCCAGCTTATCGACGAGGGGAAAATCCGCGCGGCTGGCGTCAGCAATTTTTCGCCCGACCTGCTGGAGCGCTGCGCGAAGGTGCGCCGCGTGGACGCCGTGCAGCCGCCGTTTTCGCTGATCTCACGCGCGAGCGCGGACGCGATCATCCCGTGGGCCCAGGCGCACGGGGCAGGAGTAATCGTCTACAGTCCGCTCGGCTCGGGCCTCTTGACCTCGGCGTTTTCGGCCGAACGCGCCGATGCACTAGCGCCCAACGATTGGCGTCGGCGTTCGAGTACGTTTCAAGAGCCCGCGCTCAGCCGGAACCTAGCCTTGCGACAAGGACTCTTACCGCTTGCAGAACGACACAGCTGCGACGTCTCGGCGATCGCCGTGAGCTGGGTGCTCGGTTGGCCCGGTGTTACTGGAGCGATCGTCGGGGCGCGTCGACCTGAGCAGGTGGACGGCTGGATCCAAACACAGACCGTAAAATTGAGCGCGGCCGATCTCGATGAGATCAGCCGCCTGCTCGACACTAACGATTAGAGAAGCTTGACGTTCTCGGCACGCGGTCCCTTAGGACTCTGGCCTTCAACGAACGAAACCTTCTGGCCGGGCTGCAGGTCCTCGAAGCGGACGCCTTCGCAGGCCGACATGTGGAAAAACAAATCTTTGCCAGAACCGGTCTCGATGAAGCCGAAACCCTTGTCCGTGACGCGCTTAACTGTGCCTTCGCTCATTCGTGTGTATCCTTAGAGAGAGAGCGGCACCCTAGCGCGCTTACGGCCGACCGGGGGCGTTTTAGCGGCGAGCGCTTACGAATTCCGGGCCGAGCCCCCACAAACGTCGGTAAAACGCACTCAAGAATCGCACGCTCGGGTAGCGTCTCGATCCCATAAACACCTCCGGACGGTCGCGGGGCGCGATTTCCGGGTGCTCACAGCGGACGCTGCGGCCGGGTCGAGCGGGCTGGGTCCGACGGTTACGCTCAGCGCGATGGCTGCCCCGGCGCCCGATCCGCGTTGGATGCGCGTTCAGGCTTGGCTCGGCGGGCAGTGGTCGCTTCGCAACCCGCGGCGCGCTGCGCGGCTGCTGTACGGCTTCGCCCGCACCGAAGAACAGAGCCAGCTCGAGCTGCGCCAGGCGGCGCGCGCGTGCACGATGAGGAAGCAGCCGAGCCCCCTTGAAGATCGTGGTCGTGATCGTGGGCCCGCCTGCGGCGGGATTTCGTGGTCGTGATCGTGGGCCCGCCTGCGGCGGGATTTCGTGGACCCGCCTGCGTCGGGATTTCGTGAGCCCGCACGACCGAAGGTCGGCGTCCACGATCACCGGCACCGCACCGCACCGCACCGCACTGCATCGTCCAGCCAATGTGGCCCAATGACGACACGGTAGTTTCTGCAATTCAGGCTGCGTCGTGGCAGCCCCCGCTGATGATCACTTGGGGAGCGTGCTGAGGATGTCCCACATCGGGCCGGGCGAGTAATTGGTGCCGTTGTACGTGCTGTTGTTGTGACCGACGCCGGGCAGCGCGCACCGCACGACTGGGTACTGCGCGGGGCAGCCGGTGTACTTCACGCATTGTCCGTACTTGGCGTCGGTGTACGGCGTGGTGGCGGTGCCGGTGCAGCCGTTGCGCATCAGGATTTCATCGCGACCGGGCGCGGAGCCGAGGCTGCCGAGGCGATCGACCGTGCCTTTGTCTTTTACGGGGTCGAGCGGACCGATCGGATTTTCGGTGTCATCAACGCCCGCGACCATCACGGCGGCGATTGGCTTTTTGCACGTGGGGTGCATGGTGCGGAGGCCGCCTTCGTCGGTGCCAATGCCGCGGATGATGTCGGACGCCGCGCAGCCGAGCGTGAACGCTTCCCAGCCGCCGCTGCTGAAACCGGCCATGAAGATCTGCGACTTGTCGACGCAGTAGTTGGCTTCAATCTCGGCCATGACGGCGCGGAAGTAGGGCTCTTCCGGTGTGTCGGGACGATTGCCGATCGACGGGCCGCCGTCGTTGAAGCAACCAGCGATGTACGACAGGCCGAACCGTGATCTGAGACGCTGTCGTGTGACATGGCCTTACAAGTTCCTTTTTGGAGGCGCAGAGAATGGCTTCGAACAAGTTGTGCTTGGGGATCGTGTTCACGAGCTGGTTGATCGTAAGCAGTCTGATTGGGGCGTGCGGCGCAAAGATCGAGGACATCAAGCCGGGGCCGGCACCGGGCAGCGCGACGGTGACGACGACGAGCGGCGGCTCGAAGACGACTGGCGGCTCGCCGGGGACGAGCGGCGCGGGCGGCGCGGGCGGCGGCTCCAGCGGCGCAACGACCGGCGGAGTCGCGGGCGCAGGCATGGGTGTCGCCCCGATCAACGGCCAGTGTGGTTCGAACGCCGTGAAGCACGTAGCCGATATTCTTTGTTACTGCCAGCCGAGCACGCTCACCGCGTGCCCCGACGGCTGCGGCGACTTCGAAACCGATCCGGATCACTGCGGTAGCTGCACCACCAAGTGTGAAGCGTCGCAGGCGTGTAGTGCGGGCAAGTGCACCGCCAGCCCGAAGGCGCTGGCGCCGGCGGCGGCTGGTTGCGGCTCGATGCTGTTGGCGGTCGCCGACGGCAGCGTTTACTGGACGGACAAGATGCACGGCACTGTCAACAGCGTCGCGGCGACCGGCGGCACGCCGAGAGCGGTCGTCACCGGGCAGACTGCGCCGGCGCAGATCGCCGTCAACGGCACGGCGCTGTATTGGATTGCCGGCACGCAGGTGATGACCGCGCCGCTCGCGGGTGGCGCCGGAACTCCGGTGCTGAAGACCGCTACGACGGCGGCCGTCAACGGCTTCACGTTCTCGGAAGACGGCAGCACGCTCTATTACTCGACCGGCCTAGCGGTGATGAAGACCAGCGCGGCGCCGGGCGGCAGCAGCACCGAGGTCGGACGCGAAGAAAAGGGCATTGCACACGCGCTGGCGGTCGCCGGCAACATGCTCGTCTACCCGGCCGAGGTGACCGGCGATATCGACGTGATGACGCTGACCGCCGCCCCCGCTTCGTGCGCGTCGCCTGACTCGACGACGGCTACCAACAGCAACTGTGAGCGCCTGGCGCGCTCGCAGGGCAACCTTTACGACAACGCCGTGTACCTGATCGAGGGCAACGCCTACTGGCTGAACGGCAACCAAGTCACTGGCAACCCGGTGCTCAACCCGACCGGCGTCAACGACATCATCGCCCAGGCAACCAGCGCCAACGCGATTAACGGCACGGCGCTCTCGATCGTCAAGAAAGTCAGCTATTTCTCCGACGATTCCGGCTACATCTACTCGGCGCCGCTGATCAAGAACGCACCGGTCACCACGCTTTCGCGAGCTCAGAAGAATCCGACGTCGATCGCCGCCGACGACAGCAATCTTTATTGGGCCAACGGCGACTGCTCGATCATGGCCCTGCCGCTCAAGTAGGAGAGAGAGCTGTCAGTTTTCAGCTGTCAGCCCTCCGTTGAGCGAGCGGCGAGAAAGCAGAAAGCTGGAACGGGTCTTGCTACGCTGACGGCGTGGCAGACCCCCTTCAGGAGATTTTTGCTGTACCCAGCCCCGAGCTATTCCGGGGCCGCGAGCTACTGGTCCGGCATGGTGCGCTCGAGCGCTTCCCGACCTTCATGCGCGAAGGCCCGATGGAGAACATCGAATGCGAAGCTTTGCCCGACTACGAGCCGGAAGAGGTCGAACAACTGCTGGGCTGGCTGGCGCGCGGAGCGCTGATTCGGCCGCTTCCGGCCCAAGAGTGGGACGAGTCGTGAACGGCACATCGCCACCGCACACCGCGACGCGCCGATCCGATGGCGCTGTGCCAGGTCGCGCCACGGCGCGCAGTCGCGACTGAATCGAGGGACTTTGTTCGGGTAGCGGGGCTGGCCCGGCGCTTGCTTTACAGGCAAGCGGTCGAGGGAGACGAAACGATGGCAAACCGCAAACTCAGCATCGGCTGCGTGCTGATCATGGGTGGGGCGTTGACGAACTGTGGCGGTATCGTCGGAACCCCCGAGGAGGCCATGGGGAACGATCACGGGGGGGCGCCGGGGTCGGGCGTCGTGGGGGTGCCACCGAACGGGGGGAGCTTCATGGGGACGTGTTGTCCGGGAGTGGGGGGGGGTGTGGGGTCGGCCGGCGGAACCTTCTTTGTGGGGGGCGTACCCGGCGGAGTGGGGGTCGGCGGACCAAACGGAGGGCACGCCGGGTTCACCGGCGTGCCGGGGCTGGGCGGCGAGCCCGGCTTTTCTCCGGGCACCGGAGGCGCGCCGTCCGCTGGCGAGGGCGGCGTCGGCGGCGCTTACTGGGACGGCGTCGCGGGTGAGGCCGGCATCGGCGGTGAAGGCGGAGTGGGCGGCGACGGCAACTAGTCGCAACGACGACGCGCACCATCGTGACTCGGCGTCGAAGCGCACGAGTCTTCGAACTAGAATTTTCCGTGATCCCACTGCTGGAATCGCTCCCAGCTACCGCAACTGGCGCCATCGACCAGCAAAGTCGCATTGAGCCCAGCCTCGCGTGATCGATTCGGGCCCGTCGCGCACTACCTCAAGGCAGAAGGCGATGATCCCCACCCAGCTCTGGCGCACCAGCGCCGTAAAACCACTCGGCTTGTTCCCGTTGCTTGCCCTGCTCCACGGCTGCTATGGCGAGACCGCGATCACGGACCGTGACGTCGGGACGAGCGGAACCACCGCCACGACCGCCGGCAACCCCGCGAGCGTCGGCGGAACACCGACCGCTTCGGGCGGAACTTCCGCGGCGGGCGACGCGAGCGGCTCGGGTGGCAGCGCGGGTCTGACCGCTGGTGCGCCCGCCACCATCGGTGGAACAGCGGCTGGCGGCAGCGCCCCGGTCGGTGACTGCATGGTCCCGCCCGACGCCGGCAAGGTTTTGGGTTGGGCGTCCGTCGACGGTATGAATCAGAGCGGCACCACCGGCGGCGGTGACCTCAAGCCACAAGTCGTGACCACGGTCGCGGAATTCAAGAAGGCCGTCGGCGGCACAGCGCCCGCTGTCGTTTACCTGAACGCCGTGCTGCCCAACGACTCGATCGCGATCGGCTCCAACAAGACGATCGTCGGTGTGTGCGGCGCGGAGATCCACGGCCACCTCGGCTTCAGCCATTCCGCCAACGTGATCCTCCGAAACGTAAAAATCGTGGGCTTCGGCGTCGGCGATTGCACGAAAGATCCGTCATTCGACCCACTGATCGGCTGCTCGTCGGGCGCTGACGCGGTGTCGATCACGTCCGCGTCGCACCACATCTGGGTCGATCATTGTGACATCTCCGATGGCACGGACGGCAATCTGGACACCAACGCCGGCTCCGACTTCGTCACCATCTCGTGGACTAAGTTCCACTATACGCTGCGCACCGACACCGTCGGCAACGACTCGACCGGTGCCGAAGGGCACCGGTTTTCGAACCTGATCGGCTCGAGTGACACCGTGCCAGCAGACGTCGGTCACCTGAACGTGACGTGGCATCATGATTGGTGGGCCGATAGCGTGAACCAACGCAT
>JBBRMI010000007.1:0-93212 GCA_038230915.1 Polyangiales bacterium | reverse complement strand
GTTGGCGGCGGGCGACGATCGCTGGTCACCCTGCTCGCGTCGCACGCCTCCACGCCCGTCGCAATCGCGCCGCAAGCACCCCCGATCTCCGGCCGCAATACCCCAAAGCTACGTCCGCCGCGGATGGCTTACGGTGAAGCTTAGGTCGCCAGAAGAAGAACCCTGAGGGATCAAAGGTCGCTAAGGTTTCCGGGGGGCGCCAACGATGACCACGGTCTGGCCGGCGGAACCTCACGTCGGAGTCGGTCGCGTACTTGCGAGGGAAGCTGTATCGGGAGGGGAAGAAGTCCGAGGGGCGCCCCGAAACTGGGCAAGAGTTGCCTAGTTTCGGCAGCACTGCGGAAGCGCTGGCTGACCTCGGCTCAAAGTGAGCCAAGGTCTACCGCGATCGAGATGGGTGAGCGCTTCAAGGTCGGTGCCGCCACAATCAAGCGCGATGCCAGGTTCTCCGAACAGCTCGATGTCCTCCCAGTAATGTCAGGGTTTTATCCCTGACTTATTTCCACCGGTGGCAAAATTAATGCCGGTTTTAAAACCGGGATTTTACGCCCGACTTATTTCCACCGGTGGCAAAATCAATGGTGGGGGAAAACCCGACTTTTCAAAGTGGGGAAAACCCCACATTGATTCAATTTTCTTTCGTAACGATTTCGCGCGGTTGGGTCCATTGCTGGATAAAAGAGTATTAGGGGTATTGCTTACCGAACCCAATAAGTTATAGTGGGTGTACTTGATGGCTACGGCAAAACAGCAATCCATTCGCCTTACGGCTGACGATGTCGCGATCGTGGACGAGATTCGGAAACGCACAGGCTTTATCGGTCTGAGCGACGTCGTTCGGTACGCGCTACGTCAGTACGCGATCCATGAGGGGATTGAAGCGACGGCCAAGCCAGCCAAGAAACCGAAACGCTAACGAAGCGGGGCCAGCGCTGCGCAAACAGCCTGACCCCAGACCACCGGAAGGAATAGTTCCAATGGCAAACGAACAAATACCACAACCCCGTCCCGCCGCCGAATTCGCCGAATCGGTCCGACTAATCCGCGCGCTCGTGGGCGTGGGGATGCGCCAGATCGAAAAAGCGCAGGTCGATTTAGGAGTTGCGATTGCCGGCATGGCCGAGCTCGAGCACGAGCTTTCGACGCGTGGGGTGGCCCAATGAGCGCCGTGGCTTACGGTACGTGGGGGGCGGTCCGGGGGTTCGGTCCTCTTCGACTGGATCGAGCCGCGGCCGAGGCTGATCTGCAGCTAGATGCCGACGGCTGCGGAAAACACGGCGGATATTCCGACCGATTCGTGGTCGCGGTAGACGACGAGGGGATCTGTTATCGGGACCTCGACACCGATGATTGGGTCCGGGCCTCTTCCGGATCTGCCGCGAAATACGATCTCAAAACTTTGTCGAGGGTTCTGCCGTGACCCGCCTCGACCGCATCGGCGCCCTTGAGCGCCAGCTGGCCGAGCTTCGAGCCGGCGCCGTTCAACTCCGGGTCGACGACGAGTCCATTGACCGTCGGATCCGGACCCTCTCAGGGTTGGGTGCGTCGCTTCAACAGATGTACAGCCAAAAACAAGCCAAACGCACTCAGGGCGGCTTGAATGGAGGCGCCACGTGAGCGCCGCCAAGAAACTCACGACGATCAAGGATTGGCTCGCCGCCGAGGTTCGCCGGGCCACCCGCACCACGCCCGACGGTTGGCGGTATGCAAACGCGGAAGCCTTCGTACTCGCCCACGGCCGAACGGCGGGAGGCGGGCGATTCACGGTCGAGGAATGCCGCTACGTGCTGGAGAGCGCCCGTCGAGCGAAGCTGACACCCGTCGTCGGCCAGTGCTGGCGCAACTCCCGCGCGGTGCTGCTCCGTGGCGATTCAGAGCGTCGAATGACTTACGTCGAAGGGTTGGTTGGCGGCTACGACGAACCGATTCGCCACGGCTGGCTAGAAATCGACGGCAAGGTTGTGGACGTCACGCTAAATGCTGGCGCGTTCGGACTTGCTACCGTGCCGCCTCCGTCAGCGCCATGGGTCGGCAGCAACACGCCGCGGCGGTGGGGCGTCGAGTACTTCGGCGTCCCGTTCACACGAGAGACCGTGGAGCAGGCTATCGAGAGCGCATTCGCGCTTGCTGACTACGGGCCTGGGCATGAACCGGAGATGCTGAAGGGAGAGCGTGATGGCTGATGAAACGAAGCATGCCGGCGGCCGCCCGCGTAAAGGCTCGCTCGAGTTCCGCGGCAAGACCTGGCACGCCCGGCTGACCGTCACGATCGAGGGCGCTCTGCGAAAGTGGTTCGACCTCGGCACCGATAACAAGGCCGTGGCGCGGCGCAAGCTGGCGAAGCTCGTGGCGGAGATCGCGAAGGGTAACGCGCCTAGCATCGAAGCCGTGGCTGACGCGGCAACGGCGCCGGAGTCGATGGGCGACGTCATCACGCGCATCGTCACCGACCAGGGCAGGGAGGGGCTTAAGACGTGGGCCGATCGTCTCTCGCGCCTACAGCGCTACGCCTTGCCTGAGATCACACACCTGGCACCAAGCGCCGTCCGCGCCCACCACATCAAGAGCATCCTCGAGGGCGCGGGCGAGACGTTGAGCAAGCAGACCGTCACGCACTTACGTAACGATCTCTCGGCCGTGTTTGGCGACCTATGGCGTGACGAAGTAATCCCTGAGAATCCCGTGGCCAAAACTCGCCTGCCGAAAAAGCTCAGGGTGGACCACCGGCCGCGCGTGCAGCTCAACGATCGCGAGTTCGCCCAGTTCATGGCGTGCGCCGACGTGACCGAGGCGCTGCACCTGAAGGCACTCTCGTCGCGTTCGTTCGGTGGCCAGCGCACCAGCGATCTGCACGCTTGGGACTGGTCGCACTTCAACCTGACGACGTGGGAGACCGCCAAAGTCTACCGGCCCAAGACGGACGGCGACGTTACCCAGGTGGCGGAGACCGAGCTGGTCGAGCTCGTGCTGCCCGAACATCTCAAAACCATGCTCAAGGCCTACGGGACGACCAGGAGCAAGCCGACGTCGGGCCCCGTGTTCCCGGTCCTGGCCGGTGAGCGGGCAGGGCAGAAGCAGGGGAAGCGGAGCCACGCCCGGGAACTTCGGGCAGCTCTCTGGCGTGCCGGCGTCCACCGGCCGCTGCCGGGCTTCGACGCCGCCCTGGTCGACCTGCGGAATCTAGAAGCGGCATTGGCGGCGGAACGCGCCAAGGGCTCCAAAGGCAAGGTCCGGGACCTGCAACGGTGGCGGTTACGTGCGCTCGATGTCGCCCAGGAGCTCGATGCCGTCCAGAGCGATTGCGACCGGACGCGGTGCGCGGACTTCCATAGCTTCCGAAGGAGCTTCAACACGGCGCTCGCGGCCGCGGGCCTCAACGTTCAGCAAGCCATGGCGCTAGCTGGCCACCGATCGGCTGCCACGCACATGCTTTACGTCGACCTCGTGCAGCGCGGTCCGCTCTCGATGCCCGAGGCGGCCTTGCCAGTTCTGCCCCGAATCGGGCCGAAACTCGCACCCACTGAAGCCGTCGCCAACGACGATCCGGCTGATTTACCGAGTGACTCCAGCGAGAATCGAACTCGCGTTACCGGCGTGAGAGGCCAGTGTCCTAACCGCTAGACGATGGAGCCGTGCGAGCCTTCTGGAGCTCGCGTCTTTCGTGAATTTGCTGGGGGACTAGGATTCGAACCTAGATAGCAAGAGCCAGAATCTTGCGTCCTGCCGTTAGACGATCCCCCAATTAAGTTCGGAGGTTAGCCCCGTTTGAGAAGTCTCCTAGGGGAGTCGCGAGGGCGGGGCGGTAACTATCCTCAAAAGTGGTGGAGCGCAAGCAGTTTGCGTCGTTTTGCCGAAGCGTGCCAGTGCCGCCAGGGGTGATCGCCGGACCCAGTCGCCTGGGCCGGCCAATCGGCTGCTCCCGAGGCGGCTTTTGGCAGATGAGCAGCGACCGGCTATGTTGAAGCCTCGATGCGAGTGCCGTTGCAAGTCGCCCGAACTAGCGCGGGCGGGCGCCTCCCAAGGAACGGATGGAGCTTCGAGTAGTCGGCTGCCACGGCGGTGAAACGCCGAAACATCGAACCAGCGCCTTCGTCATCGACGAGCGGCTGGCTATCGACGCGGGCTCGCTCACCAGCGGTCTGGACCTGAGCGCGCAGTTCCGCCTCCAGGCTTGCATCGTGAGCCACGCGCATCTGGATCACATTCGCGATCTGGCAACGATTGCCGATAACCGCTGCCAGGCGGATTGCGAGCCGCTGATCGTCGCAGCCACGAAGGACACGATCACTTCGCTGAAGAAGCACTTCTTCAACAACCTGTTGTGGCCAGACTTTTCGACGATCCCGAACAAGGCGCGGCCAACGATCTTGTTTCAGGAGCTCAAGCCCGAGAAAAAGGTTCAAATCGCGGGTTATCAGGTGCAAGCGGTGAGCGTGAACCACACCATCGACAGCTCCGGATTCATCGTGCAAGGGCCCGACGCGACGATCGCTTACAGCGGCGATACGGGGCCGACCGATCGGCTTTGGGAGCTGCTCAACCAGGAAAAGAACCTGAACGCGTTGCTGCTCGAAGTCAGCTTTCCGGATCGCGAGCAAAAGCTGGCGACCGTCAGCGGCCACCACACGCCGCGGACGCTGCTAAAAGATCTCAAGAAACTGCGCAAACCCAAAGATTTGCCGACATTGCTCTATCACATCAAGCCGGTGTTCGAGCGCGAGGTCGAGCAAGAGTGCGCGCGCCTCAAGGGCGTGAATCTAGCTGTGACTGCGATTGGCGATCAGTACGTGCTGTGAAGCGTTACCGCAGAATTGGCTGGGTTCGGTACGCTCGTAGATCGCATAAGATACATTATGTTAACTTCGCGGGTAATCGTCCACAACGCCAGCAGCCAACGCACGGGCCGCTAGGCCGTGACTGCGTTGCAGAAACCCGTTTAGAGACCGACGACCTTGTCGCGCACCCACTGCAGCAGCACCGAATCCAAACCGCGGCGGACCTCCGCTTCGACGAAAGATCCACGTTCGCGCAGCAAACGGATCTGGAAACCGCTCTGCTCCAAGAGCTTTCGATCTGCAGTCCAGCTCGCGTCGACCGCTCGCTCGGTATCGTGAAACAAATCCACATCGCGCGACAGTCGTGGCGCGGGCAAGAGTTCGCTCGAAGCAGTGCGATCCTGCGCTAGGAGCCGGCAGACGCTTCGTTGGAAGGTCGTGAGAGCCATTTTCGCACTTCCGCGACGCGTTGGAACGCCCGATTGTCGCCGTAACGCTCGATGCATGACAACACCCGAAGCTGCTCCGCAGCGGATTGCGGGTAATAGTCCGCGCGCAGGAACCAAAGGCAGCGCAACCGATACTCGTCGATCAGCTCCTGCAGCGCGCGGCGAAGCGCCTCGGATTCCACTTTGTTGACATTACCATTTGATTCAGGCGGGAGCTACGACCTCACGACTTGACCCCAGCTTCGGCCTTCGACCACCGCGCCATCGCGGGCCATACCGGCGATGCGACCGACGTCTGCGAACAAGCTGGTGAAGGGAGCCGTCCCGATCCTCGGCTGGACGACGACGAGGCCTTGATTCTCGCGTACGGTCTAAATCGGCGGTTCGACGTGCAGCCCGAGGAGTTGGCCGCCGTTAGTCATGACGAAGGCGCGCGACCCGTAGGCGGCGGGCGTCATGCTGGAGCCGTCGGCCAGGTGGATGCCGTCGATCAGCTCGCCACCGAGCGGGTTGAGCAGGAAGATGCCGAGACGTGAGGCCGACACCAGCAACGCGCCCGAAACCACGACCGGATGCGAGATCGCCGTGGCTGGGAGCGAGCGGCGCCAGAGCTCGGTGCCGGTGACTGGGTCCAGACCCCAAAGACCGGTCGTACCGCTGGCCGCCAGCAGCAGCCGGCGCTCCGGCTCGTCTTTGCCGTCACGGCGTGTGTGCGCGGGTTGGTCGAAGAGCGTGACGTCGGTCACGCCGAACACGCCCGGATTGCTCCAGACCTGCGTGCCGGTCTCGGCGTCGAGCGCGTAGACGCCCGCCGCGTAGTTGCTGACGTACACGACCGGGCCCGACGGCAGCACGTCCGGGATCGGCGTCGAATCGACGTCGAGCTGATCCGGAACCTGCCCCAGCGTCTGCTCCGCTTCTGCCGCCAAATCTACGGGTTGCCAGCGTTCGGCACCGGACTTTGCGTCGTAGGCGACGACCGTGCCGTCGCTGAAGCCGGCGTAAACCTTGCCGCGAAACACGGTCACACCCGAGTAGCCGGCGACTTCCATGCCGGCTGCGGGCGTGCGGTGCTGGTGCCAGAGCAGCTTGCCGCTGGTCGGCTCGATCGCCATCACGGTGTCGTTGGCGTTGGTGAGGTACAGCGTGCCGCCGTCGAGCACGGGCCGGCGGGCGACCTCGGCATTGGTCATGAAACGCCACAAAAGGGCGCCGTTTTTTGCGCTTACTTTGTACAGCGCGCCATCGTTCGAGCCGAAATACAGCACGTCTTCCACGGCGTCGTAGAGCGGCGCGCACTGAACGAAGCCGAGCGTCTCGAAGCGCCACAGCTTTTGGCCATCGTCGGCACGGAGCGCGTACAGCCCCTGATCGGATGAACCGACGAAGATCCGGCCGTGCGCCGGATCGATCTCGACTTGGCCGCGCTCATAGGGTTCGCCGATGCGTCGCGAGTCAGCGACCACGCCGCGCCTGAACGTGACCTCGATTGAGCCGCTGCCGCGATGCACCCACAGCGGCAGCTCCGGATCGGCCCCGGAACGCAGCGCGCTACACGCGACGCCAGACAACAGCGCAAGTGCGCTGAGCGCCGCGTACGTGCCGCGCATCAGGGTGCTCCCGACGGAGGCGGGGCTGGTGCGTCGCCAGGCGGCGGCGCGTCCTGCGCCGGCGGTGCGTCACCAGGCGGCGGCGCGTCCTGCGCCGGCGCCACCGGGCCCGGCATCGGCACCGGCTGGCCCTGCTTCTGCTTCTCCATCATTTCTTGGATGCGCTTCTGCAGCTCGGCGCTGATCTTCTGACTACCGGCACCGGGCATGGCCGTGGTCTCGGCGGCCTTCTTGGCTTCGCTCGACATCAGCTTCTCGCCGAGCTCCTTGGCTTTCTTTGGATCGATCAGCTCGAGCATCTCGATCACCTGGCTGGCGAGGTACTTGATGACGGCGGGCGTCTCTTTGAGCGTGGCTAGTTTCTCGCCGGCTTTGTCCAGCAGCTTGAGGGCGTCGTCGGTCTTGCCTTCGCCCTTCAAAATGCGGGCTTGGTGGTACAGGCCGAGCGCGCTGAAGCTTGCGCCGTCCATGTTCGAAAGCTCGCGGAAGGTCTTGAGCGCTGCGTCTTCGTTCTTCTGCGCTTCGAGCGCCATACCCAGGCCCTCGAGTGTGCGGCCCTTGATGTCGATGTCGCTGACGAACGCCGGGTGCTGCTTCACTTTCTCGTACGCTGCCTGCGCGTCTTTGTACTGGCCCAGGTCGTAGTCGACGCCGGCCAAGCCCAGATCGGCCAGTACCGAAGTGCTGTCGCTGAGGCTGCTGCTAGCGAGCACGTACTCGGCCTTGGCCGCTTTCAGACGCGCTTCTTCGCTCGGAAAGCTGCGTCGCGCGTCGCTCGGCGCGCCGCGATCCTCGCCCATGTTCGGCTCATCGGCGCCGACTTTGCCGGTCTCCGCCGCCAGTGCCTTGAAGATCGCGTCGGTGGCCTTTTCAGTCGTACGCGCGTGGCGCCATGAGTAGACCTCGTAACCGATCCAACCGACCAAGCCGGCCATGATCACCCACTGCACCTTGTTGAAGTGCTTGGTCAGAAAATTCGCGGCAGCGTGAGTCGAACGCGCCAGGGCGTCGTCCATCACTTCGCTGGCGTCGAGGTTGCGGCGCGGCGCCGAACCCTGCTCGCGCTCACGCCGGGAGCGGCGCTTGTCGGCGGCTTCAGCGCGGACGCGGGCATTGCGGTCGCGGATGTTCTCCGGCTCGGCAGGCTCGCGCGCCTTCTTCTTTTTCTTCTTCGACGCAGCGCTCGTCCCCTCGCCTACCTCTGACGCTTCAGCGTCGGCGCCTTGGGCGTCGGCTTGCTCCGAGCTCGCCGCCTCGTCTTGCGCCGCCTCGGCGGCTTCGGTTTCGCTGTCGGCTTGGGCTTCGTCGCCCGACCCAGTGTCCTTCGTTTCGCTCACGGCGCCGCTCTATACCACTGACCGCCGTGAGGCCAATCAAGCCTTACCAAGGCTTCGGGGGCGGCGGCGGCAGTTCGTCTGAAAGCGGCACTAAAGCCAGGGTTTCGACCGCCACCCCGCGTTCGGCGTAGAGCAAAAAGCTGGCCCGGAGCCCGGCTTTGGCCCCGAAGCTGTCCGGCAGCCGGGCCGCCAGCTCCAGCGGCTCGGTCGAGGGTGGCACGCTAAGACGCAGGGCCTGTTTCTCGTCGATCACGGGCAACTTGGGCAGCGTCAGTCCTTCGCGCTTGGGCGCCACCGCGCTGTCCGCGCCGCGAGCGAACAGCAACGTGGCCGGCGCGTTGCCTTGGTTCGTCACCCGAACCAGCAGCCGCACGCCCTTGCCGTTGCCGCCCGGCGGGATGGTGACCGTGAATTTGACGCCCAAGTTCGCGTCGCGCGTGAGCCGCGCCGCGTCGCGGCCGACCGGGCCGCCAATGTGCTCGAGGATCTTGGCGCGCCGCGCTAGTAGCAGACCGCCAGGCAGCGGATCGGGCACGCCCAAGAAGCGCACCAGCGGCGTCGCCAGCGCCGGACCAGCGTCGAGATCGGCCAAAGCGCTCGCCAGCGCCACGCGCGTGCTCTGCATGCGTTCGTCATTGAGCGCGTTCAAGAGCGCGCCAGCGGCGGCTTCGTCGCGGATTTTGCCGAGCGTCTGGGCGATGTACGGCCGCAGCCGCACGTCGGACAAAGACTGCATCAGCGGCACGACCACATCTTTGGTGCGCAAAGCGGCGAACACATCGAGCAGCTCGCGCGAACGCTGAAAGTCGCGCGAACGCTCGTCACGCCACCAAGCAATCATCAGTTCTTCGCCGCGTTTGTCGCCACTTTCGCCGAGCGCCAGCGCCGCCAAACGGCGGAAATGCGTATCCGGGCTCTGCAACAGCTCGACCGTTAGCGGCGCGCCCTCACCCAGCCGCGTCAGCGCGAGCGCAGCGTAGCGCCGCACGTCCTCGTCCTCGGCGCGACTGAGCGCGAGCCGAAGCGCGGGGGCGGTTTCCTTACGGCGCAGCTCGTACAGCAGCTCGGCGGCCTTCTTCCGAATCGAGGCGTCGGCATCTTCGAGCAAGCTGGCGATCTCTTCGGCGGCGTCGCCGTCGCCGCCCGCGCCGCGCAGGATCGCCGCGGGCCAACCCTTACCCTCGGCGCGCAGACCCGTTTGCTCGTAACGGCCGTGCGAGGCGGCCAGCTCGCGCTGCTTGGTACGCAGGCGAGTCCAGGCGTCAGGGTGGTCGGCG
Organism: Polyangiales bacterium; assembly: GCA_038230915.1. Lineage (GTDB taxonomy): Bacteria > Myxococcota_A > Polyangia > Polyangiales > Polyangiaceae > PMG-095. The sequence continues at coordinate 83,764 of JBBRMI010000007.1, read as the reverse complement.
CTCGCATCGCGGGTCTCGCCCGGATCCTTGTCCAGATCGAAGAGCTTGCAGGCGCCAAGGCGCCGAGCGCAGACGAGCCGGAGTGGGCCTTCGGCGTACAACGCTTGCTCGTCGGTTTCCGCGTACGCCATTCCAGCACCGGAAGGCCTTTTCCCAGCCAAAAGCGGACCCAAATCGCGACCGCGGATGCGCGGAGGGCGTGGGACCGAAAGCGCTGCCAGCGTCGTCGGCAACAGATCGATCGTCTGCACGACCTCCGCGACTCGCTGCGTCTTCACGCCCGGCCCGACGACAACCAGCGGCACCCGTACCTGTTCCTCGTACACCGAGCTGCCGTGGTAGCGCCCGCCGTGATCGCCGAACTCTTCGCCATGGTCGGCGCTGACGATGGTGACGGCGCCCGGACGCCGCGCGTCCATCAACTTCAATAGCTCGCCCAGGGTGGCGTCGGCTGCCGCAATTTCCGCGTCGTAGCGGTCGATGTCGCGATCGCCCAACGCCAGCTGAAGCTCGGGGTGAGCCTCGTACGGCTCATGCGGACCGAACAGATGCACCCAGACAAACAGCGGCTTATCGCGCGGCGAAGCGCGCAGGTATTCGCGGACTTGTGCCAGGCGTTTTTCGCCCTCGGCGAACTCGACCCAGCGGTACTCGAAGTCGAGCGCCCGCTGCTCGAAGGCGGTGAAGCGACTCTGATCAATGAAGAAGACCGCCGGCGGATAAAACGCGGCGGTGCGAAAGCCGTACGTGCGCAACAGGCCCGCCCAGGTGTCCGAATCTTCGCCTGCGCCCTGCAACAGCAGCGGACGCAGGTACTTGCCCGTCAGCAGCGACGTCACCGAGTACGAGGTATGCGGTGTCGGGCAATAGGCGTGCTCGAACATGCTGCCGCGCGCCGCCAACGCGTCGAAATTCGGCGTCAACTTGCGCGCGTAGCCGTAGGCGCCCACGTGGTCGGCGCGCAGCGCGTCGACCGTGACGAGCAGCAGATCATGGCCCTGAAAATTGAGGTCGCCTTGCCCGTCGACCGCCGCTGCGGCGTCAACGATGCTCGGCTCGGCACCCGCCTCGAGCGGCTCGGGCGGCGCCAGCCGCGCGCTGAGCGTGACCACTTCGGCCGCCATCGGCGCGGAATCGAGCAGGATCAGCCGCAGGTTATCGAAGCGAGCCAGGCGAAGCGCCGCCGGCTTGGCCAACAGCGCCGCGAGCGTCGCCACGAGGGCGAGGCCGAGCGCGACGACCACTCGACGACGCGGGTCACGCCCGGGGCGAGCCGGGCCCGCCACCAGCAGCGGCACGAGCGCTGCCGGCGCGAGCAACAGCGCCGTGACGGCGAGCGCGCTGTGAAACGCCGGATACAGCCGGACCAACGCGAAGTGGTTCACCAGCTCCAGGAGCACGATCAAGAGCGCCGCAGCCGCCGCGAGCCTTTGCGGAGCGCGGCGCAACTGCACCGAAAGCGGCGTCGCCACGACCAGTGCGGTCGCGCAAGCCAAGCCAGCCGCCCCGAGCGCAAACCCCAAACGCAGCCCGGGAGCCGCCAAATGCCTGCCGCCAGCGACCCCAAACGCCGCGACCGCTGCGCCTGTCGCCACGAACAAGCCGAGCATGACCCGGTGCGGGCGCGAGCGCTCCGCGCGTCCGAGCAGCTGCAGCAGCAACCCGCCGACGGTTCCGGTCGCGATGCCGAGGGCCAGGTAGGCTGGCAACAGCAAGGACGCGCCGTTCTGCACTTCCCAGATGCTGGAGATTTCGCTGCCGCGCAGCAGCAGTACGACCGCGAGTTCGAGCAAGAAAAGCCCGCAGCTGGACAGTGACCCGTACAGCGCGGCGACCAGCAGCCCGCGCTCGAGCAGGCTCGCCCGCAAGCCTTCAGGGATGCTGGAGCGCGAGCCAGCAGCCGTCCGCACGTTCATCGAAAGTCGATTTCGGCGATCTCGTAGCGACGCTTGCCTGCGGGCAGGTTGACGACGACTTCGTCCCCGACTGATTTGCCGATCAGCGCGCGAGCCAGCGGCGCCGACACCGAAATCGTGCCCGCGTTGACGTCGGCCTCGTCGGCGCCGACGATTCGGTAGATCGTCTCCTCGTCGGTATCCAGGTTGGTCAACTTGACGTGAGCGCCAAACCGCACGCGGTCGCCCGAAAGCTTGCTCGGATCGATGATCTCGGCGCGAGCGAGCTTGTCCTCGATGTCCTTGACGCGTGCCTCGATCATCCCCTGGCGATCCTTGGCGGCGTGGTACTCGGCGTTCTCCTTCAGGTCGCCGTGCTCGCGCGCGACGCCGATTTCACGGGAGATCTTCGGGCGTTCCTCTTTCAAGCGAGCCAGCTCTTCGCGTAGCTTCTGGGCTCCTTGGGGGGTCATCGGGACCGGCTCGGCCATGGGCGGCAATCATTACTCCAAGCCCTACGCCAGGCTAGAAAGTTCGTTCGAAAAAGGCGCGGGCCGGGGCCGAGGCCGGCACTCCTCTTGCCGCCGGTGACAGAGAACGCTACCGAGCGGTGGAAAATGAAGCCGCCGACCGCGTCCCGTCGATCGTCACGAGCGCCCAGGGCAGCCGCCCGGCCCCGTCTGACCCTGACTTTCTTCGGCCTCGCGAGCGCGATTGCCTTCCTCGCACCGCTCGGCACGACCGCGTGCGCCTCCAACGATAGGCAAGCCGCGACTGCGCTCGACTACACGGACAACGCCCGCCGCGACTACGAGCTGGCGCTTGCGGCGTTCGAAGACAAAAACTGGGAACTTTCCAACGAGCTCTTGAGCGAGGTCAAGCGCAAGTACGCCTACAGCCGCTACGCCCGGCTGGCCGAGCTGCGGCTGGCTGACGCCAACTTCCAGCAAGAAAAGTTCGGCGAAGCGATCAGCGGCTACAAGGAATTCGTTCACGACCACCCGAACGATCCTGAGGTTTCGTACGCGCGTTACCGCGTGGCCAAGGGCGAATTCGACTCTGTCAGCCAGTCGATCATGCTGCCGCCGCTGGAAGAGCGTGACCTCGCGTCCGTGAACGACGCGCTGTCGACGCTGCGCAACTACCTGTCCGACTACCCCGCGTCAGAGCACTCGGCGGAGATGCACTACATGCTTGACGTGGTGCTCGGCCTTTTGGCGCGACACGAGCTGTATGTGGCGCGCTACTACGCGGACTCTGGTCGCTTCGACGCGGCCGCCATGCGCTGTGAATATGCGCTCAAGGCGCTGAAAAACTCAGGGCTCGAGCCGGAGGGCCTGGTCTTGCTCGGCGAAATTTACATGAAGCAGAAGCGCAAGAAAGACGCGCGCGACGTCTTGACGCGGCTGCTGCAGGACTACCCGGAGAGCGCGTTCGCGGTGCCTGCCAAGAATTTCCTCGCCCAGCTCGACAAGACATGACGACTGAGGCTCCGCTCACCGAGGTGGCGCCGTCGGTTCTCGTCGTCGATGACGAGAAGAACATCCGCCGCACGTTGTCGATGGTGCTGGGCGGCGAAGGTTTCCGCGTTTTGGAGGCCGATTCGGCGGAGCGCGCGCTGGAAGTGCTCTCGGATCCGGAGCAGCCGGTCGACGTCGCCATCTTCGATCTGAAGTTGCCGGGCATGACCGGGCTGCAGGCGCTCGAGCGGCTGCGCGCCGACGAAGCCACCAAGCACATCCCGGTCGTGGTCGTCTCCGGCCACGCCACGGTTCATGACGCCGTCCTGGCGATCAAGCTTGGTGCCAGCGACTTCTTCGAGAAACCGTTGTCGCGCGAACGTGTGCTGGTCAGCGTACAGAACGCGATTCGTACGGCACGCCTGTCGCGGACCGTCGAGCGGATGCGCGTCGAGCTCGAAGCGCGTTACGAGATGATCGGCACTAGCACGCCGATTCAAAAGCTGTTCGCCGACATCGACAAGGTCGCGCCGACCAAAGCCAGCGTGCTCATCACCGGTGAATCCGGCACCGGCAAAGAGCTGGTCAGCCGTGCGATCCACCGACTGAGCCCGCGCAAAGACGCGCCGTTCATCAAGGTCAACTGCGCGGCGATCCCGCGTGAGCTGATCGAGAGCGAGCTGTTCGGCCACGAGAAGGGCTCGTTTACCGGCGCGCAGGGCCGGAAGCGCGGCTTCTTCGAGCAGGCTCATGGCGGCACGTTGTTCTTGGACGAGATCGGCGACATGGATCTCACGGCGCAGGCCAAGGTCTTGCGCGCGTTGCAGAACGGCGAGGTCGTGCGCGTCGGCTCCGAGCACGTGATTCACGTCGACGTGCGAGTGCTGGCGGCGACCAACAAAGATTTGAGCAAAGCCGTGCAGAGCGGCAACTTTCGCGAGGATCTGTTCTTCCGGCTGGACGTGTTTCCGCTGCGCGTGCCCGCGCTGCGCGAACGGCGGCTCGACGTGCCCCTGTTGGCCAACGCGTTCGTGGCCTCGTTTTGTAGCGAAAACGGCCTGCGCGAGAAGAAGATCGATCCGGGCGTGTACGAGGCGCTGGCGCGGCGCAAATTCCCCGGCAACGTGCGCGAGCTGAAGAACGTCGTCGAGCGCGCGGCGATTCTGTCGAGTGACGTGATCACGGTCGCCGATCTACCCGAGGATCCGCATCTCAGCCCGTTCGAGGACGAGCACGAGTCGGACGCCGAGGACGCAACGGGTTCGACACCGCTGCCGTCGGCCGCGCCCAAGACGCCCGGCGCTCAGCTCACGTTGCGCGAGTTTCGCGAAGGCGCCGAGCGCACGTACATCATCGACACCTTGAAGGCGCTCGACTGGAACATCTCCAAGGCCGCCGTCGTGCTCGGCGTCGAGCGCACCAACCTACACAAGAAAATTCGCGCGTACGGCATCAAGCGCGGCGACGCATGAACGAAAAACGGCCGCGCGGAACCCTGATCGGCGAAGGCGTGGCCGACGCGCTGGTCGTTCCCGGAAAAACACCGCGCGTTCTGGCGTTTCACGGCTTCACCGGCACGCCGCAAGAAGTCGCGCTCGTCATCGAGGCCGCGCGCGAGTTGGGTCTCGGAGCCGAGGCGCCGCTGTTGCCCGGCCACGGTGCGCGCGTCTCAGAGCTCGCGCCACTGCGTTTCGCCGATTGGCTGGCGGCTGCCGAACAGCACTACGCGCGGCTCGCTGCCGATGGCCCGGTCGTCGTCGCGGGCCTGTCGATGGGTGCGCTGCTGGCGTTTCAGCTGGCTGCAAATCATCCTGAATCGACGCTGGGCGTGATCGGGATGGCCAACGCGATGTGGCTCAAGAGTCCGTGGCCTGCCTGGGGCCTCAAGCTCGCCTGCCACCTGCGCATCCCGGACTTTTGGCTGCCGAAATCAGCGCCTGATCTCGGCGATCGCCAAGAGCGCGCGCTGCACCTGACCTACAACGCGCAGCCCGTCCGCGCCGCGATCTCCCTGCTCCGCGCCGGCGAAGCGCTCTCCGAGCAGCTGCACCGTGTGAAGGCCCCCACCCTACTACTGCATGGCGCACTCGACGCCGTCACCCCCGCCTCGAACGCCGGCCGCGTCTCGGTCCGGCTCGGCACCGTCGACAAGCGCACCGTGATCTTCCCGCGCTCGCACCACATCCTCACCCGCGACGTCGAACGCGAAGCGGTGCGCGCCGAGATCACGACCTTTCTGCGTCGCTTTGCCAGCTGCACGTCAGCGTAGGGCCAAGGGCTGCCGCGCCGCAGCCTCCTGAGGATTCATCACATCTTTGGCTGCCGCGCCGCAGCCCCCCTCGCAGAAGCTACCGTGGCATAAACAGGTAGCCTCACACGAGCGAGATTTTTTCACAGGGAGATCGAGAGATCAGGAGTTTTTTTTGGGGCCGCTGCGCCTGCGGCGCACATCGCCTCGCCGCAGCCAAGCGCGCTTGAGAACATTCTGAGTAAGCTCAAAGGCGGCAGCGCGAACCCCAAGATCACGCTCTGCTCGACCTCCCGATCTCGCGATCTCCCTGTGAAAAAATCTGGGCGCCAAGCGAGACCGGGGGACGCCCCGACAGCCTCTGCAAGGTGAGCCGCGCTGCGGCAGCCCAATGACAGCTGACGGCCCTCACCTGCCCGTGCTGCCGTAACCGCCGGCGCCGCGTGACGTTTCGGTCAGGCTGTCAGCGAGCTCGATCTCGACTTGCTCGACGCGCGCGATCACGATTTGCGCGATGCGCGACAATGGCTCGACGACGTAGGGCTCGGTGCCGTGGTTGATCAGGACGATGCCGACTTCGCCGCGGAAATCCGCGTCGATCGTGCCGGGTGAGTTCACGATGCCGATGCCGTGCTTGAGCGCGAGCCCCGAGCGCGGGCGCACTTGGCCTTCGTGACCCTCGGGAATTTCGAAGATTAGTCCGGTCGGGATTAGCCGCCGTTCGCCGGGGCCGAGTCGCACGGCTTCAGCCAGCGCGGCGCACAGATCGAGGCCAGCCGAGCCGGGCGTTTGGTAGGCGGGAAGCGGCACGGCGACGGCACCCGTGCGGCGCAGTTTGAGCTTGGCGGTCATTGGGGATTGGTATTGAGCGAGCTAGAACCGGTTGCTCGAATCCGGTGACGTTCGAAGATCTCGTCGGCCATCTCGGACAACTTCTGCGCCTCGCGTTGGATCTCCGGGACGCTTTGGTAGTGGGTCGACCCGGACACGTAGCCCGAGAAGGCGCGGTAACTCTTGGCGACCTCGAGCTCGTTGCCGATCTCTTTGCAGATCGCGATCGAGCGCATGAAGTAATCGACCGCTTTGACTTCGTGGCCGTCGCCCCACGCGCCGGCGCCCGTCACCTCGCCGAGCGTGCGCAGCGCGACCGCCAAATGCGGCTTACTGCGCACTTGCCCGAATAGGTCGACCGAGCGCTTGATGCAGTCGCGGGCGGCCTTCAAATCGCCGCGCTCCAGGTGCGCCTTGGCCAGCGCGCGCTTCACGTCGGCCAAGTGCAGCTTGTCGCCCAAGTCTTCGCACAGCTGCTCGGCCCGCCGTAGCACCTCGATCGCGCGCTCGGTGTCGTGGGTGCGCAGGTGCGCCTCGCCAATATTGGCCAAAACGACGGCGATTCGGTTGCTGTCGCCCAAGTCTTGCGCCAAAAGCTGCGCTTCCTCGAGCAGGTTGAGCGCCTTGCGATGCTCGCCCTGGTCGAGCGCCAGCTGCCCGAGATCGTTCAAGCTCTCGACGATGCCGAGCGGATCCGAAAGCTCGCGCCGGATCTTCAGCGCCGCCTCCAAGGCTTCACGCGCCTGCGCCTCCTGGCCGTGAGCGCGCCAGACCAAGCCGATATTGTTCAGACTGAGCGCGATCGAGCGGCCATCGCCGAGCGCCTTCCTCATGTCGAGGCCGCGACGCAGCTCTTCGAGCGCCATCTCGTACTCGCCGCGCATCCACAAAAGCTTGCCGATATCGTCGTGGGACGACGCGATGCCGCGCGTGTCGCCCGCGCGCTCGAATAGCGTGAGCGAGGTTTCCAAGTGCTCTTGCGCCAGCGCCAGCGAGCCAGTGTCACGGTGCACGCGGCCCATCCGGTTGTGCGCCGCGCCGCCCTTGCCGTGGAGCGCGAGCCGGAACGACAACTCCAGCATTTCGCGAAACGTTGCCAGGGCTTCGTCGGTGCGGCCGAGCAAGAGCAGCACGTCGCCCATGTTGTGCAGCGCATCGATGCGCCGGCGCGCGTCGTCGCTACCCAGCAGTGACAAGCCCTTTTGGTAGTATTCGTGCGCCTTTTTTGCGGCAAAGTGCTCGCGCGCGACGTTGCCGGCTTCGACGTAAGTGAACGCGGCGCGCGTGAAACAGCCAGCGTGCTCGAGGTGCCGCGCCAACACCGCCAGGTACTCTTCCTGGCTGCGCACCGCGTCCTTCTGCGAAAGAAAATCAGCGATCGTCTGATGGTAGCGTCGGAGCGCGCCGGTCGTCGTCAGCTCCGCGATCTTCTCGCGCTCGCGGTTGTGCTTGAAGATGTACTCTTCTTCGTCGGCAAACGCCGAGTCAGGCAACCGCAACAAGTAGTCGCGCTCGACCAAGCCGGATAGCAAGCGCCGAATCCGCGCCACGTCTTCGGCCGGCGAATCCGTCCAATAGTCGGGCGCTTTTGTGTCGATGCGCCCCAGCGCCACCAGCGCCCCGAGCCAAAATACGCTACCAACTGCGGCTGCGTGCTCGAGCACCCGCCGCTCCTGCACCGCCAATGACGAGAGCCGCGCCAGGACAGCATCCTCTACCGTGAGCGGTAACCGAGCGCTCTGCAGCCGATCGAGGTCGACGCGCCACGGCGTAGCTTTGCCGGGTTCGCTGCTCGCCTCGGCCAGCACGCCGGCCTCGAAGAACACGCGCACCATGGCTTCCATCAAACCAGGCGTACCGCCCGACATGCCGAGCGCGGCCTCGACCAGGCGTTGTGGCGCGCCTCCGTCGCACGGCGCCAGCAGTTCTTTCAAGATCCGCGACGCGCTTTCAGCCGAAACGGGTCCAAGCTCGAGCACTTCGTGGCGCGAGCCACCCAGGTCGCGAAAGCCCTCGTAGCGACTGAGCAGCTCGGCGCGCGTCAGACACACGAGCAGCAGCGGTCCGCGTCCATGCTCCAGCAAATGGCCAATCAGCTCCAGCGAATCGCCGTCGGATACGTGCAAATCTTCCAGCACCAAACACAGCGGTTTTCGCGCGGCGTCGGCTTCGAAGAAGCTACGCACCACCGAGCGCCGCAACATCCGCGCTTGCACGGCGTCTTCCGCCAGCACCTTGGTAAGTGGTGTTTCCGGAAACGCCACCCCCATCAAGGAACCGAGCAGAAAACACACGTCGCCGACGCGCCGGTCGTCGAGCACGGTCGACACCTCGGTCCGTACGCGCTCGACCGAAGTTTCGCGATCCTCGCCGTCTTGAACGCCGAAACGCGCCCGTAGCAGCCGTTCGATCAAGCCGTGGCTCAAGGCCGGCGGCCGTACGCGAGCCTGAAACACGCGAAAGGCGCCGGGCGCTTCGGCCAGGAAGGCGCTCGTGAACTCCTCGACGATGCGCGCCTTGCCGATGCCAGGGCCACCGACCAGCGTCACGGCGCGCACTTCACCCTTGTCGAGCGCGCTCTGAGCGGCGCGCCGCAGCGCCGCTTGCTCAGCGTCGCGACCGATCAGCGGAGCGCGGAGCTCGGGCGGCGTCGGCTGACTCATGGCGGCGATGTTGGCTCGAAGGATCCCCCAGCCTCAAGCAATTGCTGCCCCGACCCCGCGGCCTGGCGGCGACTGCTGCTCAACGCGCTGTGCCGCCCAGTAGCAGCGCAGCCGAGCGAGCGAAGAATTCGCGACAATGCGGGTCTTCTGCTTGCGCTGAGGCCCGGCCTGAACGAGTCTCCGCCGATCTTTGCTAGAGTCACGGTTTCCAGTGGCACTGCCCGAACGCAATCCAACCCAGACCGATAGTGCGGAGAAGCGCTCCGTCGGCCGAGGCATTTTCAAGAAGTGCGCGGCGTGCGGTCACGTGCAGACAGCGCCGGAGTTCGCCGCGCGTCTACATGTCTGTCCGGTGTGCGGTCATCACCACCGCATGAGCGTCGCTGAGTGGCGAGCCTTGCTGCTCGACGACAGCAACTTCGAGATGTGGGACGACCACATTCTCCCGGCTGATCCGCTGCTGTTCGTCGACGACAAGCCGTACCCGGAGCGCGTAGCGCGAGCACAGAAGCAGAGCGGTGTGAGTGAAGCGATTCAGGTGGGTCGCGGCAAGCTCGACGGGCTCGCGGTCGCGATGGGTTTCTTCGATTTCTCGTTCATGGGCGGCAGCATGGGCTCGGTTGTCGGTGAGCGGCTAACGCGGATGTTCGAACGAGCGGCCGACACAGGTTTGCCGGTGATCCTGCTGCACGCTTCAGGCGGCGCCCGAATGCAGGAAGGCATCCTGAGCCTGATGCAGATGGCAAAATCGGTGGCGGCCCTAGCGCGCTTCCGCGAGCGCGGGAAGCCTTACATCAGCCTGCTGCTCGACCCCACCACCGGTGGCGTGGCGGCCAGTACGGCCTTTTTGGGTGACATCAACCTGGTCGAGCCCAACGCCCTCGTCGGTTTCGCCGGCCCGCGGGTGATCGAAGCGACAATTCGCACCACCTTGCCCGAGGGCTTTCAGAAATCTGACTTCTTGCTCAGTCACGGTATGGTGGACGCTATCGTGCCGCGCACCGAGATGAAGAAGAAGCTCAGCGCTCTGCTCATGCACCTTGGTATCGAGGCCTCTTGAGCGAGCTGAAGGCCACGCTCGAACGTTTGTACGCGTTGGCGTTGCACGGTCGACAGCTCGGGCTCGAGCGTGTTCAAGCGGCTTGCGACAAGCTCGGCAACCCCGAGCGTTCGTTCGAAGCCGTGCACGTAGCCGGTACCAACGGCAAGGGCACCGTCACGGCCTTCGTGGGCTCGATGGCGCGCGCTGCCGGGCAGCGTGTCGGCGTGTACACGTCCCCGCATCTGTGCCGTTTCGCCGAGCGCATCAACATCGGCGGCAACCCGATCGAAGACGACAAGCTCGTCGCCTACCTGAACCAAGTGATGGACATCGGTCCAGATCTCACCTTCTTCGAGGTAGCGACGGTGACCGCGTTCCTGGCGTTCCGTGACGCCCAGGTCGAGCTGGCAGTGATCGAGGTCGGCCTCGGCGGACGGCTCGACGCGACGAACGTGATCCCGCCGCCGCGCGTGGCCGCGATCACGCGCGTGTCGTACGACCACATGGCGGAGCTGGGCGATTCGCTCACCAAGATCGCCATCGAGAAGGTCGGCATCATCAAGCCGGGCTCGACGGTCGTGCTCGGCAAGTTGCACCCGGATGCGCGCGCCGAGGCGCAGCGGAGGATGGCCGAGGTCGGCGCTCGAGAAGCCCCGCTCGGTAGCCCGGAGCCCGTGCAGGGTGCGCCGCTCGCCTACCCGCGCGTGGCCTTGGTCGGATCCAATTTGGCGGTCGCGGTTACGATTGGCCGCGAGCTTGGCTACTCGCCAGAAGTGCTCGCTAAGGGCGTCGAGCAGACGGTGTGGCCTGGTCGTAACGAGCTTTTGCATCGCAATGGTCAGGAGCTCACGTTGCTCGACTGTGCGCACAATCCCGACGGCGCCGTGGCGTTGTCGCACGCGCTCGATCCGAGCGTGCTCGGCGATATCGAATCGCGTAAAGAGATCGCGCTGGTGTTCGGCGCGATCGCCAGCAAGAATTGGCGCGCGATGCTGAAGCGGCTGGAGACGGTCGCGGGCCACCGTGTCTTCGTAGCGCCGCCGGTCCGCCGCGCAGTCGATCCGTACGAGATGTCCGCAGCGATCGCCGGCGAGGTCGCCGAGGGCGTCCCCGACGCGCTGGCGCGGGCACGGCAGTTGGTCGGTCAGCGCGGGCTGGTAGTCGTCACCGGCTCGATTTTCCTGGTCGGCGCGGCGCGCGCCTCGCTGTTGAACCTGCCGACCGATCCAGCGATCGACCTCTAGGCCGATGCCGTCCTTCGACGTGGTCTCCAAGGTGGATTGGGCCGAGTTCGGTAACGCGCTGCTGCAAGCCCAAAAGGAGATCGGTCAGCGCTTCGACTTTCGCAACACCGAGACCTCGCTCGAAAAGAACGAGGAGGGCATCGTGATTTTGGCCAATGCGGTCGACCGCTGCAAGGCCGCGCTGGTCGTGCTGGAAGAGAAGCTGGTCAAACGCAAAGTGAGCCTGAAGCACCTTGATAAACACGATCCTGGCAAGGGGCCGCGGGGCACGACGCGGCTGCTCGTGAAGCTCAAAGAGGGCATCGAGACCGAGAAAGCCAAGCAGATCGTCAAGATCGTCAAAGACTCGAAGATCAAGGTGCAAGCTGCGATCCACGAAGATTCGGTGCGGGTCAGCGGCAAGAAACGCGACGACCTGCAAGAGACCATGCAACTACTGCGCGCAGCCGAGAACCTCGAGCTCGATCTACAATTCACGAATTTCCGGGATTAGCGCCCGCCAGGAGCCCACATGAGTGAACGCAAGCTTTTCGGAACGGACGGGATCCGCGGTCGCGCCAATGTCGATCCGATGACGCCCGAGCTGGCGCTGCGACTCGGGCGGGCGATCACGCTGGTCGCGCGGCGCGGCAAGTCGCGGGCACCGCGGATCGTGATCGGTAAAGACACGCGCGTCTCCGGCTACATGCTCGAGACGGCGATCGCCGCGGGAATTTGCGGCGCTGGCGGTCGCGTGCTGCTCTCCGGTCCGATTCCGACGCCTGCGGTCGCCAACCTCACCCAGAGCATGCGCGCCGATGCCGGAGTCGTGATCAGCGCCAGCCACAATCCGTTCGCGGACAACGGCATCAAGCTGTTCGGCCCCGATGGCTTCAAGTTGCCAGACGGCGAGGAAGCCGCGATCGAAGCTTTGTTGCTCGATCCAAAGCTCGAATCCCACGGCAAAACCGGCGCTGCCGTCGGCCGCGCCGAGCGCTTCGACAGTTCGCAGGGCCGCTACATCGTCTACGTCAAGAACACCTTCCCCAAGGAGCTCACACTCGACGGCTTGCGGGTCGTGGTCGACGCCGCGCACGGCGCTGCGTATCGCGTCGCGCCAGCCGTGTTTGCGGAGCTGGGTGCCGAGGTGATCTCGCTCGGTTGCAAGCCGAACGGCGTGAACATCAACCGCAACTGCGGCGCGCTCCACCCCGAGCATGTCGCGGCCGAGGTGAAGAAAAAGAAGGCGCACCTAGGCGTAGCGCTGGATGGCGACGCCGATCGCGTGATCTTCGTCGACGAGCACGGCAAGGTCGTCGACGGCGACGCGATTATGGCCCTGTGCGGCACGCGCATGCACAAAGCCGGCAAGTTGAACAAGGGCAAGCTCGTCACCACCGTGATGAGCAACATGGGCCTCGAGCGTGCGATCGAAGCCGCGGGCGGCAGCGTGATCCGCACGAACGTCGGTGACCGCTACGTCGTCGAGGCTTTGCGTGGTGAATCACTCAGTTTTGGCGGCGAGCAATCCGGGCATTTGATCTTCATGGATCACGCCACGACCGGCGACGGCCTCGTAGCAGCGCTGCAAGTCATCGCAATCATGGTCGCGGAGCAGAAGAGCTTGGGCGAGCTTGCGCACGTGATGGAGCGCGTGCCGCAGGTCCTCGAAAGCATCAAGCTGCCAGCGCGCCGCCCGCTCGAACAGATGCTGGAGCTCACCTCGCGCATCGGCGCCGCCGAAAAGAAGCTCGGTCGCGACGGCCGCGTGCTCGTGCGCTGGAGCGGCACAGAAGCCAAGCTGCGCCTGATGGTCGAAGGCCCCGATCCGATCGTGCTGAAGATGCTCGTTGACGACATGGCCGACGCGGCGCGCAAAGACACCGCGGCAAGTTGACGCACCCGCAGCCAAGTGCGGGCGAAGCGAGCGCGAGACACACAAGCAAACCGAACGCGAGCACGATTGACGCGGGCCTATGCTTGGAGTATACGCCCGTGCCTTGTGTGCTTCCGCGCGTTGAATGCGTACTCGCGTTCAGCACCGTGTACCGGCGCACCCTGCAGCGAGCCCCGCCGAGTTAGGCGTGGCCGCTTTGTCCTCCAACGCTGCCTCAGGTGGCTGGGAATGCCATGACGAACTCGCTACCTCCCGCTTCCCGCAAACTGGCGTTCGTCGGCAATCACCTGCCCCGCCAATGCGGCATCGCGACGTTCACGACTGATCTGAGCCGTTTCGTGGCGCAGGCCGCGCCCAACATGGATTCCGTGATCGTCGCCATGAATGATCCGGGGCAAGATCACGCTTACCCTGAGCAGGTGCGGTTCGAAGTCGAGGAGGACGACATCGCCGCCTACCGGCGCGCCGCCCAGTACCTCAACGCTAGCGGTGTGGAGGTCGTATCGCTGCAGCACGAGTACGGCATCTTCGGCGGGAAATCTGGCACGCACGTGCTCACGCTGCTGCGTGAGCTGCGCATGCCGGTGGTGACGACGCTGCACACTATTTTGACCAGCCCCTCGGCGCTGCAGCGCGCGACACTCGATCAGGTCATCGCTCTCTCCGAGCGCGTGGTCGTGATGAGCGAGCACGGCGCCAGTACTTTGCGCGAGCTCCACGGTGTACAACCCGATCAGATCGACGTCATTCCGCATGGTATTCCGTTGGCGTCGCAAGGCACGCGAGGCAAACGCCACCTCGGCTTCGCGGATCAGGGCGTGATCCTGACTTTCGGTCTCTTGTCGCCCGACAAGGGCGTCGAGTACGTGATTGAAGCCATGCCGGCGATCTTGGTGCGTCACCCCAACACGGTGTTCGTCGTGGTCGGCGCAACGCATCCGCACGTCAAGGAGCGCCACGGCGAGGCGTACCGGCTCGAGCTGCAAAGTCGAGTTAGGCGGCTGCGCATCGACGACAGCGTCGTGTTTCACGATCGCTTCGTCGACGACGGCGAGCTGGCTGATTTCTTGGCGGCCGCCGATATCTACGTCACGCCCTACTTGAACCCACAGCAAAGCACCTCGGGGACGCTGGCGCGCGCGGTAGCGGCTGGGCGGGCCGTGATTTCCACGCCGTACTGGCACGCTCGCGAGTTGCTCGCCGACGGCCGCGGCATGCTGGTGCCGGTGCGCGATGCCGCCGCCGTCGCCGAAGCAGCGATCGGCCTCTTGAGTGATGACACGGCGCGCGCCGCGATCGGTAAGCGCGCCGCCGAGCACGCGCTCAGCAGCTCTTGGCCGGTGGTCGCCAACAGCTACCTGCGCAGCTTCGAGCGAGCGCTCGAAGGCCAGCGGCGACGTCGCACTCCGCCACCAAAGCTGCTTACGGCGCCCGCCGATCTACCCGAGCTGAATCTGGATCATCTGCGCGCGATGACCGACGACACCGGCTTGATTCAGCACGCCACGTTCGACGTGCCACGTTATGATCAGGGCTACTGCCTCGACGACAACGCTCGAGCGCTGTTGTTGATGACGTTGATGGAAGAGACGAGCTCGGCGCGACCGCGGCTCGCCCGCGCCGCGACCGCACGCTATCTCGCATTCGTTGCGTATGCCTTCAATCCAGACACGGGGCGGTTTCGAAACTTCATGTCGTACTCACGGCGCTGGGTCGAAGACGTCGGGTCGGAGGACAGCCATGGGCGAGCCGTATGGGCGCTCGGGACGGTGATCGGCCGCTCCGCTGAGCCGAGCCGTCAGGGGCTCGCGAGAGAGCTGTTTCAGGCTGCTTTGGCGCCGATTTCGGCCTTCTCGAGCCCGCGCGCCTGGGCGTATTCGCTGCTGGGCATCAACGAGTACCTGCGGCCGTTTCAAGGCGACAGCGGCGTACAAGCGCTTCGTCAAACCCTGGTCGACAAGCTGTGCGGGCTGTACGAGCTGCACGCGACCTCGGATTGGCCGTGGTTCGAGGATTTCCTCACTTACTCCAACGCGCGGTTACCCCAGGCGTTGATCGCCTCAGGCGAAGCGATGGGCAAGGTCGAGGTAACCAACCTTGGCCTGCGAAGCCTAAGCTGGCTCGCCGAGGCTCACGTCTCGGCCGAAGGTTACTTCGCGCCCGTGGGCTCGAATGGATTTCATCAAAAAGGCGCGATCAAGGCTGAATTCGATCAGCAACCGGTCGAAGCGGCCGCGATGGTGTCGGCCTGTCTAGACGCGCTCAGGGTAAGTGGCGACGCACGTTGGGCGACGGACGCTCGGCGCGCCTTCGATTGGTTCTTGGGGCACAACCACCTACGCATGCCCTTGTACGATGCTTCGACCGGTGGCTGTCGCGATGGCTTACACCCCGAGCGCTGCAACGAAAACCAGGGTGCCGAGTCGACGCTCTCGTTCCTGGTCGCGCTTTTGGAGCTGAAAAATCAGGATATCTCTGCGGTCGGCGGAGTTGTCGCGCATTGAAAATAGCACTGCTCGGGCCGGTCGCATGGCGGACGCCGCCGCGCCACTACGGCCCTTGGGAACAAGTGACGAGCCTGCTCGCGGAAGGGCTCGTCGCCCGTGGCGTCGACGTGACGCTATTTGCGACCCTGGATTCTCTCACCAAAGCGACCTTGGATGGCGTCTGTGCCACCGGCTACGCCGAGCATACGGGAGTCGATGGCCGCATTTGCGAGGCGATGCACGTGGCGCACGCGTTCGCGCGATCGGAAGAGTTCGACCTCGTGCACAACCACTTGGATTGGCTACCGCTGGCCTTCGCCAAGCACTGCCGAGCACCGCTGTTGACGACGATCCACGGCTTCTCTGGACGTGCGATCTTGCCGGCATACCAGAGCGCTGCGTTGTCGCATTTCGTTGCGATCTCCGACGCCGATCGCGCTCCCGAGCTCACTTACGAGGCGACGATCCACCACGGCATCGACCTGGAAGCGTTGCCGTTTTCCCGCGTCGGCGGCGACAGCTTGGTCATACTAGGCCGGATCCACCCGGATAAAGGCACCGCCACTGCGATCGACATCGCGCGGCGCGCCGGGCGTCGTCTGCTGATCTGCGGCATCGTGCAAGATGAACGCTACTTCCGCGAAGAAGTGCAGCCGCAAATCGACGGCGATCGCGTCCGCTACCTGGGCTCTGTCGGGCCGGCAGAACGCGCCCGAGTGCTGGGCGCTGCAGCGGCGTTACTCCACCCGATCGCCTTTCCTGAGCCGTTCGGGCTATCGGTGGTCGAGGCGATGGCCTGTGGCACTCCGGTGATCGCCTACCCGCTCGGTTCGATGCCCGAGATCATCGATCAAGGCGTGACGGGCTACCTGGTGTCGGACGCAGCGGCCGCGGCCGCCGCCGTCGAGCCAGCTTCGGCCCTCGACCGCCAAGCTATTCGCAGCATCGCTGAGCGCCGTTTCGGCGCGGCCCGAATGGTAGACGATTACCTCAGGCTGTACCGGCGGCTGTTAACGCACTGAGCAAGTCCTCGACTCGGATCGTGGCAACGCGGGCGCCCACGTCCGAGAAACCGTACGGCAGGACGAGCAGGCCCGCGTGCAGCATCGAGCCGCACGAATAGACGACGTTGGGTACATAACCGTCGCGCTCGTCCTCGGCGGGTTCCAACAGCGGCTCGCGCAGCCGCCCGATGACGCGCGCCGGATCGTGCAAGTCCAGCAGCAGCGCGCCCAGGCAATAGCGTCGAAACGGCCCCACACCGTGAGTGATCACCAGCCAGCCCGCGTCGGTCTCGAGCGGGGAGCCACAGTTGCCGAGTTGAACCGTCTCCCAGGCTTCTTTCGGTTCCTGCAGCGTCTCGCGCTCGTGCCAGAAGCGCACGTTGTCGGAGCGGATCAGGTGGTTGTTTTCGTTGTCGAGGCGGGCCAGCGCCATGAAGCTGCCGCCGACTTTGCGCGGGAAGAGTCCGATGCCTTTGTTGATCGCCGAGCTGCCGTTGAGCGTTGAAACGCGAAACGAGATGAAATCGCGCGTCTCGATCAGCTGCGGCAGGATGTGGAACCCGTCGTACGCGGTGTAGGTCGCGAAATAGGTGACGCTGCCGTCTTCGTAGGTGAAGCGCACGAAGCGTGCGTCTTCCATCCCCTGGCTTTCGGTCGGACCCGCCGGGAAGATCACCCGCTCGGAAACCGTGGATTCGGCGTGAAAAGTGCTCTCATAGTTCGACGATGCCAGCCAGTGGATGGTTCGCGTCACACGTTGGGCCAGGTGATCGTGGGTAGTCGAGCGTTCGACCTCGAGCCGCGAAGCCTCGAGTCGGTCGGCGCTGAAGTGCTCCGGCAAAGGATCGAGGACGCGCGCCGCCGTTTCGTCGTACGAATCGAGCTCGGTCAATTTGGCCCGAAACATGGACTTTTCGTAGGTTGGAGGGCGATGCATCGCAGTTCGCGCGTACTTGCTCACGTCGTCGAGCGCGATCTTGCCCTGCGCATCGATCACGCCCGAACGAAACTGAATCGAAGACAAGTGCCCTTCGCCAATCGCGCGCAGGCTCATGATGAAGCGCAAGGAACCGGCGGCAACGCCTTCCTGGTACGGCGCGCGCACGATCGAGGGGTTGCTGAGCGCAGCGGCGTCGATCGAATACTCGTGGGTGAAGTACGCGCCGATCAAGCGTCGACGCTCGACCGATAGCTCCGCGGGGTGCTCGAGATGCTCAAGGTAGTGCGACACGGCCATGAAGCGTTGCTCCAACACGCCCGTGAGATCGATGTGCCGCGAGGAGAAGCGCTCGTAGGTCTCGGCTAACGTGGCTACCACCGTTGCCTCTGGCAGCGCCAGCACCCGCCCCAAGATGTGCTGCGCCCGATTGCGCCCGTCGGGATAGATATCGCCGCTGGACATGAACGGCTTCGAGATCACCCGCTTCGGATCCGGGAGCAAACACACTTCGGAGCGCGTGACCGGGACGGGGGCTTTTTGCAATTGGCCCTCAGCTTTAACATCTCTGCCCGCGGGGCGTTCAGTCTTGCGGTGTTTTTAGGGCGGAAAGCGAACGGGAACACCGCTCGCGTTGGCCCGGCCGCAGCCGGAAACTGCATGCGTGGAACGTGCGCAGCATGCAGCCTTCGACCGGCGGGGCCGCCTGGGCAACAGGCCGCCGCGAGCCCCAAAGCCAGCGGCAGCCATTGCTCAGCTCAGCTTCTTGGCGGCTGCCACGACGTTCTCTGCGGTCATGCCGAGCTCTTTCATGACGGTGCCGCCGGGGGCTGACAGGCCGAAGCGGTCGATACCGACCGTCGCGCCGTCGAGGCCGACGTATTTGGCCCAGGTGGAGCTCACTGTGGCTTCGATCGCGACGCGCTTGCGGCACGACTTAGGCAGCACCGCTTCGCGGTACGCATCGGGCTGCTTATCGAAGCGTGAGAAGCTCGGCATGCTGACGACGCGCGTACCTTCGCCAAGCTGTTCGGCAGCTTTAAGCGCGTGCTGCAGCTCGCTGCCGGCGGAGAGCAGGATCAGCTCCAGCGCGGCGGTCTCTTGCTTGGCGATGTAGCCGCCCTTCTGCACGCCCTCGCGACGCGTCTTCACCGGAATGTCGGTCAGCAGCGGCACGGCTTGGCGCGTTAACGCGAGCAGCGTGGGCCCGTCGGTGCGGTCGAGCGCGGCCGCGAAGGCGCCGGCGGTCTCTTCCGGATCAGCCGGGCGAATCACGTCCAGGTTCGGGATCACGCGCAGGCCGGGGATGGTTTCGACGGGCTCGTGGGTCGGGCCGTCTTCACCCACCCCCACGCTGTCATGCGTGAAGATGTAGACGACCGGCAAGTGACTGAGCGACGCCAGGCGAATCGCGGCGCGGCAGTAGTCGGCGAACACCAGGAACGTGGCGCCGCTGGGACGGAAGATGCCGTGCGCAGCGATGCCGTTCATGATCGAGCACATGCCGTGCTCGCGGATGCCGAAACGGATGTTGCGCCCCGAGCGATGACCGGGCTTGAAGTCGTCGTTGCCGGCCTTCAAGTCGCCGATGTAGTTCAGCGTGGAGCCGTAAAGATCGGCGCTGCCGCCGACCAGCAGCGGGTTCTTGGCGGCCAACGGCTGCAGCACGTCTTGGCCGGCCTTACGCGTGGCAATCTTGGTGTCGGCGGGGAACTCGGGAATTGCTGCGAGCAGCCCGGCCAGATCCGACGGCTGCGCTTTGGCGCCTGGCGTATGCGCGCAGGCCCGCGTAGCGGCCAGCACTTCGGCTAGCTTCGGATTCTTGGCCTTCCAGGCTTCGAACTTCTGCGTCCAAGCGGCGTAGCCGGCGTCGAGGTTCTTCTCGTGCGCTGCGAAGTACGCCCGCACTGCGTCGGAGACGAAGAAATGCTCGGCTGGCAACCCCAGCCCCCTGCGCGCTTCTTCGGAGAACTTGGCGCCGCCTTCGCCGTGCGCCTTCTGCGTTCCCTCCACTTCCGGAATGCCCTTGCCGATCAGCGTCTTGGCGATGATGAACTGCGGTTTGCCACTACCGGCGTTCCTGGCGCGCGCGAACGCTGCCGCAAATGCGTCGAGCTCGTGGCCGTCGATCGTCTGCACGTCGAAGCCGAGCGACTCGAAATGCTTGGCTGTATCTTGGCTCTGCGTCTCTTTCGCCATCGCGTCGAGAGTGACGGCGTTCGAGTCGTAAATGATGATCAGGTTGTCGAGCTGCTGGTGACCGGCAAACTCGACGGCTTCGAGCGCGACGCCTTCTTGCAGGCAGCCATCGCCGGCCAGACACACGACGTGATGATCGAAAATCGTGTGCTCGGCGGTGTTGAAGCGCGCTTCAGCCATCTTGGCTGCGACCGCCATGCCGACCGAGTTCGCCACCCCCTGACCGAGCGGGCCGGAGGTCGTCTCCACGCCGTCAGGCGTGTGCATCAGCTCCGGATGGCCGGGCGTCTTCGAGCCCAACGCGCGGAACTTTTTCACTTCGTCGATCGGGAAGCTGCTGTAGCCGCTGAGGTGCAGCCAGCTGTACAGAAACATCGAGCCGTGGCCCGCCGACAGCACGAAGCGGTCGCGGTTCAGCCACTCGGGGTGCTTGGGACAATGAACAAGAGCATTGCCGTAAAGCACCGCTCCGATTTCCGCACAGCCCAGCGGCAGCCCCAAGTGCCCGCTCTGGCAGGCGTGTACGGCATCGATCGCGAGTCCTCGCGCCTCGGTAGCCGCCTTCGACAACACGTCTTTATTCAGCTCGCTCGTCATTTTGATGGCCGCTTTTATCGGACACCCCGCCGCCGGACGCAACCGTCACGAGCGCGAGAACGAGCGCGAGCGAACAGGAAGGCGGGAAGGCGGGAAGACGCGAGAATCTTTTGGTTTCGAGCAGGCTTACTTTCACGTCGACGTTGCCTGCCCCGGTGGGCGCCACCTGGACGCCCACCCCAAAATCCTTCCCGTCTTACCGCCTTCCTGTTGTTTCCTCTCGCGGCTTTAGCGCGGGCCGGGGCCGCGACGGCGTTGACCGCCACCGCTGCCACCACGACGCACGCCGCCGCCGCCGCCGCCCTGACCAGCAGGTCGGAACGAACGGACGCCGTTGGCACCGGGGCGACCGCCGCCACCGCCGCCACCGCCACCGTCGCGGCGCTGATCCATGTTCGCCGGGCGCGGAGGCTCGGGTGGCAATGGCGGCAGCTCCGCTTTGAGCAGCGGGATGCGGTGGCCGAGCAAGCGCTCGATCGCGTGCAGCTCCGAACGCTCGTCAGGCTCGCAGAACGAGATGGCGTGCCCGGTCGCTCCGGCGCGCCCCGTGCGACCGATGCGGTGCACGTAGCTCTCCGGGACGTTCGGCAAGTCGTAGTTGATGACGTGGCTCACTTCATCGACGTCGATGCCGCGGGCCGCGATATCGGTCGCCACCAAGACCGGCAAAGTGCCGCGCTTGAAAGCGTCCAACGCGCGCACGCGCGCGCTTTGCGACTTGTTACCGTGAATAGCTACCGCGCCGATGCCCCGACGTTGCAGCTGGTCACTCACGCGGTTGGCGCCGTGTTTGGTGCGAGTAAACACGATCGTGCGTGTCACTTCTTGGTCAGCCAGCAGAAACTGGAGCAATTGCCCCTTCTGCTGCTTTGGCACCATGTACATGGCCTGGCTCACCGTCTTTGCGCTGGTTTCTTGGGGGGCCACGGCGACACGCCGCGGAGTCCTCAAGATATTGCGCGAAAGGTCGATTACGGCTTGCGGCATGGTCGCGCTGAACAGGAGCGTTTGGCGCTCCTTCGGCAAGGCCGCCACCACACGCCGCACGTCTTGGATGAAGCCCATGTCGAACATGCGATCAGCCTCGTCCAGCACGAAGTGCTCGACGTTACCGAGCCGCACCAAACCCTGGTTCATCAGATCCAGGAGCCGTCCGGGTGTTGCCACCAGGACGTCGATGCCGCGCTTCAATGCTTGCTCTTGCGCGCCCTGCCCCACACCGCCGTAAATCACGGCATTGCGGAGACCAAGGTGCCTGCCGTACGCATCGGCGCGTTCGGCAATCTGTGCGGCGAGCTCTCGCGTTGGCGAGAGGATCAGCGCTCGGATCGAGCTCGACTTCTTCGTAGAAAGTCGCTGTAGGATCGGCAGCAAAAATGCTGCCGTCTTGCCCGTACCGGTCTGAGCCGTCGCGAGCAAGTCGTGTCCACCGAGGACTTCGGGGACTGCCTGAACCTGGATCGGCGTGGGGATCTCGTAACCCTCTTGGGTCACGGCACGCACCAGGGCAGGAATAAGGCCGAGGGCCGCGAACGCGGCCCCCCGCTCAGGGGCATGCGCAGGCACGCCCACCGTTTGTGGTGAAGTCACTGTTTAGAGACCGGGGTCCTTAAATCACCAGCGATCGCCGCCGCCGCGATCACGGTCGCCGCCGCCGCGTCGGCTTCCGCCGCCGCCGCCGCCGCCACGACGGCCACCGCCGCCACCGCCACCGCCACCGCCGCCGAAGCCGCCGCCACCGCCGCCGCGACCACCGCCGCCGCCGCCGCCGAAGCCGCCGCCACCACCACCGCCACCGCCGCCACCGCGCTGGGGACGTTCCTCAGCCTCGTTGACGCGCAGCGGACGACCGTCGAGGTCCGCGCCGTTCATGGCCGAGATCGCAGCTTGTGCCTGCTGCTCGTCAGCCATCGTGATGAAACCGAAGCCGCGCGAGCGGCCCGTTTCGCGATCGGTCACGACGTGTGCGTCAGTGACCTCGCCGGCGCTCGCGAATGCTTGGCGCAAGACGTCCGTGGTGGTGTGAAAAGATAGATTGCCGACGTAGAGGCGATTGCCCATTTGCTTTTTTCTCGTTCGTTGAGGCTCTCGTAGCTTCCGCTAGTCGCGGACACTGCCTGCTATCCAATGAGCCTTCGGGATCGGAAAGGAGGCCGCGATGAAAGAATCTCATCGCATTCCACACCTTGGTCTTCTTTGACTAGTAGACGCGGTCCCGAACAGAACGAGAGAGCGGCGATCGTCTCGAGTAACGTGGCGTGGCAGAGCCTCTTGTAGCCCAACTGGATCGCCTCTGCAAATCCCTGAATTGCGGCCTCGGTGGCCCGTCTCGTGGGTCGGTGGGGCCCCTGGCCGTCTTCAAACGCGCCGCAAGGCGTCCAGGTAGGTAGAGGTAGGTGCGGGCTGGCGTTTCAGCGACGGCGCCGGGCCGGACCGGCAGCATCCGAGGTCGCGAAGGGCAGCTCGATCTGGGCGGATTGGCCGCGGCGTTCTGGCGCCTCGCGCGTCGCCAGCAGGGCATCTTCGCGAGCTAGGTCAGCGTCCACGACCTCTTGATTATCCAACGCGAACGCCAGGGCGTCGAAGACCTTGGCTGGCCCGAGCTGCGGGTAGCGCTTGAGGATGCGCTCGACACTGGTGCCGTTCCGGTAAAAAGCCCACAGCCGCCGCACCGGAACCCGCGACCCGATCACGTAGGGGCTGCCGCCCAGCACGTTCTTGTCCACGCGCACGTGCGGATGCGGAGTCAGGATGACGGGAAGCGTCACGGCAGCGAGCCTTACAGCCGCTCGGTCGCGGCGGGAAGGGGCGCCGCAGCTGACCGCGCCTCGCGGGCCTACGGCGACTGCTCGATAGCGCCGCGATGTTCCGAGAAAGTGCGGCTGAAGCGGTGGCGTCCCCCACCCTGGGCGACGAAGTACAGGTAGTCGGTTTGGGCCGGCGCCAGCACGGCGCGGATCGCCGCTTCGCCGGGGCTCGAGATCGGCCCCGGCGGCAGCCCGGGGTGACGGTACGTGTTGTAGAGGTTCGTCGCGTCGCGCAGCATGGCCGGCGTCGGTCGGCCGGGGGTGCACGTCTCGGGCATCGGCTGCTGCACGAAGCAGCCGTAGCTGGCAGTCGGATCCGACTGCAGCATGTGCAGGGGTCGGAACGTCGCATCGAGCAGCCGGTTCAGAAACACGCTGGCTATTAGCGGCTTCTCATCGGCGCGCGCTGCCTCTTTCTCGATGATCGACGCCAGCACGACGACGTCGTGCGCCGACATTCCGTGCACGGTTTGGCGCGCCGTAAACTGCGCCCCGAACTCGCTTTGCAGGCGAGCCAAGTGGTGCTGCGCCTCGGCCACGAGCACGCCAACGACGGCGCTCGGGCTGCTGTCGGCCAGCAGCTCGTAGGTGGCCGGAAACAAGTAGCCCTCGGCGCTGGAGGCCGCCAGGCCCAGCTCATGCGCGTGGTCGGCATCGAGCACCGCGCGCCGGAAGTCTTCTGCGTCGCACACGCCGAGCTGCTGCAGTCGGTCCGCGAGCTGCACGTGGTTGAAGCCTTCGGGGACGATCACGCGCGCGGTGCCGCGACCTGGCGAACGCGCCAGCCGCCGAACCAGCTCGCGCGCCGAGAGATCATCGCGCACGACGTGCGGGCCAGGCACGAGCTCAGCCGAATTGAGCACGCGACGGTAGGCGCTGAACAAGTGCGGGCTTTCGATCAGCTGCGCGACCGCTAGCCGACCGGCGAGCGATCCCGGGTCTTCGTTGGGCAATACCTCGAAGTGCTGGATCTTCCCTGCCCCGGGCCGGTGGACGAAGCTCCAACCGAACAGCACCAGCGACAGCGTGACGAGCGAGCCTGCGATGCCCAACCCCAAGGCAGCGATCCGTAGCCGCCCCTGCGTCTTTTTCACGCTCGGCCGCGCAGCGGCCGCGCGCTTCGCTGTCGTCAACGCCGGCTGACTCGGCCTCGGTCGCTTACGCTTCGCCACTCAGTCCTCGGCCTCGCGTTGCACCCCGCGATCCAGCCAGCTCTGCAGCAACACGGCCGCGGCCGCGCTGTCGATGCGGCCGCGCTGCTGCTTGGCGTTCAAGCCCTGTGCGCGCAGTCGCCCGGCCGCTTCCCGCGTCGAAAGCCACTCGTCGTAGAGCTCGACCTTGGCTGGCGTGGCTTGCTCGAGCTTGCCGGCGAAGACGCGCGCGCGCTTGGCAGCCGGGCCCTCGCGCCCGTTGAGCTCACGCGGCAAGCCGAGCACGAAAACCTCGAGCTGTTCAGCGGCCTGCAGCTCCTGCAGCTTGCGCAGCAGAGCCGCCTGATTCTTGCCGTCCAAGAACGGGCGGGGATGGGCCAGCAGGCCGAGATCGTCGGCTACTGCCAACCCGACTCGAACAGCTCCCAGGTCGATAGCGGCCGCGCGCACGAGCCGGAGTCTTAGTTCTTTGGACGCCCGCTGGGGTAACTTTTGAGGCCGGTGGACTTCGTGGCCTGGGGTGCCCGCGCAGGTTCTCTTGACCCAATCGCTGGCCCCGAGCATAAGCCCGGGGCCGTTTCGGCTTAGAAGCCCGGAGCGGCTCAGCCACCTCTTCGAAAACTCATGGAATTTCGCGCCATCAAGGGGATGAACGACATCCTCCCCGACGAAGCCCGGCGCTTCGCACTGGTCGAGGCTGCCTTCCGTCGCGTGGTGGAGCTGCACGGTTACTCCGAGGTGCGCACGCCGGTGCTCGAGCCGACCGAGCTGTTCGTCCGATCGACGGGCGAGACCAGCGAGATCGTCGAGAAGCAGATGTTCACGCTCGCGCGCGAGTCCGAGTCGTTCACACTGCGTCCGGAAGGAACGCCGGGCGTGGCGCGCGCCTTCCTCAACGGCTCGGTTCACGCCAAAGAGCCAGTCACGCGCTGGTACTACGTCGGCGCGATGTTCCGCGCCGAGCGCCCGCAGCGCGGCCGTTTGCGCCAGTTTCATCAAGCCGGCTGCGAGGTTTACGGCGACGGCGGACCGGTCGTCGACGCCGAGATCATCGACATGTTGGTCGGACTGCTCGCCGAGTTGGGCATTTCCGACGTCGAAGTGCGGGTCAATTCGATCGGCGGCCCGACCACGCGGCACAAGTACCGCGACGCCCTGACCGCTCACCTCACCCCGCGCAAAGACGCGCTGAGCGAGCACGCCCAGAAGCGCCTGCTCGACAATCCGCTACGCATCTTGGACTCGAAGGATCCGCGCGATCGCGAAGCAGTGGCGGACGCGCCCTCGATCCTGGATTGCTTGGAGCCGGAAGACCGCGCGCACTGGGACGGCTTTCGGGCTGCGCTCGACGCGCTCGGCACGAAGTACGTCGTCACGCCCGGCTTGGTGCGCGGCCTCGACTACTACACGCGCACACTGTTCGAGCTGGTGTCGAACCAGGGCGAGCTGGGCTCGCAAAATACGCTGCTCGGCGGCGGTCGCTACGACGGCATGGTCAGCGAGCTGGGTGGGCCGAAATTGCCGGCCGTTGGCTTCGCGATCGGCCTCGAGCGTTTGCTGCTGGCTTCGCCCGTCGCAGCGCCCGAGAAAGCTCCGCGCTGTTTCATCGCGCCCCTCGGCGCCGCCGGCCTGAAAGAAGCCTTGGCGCTGGCGCGCGAGCTGCGCAGTACCGGTATCGGTACCGACCTCGACGGTCGCGGCGGCTCGATGAAGAGCATGTTGCGGCGCGCCGACTCGCTCGGTGCACGCGTGTGCCTGGTGATCGGTGATTCCGAAGTGAGTAGTCAGCAGGTTCAGGTCAAAGATCTCGCCTCGCACAGCCAAGAGCTGTGCGCGCGTACCGACGTGCTCCGTACGGTGACGCGGATTTTGGCGAGCGCCCCGAAAGTGAACGAGGCCGCGCGTTGAAGATGGTGAAAGGCCTAATTTCGGGCGGTGTGCTGTTCGCCGCTCTACTGCTTGGAGCGCCCGCTCACGCGCAAGATCCCTACGGTCCCGGCCTCTCGCCCGGCTTCGGTCCCTCGCCCGGCGGCGGTGCCGGCGGCGGCGGCTCCAAGAAGAAGGGCGCGCCCAAGCTTCCGCCCGGCACCCCCGAGACGCACGCGGCCTCCGGCGGCGATGACTCGCTGAACGCGCCCGGCAACGAGCCCACGCTGCCCGAAGACCCGCTGGCTTTGAAGAAGTCGGCGTACGCGCGGATCGGTAGCGATCTGAGCCCCAGCTTGGAAGAGCGTGGGCAAAATCCGCCCGAGAATCCGCGCTTCGATCGCAAGTTTTACGGCCCCTACTACTCGGAGAAGAGCGGCGACTACAGCTTCAAGCTGGCGTTCCCGGTTTGGGCCGAGCGCACGCAGCCGTCGCGCACCGACAAGCTCAAGCTCGACCGCGCGTCGTTGTTCGGCGGCGTCTACTACAACCGCCGGAGCGCGGAACGCGCTGACGACGTGCTGTTTCCGGTATTTTGGAACCTGCGCGATCTCGAGCACAAAACGCGCACCGCGATCGCGGGCCCGCTCGTCAATCGCGTCACTCAAGATGGTCACGACAATTGGCTGGCGCCACTGTACTTCACCGGCAAGCACGCCGACGGCGGCTACACGATCATTCCGCCGCTGCTCACGTACATGCATACGGACGGCCGCCGTGGCCTGAATCTGATCGGGCCGATGTTCTGCTCGTGGAAGGGCTCGTCGTCGTGCGACGCGCGCACTTCCGAGGACATCGATCTGGGCGTGGCGCCGCTGTACTTCTTCGGCCAGAACGCCGAGCGCAAATACGAGCTCGTCCCACCGCTGCTCCACTACTACCGCTACAACGATCGCGATCTGTCGTGGTTCAACGTCTGGGGGCCGTACTACCGGGAACACACGCAAGAGCGTGAGATGTTCCACCTCTTGCCGATTTACTACAGCATTTGGGGCAAGAACGAGCGCCACACCACGCTGTTTCCGTTCTTTCACTACGGCTACAAGAACAACGAGTGGTTGCTGGCCAACCCACTGTTCTTGGCGGCGCACGGCGAGCACGGCGAGTCGACGTTCGCGACCTGGGGTTACGCGCGCTACCGCGGGCGCACCGAGCTCGACATGATAACCCCGCTGTACTGGGCGTATCGCGATCCGGACATTGGCCTCGATCAGAAGCTGTTATTTCCGTTCTTCTACAAGCGCACCAGCCCGCGCGAATCGAGCTGGGCGTTCTTCCCGTTTTACGCGAAATTCGAGCGTTTCGGTATCAGCAAGTCGACATGGATTACGCCATTTTTCCAGCACGAGCACGATCTGCGCGGCTTTCAGACGAACATTCACCCGCTCGTCTACATTGGCCGCAACGGCCAGGCGACGCACACCGTCTTGGCGCCGTTCTTTTGGGACTTCGCCGATCCGGCTTCCCGCGCGACCGTGGCGTTCCCGTTCTACTGGCGCTTCAGCGATCGCCAGAGCGTGTCGCAGCTCGTTGGCAACGTGTACTACCACGAGGAAACCAAGAGCTCGGGCAGTGAGTGGGAAGTGCACATCTTCCCTGCCTTCTCCTACGGCGAGACACCGAACGGTCATTGGTGGAACCTGCTGTACGGCCTTGCCGGCTACACGCGCCGCGGCACCAGCACGAAAATGCGGGCGATGTGGATTCCGATTCAGCTAAGCGGCGGCGAATAGTCTCCGGTCGCGGCCTTGGCGCCCGTTGAGCAGCGCCGCTGGCTAGGCTCAGAGGTTGAGCGACTCGCCCAGCGTTCCAGCCGAGCCTTGGTCGCCCGGGTTGCCACGTTGACCTTCTGCCAGGTTCGGCGCCGAGACGCCGCCGTTGCCACCTTTGCCTGCCGCGCCGCCGTTGGCCGTGAGCGTACCCTTGAGCGTGGTGGCCGAGCTCAGCACCGCGCCGTACGAGAGTCCGCCGTTACCGCCCGCGCCGCCGCCCGCGTGGCCGCCGTGGGCGCCGTCGCCACCTTTGCCCGGTGCAGCAGTACTGGGGTGATTGCCACCGGTTTGACCGCCGCCACCGGCCTGACCTTGGCCGCCGTCGCCGCCCTTGCCGCCATCGCCGCCGGTCGCGCGAACGATCGCCACGTCGCTCACATCGAGCGTGGAATTGACGGCGAAGATGCCAAAGCTGCCGCCACCGCCGCCGCCGCCGCTGCCGCCAGCGCGCGCCGCGCAACCACCAGCGCCGCCGCCACCACCACCGGCGCCGCGCGCGTCAGTGAAGGCATTGACATAGTCGCAGCCGCCGCCACCGCCACCGCCACCGCCGCCAGTGCCGTTCTTACCGGTGCCGCCGGCGCCGCCGGGCAACGCGTACCAGAAGTCGCTGGCGATCTGGCCGGGGCTGGCTGCCTTGGCGCCTGCCGCACCGTTCTCGGCCGCGCCGTCCGCGCCCGCGCCGGTAACGCCGCACGCCGCTGGGTTTTGTGGAGACACCGGACCGCCGCCGGTACCGTAGCTGCCGCCTTTGCCCGACTGCCCCACCGGCGTCGCCGCATCCACGCCGTCCGCGCCGGGTTGCGCGACGTAGCTGGCCGGTCCCTTGCATTTCGTGTCGCGCGAGCCACCGCCACCGCCCTTGCCGCCATTCATGCCGACAGTCGATGGGCTCGCTGAGCAGGAGTTGATCCCAGCCAGCCCGCCTTCGGTGCCTTCGGCGTTGCAGCCGACGTAAGCGGCAGTGCCGGAGCCACCGACGACGCCGTTCATCGCGTCGGTAGCGGGCAGCGCGACCGCGTCTTGCCCGCCCGCGCCGTCAGCGCCTTTTGCGCCATTTCCGGCTTGAATGTCGACACCTTTGAGCGCCAGCTTGGCGGCGACCGCGTGGATGGCGTAGCTCGAGCGTCCGTCGAGAGTCCCCGTCTTTTGCCCTTCCGCTGCCGGCCCCACGATCAGCAAATTCTCGAGCGACGCTAGCTTCGTCAAATCGTGAGCCCAGACCGCCACGTACTCGTGCGACGTCGGCTCGAGCCCGCCCTGGATGAGCACCTGGTGGGCCGCGTCTGTGCGCGCGCCTCTTTGCCAATTGCCGTCGAAGCCGCCGACGACACTGACGCCTGGCTGCAGCACGACTACGCCCGGGTAGGCGCCAGCCTGCACGTGAACCAAACCGCGTCCCGCCTCGACACCGCGCGCCACACCTTGTGAGATGGTCTTGCATGCCGCTTGCACGGTGAGCCCGCAGTCGGCGGCGTCGTTGCCGCTGGTCGCGACATAGATCACCTCGGGCGTGACCGGACCGGTGGTGTCGCCGCCGGTTGCATCGCCGCCGCCAGGTTCAGTGCCAGCTGTGCCCGCGCTCTGGCCAGTGCCGGCGGAACTGGCGCCTCCGCCTCCGGTGCTGCTCGCCCCGCCCGTGTTCTTGCCGGCCGTGGCGCCGTCGCTGCCGCCTCCGGAGCCGCTCGCCGCGCCAGCATTGGGAGTGCCGCCGACGTCGTTGAAGAGCGCGCTGCCGTTGCCGCCGCCGCAAGAGACCAAGACCGCGACGCCAAAAAGCCCCAAGCCCAAGACCGATTTCATGGATCCACCGTTCTGAGAGACGCTGCCCAGCCTGTCAAGTTGCACCCAAGGAAAGCCGTGCGTGTCCGCGCTTGACGCTGCTTGACCTCGTCCGCTGGCGAAGGTTTGCTGTGCGGCTTACGCCGAAATGGGACGGCGTAAATTTCGCGGACGCCGAGCCGGGTCTCGGGTGAGTGAGTGTGTGCACGGAACTTCCGCGCCACTCGTGCGTCCAAGTTCGAGCCGACATGAAGAACTCCTCGGGTTTGTCGTGGTCCTGTCGCTCCGCTCGCGGGGTTAGTCTCGCTGGGCGCAAGTGGCTGCTGTCAATCGTCGTCACCTGCTCGGCGCTTCTCGCTGGCTGTCACAACAGCGACGAAAGGCTTGAGCCGCGGTCGCTCACCTGGGCCGAACTGCGAGCCGTACGCAGCCCCGTACTGGTCACCCCACCGGGTGAAGGCGAGCGCCGTACCTACTCGAAGGAGCGCCTGGCTGACGGCGCCAAGATTCGCATCGCAGCCGGCGGCCTGGCCTGGTTGCGGCGTGATGGTGGGGCGACCCTGCTCGTGCGCGGGCCAGCTCGGCTCACACTGCGGGCGCACTCGGTCGCCGTCGACGAGGGTCGCGTGTTCGTCGACACCCCGCCGGGGTCGAGCAACGAGCTGTCGACGCCGGCCGGCAAGCTGACACTCGCCGCAGTTCGCGCCAGCGTGACGGTGCCCGCGCAAGGCGCTCCGAAAGCCTACGTGCTTTCTGGTGAAGTCCGGGCCGAGAAGGGCCGCGCGCGGGCGGGTGAGGAGCTGACGCTGGAGAGCGGCGGCAAAGTCGCCGTCGCGCCGGTTTTGGGTTGGGATGACTGGACCGGCGGCTTGGCGACGACCGATCGCGCGGCGGCACCTGCGCCTTTCGGCGTCGGCACGGTCGGCGCGCGCAGCCCGGGCAACCAGGGCGCACCGCGCTTTCCGCTTTCGATTCAGCGCATGGACGTGCAGGTGACGATCGACGGCGATTTTGCGCTGACCGAGGTCGCCCAATCCTTCTTCAACCCCAGCTCGGAGACCGTCGAAGGCATTTACGGATTCCGCACGCCCGAGCGCGCGATCTTGCAGCGCTTTGGCGTCGATCGCGACGGCGTCGTGGTGTGGGGGCGAGTGAAAGAAAAGGCTGCCGCCGCCGCGCAGTATCAGGCCAACGTGTACCAGGGCAGCACCGAGGATCCGGCGCTGCTCGAGTGGGACGCGCCGGGCGTCTACCGCGCGCGCCTTTACCCGATCGGACCTGGTGAAACGCGGCGCGTCGTCGTGCGCTACGCGGAGTGGCTCGATCGCACCGGTGAGAACGGACGCCGCCGCCTCTACGTGTATCCGATGGCGGCGGACGGCGCCGAAGACAGCCTGCCCCACGTCGAGGAGCTGAAGGTCAGCTTCGACCTCGCGCGAGCCCACGCGCGTGACGTGCGGGTCGGGATGGCCGGGGTTCAGAGCGGGGATTCGCTGATCGTGCGCGCGCATGATTTCGTGCCGCGTGCCGATCTGTCGCTCGAGCTGCTCGACGAGGGTGTCACCGAGCAGCGCGCCTACCGCGCCAAGCACAGCGTCGATCTCGAAGCGCTGGCGCCCGACGCGCGCAACGCTGCGGCAGCCAAGGCCGACGGCGAAGCGGACTATTTGCTGGTGCCGGTGCGACCGAGCGACGCCAAATTGCCGAGCGGCGGCTTGGATTTGGCGATCGTGATCGATGCTTCGGCCGCGACCGATCCGGCGACGCTGTCGGTCGCGCGCGCCGCCACATCGGCTTTGTTGTCGCATTTGGGCGATCAAGACCGGGCGGTGGTGTTGGCGGGCGACGATGGCCTGCGGCCGATCGTCCCGGGCCTCGACAAGCTGTCGAAGATCGACGCGGCGGCGCGACTCGAGGTGCAAGACGCTTTGGCGCAAGTCGCGCGCGGTGGCGCGACCGATCTGGGCGCGATGCTCACGGCCGCGGCGCGCCAGCTCGATCCGGCAAGGCGCTCGGCGGTGATCTACATTGGCGACGCGGCGCCGACCGTCGGCGAGCTAACGTTGGCCTCGCTCCGCGAACGGTTGAGCAAATTGCCGACCCCGGTGCGGGTATTCGGGCTCGGCGTGGGCGACAACGCACGGCTCGACATTTTGGCCGGTCTCGCGCAAGGCGCGTTCGCCGAGCGCATCTCGGACGGCTATCAGGCGGCGTGCGCGGCCTTGCGCGTGCTCGAAGAGACCGAGCGCCCGGTGTGGCTCGGTACGAAGGTCGATTTGGGGCCGAGCGTGGAGCGAGTCTTTCCGCGAGAAGCCAGCGCGCTCGTGTCGGGTGAAACCTTGTGGGTCGTCGGGCGGATGGGCAAAGGCAAGGAGCCCGAGCTGCTGAAGACGTCGGGGCCAGCCGGACAAAGCCAGAGCCCGCTCAACATCGAGCGCTTCGACGATCGCGGTGATCTCGGCCGGCGCTGGGCCGAAGCGCATTTGGCGCAGATGCTCGAAGATGGCGAAGGCCGCGCGGCGCTCGTCGACCTCGGGATGAAGAACGGCATCATCACGCCCGTCACGTCGTTCTACGTGCCGACCAAGAACGAGATGACGCCCAACGAGCGCCAGGAGCTGGACGCGCGGCGCGACGAAGCCAAGCGCGACGCCGTAGGCCACCGTCCCGGCAACGAGGCGCCCGACTCGTCGCCGAGCATCCTTTCGCGGCTGTCTTTGAGCAAATCCGAGGCACCACCGCCCGCCGATAGCGACAACAAAGAGGGCGGCACCGGTACGCGCGCCAAGGGCGAAGAAGGCAGCATGGGCAACCCGATGACCAAGGCGGCGTCGCCGCGCTTCGCGGTCGGCGCTGCCGGAGGGGCTGCGCCACCAGCGCCAGCACAGGAACGCGCGGCCGCGGCGGTCGCCGATGCGCCAGCTGTTGAACCACTGAAACCGGAGCCGGCTGCAGCACCTGGCCCCGCCGGCACGGTTGCAGCGGAGGCCAGCGCCGCCCCGGCCTCTCCGCCTGCGCTGAAGGACAGCGAAGATGGGCACGTGGCGCGGCAGCAAGCGCTGCGTGAAGCCAGCGAGTTCGGCATGATCGGTTCACTCGATGCCAGCGCGAGCGCAGTTGAGGACAAGAAGGCTGCACCGGTCGCGCCTTGGGGCCGCGACGATTCGGGCGCGAACGACGCGCTCTCGGCGCGCGGCAACATGTGGGGCGACGAGATCGGCGACAGCTTCGGCGCGGGTGGCCTCGGCTTGACCGGCGTTAGCGAAGGTGGCGGCGGCCGCGGCGAAGGGCTTGGTCTGGGCTCCGTTGGCGCGATTGGTCACGGTACCGGTACTGGCCAAGGCTTCGGCTCCGGTCATGGTCGTTTGGGCGGCGCACACTCCAGCGATCCGCCGAAGGTGCGCATGGGCGCGACGACTGT
Organism: Polyangiales bacterium; assembly: GCA_038230915.1. Lineage (GTDB taxonomy): Bacteria > Myxococcota_A > Polyangia > Polyangiales > Polyangiaceae > PMG-095. The sequence continues at coordinate 50,423 of JBBRMI010000007.1, read as the reverse complement.
GAGCGGGCGCTTGCCGCCGGAGGTAGTGCAACGGATCGTGCGCCAGAATTTCGGCCGCTTTCGGCTTTGTTACGAGACCGGGCTGCGCATCAACCCCAATCTGCAGGGCAAAGTCAGCGTGCGGTTCGTGATCGGTCGCGACGGCAATGTCGGCTCGGTCGGCAACGGTGGCTCTGATTTGCCAGATGCTAGTGTCGTGCGTTGCGTGGCCAGCGCGTTTCAGGGGCTCAGCTTTCCGCAGCCGGAGGGGGGCATCGTGACCGTCGTTTATCCGATCAATTTCGAGCCGGGGGCCGTTCCGACGACGCCGCCGGCGCGGTCGCCAAATCCGCGCATCAACGTGAACGTCTTCATCGGTGATCTGCCGCGCAAGCTGCTCGGCTGCAGCGCCGCCGCGGCGGCGCCGTTCGAAGAGCGGGTCGGTTTGTGGCGTGAACGGCTGAGCCAGGTCGCGGGCAGCCCGTACGCGGTTGCCGGCGTGTACCGCAGCGCGCTCGGCGCCTGTGAAGCGCCGACCTACCGCGAGCGCGCGCGCCTGCTCACGTTGATGCTCGACGCGATGCCGGGCGTTAGCGGCAAAGTGTCGCTGTATCGCACGATGGCGCGCGATCTGGGCGCGAACGACGTGCTCTACCGTGGCCTGTTGGCCCGCATTCACACGGCCGAGCAGATGCGCGAGCTGCACAACGCGCTCGGCCTCAAAAGCGTCGACCCGGGCATCTTGGCCAAGCTCGTCGACAGCACCCCGGACGCCGGCGAACGCGCCAAGAAGCTGCGCGCGCTGCTCGAGCAGTTCCCAGATGATCTAGCGTTGTCGCTCGAGCTCTTGAACGCCTACGAAGACGCCGCGGATCCGACGGCCGCGCGCGATCTCGCTCGCAAATTGCGCGAGCGCCCGGACGCCGACGCTAGCGTCCGCACCGCGGTTGGCGAGCTTTACCTGCGCCTGGCCGAACGCGCCGCGGCGCCGGACGACAAAGCCAACCTGCTCGCCGAAGGGCGGCGTGCGTTTGGCGAAATCGTCGAGTTTGCCCCGGAGGATCCGGTCGCGCGGCGACGCTTGGGCGATCTGTTGCTGGCGCATGGCTTCTTCGGTGACGCCGCCCGCCAGTACGAAACGCTGGCGCGGCTCACGCCCGATGACTCGAAGGTGCTGCTGCTCCAGGCGAGCGCGGCCGAAGGCCAAGGCTTGCTCGAAGAGGCGCTGAAATGGTCTGAAAAAGGCGGCGCCAGCGGCGCACCCGACGGCCGGTCTGGGGCCGCCGTCACCGCCCGCGCACTGGCCGCGACTCACCTCGCCTGGGCGCGTTTGGCCGCCGCGGACGGCAAGCACGCCGAAGAGCTCGAAGCGCTGTCGGCGCGCGCCGCGCGCGTGCTCTCGGGCAGTCGTCTCGATCCAGACAAGCCGGTCGGCGTGCGCGTCAGCCTGACCTGGTCCCATCCCGAGCTGCATCCAAGCTTGTGGACCAACGCGCTCGGCACGCCGATGCCGGCGCCCGACGGCGACATCACGCTCGGCGTGGCTCAAGCCATCGTGCCCGAGCGCCCGGACAGCTTCGTCGAGGTGCGGCTCGAGCCGGCTGACGTCGCGCACGCTGCGCGGCTGGGCGCTACCGCGGAGCTGACCGTCGTCTTCGACGAGCTGGGCAAGCCTGAGAAAATCGTGAGAAAACGCATCAAATTCGAACGCGGAGCACCGCCTACTCAACGCTTTGCGTTGAAGGAGGTGCGCGGTGGCTGAGCAACGCTTCGAGCGCGCCTGGCGGGCCGCCGGACCACTGCCGATCGTGGGTCTGTTGTTCGCGATCGCCGCGGGCTTCGTGCTGATGGGTCGCGCGTTTCACCAAACATCCGCCAGCGCCCTGACCGCCACGCTGGCGGATCTGAAGCCGGTGCACGCCGGGGTAACGGTCGGCGGCCAACGCGTGCAGTGGCTGCGCCGCATGACGCTCGACGACAAGCTCGTCACTGACGCAGACGGCCGCGCCCGGCTGCGCCTCGACGACGGCACCGGCGCCGTGCTCGATCGCAACACGACTTTGGTCGTCACCGCCAAGGGTTTTCGGCTCGAGCAGGGCCGCGTGCACTTGACCACTCCGAGCGGCGCCCATCCGGTCATCGACCTGGTCGGCATGACCGTGCTGTCGAGCGGCGGCAGCGCAGGTATCGAGCGGCGCGGCCAGCGGACGAGCGTGTTTTCGGCCGATAGCGAGCTCACGGTGCGCGGTGCGGACGGCAAAGAAGCGCACGTCAATGCCGGCGAGACCGCGCGGCTCGTTTCAGGAGCGGTGAAAGTCGCACCCGAGCGGGCCTACGACGACTGGACGCACGGCTTGGCGCGGCCGTGGGCGGCTCGCGGCGCCCCGCGCCGTTCGATCGGTGAGCTGTGGGGCAGCGTTGAGGGCGGCAGCGAGCCGGCTGGCAGCGCCGGCTCCCCGCTCACGATCCGTTCGCACAGCGTGAACGCACGCATCGACCGCGAGGTCGCCCACACCAGCTGCGAGACCGTGTTCTTCAATGCCGGCAGCAGCAACGTCAGCGGTGACTTTCGGCTCGCGCTGCCGCCGGGCGCGCTCGTCTCCGGGTTCACGGTCGAGCGCGGCGGTTCGCGCCAAACGGCGCAGATCGCACTCGCCGCGCGCTCGCGCCAAGAGCTAGCTTCGGCCGGTGGCGTGCTCGAGTGGGCCGGCGACGGCTGGCTGCGCGGCACCTTGCCCAGCATCGCGTCGGGCGAAGAGCTCAAGGTCCAGGTGCAGTACGTGGAGTGGCTGTCACCGCGCAAACAGGGCGAGGGTGAGCTCGTCCAATACCGCTACCCGTTGGTCGGCGACGGCGAAGCGCCGCTGATCGGCGACTTCGTGGCGCGTATCGACGCCAGCGCGTCGGCGCCGACGGCCGTGGCGGCTGGCTACGGCGCAACCAGCGAGAACGGCGTCGTAACCGTGCACCGCTCCGACTTTCGCCCCGCCGCAGATCTGGTCGTCGATGTCGAAACGCACCGTAGCCAAAATCGCGCGCGTTTGTATGTAGCGCAACCGAATTGGGAAGATCCGGAGGCCGGCTCCGCGGTGATGCTGCGCGCCGAGCTGCCGGCGGCCGACGCCAACGACGGCGTGACGCTGGCGATCGTGATCGACACCTCCGGCAGCATCGAGCCGGCGTTACTCGACGCCGAGCGCGCGTCGGTCGAAGCGTTACTGGCTGGCCTCGGCGCGCGCGATCGTGCGGTCGTGTTGTCGGCCGATCAAAGCTCGCGCCCGGTCGGCCCCGAACAGCTTGGTCCGGTCGACGCTGCTCGGCGTCGCCAGATTTCGGCCGCGCTCGGCAAGCTCTCGCCCGGCGGCGCCACCGATCTGGGGCGCGCGCTCGAGGCCGCGGCTGATCTGCTGCCCGCCGACGCACCTGCTGGCATGGTCGTCTACATCGGCGACGGTTGGGCGACGCTCGGCGACTCGAATCCCGAGGCGATTGCAGCACGCTTGTCGCGCCGCGACGCAGGTGCGCCTCGCCTCGGTGCGATCGCGGTCGGACCGCTCGCCAACCGGCGCGTGCTGTCGGCGCTGACGCGCGGCTCCGGACCACTCTACGAAATCGCCGACAGCGAAGACGCAGCGCGCGTGGCCGTCGACCTGATGTCGGACGCGCTGCGGCCGGCTCTGGCCTCGGTCGAAGTGGATCTGGGCGCTGAAGTCGACCAGGTCTATCCGCGCACTCCGCGCGCAATCGCGGCCGGCGAGACGTTGACGGCGGTCGGGCGGATCCGCGGCGAACCGCCGAAATTCGTGACGATTCGCTACCGCGACGCGAAGGGTGCACACGAAGAAAAACATGCCGTCGACGTCCTGCGCACCGATGATCCCGAGGAGATCCGCCGTCGTTGGGCAACCGAGCGCGTCGAAGAGATCGTTCTCACCGGCAAAGGCCGGGAGGCCGCCACCGACGTTGCCATGAAAGCCGGGCTGGTCACGCCCTGGACGGCGCTCCGCATCGGCGGCAGCGGGGAATACGTGGCGCGCGCCTTCGAAACGCGCGTCCTCGATCTGGCCTCGGATGGCGCGAGCCTGGTCGGTCCGGTGCTGTCGACGGCAGGCGACCTGACCGGCACGTTGACGGCCTTCGACGAAGAGAGCGCCAGCGCCGAGTCGATGGGCGAAGCGCTCGAGCAGGCGGCGGGTCGGTTGCTCGACGGCGCCGCAGCTTCGGTGCGTGCCTGCCGTGACTCACGGGCGGCGTTGCGACCCGAGCTGGCCGGCGCGCTCGACGTCGCGTTCTCGATCGATGGTGACGGCCTGCCCCACGACGTGGTCGTCAAGGGCGCGACTCCTGCAGCCGACGACGAAGCGCTGAATCGCTGCGTGAAGCTGGTGATCGAAGGCTTGCGTTTTCCGAGCGGCGGCACTGGTCGCGTGAATGTCGAGCGCCTGATTCAGCTGCCCCCCGCCCCGCAATCGCTGGGCGCACGGCATTGCTCCGACGTTTCACGCTTGCCGATGCCGCTGCGGCGCGGCGCCTGGTGGACGCGCCTCACCCAAAACGAGCCGTCCAGCGTCTACGCGCAAGCCAAGCGCCAATGCGAGCTCGGCACCTGGACCGATCGCCGCGCCTTGCTCGAGTTGATGCTCGTTTACCAGGCTGACGGCGTCGCGCGCGTCGATCTGGCTTCACGCCTAGCGCTATTGGGTGAGCCCGACGCCGCCGCACTGCTCCGACGCGAGGCCGTGCGCCGCGTGAAGAGCCCGGAGGAGCTGGCCAACGTGCGCCGTGCCTTGCTTGGCAGCGAACGCTACCCCGGCACACTGTTTGAAGAGCGCTACAAAGCCGCCGCCAACGACCAAGATCGCCTGGCGGTCGTGCGCCGCTTCTTGGAGCTGGCGCCGCACGATTCGCGGCTGCGCCGGCGCCTGCTGGCGCTGCTCGAAGCGTTGAATCGCCCGGCCGAAGTCGTAGAGTTTGCGCGCCAATTGCGCAGCGATCCGTTCGCCGACGCGTGGCTTCTGGCCGATGCCGCCTCGTCGCTGCACCGTGTGGGCGCCGACGTGGAGGCGCATCGCACCTTCGGTGAACTGTCCGAGCGTGCGCCGAAGGATCCCTGGGTGCGCGGCTTGCTCGGCGATCGACTGCGCGCCGAGGGTTGGTTCGACGACGCCACCGAAGCTTACGCCACGCTGGAAGAGCTGGTGCCGGGCGACGCCCGTGCGACCCTACGCTCGGCCCTCGCGCACGCCGGCGCGGGCCGCCTCGACATCGCCGAGCGTTTGCTGATGCGCGTTGCGCGCACCGGAGGCCGCGGCGGCAACGGCGATTTCGGCGAGCTGTCGCGACAATTGGGCCGCATTTTGGCACAAGCCGCGTTGTTCAGCACCGCACACAAGCCGTCGGATGAGGAAGCCACGCGCCTCCGCCGCCTCGCGCTCGATCTCTCGCAAGCCGAAACCAGCACCGTCGTTCTCGTGCAGGCCGAAGCAGGAGCGCCCGAGCTCAAAGTGCGGCTGGCCGGTGACGGCGCCGACAAGTCGCTCCACGAGCCGGACATCTCGGCGCCGAGCCTCGGCTTGTATCTGTTCCGCACCACCGCCACCGATCTGCGAAAGCTGGTCGATCGGCTCAGCATCGGCGGCCCGAGCGAGCTTTCGCCGTCGCGACCGCTCGGGATCCGTGTCGACGCGCTGCTGCCCAACAGCGACAGCGCCGCGCTCGTGACCCGCGAGCTCAAGCTGCCGAACGACGGCAAGGTGCTGGCGCTCGCGCCGTAGCGGTTACGGGAAAGGCCCGAAGTCGTCGAGCGTGGTCGCTTCGTCCACGCCGAGCATCAAATTTAGGTTTTGCACGGCCTGCCCGGCGCCGCCTTTGATCAGGTTATCGAGCGCCGAAAACACCGTGACCAAGCGCGTGTCGCCGTCGATCGGGCCGAGCGCAAAGCCAACCTCCGCAAACGGCGAGCCACTCACTGCCACAACCTCCGGCAAACGTCGCGCCGGTAGCCGCACGAACCGCTCCGCGGCGTAGCGCCGCCGGTACAGCTCACGCAGCTCGGATTCGGGGACGCTAGCCGCCACATGCACGAACGAGGTCGCGAAAATGCCGCGCGCCAGCGGCGCCGAGATCGGCACGAAGTGCAGCCCCGTCAGACGCCCACCCGCCGTCGTGAGTGCGGCGATGATTTCGCCGGTGTGCGGATGTTCGAGAGGTTTGTAGGTCCGCAAGTTGTTGGCGCGCACCGGGTGGTGCGTCGTAGCGCTCGCGACCGCACCCGCGCCGCTCGAACCCGTGATGCCAACGACATCGACCGAACCGTTCAGCAGACCCGCCTCCGCCAACGGCAAGAGCCCGAGCTCGATCGTCGTCGCGAAGCAGCCCGGCGACGTCACCCAGCGCGCCCCGCGGATCTTCTCGCGATTCAGCTCGGGCAAGCCGTACACGAAGCGTTCGAGCAGCTCGGGCCGCGGGTGCACGCTGCCGTAGTAACGCTGAAAAGCAACCGCGTCCGGCACCCGGAACGCACCCGACATGTCGATGATGCGCGCCCCGGTGACTTCCGCCGCCGCCACGACCTCCAAGCTGGCCGCCACCGGTAACCCCATCATCACCACGTCCGCGCCCGCGATCGCGTCGACAGCCGGCAGATCCTGAAACACCAGGTCGCTCGCACCTTCCAGGTTTGGATGCGCCGCCGCCACGTTCTCGCCCAAGTGGTCCTTCGCCACGACGCGAATCACCTCGGCGGCTGGATGCCTGAGCAACCTTCTGAGCAGCTCCGCCCCCGCAAACCCCGAAGCTCCGAGCAGCGCAATCTTGGCTTTGGGCATTACCCGTAAGCTTGGCGCCGCCAATCCCGCGACACAACCCCGCGTCCCCGCGTCCCCGCGTCCCGCGTCCCCGCAACTGCTAACTCCTAACTCCCAACTGCCGCTCGCCCCAGTCGGTCGGCATGATCACGCGCTGAATCCCGGCGATCGTCAGCCCGCGAGCGCGCCGTCGCTGCACGAGCTCGACTTCGACGGTATCGAAACGGCTCCACATGGACGAGCGTCGGATCGCCGCCGTCAGGTGGTCGGTCGCGCGCGGCCCCAAATCGCGCACGATGCCGGACAACACGACCCGCTTCAAACCGCACACGTTCAAGATCCCGGCGATACAGCCGGCGGCTGCGTCGAGCGCATACATTAAGAACTGCGGCAGCTCGGGGCCGAGCGCAGCCCGGCAGACGTGCGCAAACGTCACGTCCGGATCGCCCGTCACCTCGGCCAAGCTCCGCACCAGCCACGGCTCGGCGATCAACGTCTCCAAACAGCCGCGGTTGCCGCAGCCACACTGTCGCAGGTTGCCCGAGATCGGCGTGTGCCCAATCTCGCCGGTTGCTGGCACGCTGCCTTCGTACGGCCGCTGTCCCATCACGATCGAGCCGCCGACGCCGTCGCCAAAATCGACGAGCAGGAAATCGCTCGCGCTGGAGCGGGTTCCGACTTCAGCCAAAGCTAGCGCGCGGCTCTCTTGAATCAGCCGCACGGGGGCGCGAAATACCTCGTTGAACGCTCCGACCAGGTCGGCGCGCTCGCACCAATGTAAATTCGGGCAGAGCAGGATCTTGCCGTTGGTTTCGTCGACCAAACCCGGCACGCTCACCATCACGCCCCACGGCCGCCGAATCGACAGCGCCGCAGCGTGTTGGCGCAGCCGCTGCCGCCACGTCGCTTCACTCCCCGGTGTTTTGAACTCGACGTCCCAGCGCTCGTCCTCGGGCAGCGCGGCCGGCACCGCCGACAACCGCGTACGCTCCACGCCCAGCTCGGCGATCACCAGCCGAGCCGGGCTCTGCGACAAGCGCAGCTGCTTGCCGGGCCGCCCCACCGAAGGCCGGCCGCGCGTCACCTCGTTCACGCCCGTCAGCTCCTCGACCACGCCCGCCGACGAAAGCTCGTCGATGATCTTTCCGGCGGTTGGCTGACTCATGCCGCCCGCCTTGGCCAGCTCGGCGCGGGTAGCGATGCCGCGGCGCAGGAGCTGCTCGACCAAACGAGCCTGGTTCGTCATCCGCAGAGACTTGGGGATGGCGCGCATTTACGTAACGTAGTTACGTATTGCGGTTCCGACTAGTCAACTTTCGCGTTTTACTGAGCGGCAGGCGCGTCGCTGCAGCAACGGAAACCGGTTTCGGTCCCGTTATAGTAGCGGTCGTGCGCGGTTTGGGCCGCGCGACAGAAGTTACGACTGGGCTGCCAGTAAGCGCCCTTCATGGCCGGGACCGGCGGACCCTTCACGTCCATGGCGACGAACTCTTCCAAGTTGCCGGCCATGTCCATGACGCCGAACGGGCTCTTGCAGCGCGCGAACGAGCCACCCGGCGCGCGCAAGTCGCGCAGCTTGCCCTCGGGGCTGACCACGTCGAGGCGATCGGCATTGCAGGCGCTGGCGTCGCGCGCGAACCCGTATGGGTACGGACGCATCTCTTCACCCTCGCAGGCAAAATTCCATTCGCTCTCGCGGCACATGCGCTTGCCCTCGGCCGCGCACGCCTTCTCGCCGTGGGTGAAGCTCTTGTGATTGGCCGGCAGTGTTTCTCCCGGCTCGGCGAACTCGGTGCGGTCGATACAGAAGCGCACGTGCCGGCGCTCCTTCGATAAGCATTCGCTCGGGCCGTACTCGGCGCAGCGGAAGTGTTCGTACCGACCCTTGGGGTCCATGTACTTCTTACAGTTGAGCTGGACCTTCGGGCAGTAGTCGCCCTCGACCAGCACCATGTTCTCGCCACACGCCGACTCGGCTACGGCCTCCGGCGCTCGCGTGCTCAACGACGCTAACGCGACGTCGCCGTCATGCTGCGCGCGCGGCGCCACGGCAACGCTCGGCTCCTCGCTCGTCTGCGGCGCGCTCTCACCACGCTGACAACTGCTCAGCAGCGTGAAGCCACCCGCCAGGAGCAGACAGCCCCGCGCGAGGCTCGCTTGCCGCAACGCGGCCCCAATTCGATCGGCAAACGGCAAGCCCGGACTCTTCAGAAAACCCGCCGCCCCGTCAACCCAAATCCACACCGGCTAGCCGACTCGCGCTAGGGGATAAGGCGCATATTCATAATAATTGCAGGACATTAAGCAAGCAGATTTACAGTAATTTCTCGCTTGAGAATCGCGGCTCAACGGTCAGGCCTCAGTTCGAGACGGACCAACCTGACCGCTGAAAACCGACGGCTGACGGCGCCCTGCCGTCACGGCCCCGCGCCGTCACAACACCGCACACCAATCTGCAGATCCTTGAAGTAGTCGTCATGCGCCGTCGTGGCCGGCCGACATCGATTACGCGCCGGCATCCACCAGCCACCTTTGAGCGCGTTCCGAAACGGCGCGTTGTTCTCGAAGCCTTCGCGCGCCGTCGGTTCGTCCATGTTACCGGTCATGTTCTCGACGCCGAACGGGCTGATGCACTCAGGCCGCCCATCAGCCGGTTCACGGTGATCCGCGAGCACTTGCATGTGCGGGTTCTTCTCGAACAGATCCGTGCGGTCCTGATTGCAAACCGACCGGCGCTCGTAGCCGTACGGGTACGGCAACATGTCTTCGCCTTCGCAGGCGAAGTTCCACTCGCCGTCGGTGCAGATCCGCTTACCTAAGCCCTTGCAGGTCTTCGAGGCGATGTCGAAGCTGGCTTCGTTCTGCGGCAGCTTCTCGCCGGGCGGGGTGTACTCACGCCGGTCGATGCAGAAGCGCATCGGCACGCGCTTGCCGATGCAGCGCGAGTGGTGCGAATACTCGGCGCAGCGCGCGAACGGCAGCGACTCCTCGTCGAGCCAGCGATTGCAGTCTTGGCGCACGTCGGTGCAGTAGTTGCCCTCGACCAGCAGCATGTCGACCGGGCAGGCTGGAGGTGCCAGCGCTTGCGGGGCCACCAGCTCAGGCGGAGGCACGAGCGGCCGTGCGGACGCCGAGACCACTGGCTTGCCGCGATCGCCACCTGATGACGCCGCGCCGGAAACGATCAGCCCCAGGCCGGCGACGAGCAGCACGCCGACCACGATATGGCCCCTGCCTAGCCCCTTCGGCGGCCCGCTCCGGTCGGACGCAGCAGCGCCAGGAGACCGAGACGACGACTTCGGGACAGCGAGCACCTCCGCAACTTAAGCATTCCGCAGCGGAAGGCGCACTTATTCGCGGATTTCCACGGCGGTGCCCTCGCCCATATCGCTGCCTACATTGATGCCATGCCAGCCGGCGGGGACCGGCGGATCGGTCCATAGGAACACGTACCGCGCGTCGATCGGCGCCAGGTTCACGCAGCCGTGACTGCGCGCGGTGCCGAAGACGTCGTGCCAGTAGGCTCCGTGGAGCGCGTAGCCGGCCGCGAAGTATTGGATCCACGGCACGTCGCGCAGTTCGAAGTCGGAGGCGCCGCGGCGCAGCGTGATGCCGTATTCGGGGTCGCGCCCCTTCTTCACGTTTGCCAGGCGGCGGGCGTCGTCTTCGGAGAATCGCTCGCCCTTGGCGTCGGCGGCTTTGAGGCGTTCGATCGTGGCGGCGCTGGAGCCGGCGCTCGACGCGGAGTGCGCCCGGGTGCCGCCGGAGACGCTCGAGTTCTCTTCCGAATCCATGGCTGCAGCGACGTGCTTGCTGGTCAGGCGAAAGGAGCCGCGCGGCGTCGACAGCGTCGTCTTCGGGTCGCCGAGCTTGTCGCGCCCGGTCGACACCAGCGTGGCGTACACCGGCTTCTTGCCTTCGTAGAGCACGAGCGCTTGTTGCGCGATTGAGATATCGACCCATTTTTCGCCCCTTTCGGCGGGCGCGGGGAGCACGCTTGGTGCCTCCGCAACGGCCAGATCACGCGCGCGGATCCAGACCGTCTTGTCTTTCAAGGTTTGGTAGTAGCGCTCGCCGGCTTTGATCCGCGCTTTGCCTGATAGCGGCACCACGACTCGAAACGGCAGTGCTTCGTCCGGACGCGACTCGTCCTTGCCTTTGATTAGCTTGTAGGTGCGCGCATCTTGGGTGTTGACCCAACCGAGCGGCAACGTGAGCTTGTCGCTGAGCGGAACGCCATGAAACGGTGAGCCCGAATCGGGTTTGAGCTTGGTCGTCGGGATCAGCCGCATGTCGACCGTGACCGCGAAGCGCCGCGACAAGCCGTCGCTGTCGAAGTTGAACGCGCCGACCAGCGACAGCCCCGTCTTGCGCCGCACGCGATCGGCGAAGACCGCGTACGCCGGCACGTCGTAACCGGACACGTTCGGGATCTTGCGCCCGCCTTCCAGCCACCACGGCACGGGATCATTCGGGGTTTGGCCGCCGAACAGCTCATTTTCACTGAGCTCGGTCGAGAGCCGAAGGCCGGCGGGCGGTGTGCCACCAGGCAGCGCCGCGCCGTTCCGATCGAGTGGGATGTCGTTGGCGCCGAGCACGACCTTTTGGACCTCGGCGCGGTTTTGTTGAAACCAATCTAGGTGCTCGTCCAGCTTGAACTCGCTCTTCTGCTGTTCACTGCGTGACGGCGCGCGCAGGTACTGCGGCGAAGTGGCGCGAACGAAGCCGTACTTGTATGGCATCGGCTTGCTCAAATCAGGCCGACGCGAGGCGGCGCGGAGCAGCGGCGCGGTCATGTCAATGCTGGCTTCGTCGGTGCAGACGTAGCCCATCGGGTACACGCGGTACCATTTGCCTTTACAGCCTTTGCCCGGCACCGGCTCGGCGTCGCGCGCGACCGTACCGCCGAGCCGCAGGTACCCGAGCTTGCGCGAGCCGGTGTCGGGCAGCTTGTACACGGTGGCGGCGATCACCAGGGCGCCGACTTGCGGCGAGTCTTTCGGCGCTTGGGTGTCGAGCTCGCCGTGATCGACCGCATGGGCCGGCGCGACCTGGGCGTTCGCCGAGCTCGACGTCGTCGGTGCATCGCCGGTCCCCGGGTGCTTGCACGCGGGCGCGAGCGAAATCGCGAAAAGAACGGCGGGGAAGCGGCGCGCCAAGGCGAGCGTGTCTTACCCAACCCTGGCCGCTACCTCAACCCCGGCGACCGCCTTCTAGCTTGCCCTCGATCAGCGAGTACAGGATTGCGACCGCGGTGTGCAGCCGATTTTCCGCCTGATCGAAGATCACCGAGCGCGGTCCGTCAGCGACCTCAGCCGACACTTCCTCGCCGCGGTGCGCCGGCAAACAGTGTAGAAAAATCGCATCCGACTTGGCACGGTCGAGCAAGGCCTGGTTGATCTGGTACGGGCCGAGTGCGGCGTGACGCGCCGCCTTGGTGTCGTCCGAGTCTCCCATCGATAACCAGACGTCGGCATACAGAGCGTCGGCGTCGCGAACCGCTTCGTCGGGGTCGACGGTTTGCAGCACTTCCGAACCGGATTTTTTGGCAACGGCGCGCGCTTCATCCACCAGCTCTTCGGGGATTTGGTAGCCGGGCGGCGCTGCGATCGCAAAGTCGGTTCCGGCCAGCGCAGCGGCCTGCATCAAGCTGACGGCGACGTTGTTACCGTCCCCCACATACGCCACCTTGCAGCGATCGAGCGGGCCGCGGTGCTCGGCCAACGTCAGCAAATCGGCCACGCTCTGACACGGGTGGTGGCCGTCGGTCAGCGCGTTGATCACCGGAATCGTCGCCGCCGCCGCCAGACGCTGGACGTCTTCGTCCTTGAACGTCCGAATCACGAACGCGCGCGAGAAGCGACTGGCGACGCGCGCGGTATCCTCAATCGTTTCGCCGCGGCCGAGCTGGACATCGCTCGGGCCGAGCGTCACTGGCGTACCACCCAAGCGCGCCACGGCGGTTTCGAACGAAATCCGCGTGCGCGTGGAGGGTTTATTGAAATAGAGGCAGACGGTTTCGCCAACCAACGCGGTGCGACGAGCGTGCGGCTTAGCCTTGAACTTGGAGGCTCGCGCCAGCAAGTACTTCAAATCCGCTCGACTCAAATCGCTAGTCTTGAGAAAGTCCTTCATCGCGGCTCCTGTAGAGCGGCGGAACCTTGCCCATGGCCCTGATCGATTGCAAGTTCTTCTCCGAAACCCTTGGAATGTGCAGCTCGATGCGGGTGATCTTGCCCGAAACGACCGAGCGGCGCATCGGTGACAGCGGCGTGAGCCGCGCCGGGCAGCCAGCTTTCCGGGGACATCCGACACTATTTCTGCTGCACGGCATGTCCGACGACGAAACAACCTGGACGCGTTCGACCTGCGTGGAGCGCTACGCGGCAGCGCTCGGGTTGGCGGTGGTGATGCCGAACGTGCATCGCAGCTTCTACACCAACATGGTGCGCGGCTACCGCTACTGGGACTTCGTGAGTCGCGAGCTGCTCGAAAAGGCGCGCGGGTTTTTCCCATTGTCAGTCGCGCGCGAGGACAATTTCGTGGCGGGCTTGTCGATGGGCGGGCACGGCGCGTTCAAGCTCGCGCTGCGCTTGCCCGAAACGTTCGCGGCGGCGGCGAGCCTGTCGGGCGTGGCCGACGTCTCGCAATTCCGCGAGGCGCGCGCGCTCGACTACGAGCTGATCTTCGGCGGCACCGGGCCTGCGCGCGGCTCCGAGCATGATTTGTTTCAGCTCGCGACGACGCTGGCGGAGTCTGGACGCCCGCGGCCACGACTCTACCAATGCTGCGGCACTGAAGATTTCCTGCTCGCTCAGAACCGTGCGTTGCGCGATCACGTGCAGCCGCTCGGTTTCGACTACCTCTATGAAGAGGGACCAGGGCTCCACAACTGGGACTACTGGGAAAAGATGCTTGCCCGAACCTTGAGCTGGCTCGGCGTCGACCACTAAAACTGCGCCGACCTGGTACCGGTTCCGGATGTTGATGCTACGCTGCCCTATCGCGAACGCGCCGTGCCGCGCCCGTCGCTTTGGAGGCAGACTCGATGCGCAAGGTTTGGCTGTTGGCTGGTGCAGGTTCGCTCGTCGTCTGTGCGTGCATGGTCGATGGCACGGCGCAACCAGGCACGACGCGTGACGACTCTGGAACGGGTTTCAGTGGGGGCGCCAACAACAACGGCCAGGCCGGCAGCGGCCCGACCGGCCCCGGCAGCGGCGGCACGTCGTCGACCGGCACCGCGGGCGCGAGCAGCACCGCAGGTTCGACCTCGACCGGCACCGCGGGCGCGGGCAGCACCGCAGGTTCGACCTCGACCGGCACCGCGGGCGCCACGAGCGGCGGCGGCGCCACGAGCGGCGGCGGCGCGACCGGTGCGGGCGGTACGAATGGCCCGGCTGAAGGCGGCGGCAGCAGCGAGACCAATCCCGGCAAGGGCACCGGCTTCTTCCCTGCCACGGTGCTGCCGAGCCACGCCAAGACCGCCTACACCACGTGGAAGAGCAAGTACCTGAAGATGTGCAGCGCCACGCGTTATCGCGTCGCTTCGAACGGTGACGAAACGGTCTCCGAAGGCATCGGATACGGCATGCTACTCACGGTCGGCCACGGTGAGCGCACGGAGTTCGACGGCCTTTGGGGCTACTATCAGGATCACTCGAGCGGCGGCGTGATGGGCTGGAAGGCCAGCGGCTGCGGCAGCAACACGGTCGACGGCAACTCCGCCTCCGACGCCGATCTCGACGCGGCGATGGCGTTGATTCAAGCGAGCTGCAAGTGGGGCGGCAACTACCTCGCGGCAGCGCAGACGCTGATCGCTGCGATCAAGTCGAACGAGACGATCGAGGGTGGCGAGAACTTCATCAAGCCTGCGCATACGGGCCTCGATAGCTGCCAAAACGTGTCGTACGCCGCGCCGGCCTATTACCGCGCGTTCGCCAAGAAGAAGACTGACCAGGCGGCGTTCTGGAACAAGCTCGCCAACGACAGCTACACGCAGCTGTCGCGCACCGCCAACGGCTCGACTGGCTTGGTGCCGAATTGGTCGAACATGTCGGGCGCCGCCGGCTGCGGTGGCAAGCCCGACGGCGACCGCTACGGCTACGACGCCGCTCGCACACCCTGGCGCGTCGCGACCGACTACGTCTGGAACGGCGCGCCCGCCGCCAAGGATTGGCTGGGCAAGCTGGTCACTTGGGTCGATGGCCCCGCCGGCGGCATCACTGCGATCGGCGACAAGTACCAGCTGGGCGGAACCAAGGAAGGCACGAACCACAACTCAACCTTCACGGGCGCCTTCGCGCTGGCGGCCATGTCCCAGAGCCAAGCCAAGGCCGACGTGTACGGCAGCGCTTTCCGCGCGATCTCGGACGGCGTCTACTTCGAAGAGTCGCTGCGGGCCGTGTACATGCTGCTGTCGGCGGGCATGTTCCTAAACGCATGTAATTAGGGTCGCTTGATGGCAGCGGACGATCGGCTTGACCAGCTCGGCCCAGGCCTTCTAGCCTGCCGGGCCCCATGGCAAATCCGACTGCGACGCTGAGCACTTCCCTAGGCGACGTGGAGATCGAGCTCTTCACGGACAAGATGCCGCTAACGGCTGGCAACTTCATCAAGCTCGCCAAGGCAGGCTTTTACGACGGCCTGCACTTTCACCGCGTCATTGGGAGCTTCATGATTCAGTTCGGTTGCCCGCACAGCCGTGATGCAAGCAGCTCGCGCGCCGGCACCGGCAACGGCCCCGACGGCACGATCAAAGACGAGCACCCGGCGGACGCGAAGATCTCGAACGAGCCGGGCACGCTATCGATGGCCAACACCGGCCGCCCCGACAGCGGCAGCTGCCAGTTCTTCATCAACACCGTGCACAATCATTACCTCGATTGGTTCACGCCCGGCGCCTCCAAGCACCCGGTGTTCGCCAAGGTCACCAAGGGTATGGACGTGGTGAAGAAAATCGAAACCAGCAAGACCGGCTCGGGCGATCGCCCGGCCACCCCGATCCAAATGGTCAAGGTCACCGTTCACGAGTAAGCCGCCTTCCTGTTGTTTCGTTCTCCTTGCCAGTTCCCGGCGGCGGCTGCCTGTGGAGACAGTGTAGGTGTGGCTGGTAGCGCTGCAGAAGCAGTTGTTACCAACCGGTTGATGCTGGCGGATCGGCTCAAAAGTGGTGCGGCTTTGAGTGCGTGAGCTTTGAGCTGTCAGGCCTACGCTGTAACATTCGACGCAAGCGTGAAACAGGCCTCTCTAGCCCCGCCGGCCATCAACCAGTACGAGATCGGTCCCGGTCACGTGCTCGGTCGCTATGAGCTGCTGATGCCGATCGCAGCGGGCGGCATGGCGATGGTGTGGGCCGCGCGTCTGAAAGGCACGCGTGGCTTTCAGAAGATCGTCGCCGTTAAGACGATGCTGCCGAAGCTGACCGAGGATGATCAGTTCGAGAAGATGTTCCTAGACGAGGCCTCGTTGGCTTCGAAAGTCCGCCACCCCAACGCGGTCGAGATCCTCGACTTGGGCGAGCAGGACGGCGTGCTGTTCCTGGCAATGGAGTGGATCGACGGCGTGCCGCTCAATCAGCTGATGAAGACCGCCAAGCAACACGGCGGCGTGCCGACCACGGTCGCGACGCGGATCGTGATGCAAGCTTCCGCTGGCCTGCACGCAGCCCACGAGCTGACCGACGGCAAAGGCAAGCTGCTCGGCCTCGTCCATCGCGATATTTCGCCGCAAAATATTTTGGTGACGTTCGACGGCGTCGCCAAGGTCGTCGACTTCGGCGTCGCCAAAGCCACCGCGCTCGGCGACGGCGCGACTCAAGCCGGTCAACTCAAAGGCAAAGTCAGCTACATGGCGCCCGAGCAGGTGCGCGGCGAGCCGATCGATCGGCGCGCCGACGTGTTCGCGATGGGCATCGTGTTGTACGCGCTCACCACTGGCAAACACCCGTTTCGCAAAGAGTCGGAGGGCGCAACGCTGTTCGCGATCACGGCGCCTGAGCCGGTGATCCCACCGCGCAAATTCGTGCCCGACTACCCACAAGCGCTGCAAGACGTGCTGCTCAAGGCGCTCGAGAAGGATCGCGATCAGCGCTATGCCAGCGCCAGCGAACTGTTGAAAGCGCTCGACAAAGCCTTGCCGCCCACGTCACGCGGCTCCGACGAAGAAGTCGGCGCGTTCGTGCTCAATCTATTCGAAGAGCACAGGAAGCGATCGCAGAGCATCTTGGCCGACGCGCTCGAGCGCGCCGACAAGCACCAGCTGTCGTCCAAGACTGGCGCCAAGTTCGCCGAGTCCACGCTGAGCGGGCAATCTGGCGTCAGCGCGCTGTCGACGGTCGGGGTCGCCGCGAGCCTGGCGCCACCGAAGCCGTCGATGCTCGACATCGACGCGGCGTTCGTTGGCAGCGACGGCAAGCGCTTCGTCACGCTGGCGGTGATTGGCGGCCTGTGCGTGATCGGCGCGCTAGCGATCGCGTTGTTCATGAGTAACGCCAAACCGACCGAACCGGTTGCCGGCGCCAAGCCGGATCCTTCGGCCGTCGATCACGTCGACGTGCCGGTGGCCGCGCCCGCGCCGGCGATGGACTTGAACGCGCTTCCGATCGAGCCGGTGGCCGCAGCGACGTCCGGTGCCGGATCGGAGCCGCGCGTACCGAGCGGCAGTCCGCACAAAACATCGAGCCCGGTTCGCCTGTCGGGCCCAGTTGGCGCAGCCCCGCCCGCGACTGTAAAGTCTGCCCCGCCCGCAGCCGCACCCAAGCCGTCGTGGAAACACGATCCCGGATTTTGAGTCGCTGCTAAGGGACTCAGAACGCGCCGCGGAGGCTGGCACCGAGCGGTGATTCAGCCGTCAGCGGCAAGCTCGGAAGCAGTTGAAGGCGCGCGGCCTCGCCCGGCGTTGGCTCGTTCTTCTTCCTTTGAAAGAACAACAGCGCACCCGCCGTGCCGATCGCAGCCATGCCGACGCCAAGCGTAACCTCCGCGCCGTAGTGGTAAAACTTCAAGTCGTCGTAGCGCGACTGCTTCGACGCCGGACAGTGCTTGCCGCCGGTGCCGCAAGCGTCCTTGAGCTCCGAGAGCGTCGTCTGCCTCAAGCCAAACAGGACGCCCGAGCCGATCAAGCTCGCGATGCCGACGCCGCCAACGACGAACGGCACGACCTTGCTGGCGGGCCTTTCCGGCGGCGGCGCGGCAGCGCCGCTGGGCCCGAAGTCGGGCGGTAGCTGTTCGAGGCTTACGTCGAGGCGGGTGGTCTCTTCTTCCTTGAGCGTGACGTTAGCGTCGAACGGCTTATGGTTCGGCGCTTTGGCCGTGACGGCGTGCGGCCCCGGATCGAGCGGCACCTCCACACCCACCGAGCTGTCGCCGACGGCGACGCCGTCGAGCTCGATCGCCGCAGCGTTCGCGCCGGCGCCGCGTTGGATGACCAGCTTCGGAATGCGCGCGCGCAGCTTGGTCACGTTGTCTTCGACCTCGCCTTTGAAATCGGGGTTCACCTTGTCGGCGTCGGCCAGCGCAAGCTCGTATCCGCCCAGCGCCGCGACCAAACGCCCCAAACCCTCTTCGCAGACCGCGATGTGAAAGCGCACCTGCGGGGTCATCCTCACCTGCCCCACTTCGCGGAACGCCTGCAGCGCCGCAGTCCAGTTCTTGGCCTGCTCCAACTCGGTGGCCTGCTGAAATTGCCCGCGGGCTTTCTTCAGCTCAGCGGCGTCCTGCGCCGCGGCGGGATCTTGAGTGCCCAGCAGCGCAAGAATGCAGGCAAGGCTCGAGAGCGAACGGCGCGGATTCAACGACAGCAGCATAACACCTCGCAGATCGTAATCGCTCTTTACCTTTGCCGAACGGTAGTCGCGCGCACGGGGAACGCACACTTCGCACCTTCGACTACCTTGCACGCTAAGCCCGCGGTCGCGCGTCGAAAAGGCATCAGTAAAGTGTTTACTTTGACCACGCATGTGATCGTGATTGAACGCGACGCTTCGAAAAACCGATGATACCTTCGAGCGTGCCCTTGAAGTCTCGAGCGCGCTGGTCCCGGTGGCTCGCGCCGCTCTGCGTCGGCGTGTCGTGCGTTGCCTTGACCGTCGCAGCGTGCAGCGTGCCGGAGTTCGAATTCGTGGCGCCCCTGGCCACCGGCGGCGACGGCGCTAGCGCCTCCGACCCCTGCCACAACAAGAAAATCGACAGCGCCACCGGCGAAACCGACTTCGATTGTGGCGGCGCCTGTGGCCCGTGCAGCCTCGGCAAGCACTGCAAGGCTGCGCCCGACTGCGAGGCCGACGCGTTGTGTCACGAGAGCGTCTGCGTCGGGCTCGGCTGCGTGAACCTGGCCCAGGATGGCCGCGAGACCGACGTCGACTGCGGCGGCGGCAGCTGCAAGGCGTGCATCACGGGCCTCAACTGCTTGACGCCGACCGACTGCGAGAGCGGCGTTTGCTTCGAGAATCAATGCGCCGCGCCGAGCTGCACCGATCAGGTCAACAACGGCAAAGAGACCGGGCTCGACTGCGGCGGCGACTGCAGCCCGTGTCCCGTCGATCAGCCGTGCATCGTCGCCAAGGATTGCATCAGCAGCGAGTGCAACGACAAAACCTGTGGTCCGGAGTGCCCGGACGGGTTCGCCAACTGCGACAAACTGAATAGCAATGCCTGCGAGATCAACACCCGGACCAATCTCACGAACTGCGGATTTTGCGGCAACGCCTGCAAGCTGCCGAATGCGACCGCGGAGTGCAGCGCCGGCGAGTGTCGGATCAAGACCGACGGTTGCGCGCCCGGTTTTCAAGACTGTAACGGCGATCCAGCCGACGGTTGTGAGGTCGACCTCAAGACGAACAAGCTGAACTGCGGAGCGTGCAATAAGGTCTGCCCGAGCCTGAACGGCAGCCCTAGCTGCGCCGCCGGCGCGTGCCAGATTACCTGCAATGATGGCTTCGCTGATTGCGATGACAGCCGCGATGACGGCTGCGAAATCAACCTCCACACCAACAGCAACGATTGCGGCGTCTGCGCCAAGAAATGCGCCGCCGCCGTCGGCTACAGCGCCTACTGCAAAGACAATGTGTGCGGTCAGACGATGTGCGCGGCTGGCAAGGGTGACTGCAACGGTGACCAGGGTGACGGTTGTGAGATCAGCCTCACTAACGACGTGAACAACTGCGGCGACTGCGGTCACGTGTGCAGCGCGAACAACGCCAATGTCGCCTGCGTGAACAGCAAATGCGTGATCACCAGCTGCAAAGCCGCGAAATACGCCGACTGCGACAGCCTCACCCCGCAGGGCTTCCAAACCGGCTGCGAAACCGACACCAGTGTTAGCGTCAGTCATTGCGGCGGTTGCAACAAGCCCTGCACGGCCGCCAACGGCACGGCCAAGTGCGAAACGGGCACCTGTGCCGTCGGCAGCTGCGGCACCACCTTCCGCGACTGCGACACGGACTACAAGACCGGGTGTGAGGTCAACGTCGCCACCAACAGCAAGAGTTGCGGGGGCTGCGGCGCGACCGGCACCGACTGCACCGCCAAGTACCCCCACGCGAGCTCGGCGTGCGTGGGCAGCGCGTGCGCGACGCCCAGCTGCAATGCGGGCTTCGGCGACTGCGTGGGCGGCTTGGCCGACGGCTGCGAGACCGACACCACGACCGACATCAACAACTGCGGGGCTTGCGGTACCCACTGCGATCCTGCTCACGCGTCGACCACGACGTGCTCCGCCAGCGCTTGCAACTCCACCTGCGACGCGGGTTGGGCCAAATGCAAGACCCCCGCCGACGGCTGCAGTACGCAGCTCGGTACCGTTCAGAACTGCAGCAAATGCGGCGAAGCCTGCAGCACCGGCTGGTTCTGCGACCCTGCGGGTTGCGTGGATCACCGCGACATCGTTGTCGTCAACAAAGGCACGAACAACGTGGCGGGCTGGGATGGCGGTGCCAACATCGTTGCGCAGATCACGCTCGACCACGTGCTCCAGACCGGCAAACTGAACAACCGCATGATTGTCGTGGGCATCGCTTGCACCGACAACTACACGAATCCCGAGAACGTCAGCGTCACCTACGCCGGCACGCCGATGCTGCCTGCCGTCAAACAAGAAGACGTCGGCAAGCACTCTTACGCGGGCATCTACTACTTGCTCGATAGCGCTCTGCCCGATAGCCCGAGCACGAACCAAGTGATCGCCTCGTTTGGCCCGGCGTTCACTTGGGGTCACGCCGGCCTGGACGTGATGGAGCTGAAAAACACCATGCAAGTTGGGCCAATCGCCACTGGCGGCACGCCCGGCGACGCCAACTGCAACGGTACCGCCAGCCGCAGCGTGTCAGTGACGTTCAGTCAAACTGGCTCGTTGGTGTACGGCGTGATGAGCGCTCGCGGCGCTTCGGGGGCGACGTTGAGCAGCGCCTCGGGCCTGGTAGAAACCTGGAATCAGCTGCAGTCAAACCCGGACAAGCTAGTTGGCGCGGCCGCTTACGTGCCAGACAACGACAGCCGCACCATCACCTGGAGCGTGGCCAACTGTTACAACTCAGCGGGGGCGATCGCTGCCATCAAGCGACTGAGCGCGAACTGAGGAGCTCCGCCGTGGCAACGCCGTCAGCCGTCAAATCTTGGGCGGCTCCGACTTCCTCGGTGGCATCACGCTGCCGGCCAGCGGCGTTTTGAAGGCACTCTGTGGCGTCGCGGTAGAGTTCGGCGTCGAACGCGCCACGGGCGGCGGGGTCGAGGGCGAGCTGGGCGCCGCCGAAGGCCGGTACGGATCGGCCGGCAGGATCGAGCGCAACGACGCCGGCCCCTCGAGGTAAAGGTCGCTCTCGTGGTACATGTCGACGGCGCGCGCCAAGAAAATCTTGATCACCGCGGCGCTCGGCACCGCCAACAGCACGCCTAGAAAACCGAAGATTTCGCCGCCCACGAACAGCGCGATCAACACCCACATCTCCGGCAGGCCGACGGTCTTGCCCATCACCCGCGGCGCGATCACGAAACCTTCCAAGGTTTGGACGATCGCGTAGGCGACCACGACCCCGACCAGCTGCCCGGGATGGAAGCCGCCGAGCAGCGACATCAAAAGGCCGGAGGTCAATGCGAACGCGCTCCCCAAGTACGGAATGAAGCTCAAGGTGCCGGAAATCAGGCCGATCGGCAACGCCAGCCGCACGCCCAAAATCGCGTAGGCGCTGCCGTAGAGCACCGCCATGATCGCCATCACCGTCAGTTGCCCACGCAAGAAATGGCTCAGCGCGCCGTCGATTTCACGCGCGTACTCGGTGATCACGCGGCGATAGCGCCGTGGCAAGTGTCCGCGCACCGCGGCCGTGATGCGGTCGAAGTCGTTCAGCAAATAGATCGACAGCACCGGCACGATCAGCGCCGCCACCACCGAGCCGACCACCGAGAATCCGCCCGCCACGACGGCGCTCAAGATGCCGCCGGCCGGCGCCAGCATCGACGACACGCTATCGTTCGCGTTCGCGCCCAGTCGCTCCATCCACTCGGTCGTGGTGTGCGGCACCTTGATGCCGTGCGCGGTCAGCCACGGATCCGCCGAGGTGATCAACGCCGAAATCTTACCGGGCAGCTCGCTGGCGACGGTCGCCACGTCGCTCGCCACCACCGGCAGCACCAACGCGACGAACGTCGCGATCGAGCCGAGCAAGCCCAAGAGCACGATCGCAATCCCAGCCGGCCGCGGGATCTTCCAGGCTTCGAAGCGGTCGATGACCGGATCGAGCATGTAGGCGATCGCGAACGCCAGGAACAACGGCGTCAGCACCGAACGCAGCGCGTACAGCAGGTAGCCGCCAACGGCGACGCCCAGCACCACGTAAAATTCACGGGGTAGCGCGATCTCTCGGCGCGGCGTTTCGTCCACGAAGCGGCTATACCGGCCCGACGCGGGCGGCGCAATCCGGATGGTTACCCGAGCCGCAGAGCCTGTCGGGGGCGCTTCGGCTCAGTCGCAGGAGCCGGGCTCGGCGATCGACGTGCGCAGTGTGAAATTCGACTCGGTCGTGTGCCGCTCGGCAAAGAAAAAATGCAACGGATACACACCGCCCCGCATCAATCCTACCCTACCCGCGAAATCATCGAGCGCGACCTTCGCGGACAGGCTGCTGTGCAGGCCGCCGAGATCGATCGCCAGGTGACGATTGATGAAGACCCACATGTCGTCATCACCGGAGAACGAGAACACCTCGCCGCCGCGGTACTCGAAGGTCGTGCTGGCTTGGAGCGTGAAATGAAAGTTGTGGTGACGCCCTTCGTTGCCCAACAGCTGCTCGTCGATCGGGAAGAAGGCGTGATTGTCGTACACGAACAGCGCCGGGTCGTCCTTCGACGCCATCAGCTGCAGGTCGAGCGGCGACGATAGGTTGACTGGCGCGTCGTGGTACCAGGTCTGAAAATTTGCGGCGCCCGACGTGGTCCTGGTGCGCGGCGTCCCGACGTATTCGGGGGTATCGTCGGCGCCTAGCGTGTCGGCGACGACGCCCTTGTCTAACCCTGGCATGAAGTCCGCTTCGAAGTCAGGGTGGGTGGTCGGCGAGAAGTCGCGGATCGTGGCTTTTAGTTGAGGCGGCCGCGGTTGTGGCGCATCGCACGCTCCCCAGTTGCCATTCAGGCACGTCTCGTGACCGGGCCCGCAGCTACTGGCGCAGTCACGTTGGACTTGCGGGACCTGACACGCCTGCCAACGGCCTGCCTGGCAGCTCTGTTCCCCGCTGCCGCAGCCGTCTTTGCAGCTGCGCGTCACGACCGCGACTTCACACTTACTCCAAACTCCGTCGCTACAGCTCTGTGAGCCCGTGCCGCAGCCGTCCTGGCAGGCGCGCTCGGCGCCGGCGCTCGGACACACGTCGGCCACCAGCAACTCGGTGCGCGCGCCACAAGCCGCGAGCAGAATTGCTATGAAAGCCGTTCCAGTCAGCGGAAAGCGGTACGGCACCCGTCGATTGTTGCCACGGGCTCGCGAAACAGCAAGCTCGATTACGGCTGAAATAGCCGCGCGCGCGGCTCGACCCAGCCCGGCAGGAAGCGCGGGCAGCCGCCGGCGTGCGGGTCTTTCGGCAGCGGGATGTCGGAGAAATCGCGCCCGGGCTTGCGGTCGTAGCGCAAATCACCGGCCACGGTTCCGGATGCGGACACGTACGGCAGGCGCGTGAACTGCAGCAAGGCTCGGAAGCGGCAGTCGTCTCGCCTCAGCCGACGGAGCGCGGCGAGGTCGGCGCGGTATTCGGTCAGCCAATGCACGCCCCCACGGTCGACCCGTGTGAGCCGGGTGACCGGCGCCGTCGGTTCGACGTCCGCGCCCGCGTTGCAGTCGCGCGCGGCCCAAGGCTTGAGCGCCACGCTCGCGCGCAGCACTCGGTAACTGCCGCCCTGTTCGCCCTGCACCAGCCCCTCCCAACACGCGGGGTTGGCGGGCATCGGCGTCGCGGCGATGTCCTGCACCTCGAGCGCCGGGAACGCCGCCTGCACCGCCTGCCGCAGCTGGTCTTTGGCCGCCAGCGAGCAGCCAGCGAACACCAGCGCCACTGCCACCCAGCCGACCAGCGCGAAGCCAATTCGGAAGCGCTCAGAAGTCTTGGCCGCGACCGCGACCGCCAGCGCCGTCGCGCCCAGCACCAAGAAACGCGACGCGGGCGCCACGAACGGCACGAACCAACACACGACCAGGACCGCGCCCAGCACAGACCACAGCGCGATCTTCACCCAGCGCCGCCGCAGGCTTGCGGCGACGATCGGGATCGCGATCGCCAGCCACAGCGGCTCGACGATGAAGATCGTGTCGCCATAGAACCAACGGCTACAGAACGGCCAGAACGGGTGCACGCCGTAGTTGTTGCCGAAATCCATGCCCAAGTGCAGGCACACGCCGACCAACGACAGGCCGATGAACAGCCCGCGTTCGCGCGCCGAAGCGTGGGCATTCTGCCCCGAAAACCAGCGCCACACGCCGAGACCGAGCAGCCACGCCAACGGCAGCGCCAGCAACAGCGTGTGCGTGTGCCCGCGATGATTCAGTAGGCTGCCGAGCGGCCGCGGCTCCAGCCACGACGAATAGAAGACGTCGATGTCGGGCAGGTTGTTGGCCAACGCCGAGACTAGGTACGCCGCCGCCCGCACTTCGTGCCGGGTTTCCGCGCGGTAGACGCAGACGGCTTCCGCCAGCAGCATGCCCGCCAACGCGTGCGTTACGTTGTCCAACCTACTCCGCGGCGTCTTCGAGCCGAAAGCGCCCGGCGTAAGCCGTGAAACCGCCACCGCGCGCAAAACCGATCAGCAGCACCCGAAACCGTTCCGCCAGCTCGATCGCCAACGAGCTGGGCGCCGAAATCGCGACGACGGCCGGCACGCCCGCCGCCACGGCTTTCTGCACGATCTCGAAGCTGGTGCGGCCGCTCACCGCGAGAAAATGTCGCGACAGGGGCAACAAACCGTCGAGCCCCGCGTGCCCGAGCACCTTGTCGACCGCGTTGTGCCGGCCGACGTCTTCGCGCGCGACGACGAATTGGCCCTGCACGCTGACCAGCGCTGCCGCATGCAACCCACCGGTGCGGGCAAAGCTCGGTTGATGCTCGGGCAGACGCTGCATCGCGCTCGAAAGCACTGAACGCTCGAAGCGCGTGTCCGCTTCCACGGGGCCGAGCCGCTCGATCAGGTCTTCGATGTCGTCGCGGCCGCACACGCCGCAAGCGGCGCTGCTGAGCGTGCCGCGCTTCACGACGCGCGCGCGAGCAGCGCCGCGCGGGTCATGACCTTCGGCGAGCAAGAAGCCGGCGGTCAGCTCGGCGTCGTGGCCGGGCGTGCGCATGGTGATGGCCAAGGTTTCGCCGTCGAGCTGAATCGCGAACGGCGCCTCGACTGCCACCTCTTCGCGCCGTTCACGCGCGCTGCCGTCGGCCAACAACTGTAACGTGGTGACCGATAAGATTGCGGCTGGATCTACCGGCTCGGTCACGAGGCACGCTCAATCCGCACCGCCGTGTTGTAGTCAGGCTCACCTGACGCCGGGTCGTATTTTCGACCCAAGAGCGCGTTACATTCCGGCCAAAATCCTTGCGCGTGCCCGCGCCGGCAAGGCCCAGCGCCTGCCGTG
The DNA here is from genome assembly GCA_038230915.1 of Polyangiales bacterium. Lineage (GTDB taxonomy): Bacteria > Myxococcota_A > Polyangia > Polyangiales > Polyangiaceae > PMG-095. Next base: position 24,540 of record JBBRMI010000007.1, on the reverse strand, counting down.
GCCTCGAGCGAGCCCGATTGGCTGGTGACACGGATCCGTTCACCCTCGCGAATGCCGAGCTTCGCCCAGTCGCGCGCGTCGAGCAAGATCGCGGCGCGGTCCTTGCCGCCGGTCAGCGGATCGCGCGAGCCGTAGGTCATCGAGTTGAATTGCTTGCCACGGCGGGTGGTGAGTAAAAACTGCCCGAGCGGCACGTCCACGCGCGGCAGCGCTACCGCGCTGAACTGCGCCTTGCCGTCCGGCGTGGGAAAATTCTCCGCACCGAGCTGGGGTCCGCCCCACTGCACCCAGTCGCCCTCTTTTTCGAGCTTTTCGATGCCACGATACAACGGCATCAGCTCGGCCATTTCCGCACGAATCGCCGCGGTGTCGGGGTAGCCGAACAGATCTAAGCGCGCGGGTTCGAGCGCGAGACCGATCAAGCACGGGATCTCCCATTCCGGCTTGGCTTCGGCCAAGCGCGGGCCCGGAATTTCCGGCGTGAAGCGGATGCGTCGCTCGGTCGAGGTGCTGGTGCCGCCCGAGCGCTGCTCGTAGCGAGTCTGCGCCGGCAGCACGAGCACGGCTTCTTCGGCTTCCAAGAGAGTTGAGGTATTGAGCACGATGTCTTGGTGGATGCGCAGCTTCACGCGCGAAAGCGCGCGCTTGGCGTGCTTGCGATCCGGCATCGTCTCCAGGTGATTGCCGCCGATCAGGTACAGCACGTCGAGGCCCGACTCCCCGGCGCGATCTAGCAGCTCTGCTGCGCGCAGGCCCTTTTCGTGCGGGATCGGGTGGCGCCACGCCGTTTCGAACCGCGAGACATGCTCGGCATTGAGCCCGACCGCGCCCGGCAATTTTTCAGGATCAGCGCCGCATTCGGCCGAGCCCTGCACGCCCGAATGGCCGCGGATCGGCATCACACCGGTACCCGGTCGCCCGATCATGCCGCGCGAAAGCGCCAGGCTCACGACCATGCGCACATTGTCGACGCCGAACTCGTACTGCGTCAGGCCCATCGAGTAGATGAAGACCGCGCGCGTCGTGCGCTGGTACAGCTCGGCGAAGCGGCGCATTTCCGCCTGTTCGACGCCGGCGTCCGCGACCAGCTCGTCCCAGCTTTGCGCTTTCAGGCGCGACCGCAGCTCGGCCGCGCCGTTGGTGCGTGCGCGCACGAAGTCTTCGTCCCAGCCGCCCAGCTCGTCGAGCGCTTTCAAGACGCCGCTCATGAACGCGATGTCGCCGCCCGGCCGCACCGCGTAAAAATCGTCCATCAGCTTGGTGCCGAACAGCGCCGACAACGGCACGCTCGGGATCCAGTAACGTTCGAGCGCTGGCTCGCGAAACGGGTTCACGACCACGATGCGCGCGCCACGGCGCTTGGCGGCGCGCAGGTACTTGGTCGAAACCGGCTGATTGTTCGGCAAATTCGAGCCGATGATCACGATCAGCTGCGCGTCGAGCCAATCCTTGAGCGACAGCGTAGGCGCCGCAAAGCCGAGCGTTTGCTGCAGCCCGACCGAGGAGGCCGCGTGGCACAGCCGCGCACAGGTGTCGATGTGCGGGGTGCCGCCGATCCGCGCCAGCTTCTGCGCCGCGTAGTACGTCTCGTTGGTGATGCCACGGCTGGTCAGGAACACACCGATGCGGTCCGGCGTTGCTCGTTGCCAGTGCTGCGCCGTCAAGGCCAACGCCTCGTCCCAGCCAATCCGCGAAAACCCGCGTTCGCCGCGGCGCCGCAAGAGCGGATACGGCACCCGCCCCAACTGGTGCAAGGCCTCGTTGGACAGTTTGTCGAGCCCACTCACGTCGCGCAGCAACTCGTCCGGGATCGGCCCCATCGTGTTCAAGCGCAGCAGCTTCAACCGCGTCAAGCACAGGTGGACGCCAGGGATCACGTCGTCCTTCAAGCCGCGTGGCCCGAGCGAGCAGCCATCGCACACGCCATGGCGCAAAATCCGGAGCGCGTACAGCCAACGCCCGCGGTTCTCCCACAGCACGCGCAGCATCTCGCGGAAGTGGCGCGGCTTGTGCCGCGACAGCAGCCCAAACGGCACGACCACGACGAGCAGACGCTTGAGCCAACGCAAGAACGGCATATGGTGTCGGAAAGCCTACCGAAAAAGCGCGATCTCTGGCACTACAATCGGGCCGTGCCGGTTCAACTCGCAGAAGTGCTCGCCGCCCTGCAGCGCCTCGCGCCGCTGCAATTTGCGGAGCCATGGGACAACGTGGGGCTGCTGCTTGAGCCTGTGCCGGTGGCGCAGGCAGCGCCGCTTGCGAGCGCGCTCTTGACGATCGACCTTTCCGACGCGGTCGTGGCGGAGGCCGAAGCGCTCGGAGCCGAGCTGATCATCGCCTACCACCCGCCGATTTTTCAGGGGTTGAAGCGCCTGCGCAGCTCGGAGCCGAGCGAGCGCGCGGTGCTGCGTTGCGCCGCGCGCGGCATCACGGTGTTCTCGCCGCACACGGCGCTCGACGCCGCACCAGACGGCGTGAATGCGTGGCTGCTCGAAGCGTTCGGCGTCGGCACGCGCGGCCCGTGCTTGGCACACGCCGCGGATGCTCGCTACGGTCAGGGTCGCTTCGTGCGCTTGGCAGAGGCGATCACGCTGGCCGACGCCGTCGTGCGCATCAAGCGGCACCTCCGGTTGGCGCAGGTGCGGGTCGCCGCGGCCGCCCAGCACGTGGGCCAGGCCGCGCTGATCCGCAACGTCGCAGTGTGCGCGGGCGCGGGCGGCTCGGTCTTCGAAAAATTGTCCGACTACGATTTGTTCGTCACCGGCGAGATGCGTCATCACGACGTGCGCGCGCGGGCCAACGGCGGCAGCAGCGTCGTGCTCGCTGAGCACACCAATACCGAGCGCGGCTTTTTGCCGGTGCTGGCTCAGCGCCTGAGCGCCGAGACCGGCGCCTACGCCACCTTTCACGTCTCCCAATGCGATCACGAGCCGCTTTCTCTCCATTAATGCGCGGCTTGGCAGCGCTGGTGGCGCTGGAATCTGTCACGCTCCTACTGACGCAGTGCGCCGGAAGCCAGCTGCCGTCGCCGCCCCACCCCGATCCGTACGTGGTGCCCAAGCCGGTCGCGGCTCCGTCGGTGTCGGCAGCAGCGAGCGCCGCGTCAGTCTGTGCGCAACCGCCGCCTTCGCTCGCGCTCGCGCTCGCCTTCGCCGACGCCGGTGCGGAGCTGGCCGTAACCACCGACCCGGATGTCGCCACGACTCCGCCGCCGCTCACCACCGCGGCGCCAGCCACCGAGTCAGCAGACGGCGGACGCTGCGCCTCCGTCGCGCCGCTCGGCCCCGACGGCAGGGTGCCGCCCGCCCCACGCACGCGCCGCTCGGCCAAGACGTCGACATCCCGGACGACCTCCCTGCGTACGTCTTGCCCGGCAATGCCGGTGATCCGCGTGTGATTGTGTACCTGCCCGGCATGTGCGGCGACGTCACGGCCGCCGACTATTTCCGCGAAGCCGTCCGTGACCACGGCACCTTGATCGCGGTGCGTGGCGACACGCCCTGCGAAAAGGGTCGCTTCAAGTGGCGCGACGATGCGTCGAAAATCCAAACCCGCATCCGAGCAGCATTCAAGCGGGTGAACGCGCTGCACGGCGGCGAGCTCAAGCTCGACCAAGCGCTGCTGTTCGGCTACTCGCAGGGCGCCGAGCGCGCCGAAAAGGTCGCCCAACGTTACCCCCAGCAATACCCGCGCCTCGTGCTGGGCGGTCCGCCGATGAAAGCCTCCGTGGTCAGGCTGGCTCACGCCCAGCGCGTCGCCATCTTGGGCGGCGAGCTGGAGACGACCGAGAACATGCGGATGGGCGTCGACGCTTTGCAAACCGTCGGCATCGCCTGTCGCTACTTCACGCTCGAGTGCGCGTACCACGGGTACTTCGGCACCAGCGCCGAAACCCAACTCAGCGAAGTCCTCGATTGGGTCACAGGCTCTTAGCGAACCCCACACTCCACAGGTTGCAAGTAAATTCTCACGCCAAAGAAGCGCCAGATACTCACGCGCGTCACTTGGACACGCGGCCCGGATTTCCGCAGCGTTGTGTGGGGACGTTGCCAGCTGCACCGGCTTACGGACAGGATTGGCGCTCATGTCACGCCCAAGTCGTCGCCCTGCCTCCACGCCGGACACCGAGACCTCCGAGTTCGAGACGCTCCGCGGCGAGCTCCGCGTCCGTCTGCACCTGGCCAGCCGCGAAGCGCAGCAGCAGTGGGAAGCGATTGAAGAGCGCTTGATCGAGCTCGAGCGTGGCCTGGAAAATCAAAGTGCGGGCGTGCGCACCGCGGCTAGCGACGTCGCGTTGTCGGTCGCGCGTGTGTTCCGCGACTTCATGCTGCGGCACCTGCCCGACGGTGGGCTCTTGCGCGCGCCGGTACACGACGCCATGCGCACGCGCGTTTATGTGTGTGCGCCGGAAGACACGCTGGCGCGCGCCGCGCAGCTGATGTGGGAAAAGGATCTCGGCTGCTTGCCCGTGTGCGGACCCGGTCGCAAAGCGTTGGCCATGCTCACCGATCGCGACATCTCGATGGCCGCCTTCATGCAGTGGAAGCACCTGGCCGACACCAGTGTCGAGAGCGCAATGTCACGCGGCCTGTGCGCGTGCTCGCCCGACGACGAGCTGGGCCGGGCCGAAGACATCATGCGCGCCAACCAAGTGCGCAGGCTGCCGGTCGTTGACGCTCAAGGCATGCTGGTCGGCCTGGTCACGCTCAGCGACATTGCTCGTTATGTGCGGCAGCGGTCCCCGCGCGGCGCCGGAAGCCTGGCGCAACAGCGGCTGGCGGAAACGTTGGCCGCGATCTGCGAGCCACGTTTCCACTCGATTCCGCCGCCGCCGCCAGCTCCGTGACTACAGCTCGAGCCGCAGTTTCAAGCCGCTCGAGTGGGGGCCGGCCCACGGCAGCACGCGCAGGCTAGCTGCTGCAGGCTCGGCGGGCAGGTGCTTGCCGCCGTAGATGATCAGCGGAAGGCCCGCCGCGGTTAGCAGCGCGCCGCCGATCCCGAACAAGTACAAGGGCGTGCTGTAGCCGTTGCACTCATCGACGCGGTACTTCTCGCTCGTCGGCAACCGATGGTCGGGGTAGTCCTGGGTCAGGCGCGTGTCGCACTTTTCTTGGGCGTTTTTGGCGGCTAACGCACCTAGAAGTGAAATGGGGCCGACCGACACCATGACGATGCCGGCGATCATGGCGTTGCGATTCTGACGGCGCGTCTGGGGCTCGTCTTGACCGAGCGGCGCCAGTGCGGCTGGCGGCAGCTCGTTCGCCGGCTCGGGCTGGCTAGCCAGCGGCGGCGCAACCGCCGGTGGCGGCGGCGGCTCGGTCTGACTCGGTGCGACGGGTGACGGTTCTTCCGCGGCGCCAGGCGCCGCCGCTACTGGCGGCGCGGGCGGGACTACCACGGCGCCTGGCGCTGCTGAGCCGGGCGGAGCCGGCGGCGCGGGCGGCAACGCGGCCTGAGACGTGCACTTGCCAGCCTCGCACACGCGATCCCCCTTGCAGTCGGTATCTTTGGTGCACTGCGCGTGCCCGATTGCGCTCGCCAACAGCACCGTGGCGCCGCTCAGAAGCGTCCCAATCGCTCGCCCTCGCATCAGTCGACGCTAGCGGCAGTGACTCGGTCCAGCAAGGAAAACGCGGAAAAGCTTTGGGCAGGCGCCCTCGACGCTGACGGTCGCGCTCGTCGACGGCCAAACCCACGTCGGGCAGCTCAGCAAGTTCTCGCCGAACGTCGCCGACTTGGCGCTCAGCCTTGCCAAGGGCTCGCCGCCCAAAGTGCCGTTTCCGACCGAGCGCATCGCCTGCATCGGGTTTCATCGCAACCGCGGTCAGGCGGCGTCCCAGGCGGCGGGTGTTGAAAAACATCATTCCCCAGGGATGCGTTCGCCGTCGTGCGAACGCGGCGCGACTTCGATGCGACCGTGCAGCGGGTGCTGGGCGCGATCGGCCTCGGACAATTTGAGGTAGTCGAGCTGGCCCAGCCGATGGATCTCGTCGAGCGCGTTGTAGCCGCCAATGAAGCGCCCGCGGATGTAGACGTAGGGCACGGTCTCTTGCTTGGTTTCGAGCTTCAGTTCGCGCATGACGCTGTCGCTGCCGTAGCTGTCAAGATCGAAGTAGGAATGTTCGACGCGAGCTGACTCGAGCAGGGCGACGACCCGTCCCGACCAGGGACACGAAGCGCGGCCAAAGACCTGCGCGGCGCGCCCCGGATCACCCAAACCAATCGGCGGCGGTTTGACGACCACGCGCGGCGTCGGGGCGACTGCCGATCGCAGCGTGGCCGGCGACCCCTCGGTCAGTGCCGCGAGTTTCTCGGCCACGCTGTCGCGAACCTTGCCGCCCAGCACATCGGCACGCGACAAAGCGTCCCCTAATTTGCCGGAGGCGCGCTCCAAAAGCTTTTTGCCAAGCTCGCGACCGATACCCATCCGGGCACCCTAGCGCGCGGCATGACCAAACACCAAGCCGGTCGCGCGAACGTTGCCGGAGCGGCGGACTTACGTTTCGCCCGGGGTTGCCCCATGCTGCTCGCGTCGTGAGCCAACGCCGCCTCGGTATCACCTACGCGCTGATCGCGTACGGCATCTGGGGAGTGTTGCCGATCTACTTGAAGGCGCTACGCGCGGTGTCACCGCTCGAGGTCGTGGCGCATCGGATCCTGTGGTCGGCGGCGTTACTGGTCGTGGTGGTGACGGTTGGGGGCGAGCGCGCCTTCATCGCCCAGCTGCGCGAGCGGCCGCGCATCATCTGGACCTTCATGGCCAGCGCGCTCGCGCTCACGGTCAATTGGTTGGTCTACATCTGGGCGGTCGGTCAGGGCCGCATCGTCGACGCCAGCCTCGGCTACTTCGTCAATCCGCTGTTCAGCGTCGTGCTGGCCGTCGTGGTCTTGAAAGAGCGTCTGCGCTCCGGGCAATGGGCGGCCGTGGCGCTCGCCGGTCTGGGCGTTTTGTGGCTCGCGCTGTTGGTCCGCCAATTACCGTGGATTGGGCTCACGTTGGCCGGGTCTTTTGGCACTTATGGCCTGCTGCGCAAGACCGCCAGCATCGACGCGCTCGGTGGCCTCACGCTTGAGACGCTGCTGCTCCTGCCGCTCGCGGCGCTGTATCTGGTGAGCCTGTCCTTCACCGGGCACGCCGCCTGGACGACCGCCACGTTCTCGCTCCGAACCCTGTTGGTGGCCGCCGGGCCCGTCACCGCAATCCCGCTGCTCTGTTTTGCGGCCGGCGCGCGCCGCATCCCCTTGTCACTCGTCGGCATCCTGCAGTACCTCGGCCCCACACTGCAGCTCGGTCTCGGTGTCCTGGTGTTCCGCGAGCCCTTGCCGCTGGGCAAGCTGGCGGGCTTCGCCTTGATTTGGCTCGCGCTGCTACTTTACGCCGTCGAAAGCGTAGTCTTCAACGCGCGCCGCGAGAAGGCACCTCGCTTTCCGCTCGAACCTCGCAGCGCCCCGTGATCTGAACTATGGTCGCCATCGAGGAAACTTGAGAGCTTTCACCATTGCGGCCGGGTTGCTGACGTTAAGTACCGCGCTTGCAATGAGCTGCGGTTCGTCCCCCGGCAAGCACGCACTGGACGATGAGGGTGGCGCGGGCGGCGATGCGCCAGGGCTGACCAACGGAGGCGCGGGCGGCGGCGTTCCCGCGACCGGGGGCAGGTCGGCGATCAGCAGCGGAGGCGCGCAGGGCGGCGACCCGGGCATTGGGGGCCAACCAACGAGCGCTGGCGGCGAGCCAACGGGCAGCGCAGGCGAAGCGGGCAGCGCAGGCGAAGCGGGCAGCGCAGGCGCGGGCGGCAGCTGCGCAGACGGCAGTTGCGTCCCAACGCCGCTCGTTTTCAACACCGGAGTGGACGCGCACGGCGTCGTGCTCGACGGCGGAGGGGTGGACCCGCACTACACGCTGATTCAAAGCGCCGACGCCACCTTCACTGGCCCCAACGCAATCGTCGCGAGCCAGATCGCGGAAGGTTACTGGATCGCCCAGAGTGACACTTCGAAATGGATCGCACCGTCCGCCAATCAGTCCTACCCGGGCGCCGATCCGTGCAACACCGCGGGCACCTACGTCTACCGCACGACCTTCTCGCTCACTGCCGAAGAAGCCGCCACGCTGAAAATCATCGGGCAATGGGCTGCCGACAATTCCGGCAGTGATATCCTGCTGAACAGTGCCAGTCTCGGCATCGGCGCCGGCAGCTACGCGCCGTTCACCCCTTTCACGATCCAAGCCGGCTTCGTCACCGGTCCGAACACGCTCGACTTCAAGATCGCGGATCTTGGCTGTCCCAACGGCCTACGTGTCGAGCTGACAGCCTCCACGCGCTAGCCTTCACCAGGCCCGCTGCACCGCTCCGCTCAGCGCCGACGCGCTTTGGCGACCTTGTCGTCGCGCGCGGTCTCGTCCACGGCCTCGAACGCGGCCGTGATTAGCGGCTTTACGCCGACGTAAGCGTCCACGATGTAGCCAAGTCGCCGCGTCGCTAGCTCCGCCAACTCCCAGGCCTCGCGTTGCGCCCGCGTGCCTGGTTGGCTGTCACGCGCCAGCCGGCTCGCTTGCTGTAAATCTTTGCCAATCGATACCAGCGTTGGCAAACGGCTGTCGTGCTTGCTCGCCACCGCCCACGTCCGATACAAGAGCCGCGCGATTCCGATCAGGTCGCGAACGGTTTGGGTCGGGAAAGGGCGCGTCGGCACGAATCGAGGTGGCGGCCGCGGCCCCGAGGCGTCAACCACTCTCTCGCGGCGCGCCGACCGTCGCTGAAATCTAGGCTATTCGCATCGCCTCCGGTATTTCGACCTACGGATTCTGGAAATTCTGGATGAGTCTGCCGTTAGGCAAGCTACCCAGATAGCGCGCGGTGCAACGGTCGAAAGCTCGTTCGACGCGCGCCCGCCCGTCGACGCCCCCCGTCGCTCAGCGAGCTTTCGACGTTAGTCACTCTTGCAAACGGTCGTGGCATAGTCGACCGATGTCCGATCCGGCGCGCAACGACGCAACCACGTCCACCTCAGCGACCAGCGGCGTCTGGCAACATCACGTCACTGCACCCGACACGCCGAAAGGCTTCACCGTGCGCACGACGATCCCAGGCAACGCCAACGGCGTCGAGGCAATGCTCGAGCAGTGGGAGGCCGGTAGCGCCGAGCCCGTGCACTCTCACCCCGGCGACGACATGACGATCGTCGTCGAAGGCAAAATGGCGATCCAGTTCTTCAAGCCAGGCGCGAGCGGCCTCGTCCCCGACGGCGAGCCCGTCATCTTGAACAAGGGCGACGCCGGCTATGTTAAAGCTGGCCGCATCCACGACGCCCGCTATCTCGAGCCATGCAAGCTCGTTTACGTGCACGACAAAGCGTTCGGCTTCATCGCGCATTGAGCTGGCAAGCCCATCGCGACGCGGCAAGCGCCGCAGCCCTGTTTGGGTGCGTTTTCGGGCGGGTCGGGTGGGAGCAACAATGAATCCGCCACCGGCTCGAGCGCGCGCCCTGCTCGTCGCGTTGATCACTGCCTTGAGGTGGGAAGCGAAAAATCCCTACTGTCGGAAAGCGACCAAGCAGCGCAAACCCCCACAAGCTTGAAAACTTAGTTGAGCTGATCCCCCAGGCACTCCGGCTCTGCTGGTGCATGAAAGCCAAACGTTGGGCGGCTTGCTGCAGCCTACTGGCCGCCCTGGGCTGTCAGGCTTCGGAGGGAGCCGGGACCGGCTCGGACGATCAGGCGACGGGACCGATGACCGGCGCCGGCACCGCAGGACGCACTGGCGGCTCAGGTGCGGGTGGTGGACGACCCGTGGCGGGCGATGCGGCGGGAGGATCCTTCGCGAGCGGCGCTGCCGGTGCAGACGGCTCCGCAGGCCTGGGGCCCGGCGGCTCGGCTCCCGCACAATGCGACCTTGGCATGGGAACGCCCGAGGCAATTTGGACCGCGTACCAAGCGAATCCGAGCGCACACCCTACCCTGCCGAACAACAGCTTCGCCGGGTACCACGATGGCGAGGCCGCGCTGCCGAGCCCGAACGGGCCCCTGATCGATGTCCGAGCCTTCGGTGCGAAGGGCGACGGCACGACCGACGATACCGAAGCCGTTCGCAAGGCAATCGACAGCGTCACTAGCGGAGGCGGCGTCGTCTACTTCCCAGACGGGTCCTACTCGCTCTCTGGGCCGCTCTTCGTTCAGACCGATCGCACCGTGCTCCGAGGAGAGCCGCGCTGGGACACGCCTCGTTTTCTCGAAGTCGCTGAAGACGGGCTATGCGACCAATCTGCTCGGCACCAAATCCGTTTGGTCGTGGGCCGGTGGACTCATCTGGTTCACGCCCAAAAGCAAGAATACCTACGTCGACGGAGTGCCCGACCTCACGAAAAAATTTAGCGAGTCGTGGCCGCTCGGTCCGGAGCTCGCGACGATCACGTCGCCGCAGCAGAGAGGCGACGCGACGATCACGGTCAGCAATACTTCGGGGCTCACGCCTGGCCGGTTGGTCATGCTCACCATCGACAACCCCACCGACCTCAGCGTCCTGAAACATCTCACCGGAGACGGAGCGTGGGCCGCCGCCTACGACTGGGGCTCCGGCAACGCTGGGCAGGTCGTTGGCGCACCCATCTTGTGGCCCGTGGAGATCGCCGCGGTGAGCGGTCTGACCCTTTCACTCCGACAACCGTTGAGATTCGACCTGCGAGTCGGCTGGAACGCGCGGCTGCTATCGATAGGTGACACCATCCGCGAGAGCGGCATCGAGAACGTCACCGTGGTGATGAAGCGCGACTACAAGTGGAGCTTTGCAGCCAATCACTTGCTCGAGCCGGGCTGGAACGGCCCTTGATTCAACAACGCCGTTGATTGCTTCGTTCGAGGCGTCACCGTAGTCGATCCCGACACGGCGTTCGGCACGAGTGCAAGCAAGAACGTAACGTTTACCGACATCGAGCTTACCGCGTCAGGTCCCGAGCGAATCGAGCACCACCACGGCACGACGACGCGCGAGTATTCGAACGACATCCTCTTCGAACACTTCAAGATCACTTCCAAACCCTGGCACGGCATCAACGTCGAGCGATTTTCGATGGGCAACGTGTGGTCGAACGGCGAGATGGAACACGGCACCTTCGATACCCATCGCAACCTCCCCTACGAAACCGTGCATACCCAGATCACGATCAACAACGACGGCAAGAGGGGCGGGTCAGGCGACGCCGGCCCGATCATGGGGGCGCGCTTCGCGAACTGGAACGTCGAAGTCAAAAACGGCATCAAAGACATGATCGGTGACGCCGACATCATGCCGTCGGGAAGCGTCATCGGCGTGCGAGGCTGCTCGATCGCGCCTCCCGGAACGTCGATGTGCGCCATCGACGCAAGCGACCCAGGCGGCCGAGCTCCCTTCCCACCGAACCTGTACGAGGCCGAGCGGGCGCTGCGACTTTGCCCAGCTCGCTGAGCAGGTCGGCGAGCCGTCCGACGCGGCAAAACACGCTTAGTGGGTCACCTAGCGCGCGGCGGCGCCGACGTCAGTGCTGCCGCACGCCGTAGTAGACCGGCAGTTTGCCAGATGGCGGGTGACAGTCGATCTTTTGGCCGCTGCAAGCGCTGTAGACCAGTGAGCCGGCGACAGCGACGAGCACTGCGCAGGTGAGCCAGTTGGAAAAGAGAGCGTCCTCAAGGGGATTCGAACGGTACTGAACCTACAGGAATGGCCCGGATAGGGCCGCGCTCACCGCGTAGTCGCCGCGGCAGCGGCCGACGGCCTCGATCATCGGCCTCGCGCCTTTCTCCGCACCTGCACCTACCCATTTCCACGCCAGACGCGGCGACCCGCCTTGTCGATGCGCTTGCCGTTACTCCAATACCAACAAGAAACCGGCCGCTCTTCAACCGAGCGCCGCCGCCCTTACTCACTCGAAAGGCAAAATTCTATCATGCTCAAGCTTCATTCCCTGCGTTGGATCGTCGCGTTTGGACTGGTTGCAGCAGCGGGCTCCATCGCTTGCAGCGGTAGCAGCAGCGGGAGCGACACCTCTGGTGGAGGCATCTCCGGCAACGCCGGCAGCGGCCGCGCTCAAGCTGGCAGCAGCAGCTCGGCGGGTGGGAGTTCGGGCGCAACCGACACGACGACCGGTGGCAGCAGCGCCATGGGCGGAACCGACGCTACCAGTGGCGGAGGTGACGCTACCGCCGGAAGCAGCGCGACCGGTGGAACCAAGGCTTTGGGCGGAAGCGCCAGCGGTGGAAGCAATGCCACCGGCGGCACGGGTGGGGTGCCGGCAGGGCCCAAATGCGTGGGCTCCGGCGATTGCGCACGGCCCACTCCTTATTGCGATACCGCGGCCATGAGCTGCGTCCAATGCCTCGGCGACGCCAACTGTCAGGGTCTGGGCGGCTTCGGTGCCGGCAAATGCAATTTGACCTCGCACAGCTGCGTGCAGTGCGCGGTCGACAAGGATTGCATGAATGGTGAGCTGTGCTCGGCGGCTGGGCGCTGCGTCCAGTGCTTAACCACCAAAAATTGCATGGCCAACGAGGTTTGCGATACGGCGCGCAATCAGTGCGTACCGAGCTGCACGACCGACGGTATGTGCGGCGGGCAACGGCCCTTCTGTGACACCAAGACGTCGGTCTGCGTCGCCTGCTTGACCGCCAACAACTGCATGAATCCGGGACGCCCACTGTGTATCAACAACGCCTGCGCGCAGTGCGCGGTCGACAAGGATTGCGGTGGCCAGAATCCGTACTGCGACACGATGCGAAATCGCTGTGCGGAATGTCTGACGAACGCAAACTGCCCCAAAAACCAGATGTGCCAGCAAGGTCAATGCAACTGAGCTAAAAGCCGAGACCAAAGCGCCACGAACTGCCGAGGGCCTTGAGCAGTTCGTGGCGTATTGTTGCGTTCGCACCGAAGCGGCGGCAAGGCCTCGCGTTACGGCAACTCGGCGTTCAGTGCCCGCGTGTTGTACGATTGCGCTTCAAGGCCTTGTCGCGAACGAAGACGACGTCGCGACTCTCTGCCTAAACCTAGAGCGCTAGAAACTCCAAAGCGAGGTCAACGGCGGTGCTGATCCAAGGCGGAGTTTGGCGGCAAGGAGCAAATGGTCGTGTCGGCGCACTTGGTGTTGGGCGCGCATCGGCCTTGAGGGCCGGCAGCCCTGCAGTCAGCGCCCAGCGCCGGCATCGTAACTGCCCCGCGTCGGCCTCCGGGCCCCGTCGCCACCCGGCCAGCGGGCCCTTCTTCGCAAATCGACGAAGGACCCGCTCTGGCTGGGCACTGATTGATGAAAGGCGCACGGAGCGCCGTTCATCACAGGAGATAGATCATGAAATTGCTAGGTATTTTGGCTTTGAGCGCGGGGATCTTGGCGACGGGCGTGCCGGCGACCGCGTACGCGGCCGACGCGGCCTCCGGTCAGGTCACGTCGGACATCAAGGCCGACTCGGCCAAGATCACCGCCGACAAAGCCAAGGATGCCGCCGATAAAGCTAACGTCCAGGCCGACAAGGGAAAGACGGCGCAGGACAAGCAGCAGTTGTTGAGCGACAAGCAAGCCGGCAACAAGAGCGCCGTGAAGACCGACCGAAAGCTCGTGCGCGCAGATCACGCCGCGACCAGGATCGATCGCACCGAACGCAGGCACGACCGTGCCATGACCCGGGCCGATCGCCTTGAACGCCGCGCGGATCGCCTCGAACGACACGCCAGCAAGCATCACGGGCACTGAGCCCCCAAGCTGCAAGTGAAACCAACTGTCCCATGCCAGGTAGTCCCGTTCTTTTGAGGGCGGCGGCTTACCTGCTCGCCGCCCTCAGCTGCACTGGGGCAGCACACGCTGACGTCGGCGCACGTGAGGAATTCTCCCTGGGTGCGACGTCTTCCACAGCGCAGGCGACAAGCCACTTCATCACGAATCGGGCAGGCGCCATGCTCGATGTCGATGACCGGCTCTTGCTGCGGTTCGACACGGCCATCACACGCTACGCCCCCACCACGGGGGCGTCTGCCGACCTGGTCGCCCAGTTCTTGTTCGGTGGTATCTGGGACGTCAAAGACCACTGGTCGGTCGGGGGGGACCTCGAGCTTTCCCCCCCGAGCACCCAGCACGCGCAAGTTCCGCTGGTTTACGCACCTACGGTCGGCGTTACCGCGCCTAAGCGAGGCAAAGTGACGACCACCAACGTCGCGTACGGGCTGAGCCTATCGGCGGATTACGACAGCGCCACTGACGATGACGACGACGCGCATTCGCCGCCCGACTTCGAACACGCCGTCAGCCTGAGCGGTGGATTTACGGAGTACAGAACCAGCGAACGTCTCGCATCGGCAAATTTCGAGGACGGCAACCTGCTAACTCGCCAGAGCGCAGCCAACTACTGTGCGACGACCGCTTGTCCGAGCGGATTCCTCCAGTCTTTCGACAAGACTTCGGCTTCGGTCGGACAGCTCATGGCCTCGCTGAGCTTTACGGAGACGTTGTATCGAGCCACGGTGGCAAGCCTCACGGGGACCGTCTACGACTACCTGTCCCTCCCCACGCAGACGTACTCGTTTGGATTGGCACAAAGAGCGCTCAGCTCAGGTGATGCCGTTCCGATCGTGCCGCTGCGGTGGTCAGTGCGACCCGACGTCTCTCGCGACTTCGGTGACTTTCGCGCCAGCCTCTTTGCTCAATACGGGCAGTACGTGCAGGGCTCGGGGCACAACGCCCTGGCCGGCGTGAAGCTGCACTACAAGTTCTCCGCCAGTGCCAAAGCTTGGATTTTGGCCAATTTTCAGCGCGACACCGAAAATGCGGGCAATCAGTTCTCGACTTTCGTGGCAGGTGCGGGCGTCCGGCTTTGGTTCTGAAGAGTCTCTCCATCTCGGCGACCGGCGCGACTGCGGCAGCGCCAACCGACCCGGACCAGACGCTGCTTCGACGCTGCGGCGGCAGCGATCCGGACGCGCTCGGCGAGCTTTTCGACCAACACCACGTTGCCTTATATCGCTTTCTCTCACGCCTTGCGGGTACCGACATGCATGAGCTCGACGACCTAGTGCAAGCCACGTTCTTGGAGGTTCCCAAAGCAGCCAAGAGCTTCCGCGGCGGAGCTAGCGTCAAAACCTGGCTCTTCGCCATTGCCGCCAACGTGGCACGCCACCACACCCGCTCTGAGGTGCGCCGCAAACGCATGCGCATTTCGGTGGAAGAACCCACCACTCGGCCCAGTGCGGGACCGTACCGCCCTGACGACTTGGCGGAGCGCCGCGAGCTATTGGCTCACGTCGCCGAGGCCCTGGCTGAGTTGACCCATGATCATCGCGTAGCCTTCGTCGCCTGCGTGATCGAGGAACGCCCAGCTAGGGAAGTTGCGGCAGCGCTCGGCGTTCCGGAGGGCACGCTGTGGCGTAGGGTCCACGACGCGCGCCTCGCCCTGCGCGGCGCGCTGGAGCAGCCACCCACATGACCCAGCACATCGTTTGCCCAACGCCGGTCGCGCTGTCGCAAGCCGCGACGGAACGCGGCCGAAAGGAGGCCAACAGCGAGTTGACCTCTCATTTGGCTGAGTGCGCCGCATGCGCACGCGAATGGAAAGCACTCACCCAGATCGACGACTTGGTGCGAGAGCTGCCGGCGGCTGAAGTCGATGACTCGAGGCGCCAACGATTGCGCGCCGCGATCGTGTCGGGCAGCATTAAGTCACGCGCAACGGCTTCGGGACGAAGCCGGCGAACGATTTGGCTGGCGACTTCGTTTGCAGCCGCCGCAAGCTTCGCCCTAGCTGCACCGAGTCTCTACACGCGCTGGCAAGCGCGCACGACCGCTGCGTACCACGCAGAGATCGCGCCTGAATCGGGGGCAATTTTCGCGCGTGAGAGCGCTGCGCCCGACGAAATTGTCCGTTTGAGGAGCGGAACTCTGAGGCTGAAGGTTAGCCCATTGTCTGCAGGCGAGCGCTTTCGGGTGCTGACTGGGAGCTCGCAGGTCGAGGTGCGCGGAACGAGCTTCGAGGTCGTCGCCGAAGCGAACGAGCTGCGCGCCGTGCGTGTCGAACATGGTCTAGTCGAAGTGCGCGACAACGCAGGGACCGTAGCGCGAGTTGGCACAGGTCAGAGCTGGCGCGCGCCGACCGCGCCTCCCGACCCCAGAGCTGGGGCGCCCGCTCCGCTGGAGCCTGAGCAAGCGCACGCAGCGTCGACGCCTCAGCTGGAACGAGCTGTCGAATGGAAAGGGCCGGCAGCGAAGCCGAACGGAGCGAAGCACGTGCCCGTGGACGCGGCTCGCAATCAGCGGCCTGTCGCGGAACATGCGCTCGTCGAAGCGACTCTCTTACGGGAGACGCCTCCGCCGGCAACCCCCGAGTCGACGGCGCCGACGAACTTGCACGCGGAGCAACCGCCGGCCGCTGCCGCGCCAACCAACACTGTGGCTCGTCAACTTCCAGCCCAGTCCCCTACGCCCCAAGCACCGCCGGCACGCGTTGAAGCCGCGCAGGGAAAAACAACCGCCACGCGCGATCACCGCCTCGAAGAGCGCGAAGAGCGGCGTGAGCGAGTACGCGAACGGCGCGATCTCAGGGGCGAGCGACGGCTACGCTAAACCTCTTCGACCGGGACGTTACGACACACGCGATACTGCCCCTGAGCAGGGACAACCGAGCAGCGGTCGAAAAGCTGGACGACATGCCCACACCTGCGCCGCTTGCGGTCGCCCGCTAGCGATTTGCGGCGAACAGGAGACGATTGAGGCAGCGGCGTCACTCACGAGTGACTGCAATTGGTTTGCAGACGGCGTGGTGCAATACCGTCAGTTTTCGAAGTTTCGCGGCGTTCGGCCGCTGATGCATGAAGAGGATTTGCACACTTTCCGCCGCGCGGTCCCTACCCGCGTCATCTTTGGTGCGCCCCGCAGCCACAACGCCACAATTCGCGTCGGCACGCGTCCGGATCGTTGCGTTGACGGCACGGAGAGCCCAAGAGGCGCGTTGTAAAAGCTGCGCACATCGCGTTCCTGCGGTGAAGGAGATCTCGACAACCATGCGTCTCAAATCCACTCTTTCGTTGGCCCTGTTGCCGCTGCTTGCCGCGTGCGGCTCAACCACGGCTCCGTCCGACTCGAACGTTTCCGGTACGCAGTCCGCGGCCCTTCGCAGTGAACGCGGCGCCGACGGCGCCCAGGCGCGTGAAGACCATCACGAGGAACGCGATGGCAAGGCATTTCGCCACGTGCTTCTGATCAGCATCGACGGCTTGCATCAAGTTGATCTGGCCCGCTTCATCGCGAGCAGCCCGGCTTCGGCGCTGGCCAAGCTCGCGCACCGCGGCATTCAGTACACCAAGGCGTACGTCAATCGCCTTGACGGCAGCCCCACGAATCCGACCGACTCGTTCCCTGGGTTGCTCGCGCTCACCACGGGCGGCTCGTCGCCGACCCACGGTGGCTGGTACGACGTCGGCTACGCCCGCGATTTGTATCCATATTCGGCGACTGCGCCCTGCTCCGGAACGCCCGGTGCCGACGCCATCTACGACGAGTCGATCGATGCCGACAACACCCACCTTTGGGGTAGCGCGGTCGACGACACGCCGACGCACGAGTTGGCCGTCGCGCGCTCGCGCATCGACGTCACCAAGCTCCCGTATGCGAAGAACGGTACGTCTTGCACGCCGGTTTACCCGCACCAGTTCATTCGCACCAACACCATCTTCAACGTCGTCAAGCACGCCGGCATGCACACGGCCTGGTCGGACAAGCACCTTTCGTACGAGCTGGTCAGCGGCCCGAGCGGCGACGGCGTCGACGACTACTTCGCCCCTGACATCAACTCCGATCCGACCAACAGCTTGATTCCGACGGCCGCCCCGGGTGGCTCGTTCACGGACACCGAAGACGCGACCAAGGTGTACGACGACTTCAAAGTCCAGGCCATTTTGAATGAGGTTGGCGGTCGTTGGAGCGACGCGGGTCTGCCGGGCGCAAGCGACGCTGTCGGGCACCCTGGGGTGCCGGCTGTGTTTGGTATGAACTTCCAAGCCGTGAGCGTGGCTCAGAAGGCGGCGCGTGCGACCGGCCACTACCTCGATGGCGCCGGGACGCCTGGCGCCGACTTGGCCGACGCCCTGAACCACACGGACGCTTCGATCGGCAAGATGGTTGACGCCTTGCGCGCCCGCGATCTGCTCGAATCGACCCTGATCATCGTCACAGCCAAGCACGGCCAGTCGCCGATCGATGCCACGCAGCTCCAGAAGGTCAGCGGCGACGACGTGGCCGCGCTGATCGACAGCGTCGCGCCCGTCGCGGCGCACATCGAAGACGACGTGGGTCTGTACTGGTTGAAGAGCGCCGCGAGCGCGCCGGCTGCCGCGAGCATTTTGCTCACCCCACCTGCCGGCAGCGTCAACCCGCTCGCCGGTTTCGT
The DNA here is from genome assembly GCA_038230915.1 of Polyangiales bacterium. GTDB lineage: Bacteria > Myxococcota_A > Polyangia > Polyangiales > Polyangiaceae > PMG-095. The sequence goes on along the minus strand of JBBRMI010000007.1, from coordinate 6,146 downwards.
GATGACGACGTCGACCGAGTCGAGCTTCGTGACCATGTTTGGCGATCCGGCGCTCGATCCGCACACGCCCGACGTCGTGATGCAGCCCAAGCACGGCGTGATGTACTCACTCAGCAAGAAGAAGGTCGCCGAGCACGGCGGCTTCGACAACGACGACGCGCACGTCGGCTTGTTGGTCTCGAACCCCTCGTTCGAAGCTGGCATCGTTAGCGACGAGGTCCGCACCAAGCAGGTCGCGCCCACGGTGATCCGCGCCTTGGGCTTGGATCCACGGGCGCTCGACGCCGTGCGAGTCGAGCACACGCAAGTGCTGCCCGACTTGTTCTGAGGCTCTCCACTCAGTCAGGTGCGGTCGGCGGTTCGGTGCTCGGCACCCGCCGCCGACCGCACGTCCATCGGGGTCGCACGCCGCTGACGACGCTGCGCGGACCTCGGCCGCCGAAAAGAAGGCTCAAGCGCCCGAGCCAAGCGCCGTTCAGGGAGCGGTGAACGTAACATCAGCACCCAAGCCGGCGGCGTCCGCCCTCGCGGAAGCTACCGAAACACTGGCTCAAACGCGCAAGGAGGCATCTGGTGGGGATCAAGTCGCCGTGCGCAAGATCGCGGCGACTGAGGCAGCGGCCAAGCGTAACGCACCCCCGCCAGGAACCGGCAAGTCAGTCGACGTTGTAGGCTGAGCGGACCGGCGGACCCTTAGCTCGCAGGACGGTGTTTGCCGCAACGGCTTGGCTGGCTCCACAACTACCGAGTCGCTTCGCTGAGGCCAAACAGGCCTGGTCATTTGCAGTTTCAGCGCGTACTTAGCCCTCCACCCACACTGGCGCCTGCGGCAAGATTCAATCGGCAAGGCCGCGATCCATCAGCCGGCAAACCAGAAGGTGATGACTTCCATAGGCCACCGGGCGATGCTTCACGGCTGATATGAGCGTGCCCGCGCCCGTCAGCCCCGGTGAGCTCATTGCTGGAAAGTATCGCGTCGAGCGAGTGCTCGGCCAGGGCGGCATGGGCATCGTCGTAGCCGCACTCCACGAGGAGCTAGGCGAGCGGGTCGCACTCAAGTTTCTGCTCGGCGACGCCGTCACTGATGCTTCCCGGGCGGGCCGATTCATCCGCGAAGCACGCGCGGCCGCCCGCATCCGAAGCGAGCACGTGGCCCGCGTGACCGACGTGGGACGACTCGAGGACGGCGCCCCGTATATGGTGATGGAGTTCCTCGAGGGTCAAGACCTCGAGGCGCGGCTTCAGCAGCTTGGTCCGCTCCCCGTCTCCGAGGCCGTCGACTACGTCCTCCAGGCCTGCGAAGCCCTCGCCGAGGCCCACTCGCTCGGCATCATCCATCGGGACCTGAAACCGGCGAACCTGTTCCACGTCGTGCGGCCTGACGGCATGCCGTTCGTGAAAGTGCTCGACTTCGGCATCTCGAAGATGGACGAGCCAGCTGGTTCGCGCGCGCAAATGACCCAGACGTCCGCGATGTTGGGGTCGCCGCTCTACATGTCGCCAGAGCAGCTCCAGGGCGCGAAGAACGCAGACGCGCGCGCCGACATCTGGTCGCTCGGTGTCATCCTCTACGAGCTGACCTCGAAAGCCCTCCCGTTCGACGCCGAGACGGTTGCTCACCTCGGCGCCAAGATCTTGGTGGAGCCACCGACTCCTTTGCGCAGCGTGCGCCCCGAGATTTCGGTCGAGTTCGAACAAGTGGTAAACCGTTGCCTGAGCAAGGACCCGAGCGCGCGCTACCAGACCGTGGGCGCGCTCGCGGTCGCGCTTGCTCCGTTCTCGCGGGATTCGCAGCGCTCCGTGGAGCGAGTGACGCGCACCTTGCACGGCGGGAGCCGGCCTGACGTGGCTCCCGCTGAGGCTTCCGCGGCGACGGATCGGAGCCCGGCGCGGCGTACGGCGGCGAGCTGGGGTCAGACGTCAGGAGCGTCGCCGAAGACGACACGCAAGCGCGCGATGCTGATTGGCGCGTTGTCAGTCGGAGTTGTTGCCTTGGCAGCGACGATAGCCTTTTCTGTCACCCGAAGCTCGCGTGGCACCTCGGGCGAGCCGACAGCAGCGGTGACGTTCGCGGCAACTAACCCGCCGGCAGCGGTGCAGGAGCCCGTCCCGCCCTCAGTCGTGAGCGCCGCACTCGCGTCGGCGTCCACCCAGTCCGGACTCGCGGTGGCGCCTGAGCCCACTCAGAGCGCACCCAGTGCCGCCGCAACGCCGCCGCAGCGGTCACGCAAACGTTCAACCGCAGTCCCGACGCACCGCCCGGTGGTGCTGCCAGACGATCGCAAATAGAGGCACGCCTTGATGAAACGGATGCTCCCCGTAGCTCTCGCGACCGCTGTCTTGTTCCCCACCGGACTCGCGCGGGCGGATGCCGGCACGGCCCAAGCGCTGTTCGACGACGGCAAGCGCTTGATGCAAGCCGGGAAGTTGGACGAGGCTTGTCCGAAGCTTCAGAAGAGCTTCGAAGTCGATCCGGCCGGCGGCACGCTGATCCATCTGGCGTCTTGCCTTGAGCAAGCTGGCAAGCTCGCCTCCGCGTGGGTCAGGTACAACGAAGCGCTGAGTATGGCCATGCGAGATCGCCGCCAAGATCGCGAGGACGTGGCGCGCGGGAAGGTCGCAGAACTGGGGCCCAAGCTAGCCCGTTTGCACATCGTCGTGCCCGAAGCGAGCCGCGTGCCGGGCCTAACGATTCAGCGAGGCAGCGAGACGATCCCCGAGGACCTTTGGGGCACACCCGCACCAGTGGACGTTGGCAAGTACGATATCGTGGCGACGGCCCCCGGCTACAAGACCGTCAAAGCTCAGGCCCGAGTCGATAAGGATGGCGAGGAAGTGAAGTTCGATGTCGGTAAGCTGGAACCCGAGGCAGCGAGGGGCGCACCAGCCGCGGCGGTGCCAGCTCCGCCGCCGGTGACGAAACCGGCGGCGTCCCAGGGTGCGTCGTCGCGCAGCAATAGGTTGGGGTGTGGCCTGCTAATCGGCGGCGGTGTCGTTGCAATTGCCGGCGGCGTCACTGGCTTCCTTGCGATCTCCAAGAAGAGTGACGCGGACACCCATTGCAAGCTGGGGAGCGGGCAAAACCAGTGTGACAAGCACGGCATCGACGCCTCGAATCAGTCGAGGCTGTTCGGAAACGTGTCGACCGTGCTGGTCGCAGCCGGAGTCGTCGCGGCCGGAGTCGGGCTGTACGTGACCCTGAAATCTCCATCGGGGGAACCGGTTGGCACGCTGTATCCACTCGTCAGCCCGGATCGTGCCGGCGTTGGCGTTCGGGCGGTGTTCTGATGACGACCAGGAGATCTCGCATGCAAGGTGTACGAGGCTCGTGGGGGCGTGGGGCTTTGGCGTTCGTCCTGGTCGTCGTCGGCTGCAATCAACTCATCGGCAATGACAAGGAGCGTGCGCTCTACACCGGAAACGCCGGCGCTAGCACGACCGGCGAAGCGGGCAGCGCGACGGGGAACGAAGTTGGAGGGAGCAGTGTTGGCGGCGGCGCCGCCGGCGGTCGCGGCGGCAGCACGCCCGCCGGTGGCAACACTGTTGACGGTGGCAGTGCAGGCGAGAGCGGCAACACGGCCAACGGAGGCGACGCCGGGACCGGCGTGGTGGTGCAGCCTGCCCCCTGCGACGCCACCGAGCAGCCGAGCCCGGCGACCGGCGTATTCGTGAGCCACGAAACGGGCAGCGCGACCGGCACCGGCTCGGCGCTCGATCCGTTCAAAACGATTATGAGCGGCGTGCAGGCGGCCGGCGCCGCAGGCAAGAAGGTCGTCTACGTCGACAAGGGCACCTACGCGGAGCAACTCGTGTTCACCGCCGGCGAAGCGGGCGTGATCGTCCGTGGTGGTTTCGCCAGGCAAGGCGCGACCTGGGTGCGGAGCTGTGGTTCGCGTGACCTCACACTAGTGCAAGCGCCTAAGGCGGTGGCTATCGATGTCAGTGGGACGACGGTCGCGTCGGGTGTGCGCGAGCTCACCATCACGACGCGCGCCGGAGCCAGCTTGCCAGATGCCGCCGGCGAGAGCGTGTACGGCGTTCGCGTCGTCGGCGCGGGCGTCAAGTTCTCGCTCTACGACGTTGCCGTCGTCGCGGGCGATGGCGGCAACGGTGGCGCGGCAAGCCCCGGTACGACGCCCAGCGCCGCAACCGGGACCTGCGGCAGCACGACGGCCTGTGGAGATGGCCTGGCGGGCACGGATGGCATCCAGGCACCGGCCGCGCTGGCCGGCACGTTCACTGCGATGGGCTACACGCCGGGGGACGGTGCAGTCGGCAAGAACGGTGGTTTGGGCCACGCCGGCGCAGTCGGCGTGGCCGCAACCATGAACAACTGCACGTCGTGCCCTACCTGTGGCGCGCTGCACTGCCTCTGCGCTTGCGCGCAGACGGGCTGTGGTAACTATTGCGACGCCGGACCCACAAATAAGGGGCAAGTGTCGTCACCGCTGGGCGCGTGCGGCTGCGGCGGCCCGGGTGCCATCGGCGGGAAAGCCGGCCGTGGCGGCGGGGCCTCGGTTGCGCTGTTCGTGGGCGGCGGAGCGACGGTGTCCCTGAGTTACTCGTCGCTCATCGCAGGCAAGGGTGGGGACGGCTCAGCTGGCGGCTCCGCCGCGCCTGGCGCGTCGGGTAGCGACGGCGCGACGGCCTCAGCCTCGTGCGCGACCGGCAACTGCTTGTGCAACTTCGTCGGCGGCGGCGCGCAATGCGGGACGGACGCCCCGAGCGTCCCGGTGACGAGCCAAAAAGGCGCAAAGGGGGGCAGCGGCGGTGGCGGTAGTAAGGGCGGTGGCGGTGCCGGCGGTTCGTCGTACGGCGCGGTGCTCTTCGGAGGCTCGACGATCGTTCCCGACGACCAAACAAGGCTATTCGGCGCAACCGGCGGCACGGGTGCGGACGGGGCTCCCGCCGGCCTCGTCGGCCTGAAGCTCGTCGTGCCGTGAAACGTTACGTCCACTCGTCGGTGTTTGGACGGCCCTTCCCTGCCTCGAATTCATGATCGAAACGCCGCGCGGTTCGGTATCGATTCCACTACACTCCACTGCACCGTGCGGTTGGCGTTCTTAAAGGGGCTCTTCGAAGCCGGCGGCGCAGATGCCATCGGGAGGCAGGAACTGGACGTAGACGCCGCTGAAGACGGCTTGGGTGCACTTCTTTTTCCACGCTGCGGTGACGCAGTGGGCGGTGGACCACGTGCCCTATTGGCCGACGCAGAATTGCTCGAGGACGGCGGCGCCAAAGCTCGCATCCCATTCGTCGGTGCAATGATCGGCGGCCAAGCAGCTGCCGACGAACGGCAGGCCTGCCGTGGAAGGAGCGCCGGCGTTGTTGGCAGCGCCTGCCGTTGCGTTACCGCCGCTGCCGCCCTGCCCGCCGAGCGGCGAGCTGCCGCCTATGCCACCGAGTCCCGCAGAGGCAGCGCTTTGGCCGCCTGTCGCTGAATTGCTGGCGCCACTCGCTCCCCCGGAGCCGGCCGAGCTGGTGCCGGCCGTAGCGTGACCAGCAGCCGTGCCGGCCGCTCCGCCGTTACCTGCGTCCGCCGGGCCCGCCGCTGTGCCTGCCGCGCCCGCGTTGGGGCCGCCGGGCCCGCCCTCACCAGCGGAGCCGCAGGCCATGGCCAGCGAGAACAGGCCGACGGCTAGATAGATGGAACCGGTTTTTTGCGTCATAAGATTAGCCCTTCTGCACAACTCGAGAGCAAGCGGCATGCCGCAGCACTGCTCGCGCACAATACGTGCGCGCCGCCGCGATCCTTCCTTGATCGCGGGTTTCCGGCGTTACCTCTCGAACCCGCTGTGAACGACTGGGCGTGACGCTGAGCAACACCCACCGATCGTAGGTAGCTGCTCTCGCGTTATCACTACGGCGGCGGGGTAGCTCGACAATGGCGCCTCAGCGCGCTGAAGAAGTGCAAGACGGCCGCTGAAGTGGCGAGCACAAGCTGCTTTGTGTCGGTGCACTGCACGTGAGCAAGCTGTCCGGCGATCTCCTCGGCTTGTTCGAGTATTGCGTATTCCGCTGCATTCGATCAGCCGTTCCGGGCGCATCCGATCAGGATTCCGGGGATCCGATCAGGCTTCGGAGCGAAGCGACGAGTACGGGGCTGGTCAGGCGGTCGGTTGAGCCTCGGGTTGGGGTTTCAGACC
>JBBRMI010000006.1:0-113629 GCA_038230915.1 Polyangiales bacterium | reverse complement strand
GCCCAGTCATGCGTACTGTCCATCCGCGGTCAACGCGTGCCACCAGCAGAAATTCCCGGGCAATCCTGAGATGGAACCAATGCTCAGCCGCCTTCCTGTTCGCTCGCTGCTCGAGCCACGAAATGTGATGAATGGTCAGAGTTTGGCCGCCCAGCTGGGCGGCTCACTCAATACGGAAACCGCGGCGGCGCTGGGACGACTCGGATTTTCTCACAGGAAGGGCAGAAGGGCAGAAGCCTGAAATGGGGGCCAACACGCTCCGGTGCCTGCGTCGCGCCCCAAGGCTCAAACCGCTTCGACGCCGTAAGATGCAACGCGGGTGCCGTGGCAACGCGGCGCCCAACCTGCTCGCCTTCTACCCTTCTGATCTTCTTGTGAAAAAATCTGGGTCCTGACGGCTTCGTGGCGTCAGTTCAAAGTGCTCGGATCGACGTCGCGGGGTTCTACGGGGCGCGCGATGAAGACCCAGCGCGGTTTGAGATCTGGGCCTTGGATGCGGACGTGCTCTTCGGGGGTAGCACGCAGCGAGAAGACCGGGCCGTCGTCGGACGACTCGACGTTGACGAGCGCCATGGTGTCGAGCAGGCGCAGCGCCGACAGCACTTCGTCGGCGTCGTCACCGCTCTTCTCCACCAAATCATCCAAGCTTTGCTCGACCTCGGGAGCGAAGGTGAAGGTGTCGAGCAGGTGATCAGCGCGCTGAAACAGCTCACGTTGGGTAGGACTGAGCGCCTCCCACAGCTCCGGGCTCAGCGCCAACGGGAGCTTTTCATGGATTGAGACCGGGAGATGAGGAGCGGCCATGCGCGAAAAACTAAGCATGGGTCCGGCCGTGTCAACCGCCGCTCGCGGCCAGAGGCCTGCACCAAACAGCGCGGTTTTCAGGAAACTGGGGTCTCGGCCCCAGCCCCCGCTGCGCGCGACCGAGTCGCGCCAGGTCGGCCGTCGCGAGGGCGCCGGCGCGAAGCTGAGCCGACGACGCTTCAAACCGCAGGCGCTGCGTTACGGGTTGCCGGGGGCCGACGCTTCTTCTTGTTGGCCATCTTGGCGAAGAAGCGCGTCTCGAACCATTCGGTGAGCGGCAGGGCGACGTAAATCGACGAATACATGCCGAGCACGACGCCAATCGTCAGCGCGAGCGCGAAGTCTTTCAGCTCGCCGGTGCCCCAGAAGAACAGGCCCAACAAGCTGAACAGCACGGTCGATGCCGTCAAGATCGTGCGGCCGAGCATCTCGGAGGTGCTGACGTTGATCAGCCGGGTAAAGCTGGCGCCGCGTAGCTTGCCCAGGTTCTCGCGCACGCGGTCGTAGACGATCACCGTGTCGTTCACGGAGTAGCCGACGACGGTCAGGGCTGCGGCGACCGTGGTCAGGTTGATCTCTTTGCCGAGCAGCACGAAAATGCCGATCGTGCCGACGGCGTCGTGAATCAACGCCACCACGCAACCTGGCGCGAATCGCAGATCGAAGCGGAACGCGATGTAGGCCATGATGAAGATGATCGAAATCGCGATGCTCTTCACGGCGGCGTCGCGCAGCTGCGCGCCCGCGCGCGGGCCGATCCACTCCGTGCGCAGGGCCGAGTCCGGTACCGCGGCGGCGCCGAGCGAGGTGCGCAGGCCGCTCATCAGCTGGTCGCCTTTGCTCATTAGCTGGATTTCGACCTTGTTGTCGCGTGCGCTCTGGAGCAGCGGGTTGTTGTCGCCGGGTCGCAGCGCGATGCCCTTAACGGCGGTGATGCGCTCTTTGACGAACGCAAGATCGGGGTTCTCGCGGTAGCGAAGCGTGATCTTGTCCCCGCCGGGGCTGAACTTGACCTCGGTCGGCTTGCGAGCGTCGGTGCACGGGGCATCGGCCGGACCAGCGCATAGCGCCTTCTCGATCTCGAGGGTTTCTTCGTGCGCGATGGTCGAGACCTCGTGCACGCGCACCATGTAGCGGTATGGGTTCTTGGCGTCGTCGACCTTGATCACGGTCGGCGCCGAGAAGCCGGCGTCTTCCACTGCCTTGCGGATGGCGTTCGCTTCGACTGGCTTCTTGAACGCCAGTTCGACCTCGGTGCCGCCCATGAAGTCGGTGCCGAGCTTGGCTTGCCCACTGAAGATCAGGATGATCGAGCCGAACGTGAGAAAGAGACTCAGGGCGATCCAGTATTTCCGGATTGCCATGAAGTCATAGACTTTGTCGCCTTTGAAAAGCCGCATGGCGTTATCCCAGGTCCAATTGGCCGGTACGGCCAGTCCAACGTACCCACAGGTCGAACATCAGTCGGGTGACGACGACGCCCGTGAATATGTTGCAGATGACGCCGACCATCAGCGTGACGGCGAAGCCCTTGAGCGGACCCGTGCCGTACTGAGCGAGCACCAGGCCGGCGATGATCGTCGTGACGTGACCATCGACGATGGCGGCGAGCGCGCGCTTGTAACCGACCTCGACGGCCGCGCGCATGCTCTTGCCCGCGTTTATTTCTTCGCGTATCCGCTCGTTGATCAGGATGTTGTTGTCGACCGACATGCCGACCGTGAGCGCCAAACCGGCGATGCCCGGCAGCGTCATCGAGGCGCCGAACGAGGCCAACACCGCCAACTGCAGGAACAGGTTCAGCCCGACCGCCAAGTCGGCGATCAGTCCCGCACGGTGGTAATAGACGAGCATGAACAGCAGCACCAGCGACGTGCCGCCGAGCGCGCCCTGAACGGCGAGCTTGATCGAATCGCGACCGAGCGAAGGTCCGATGCGCTGTTCATTCGACGGCGAGATCGGCGCCGGTAGCGCGCCGGAGCGCAGCACCAGCTCGAGCTTCTTGGCGTCGCGCAGCTGCGCTTCCGGATCGCTCGAGCCGAGCGTGATCTGGCAGTGGCCGCCGGAGATCTTACCTTGAATCACCGGTGCGCTCTCGGCGCGACCGTCGAGGATGATCGCGAAGCGGCGCTTGATGTTGGCGCCGGTGATCTTCTCGAAGGCTTTGCCGCCCGCGTCGGTGAACGTGAGGTTCACGACCCAGCCACCCATGGTGCCTTGGCCCTGCTGATTCGGCGAAGCGCCAGCGTCGCGGATCTGATCGCCGGTGACCTCCGCGCGGCTCTTCAAGTAGTAGGTGCGGAACCCCGACTCTTCTTGCTTGAGCGTGACCTCGTCGACGACCCGGTGCTCCAGCTCGTAGCCAACCTCACGGTCGTTGGGCACGTCGAGCGTAGCGACCCAATCCTTGAAGCGATGCAGGGTCTGCGTCGACGTCTCTTTGTCGCCCTTTTTGAGCATCGCGTAGGTGATGGTCTTGGTCTTCTTGCCGCCTTCCGAGTCCTTGCCGACCGGCGCGACTTCCTGGAAGAAGCTCAGGCCCTCGGGCAGCGACTCCGGCGCGAGCTTTTTGCTCAGCGGGCCGAAGAAATCGGTCTCGTCGTCGAGCAGTTTGAACTCGAGGCGCGCGGTCTGGCTGATGATCTCGCGGATCGTCGAGAAGCTCTTCTCGTCCTCGCCCGGCACCTCGACGATGATGTCTTCGTCGCGCGTCGAGACGGCGGCCTCGCGCAGGCCCAGTTCATCGACGCGCCGGCCGATGATGTCCTTGGCCTGACCCACCGCGCGCTCGCGGATGCCGGACTCGACCGAGGTCTTGATCTTGAACTCGAGGTTCTTCTGGTCGGGGCTGCGCGTGAACGACAGCTCGCCGCGGAACTTCTCGAGAAAGCGGTCGTCGAGCTTGGTCGGATCGGTCCCCTCTTTGACCTTGATCGTGATCAGGTTGATCGGCTTGCGCGGAGCGTCGATCTCGACCTTTTGGCGGAGCTTGGCGTACACCTCGTCGGACGGGATTTCGTCGCCCTCGTACAGGCCGAGCACCTTGGCCGCATCGCGGCGCATGTCCTCGTAGTAGTTGTTGCGCTTGTCCTTGATCGCCTCGTCGACGTCTACCGAGTAGACGAGTCGCAAGCCACCCCGCAGATCGAGCCCGGCCACCAGCCGGAACGACACGTGCTCTTGGATGTAGGCCGGACACGGGATTTTCCCGCCAGTTAGGCCCGGCAGCGTCGGCCACATGATCAGAAAACCGAGCCCAGCCACGCCGGCCGCGAGCGAGAAACGCAGCCGCCAGCCCAGCTCGAACACGTCGAGCGAGGCGAAAGCGCAGGTCAGCGCGATGATCCCCAGCAGCGTCATCGGCCAAAACGCGTTGTGATACGCCGCAAACGCTGCCGCGCCACCCGCAACCGCGCCGGTCCAGCTGGAGGCCCGCCGTCCGCGAGCGACCAGCCCGGATAAGAGCAGCATCAGCGCAAACGCGCCGAACACTGCCGTGAGCACTCGTTCAATCCCCATGGCTCACTTCTTCTCGGCTTGCGCCGCGGTTTCGGGCGTGTCCTTGCCCAAGAGCGAATTCTTCAGAAAGTCGACCTTCACGCCCGGCGCAATCTCGACCTTGGCGTAGCGGTCCCCCAGCTCGACCAGCTTGCCGACCACTCCTCCTTGAAGGAGCACGCGGTCACCCTTCGCCAAAGACGAGATCACCGCGGCCTGCTTCTTCGACTGCGAACGCGAAGAAAACAGCAGGAGCGGGATCATCACCGCGATCAACACCAGCGGCAGGTAGCCCATGATGCCCGGGCTCGGGGCCGACGCTGCCGGCTCGTGTGACGCGGGTACGGATGGAGCGGTTTCGGATCCTTGGCGGCCCGGTGCAGGGGGAATATTTTGAAGGGAAAACATGGTCAACGGTCGCCTCGGGCCCGCGGCTATACCCACATTCCATTGGACGCGCAAGGCAACGTCGCGCCACTAAACCGCCCAAAACGGGCTCCCCCGTAAACGTCCCCGACCCCGGAAGTCCGCTCGCGACCCTTGGATGGGAGGCCCTGCCTGCGCGAGCAGCTGCTCGCGGCGCGCGCGGGCGAAGCTCAAGCGGCGAGCTTGCCGTCTACCTTGCACCCCCGCAGTCCTGTTTAAGGCGACCTTTGTCGGTCGGGCACGGGCACGGGCACGGGCAGGTTTACGGGGCGGGCGCTGCTTGACACCCTTCGGATCGGGTTGTAGAGGCAGGGCCCTGATTCTTGGAGAGAAACAGTCAGCTTGCGGGCTCAGGCCCGCCACCCCACAGGCGCGTAGCTCAGTGGTAGAGCATTACCTTGACACGGTAGGGGTCGACAGTTCAATCCTGTCCGCGCCTACAAAAGCGGCTGTTTCCTCCGTCATTCTGACCCGACGTTCCACGTCGGCGTCCTTATGACCATGTCTGGGTCCGAGCCCGTCTCGCCCGGCCAGCTCCTCGAGAAGCACGGAGGACGGACGCCCGATGTCGTGGCCGTGAGGGTCAACGGCGAGGTCCGTGATCTGCACACGCCCGTCGACCCAACGAGCGACGTCGCCCCGATCAAGAGCGATGACCCGGCCGCGCTCGACGTGATCCGTCACTCGGCGGCGCACGTGATGGCCGACGCGGTGCAGCGGCTCTTCCCAGGCACGCAGGTCACGATCGGCCCGTCTATCGAGGCCGGCTTCTACTACGACTTTTTCCGCCCCGAAGGGCCCTTCACCGAGAAGGATCTAGCCAGCATCGAAAAAGAGATGCGGCGGATCATCAAGGAGAAACGCCCGTTTATGCGGCAGGAAGTGTCGCGCGAAGAGGCCAAGGCCCTGTTCGAGAAGATGGGCGAGAAGTTCAAGCTCGAGATCATCGACGCCATTGCTCCCGGTGTTGCCATCTCGCTCTACCGCCACGGTCTGCCGGAGAAGCCTGGAGCGGACGGGGTCCAATCCGCGACGGGACCGAGGACCTGGTTCGATGTGTGCCGCGGTCCGCACGTGCAGCACACCGGCCAAATCGGGGCTGTGAAGCTGATGAGCGTGGCCGGCGCGTACTGGCGCGGCGATGAGCGCAACCCGATGCTCACGCGCATCTACGGTACGGCGTTCCCGACCGAAGAGCAGCTGACCGAGCACCTCAAGCTGCTCGACGAAGCCAAGGCGCGTGACCATCGTAAGCTCGGCAAAGAGCTCGAGCTGTTCATGTTCCACGAGTACGCGCCGGCGATGCCGTTCTTCTTGCCGCGCGGCACTGGCGTCTACAATCGGCTGATCGACTACATCCGCAGCTTGTACGTCGACTACGGCTACGAAGAAGTCATCACGCCGCAGTTCTTCGACAAGAAGCTGTATGAAACGAGCGGGCACCTCGCCAACTACATGGAGAACATGTATTTACCGGTGCCATCCGAGCAGCTCAAGTCCGAGCACGACGACGAGCCGCGCAAGGAGCTGGACTGGATCGCGGCCAAGCCGATGAACTGCCCGGGCCATTGCCTGATCTTCGGGCAGCGCCGCCGCAGCTACCGCGAATTGCCGTGGCGTGTCGCGGACTTCGGTCGACTGCACCGCTACGAACGCGCGGGCGTCGTCCACGGCTTGGCGCGCGTGCGCAGCTTCTGTCAGGACGACGCGCACATCTTCTGCACACAGGAGCAGCTCGAAGGGGAGATCATCGCCTTCAACAAGTTATTGTTCGAGGTGTACGCGGCGTTCGAGTTCACGAACATCAGCGTGAAACTGGCGCTGCGCCCCGAAAATCGACTCGGTACGGACGAGCTTTGGGACAAGGCCGAGAGCGCCCTCGAACGGGCCCTCGTGCAGAGCGGCGTGCCGTTCGAGAAGCTGCCCGGCGAGGGCGCGTTCTACGGACCCAAGCTCGAGTTCCACGTTGTCGACGCGCTGAAGCGCGGCTGGCAGCTTGGGACCATTCAGCTGGATTACTCAATGCCGGAACGCTTCGGCCTGGAGTACGTGAGCAACGACGGCACCGGGCAGCGCCCCGTGATGCTGCACCGCGCGATTCTTGGCTCAGTGGAACGGTTCTTCGGCATCTTGATCGAGCATTGCGCGGGAAAGTTCCCAGTTTGGCTCGCGCCCGAGCAGGCGACGCTGGTCACGGTCAGCGAAAAGCAGGCCGACTACGCGCTCAAGGTCCAGGCGGAGCTGAAAGCGCGCGGGCTCCGCGTCGGCGTCGATATCGGCTCCGACAAGCTCGGCGCCAAAATCAGGAACGCGCGCAACCTGCGAACGCCGTACATTGGCGTGATTGGCGAGAACGAAGTCACGGGCGGGACCGTCGCGGTCCGGTCTCGTGAAGCGGGCGATCTGCCCCCAATGAGCGTGGCGGAATTCACAGAGCGTCTGGTGAAAGAAGCTCTTCCCCCGCGCGTCACACCGAAGCAAAATTAGGCTGCTAAGGCGGCATTTCCTAGAGGAGAAACAGACAAGTTGGCACTACCTGGCGGCGGCGGAAGGCGATTCTCGAGAGACACGCGTGGTCCTCAGATCCGGATTAATCACCGGATCCGCGTACCCGAGGTGCGCGTCGTAGCTGAGGACGGCTCTAACCTCGGCGTGTTGCCCACCGATCAAGCGCTGAAACGCGCTCAAGCGGTCGGGCTCGACTTGGTGGAGGTGAACCCGAAGGGCACGCCTCCAGTCTGCAAGATCCTCGACTTCGGCAAGTACAAGTACGAAGAGAAGAAGAAGGCAGCCGAAGCCAAGCGTAAGCAGACGGTCGTCGAGGTCAAAGAAGTGAAGATCCGTCCGAAGACGGACGAGCACGATCTTAACGTCAAGATCCGCGCGATTCGGCGCTTCATCGAGTCGGGCAACAAGGTCAAGGTCGTGTGCCGCTTCCGCGGCCGCGAGATGATGCATCCGCAGGTGGCGTCGGTGCAGTTGCAAGACATCATCAAGGCGATCGAAGACCTGGTGAACATCGAGCAGCGGCCGATGATGGAGCAGCGCACGATGGCGATGCTCGTCTCGCCGAAGCCAGTCGTGTTCCAGCGCCTGCAGCAGTTGCAGCGCGACCGCGATAAAGCCCGTGAAAAGGGCGAGATTCACCCGTCCGAACGCCAGAGCCTGGAGGTCACCGAAGAACAGCTCAACGAGCCGGACGACGATGACGATGATGACGACGACGACGCCGCTGAAGGCGAAGCCGAAGCCGAAGCCGAAGAAAAGGCCTGAGGCCGAGGGAGACTGCTGGCGTGAAGGCTGACTACTGGCTGGAGCGCTGGCGGGAAGGTCGGATCGGCTTTCATCGTGGTGACGCGAATCCGCGGCTCGTCGAGCACTACAAGGTGCTCGGGGGCGCGATTCGCGTGCTGGTTCCGCTGTGCGGTAAATCGGTCGACCTCGAGTGGTTGGTCGTGCACGGCTTCGAGGTCGTGGGCATCGAGCTGAGTGAGCTGGCGGCGCAGGCGTTCTTCGCCGAGCGCGGCTTTACGCCGGAGCGCCGGGAACAGGGCAGCTTCGTTGCCTACCAGCATGGCCACGTGACGATTCTGGTCGGAGACTTTTTCGCCGCGCGTGGCGAGGAGCTCGGCTACTTCGACGGGGCCTACGACCGCGCCGCGATGATCGCGCTGCCGGACGAGCTACGCACGCGCTACGCCGCGCACCTGCAGACGTTGCTCGCCCCCAAAGCCTGGCTGCTCCTAGTGACACTGGACTACGACGCACAAGGCGGACCGCCGTTCTGTGTGACGCCGGAAGAGGTCGCGGCAGCCTACGCGGCTGCCAAGATCACGCTCGTTGCGAGCGTCGACGCGCGCGCCGAAACGCCTGGCCCCGTCGAACGTGGCGCGACCTTCGTGCACGAAAACGTGTACCAGATTGCGTTCGGCGTCGACGAAGCGGCGACGAGACCGCCGAATTGAGCACGTTTTTCATCGAGCTTTGGCGGCAAGGCTGGGCTACCGGCCAGAGCGTGATCGCGTTCGACGCGGGCTGTAGCCTCTTGGCGCTGCTAGCCGTGGTCGCGACGTCGGCAGCTACACGCCGCGAGAACCTACGGCGCGCGGCGAGCGCGGGGGGCGGCGCCAGCGGAGGCGCGCACGCTACTTTCAGCGTTATCGAGGCCCAGCTCGCGCAAGCGCTTCAAGAACGTGGGGTACGAGATGCCGAGCAGTGAGGCGGCGGCCATGCGCTTGCCACCCGTGTGCTCCAGCACGCGGCGCACGTAAGCCTGCTCGACGGCGTCGAGCGGTGGCGGCACGCCGTCGCCCGCTGCGTCGACCTGGAAAAACCGCGCCGGCGGCTGCGACATGCGCCAGCCGGTGTCGCCCAACGCCAGGTCTTTGCCGGACAATTGCGGCGCGCGCGTGCTGACTACGGCACGCTCGATAATCGTGCGAAGCTCGCGGATGTTGCCTGGAAACGCGTAACCGGTCAGCAGCGCCTGCGCCTCCGCTGACAAGCCGCGCACGTCTTTCTTCATGCGCGTGCTGAAGTGATCGATGAACAGCTGGCTGAGCGCGCAGATCTCGTCCTGGCGCTCGCGCAGTGACGGCACGTTGACGCGGAACACCGAAAGCCGGCGGTACAAATCCTCGTGAAACTGGCCGGCCTGGACCAGCTCGCGCGGTTCGCCGCTCGCGGTCGCGATCACGCGCAACGACAACTCCAACTCGCGCTGCGCGCCCAAGCGACGCAGCCGCATGCCATCCAAGAATTTGAGCAGCATGGTCTGCGCCGCCAGCGGCAACGCCGTGACTTCGTGCAGGAACAAGCTGCCGCCGTGGGCGAGCTCGATCAGTCCACGCCGGGCCGCCGTCGCGTCGGCGAACGCGCCACGTTCATGCCCGAACAGCTCGCAATCCAGGAATTCACGCGGCATGGCCGCGCAGTCGACGCTCACGAATGGCGCCGCTTCGACGCCCTCGTAGCTCAACTGATGGAGTAGCTCCGCGGTGTGCTGTTTGCCGGCGCCGGGGGGGCCGACGAGCAGCACCGGCGTGCACGGACTCTGCCGCAAGCGCGCCAGCTCTTCGTGCAGACGCTCCATCGGACTACTCGCCACGGATGCGGATAATGCTAAGACCATGGGCTCCTCCAGAAACGAGACAGAACCTAGGCGGCAGCTGCCGCGATGCGTCCGGCACGCCAGCGCTCGAGAGAATCACGAGCTAGGCATGCCAGATAGAATGTGACGGGCAGCACCACCAAGGTCAGGAGCGCCGCCGAAATCGTGCCTCCGACTACCACCACTGCGATCGGGCGTTGCGTCTCGCTGCCAATCGCGTGCGACATGGCCGCCGGCAACAGGCCAAGCGAAGCCAGCAGCGCCGTGACCAAGACCGCGCGCAGACGCTCGCGTGTGCCGTTGACGACCGCGCTCATCAACGGCTCGTTCGCCGTCATCCGCGCGCGAATTGCCGCCAGCACCAAGACGCCGTTCAGCACGGCTTGGCCGAGCAACGCGATGAAACCGACAGCGGCCGAAACCGACAACGGCATCCCCGCGTAGGCCAGCGCCACGACGCCGCCGACGAGCGCGAACGGCACGTTGAGCAGGATCACGGTCGCGTCGAACAGCGAGCCGAACGCCGAAAACAGCAAGAGCAGCGTTATCAACAGCGCCAGCGGGATAACCAGGCTCAGCCGCTTCATCGCGCGCTCCTGGTTCTCGAACTCGCCGCCCCAAGCCATTTGATAGCCGGGCGGCATCTTGACCTCGGCGCCGACACGCTGCTGCGCCTCGGCCACGAACGAGCCCAGATCGCGGTTGCGCACGTTCATGCGCACGCCCACGTAGCGCTGGCCGTTTTCGCGCGTGATCGCCGCGCGACCGGTGCCCATGCTCACGTCAGCGACTGCCGATAGCGGGATCAGCGAGCCGTCCTTGAGCGGGATCATCATCCGCGAGATCGAGTTCAAGTCGTCGCGCGTCGAGGGCGGCAGGCGCACGGTAACGTCGAAGCGCCGCTCACCGTCCCAAATTTCGCTCGCGACGTGGCCGCCCATCGCGGTTTCGATGTAGTTCTGGACATCGCCGAGATCGAGATCGAATCTCGACAGCGCGCGCCGATCGATGTGCACGGCGAGCTGCGGTGTCTCGCCCGACTTCACGACGCCGACGTCGGCGGCGCCCGGGATCTTCGAGATCGTAGCGTCGGCTTTTTCGGCGGCGATCTGCAGCTGATCGAGATCGTCACCGTAGATTTTCAGGGCAATTTGCCCGAACTGTCCGGAGATGTTCTCGGCGACGTTGTCGCGGATCGGCTGCGAGAAGTTATAGTCGATGCCAGGAATCTCCTGCAGGTTCTTGGTCATCTCGGCGATCAACTCGTCGAGGTCATGGACGTTCTTGCGCCACTCGTTGAGCGGCTTGAGCTTGACGAAGATTTCGAGGTTCGATGGCAGGGTGGCGTCCGTGCCGTCTTCCGGGCGACCGAGCTGCGACAAGACTTCAGTCGCCTCGGGCGTTCGCATCAGCAGGTTCTTCAGCTTCGGCGTCAGCTTACGGCCCTCGGTCAGCGACATGTTGCCGGGCAACGTGACGGTGACGTAGAGCGCGCCTTCGTTCAGCGCCGGCAAGAACTCGGAGCCGAGCCGCGGCAACAGCATGACCGCCGAGCCGAGCGCACCCAGCGCCAAGATCAACACTACTGCGATGTTGTTCATCGCGAAGCGAAGCGTCGGGTCGAACGCGCGTTGCGCCCAAACCAGCAACGGCGACTCGCGCATCTTCTTCGGCTTGCGCAAGGCGATCATGCACAAGACCGGCACGAGCGTGAACGTCATCAACAACGCGCCGATCAGCGCGCTGACCACGGTGTTGGCCAACGGCGAGAAGATCCGGCCTTCCACGCGCTGCAGCGAGAAAATCGGCAGGTAGGCGGCGATGATGATCAACAGTGAGAACAGCGTCGGCCGCGCCACTTCTTTGGCTGCGTTGAAGACGTTCTCAGCCAGACTTTTACCGTTGTTTTCGGGCGTGTGGTGGTCGGACGGCGAGAGCTTGTGGAACAGATGCTCCACCAAGATCACCGCGCCGTCGACGATGATGCCGAAGTCGACGGCGCCCATCGACAGCAGGTTGGCCGACATGCCGCGCACGTACAGGTACGCGAACGACGCCGCCAGCGAGAGCGGGATCGCCGTGGCGACGATCAGCGACGCGCGTATCGAGAGCATGAACGCCAGCAGCACGACCACGACCAAGATCGCGCCTTCGGCGAGGTTCTTGAACACGGTCTTGAGCGTGGTGTTGACGAGATCCGTGCGGTCGTAGAAGGGAACGAGCTTCACGCCGTCGGTCAAGACGCGCGAGTTGAGCTCGGTCACCTTGGCGCGCAGAGCTTCGAGCACGACCGACGGATTGCCGCCACGGCGCATCAGTACGATGCCTTCCACTGCGTCTTCGTCGTGGGCGCGCGTGACGACGCCTTGACGCGGCGCGTAGCCGTCGTTCACCTGCGCCACGTCTTGGATCGTGACCGGTACGCCCTCGTGGTAGCCGACGCGCACGCGGCGCACGTCGTCCAAGCCGCTGAAGATGCCCAGGCTGCGGATCACGAACATTTCCGAGCCGCGCTCGACGTAACCACCGGTGGCGTTGGCGCTGGCTTTCTCGAGTGCTTGTGAAATGTCCGCGAGCCCCACGCCCAACGACGCCATCCGCGTCGGGTCCGGCTGCACGTGCAGCTCGCGAACCAGGCCGCCATACGAGACGACATCGGCGACGCCCTGCGCCTGCAACAGCTTGGGCCGCACGACCCACTCCTGCAGTGTGCGCAGGGTCATCGGGTCGGCCTTCGGGCTCTGCAGCGTGTAGCGGTAGATTTCGCCGATCGGCGTGGCCATTGGGCCGAGGCCGGGGTGCACGCCTTCCGGCAGCTCGGCGTCTGACATGCGCTCGGTCACCTGGTGACGCGCCGCGATCGGATCGATGCCTTCGTCGAAGGTGAGCGTGACGAACGACAAGCCGAACAGCGAGATGCTGCGCAGCCGCACCAGCCCGGGCGTCCCGTTGAGTGAGCGCTCGAGCGGCAACGACACGCGCCGTTCGACCTCCTCGGTCGGCTGCCCCGGGAAGATACTGATCACCTGGACCTGCGTGTCGGTCGGATCCGGGAACGCCTCGATCGTGAGATTGCTAAACGAGTAGTAGCCAAAACCCGCCAAAAGCGCGGCGAACACGAACGCCGCGAGGCGATTGGCGAGCGAAAACTGCAGCAGCTTTTCGAGCATCACGGACCTACGCGCATCACATCGACAGATCGATTTGGTTGTCGAGCAAGACTGCGCCCTGCTCCACCACCGTCTCGTCCGCCTTCAAGCCACTCACGATCGAGATTCGGCCGTCGCGCACCGCGCCGGCCACCACGTCGCGGCGCACGAAGTGCCCCGGCGAGTCCTGCACGTACACGTATTGCTTCGGGCCGTCGGAGACGAGCGCCGACGCGCCGATCTCGGTCGAGCCGGCGGCGGCCGCCGACAGGAACCGCACCTCGGCGAAGGTGTTAGGACGAATTCGGCCGTCGGCGTTGGCGAGCTTCACGCGCACGCTCACGGTGTGCCGCTCCGGATCGACGACTGACGAGACGCGCTGGACGTCGGCGTCGGCCGTGAACCCCGGCAACGAAGGGCTGGTGACGCGCGCCTTCATGCCCGTCGTTAGACCAACCGCGTCGGCCTCGAACAAGTCCGCTACCACCCAAACCGCGTCCAAGTCGGCGATGCTGACCAGCGTGTCGCTGCTGTCGACGTGCTGCGACGGCAGCACGGCCTTTTCGATCACCGCGCCATCACGCGGCGAAAGCACCTTGAATTCGTTGTCGCCGCTCGACGAAACCTTGAGCGAGCTCAGCTTGGCTTGCGCCAGCTTGAGTGAGAGCTCGGCTTGGCGCAGCTGCTGATCACTCTCGATTTCGTCCTTGGCGGGCAAGGCGCGAGCCTCGACCATCGCCTTGATCCGCTCGTAAGCGGCTTTGGAGACGTCGAGATCGACGGCGGCTTTTTGCTGGCCGGCGCGGAGCTCGGCAATGTCGGGACTGGCGACCGCGAACAGCGGCTGCCCGGCCTTCACTGGCTGACCGAGCTCGATGAACACGTTGGTCACGCGCCCCGCCAGCGGCGAGCCGACCTTCGAAGCGAATGCCTCGTCGACCTTGAAGCGCGCCGGATACGGATCGCTCCAACGCTCGCTCGGGCTGACGACCTGGCCCAGCTTCAGCACCTTCCATTGCGGCGCGCCGTTGGCCAAGGTCAGACCGTCCTTGTTGACCTTCATGCCCGCCGCCGCGCTCTCTTCGGGTGGCGGCTTCCGGTGAAACGAGATCGCCGCGAAGATGGCCAGCGCACTGGCGAAGATCGCGATACCCAAGCTCGCCAAGCGTTGGCGCGACTGCGGCGACGTCGAGCCACCGGGGGGCGGCGCGCCCACGCTCGAGCCAACGGTGAGAGAGTTTTCAGGTTCCAGGGTCGTCATGGCTTCTTTTCTTCGTCGCGTGCGGCAAGCGCGAGCACGCGCTCCAATTCGTTACGTATTCCGAACAGCTCGAAGCGCTCGTCGAGCAAGGTCAGCTGGAGCGCGATGTGGGTGCGGCGGGCCAGCAACAGATCAGTCAGGCTCACGCCACCGTGGTCGAACGCCGTCTGCGTCGACTGCAAGACGCTCCTCGAACGCGGCAACGAGTCTTTCTCGAGCGCTGCTTGCACCTTCTCGAGCGTGGCCTTGCGCGTCAAAAGCCCCGAAAGATCAGCGCGCGCCTGCAGCAACAGCGCCGTGCGCGTATCGCGCAGCTCGACCGCGCGGCTGAGCGCTTTGCTCGAGTCGTGTTGACCGCGGTCGAACACCGGCAGCGGCAACGCCACGCCGAACGTCAGCGTATTGCGGTTGTCGCCGGATACGACGAACCGATCGTGCGTGTAACCGAGGCGTAGCGTGACGTCCGGAATCGCGCGGCCACGGGCCAGCTCGGCATCGCGTTCGGCGGCGTGCCGCTCGGCGTCGAGCGCCTGCAAATCCGGACGGTGCTCCAGCCGCAAGGTCGACGCTTGGCCGACGTCGACCGGCACGGCGCCGGCCAAGTCCTCTTCGTTCGCGCCGGTCAGCTCGCACTCGGCGCCGAGCGCCGCCGCGCAGTCGGCCAACGCCGCGCCGTACTCGGCGCGCTCACGC
The DNA here is from genome assembly GCA_038230915.1 of Polyangiales bacterium. Lineage (GTDB taxonomy): Bacteria > Myxococcota_A > Polyangia > Polyangiales > Polyangiaceae > PMG-095. The sequence goes on along the minus strand of JBBRMI010000006.1, from coordinate 98,688 downwards.
TCGAAATCGGCGCGCAAATTGGCCAAGTCGAGCAGCAAGCGGTCGTACTCGGTGCCGCTCAGCGCCTTTTGCTCGAAGCGCGTGCGCTCCAGATCGGCCGCTCCCTCCGCGTTCTTCAGCGACTCTTCGAAGGTCGCGACGCGCAGGCCGCGGTGCAGCGCGTTGCCCAGCGCGAAGCGCGAAGCGCTGAGTTGATCGCGCTCCGCCGTCAGGAGCTGCAGCGACGCCGACTTTTCGCGTAGCTCGGCGCCCGCGATGCGCGGCCCGCGCTTGCCGAGCTCGATCGTCTGACTCAGGCCGACCGTGTAGATCGCGGTCTGGTTGAAGCTGAGGCCCGGCGGATTGGTCTCGCTGACCGGAACGTTGGCCAGCGACGCATCGAGCACCGGGTTTTGCAGCAGATGACTGCTACGGACGTCGGCGCGACTCTGCGCGACGCGCGCACGCGACGCGTGAATCTCCGGGCTGTGGCTGGCCAACCATGCGGCCAAGCGCGAGGTCTGGCGCAGCAGCGCCGCGACGGAGACGCGCGCAGCGGGCGCCTCCGGAGGCGACTCGGCCGCGGCAGCGCGACCCGACGCCAGCACCCCGGCAGAGAGGAGAAGCAGAGCGGCGGGCCGCCAGCAGGAAACGAAACGACGCACAGTGCAGACAATCACGTTGGCGAGCAGCACTCTGCACGCTCGGTGCCACCGGCAATGCTCACGAAACCTGCGCGAAAACCGGGCAATTATGAGCCATTCCAGCTTCACTGGATCAGGCTAACGAAAGTTCCTTTAGGCGCCTGCTGAAGACTTTCATCATCCCCCGGAGTTGGAGAGACCCGGCTTGCTAGCCGCCGAGAGGCGAACGCGCAGGGGCCCTGACCGGAACCTCGGAACCTCCCGAGTCAGCCGGCGGCTTCAGTGCGGGATCAAGCCGCCGAAGTACGCACCGGCACCGGCCGCTAGCAGCGCGAAAACGATCAGCGCTGCCACCATGCCACCGTTGCCGCTCTTGGGCGTGGGGTACGGCTCAGGCGGAGCAACCGACGAGACTGGCTTCGGCGGCTCGACCGAGGGTGGTGGAGGCGCGTCGGAGTCGTCATCACTGCTGCTGGGCGGCGACGACGACAACGGCCGAACGCGACCCGACAGCGGGTCGTCCTCGAGCGCGGCCAAGTTGCCGATCTCGAACGCTTCGCCCGATTGTTCGCGGGCGCGCGGCGCTGAAAGCCCGAGGTTGCCGAGATCCTCACCCCAGTCGTTGGGCGCGTTGAAGCCGCCCATCTCGAGCGGTAGCGAGCCGACCACCGAGCCGCCGCCGGTGCTGGACTTGCGATCACCGCCGCCGTCGATCGACGTGAACTCGAGCATGGCTTCGTCGATCAAGGTGCCGATGATCGACTGGCGCTTCTGCGCCCGCCGCTTCTGCTCCCGCTCTCTGCGAATCGGCTCGACCAGCTCGGCGATGTCGAATGACGACACGCTGCGGCCGACCTTGAACAAGAGCTGGTTGAGCGCTGTGCCGAAATCACGCGCACGCAGGTAGCGCTGATCGGGATCCTCGGTCAGCGCTTTCATCAGCACTTTCTCGAGGTCCGCCGTGACGTTCTTGTTTAGCTCCCGAATCGACGGCACGCGCGCGGCTTGCACCATGCGCACGGTCTCTAGATCCGACTCGCCCATGAACAGGCGGCGCCCGGCGAGCAGTTCCCAAAGAATGATGCCGACTGCGAAAATGTCGGTACGCGCGTCGACCGTGCCACCCTTAGCGGCTTCCGGCGACAAGTAGCTGAACTTGCCTTTGATGATCCCGGGCTCACTACGCTCGAGTTGGCTGTTGGCTTTGGCGAGGCCGAAATCAACGATTTTTACTTCGCCGTGGCGGGTGATCAGCACGTTCGGCGGCGACATGTCGCGGTGCACGATGTGCAGGCTCTCGCCCTTGCCGTCGGTCAGCTCGTGCGCGTAGGCCAAGCCCTCGCAGATGCGCACGCAAATCAAGCACGCCTCTTCGACCGGGAAGGGCATGTTGTGCTTGCGGCGGTACTCGATGACTCCTTTCAGGTCGGAGCCATCCACGTACTCCATGACGATGAAGTAGGTGTTGTCGCCGACACCGATGTCGAAAACCTGCACGCAGTTCGAGTGCGAGAGGTGCGCGCTGACGCGCGCCTCGTCCAAGAACATGCCGATGAATTGCTTCTTCTCGGACAGGTGCGGAAGAACGCGCTTGATGGCGACGATCTTCTTGAAGCCTTCGAGCCCGGCGCTCTCTGCTCGGTAGACCTCTGCCATTCCCCCGGCAGCGACCTTCTCGAGAACCTTGTAGCGCTGTTGGGGTGTAGCCATCGGCAGGCTACGGCGGGGGCTCGAAGCCAAACACGCCGTACGAGGAGGAGCCTAAGGCCCGGGCCCGAGAAGGGTCAAGCTGCGGATCCGCGGGATTAGTTGGGAAAGTCGCCAATCTTGCGGGCATCCGCTTGACCCCCGCTGGAAAACCGAAAATAAGCGCGCCATGAGTGGCCACGGCGATCCGCACGAAGAAGCGCACGGTGACGGGCACGAGCACGACGAGCACGACGAGCACGAGCACGTGCCGCCGCCGCTCGAAGAGCCGGCTACGCCGCTATGGCTCACGCTGCTGGGCGTCGGGCTTTTCCTGGTCGCCGGAATCCTGTTCATCGCAACGCGCGAGGACGGCAAGACCACCGCGCAGCTCACGGCCGTGGCGAGCGCCGAAGGCGCAGCTGCTCCTGCGCCCGCACCGGCACCGAACCCGGCGGCTGCTCCGAACCCGGGCAACTCCGCCGTGCGTTTGAACGCGCCACCGAATCCCCCAGGCGGACCGGGTGGCGTGCAGCAGCCAGCCGTTCGGCCGCGACCCGCACCTTAATCTGAGTTGGCGTGCGTTTGAAATTCCTGGCGGGGCTAGTTTTTCCGTGTTAGCTCCGCGGTCCCTTCCTGGGGCCATAGCTCAGCTGGGAGAGCGCCTGACTGGCAGTCAGGAGGTCAGCGGTTCGATCCCGCTTGGCTCCACCAGGGGCGGCCGATGAGGCCGCCCCGACGCGCTTCCGCTCCGGTCTAACCGACCGACTAGCTGGCATCGGGTGGTCCACGCCGACAGCGCCCAAGCCGAACAACGCGGACCCGTCGTAGGCGATGGGCTCGACTTGAAGCCCGGCCGAGGATCGACGATGGCTGTAAAGCCATGAGCTATTCGTTGCTGCGCGCCCTGATACTTTGGCCGTGCATCGCGGCGACCGCGCTTGCGAGTTGTGGGGGCGAAGATCAAAAGGTCGCGGCGCGCGGAAGCGCGGGCGACGCTGGCGCCGGCGAGGTGGGTGGCGAGCGCGCGGCACCTGCGGGCGGCAGCGGGTTCGCTGGCGAGGCTGTCGGAGACGCGGCGGCTGGCGCTCATGCATCCGGCGCTGGTGGTGATGCTGCCGGATCGACTCAACCAAACGGCGCTAGCGGCGCAGAGGTGGGTGGCGCGGCCGGGGCCGGCGGCGCCGCTGGTTCGGCGACCGATCCGATTGTCGACGTCGGCGTCGGTTGTGTGCCGCCCCCGGCGCTGCCCCGGCTCTCGCCGACTTCGGCGGGTTTGCCGAAAGACGGCCTCGTGCTGTGGCTCCGCGCCGATCGTGGTGTCTACGCAACCGAATCGCAACGCGTCTGCGCCTGGGCAGATCAAAGCGGCCACCAGCACCTGTTCCTCGCAAAGGGACAAGCTCGGCCACTTTGGGGAGCTGCGACTGTCGGCACGCAACCCGCCATCTTTTTCGACGCGGCGACCAATTATTTGTCGGTCAGCGGTGTGCTCGACATCGCGCCCGCGGCCGGCCGCACCTTCGTGGCGGTCGTTCAGCTGGTCAATACTACGGCGCGTTTTTCTGCGGTCATGCAGGGTGTCGGCAACTCGCCGGGCACCTACATCAACCTCGACGCCAACACCTTCTCGACCGCCGGTAGTCTCGAAGGCGCGTACCTCACGAACAACGCTTACGATGCCAAGCTTCCAACGAGCGCCACGCCGCGCGTCCACGTCCTCAGCGCGAGCACGATGGTTCCGGGCACGCCAGTACTGAGCGCGCTCGACTACCGCATCAACGGCGCCACCCAGACCCTGACGCGTACCGCCGGTGGGCTGGGGAACGGGAAAATCGAAGACTTTTCGGCTGCCAACTTCACCCTGGTCGGGTTGGGCAAATCGGCCATGATGGCGGAGGTTCTCGTTTACGACCGCGCGCTCAGCGTTGACGAGCGTGCCGCGGTCGAAAAGGCTCTGAGCGTGCGCTACGCGATTCCGTAGCCCCAACCTCGGCTCGCGGCGTCGTGGCTGGCAGAGACGAGCTCGGTCGCGATTTCACCGAGCAGCTGGTGATTCAGTACTACGCCACCGAAGGCATCTTCGAGTACGAGGTTCGCACCGGCGCGTCGCCCAAGACCGGCTGGGTCGCACGCAAGCGCGCCTCCGGCAAAACGCTCACGCTGTGGTTCGTCGCGCGCGACGACCGCGGCGGCGTGACCTGGACTCAGCGTCGAGTCAGCGTGCGCTGAAGCGTGACGAAAGGGGCGCAACGGTGACGCACCCCGCCCTGCGCTGAAACGTTTGAGCGACGCGCCGATTGGCATGGTGATTTTGCTGTCCATTCGCCGAGAAAATCGGCATCTACTGGACATGCTCGACCGAAGAAGCCTGGGCGGCTTGTTTGGCGCAGCGCTCGCGAGTTGCGCGTGGCAGGCGCGCGCCGAGGGCCAGCCATCGAAGGTGACGCTGTTCACGGTCGCGCGCAGCAAGAACGCCAACGTCGTGCGCTACGCGGCGCGACTTGGCCCCAATGGCCTGGACCAAGACCATCCGATGAGGCCTACTGGCTGATGCTGGCCGAGGACGGACGGCGCGAAGAGCTGTCGTGGGCTGAACGGAAGCTGGCCTATGGCTTCAGCGTCTCGGAGGGGAACCCCGAGCGCTGCGTGCTGAATCTCGTCGCGTTCAAGCAACGCTCGATCGTGGTCGAGCGCCGCGGACCCGCCGTTCGCGCGATGCTGACAATCGCTGGCAAGCGCGCCGTGCTCGGGCGGATCTTCGCGCAGGCTCGCGAGGGCGGCTTGCTCCCAAGCGTGGAGTACTTGGACGTGTTCGGCACCGGCGCCGACGGCCGTCGGCTCAAAGAGCGCATCACTTCACGCTGAGCCCGACGAGCTCAGTGAAGGAGGTTCAACAGCCACGGTGGAGTGAAGCGCGCCACCAAGGCGATCACGACGATGCCCAACGCGCAAATCAAGCTGAGCAGATCGCGCAACGCGAATTTGACTGGATCGTCTTGCATCTGACCGCGACCGGCCAAGAGCCAAATGCGGCCGAGCCAATAGAGCAGGATCGGTAGGACCAGCCACAAAATCGCCGGCGCGCGATAATTCACGCGGACCGCTCCGCTCTCCACGTACAGCATGAATACCAACGCAGCGATGTAGCCGCTGGAGGTACCCATGCTGGTCACCATTTCCTTGTCGGTCGGGAAATAGCCACGGTTCTTGATTTGACTGTTGTCTGAAGCGGCCTTCAGCTCGACGTAGCGCTTGGCGAACGCCAGGCTGGTGAAGAAGAACATCGAGAAACCCAAGAGCCATGAGCTCACCGCCACGCCGGCCGCAATTCCGCCGGCCAAGATCCGGAGCGTATACAAGCCAGCGAGCACCAACACATCCACGAGCAGTTGCCGCTTGAGATAGAACGAGTAGGACAGCGTGCCGGCGAAATAGATCGCCAGCATAATCGCGAAGGCGTGCGGCAGGAACAGCAGCGCCACGCCGAAACTGAGGACAACGAGCGCGAGCACGAGAATCGGGCCGAACGCCACCGGCAGCTCGCCGGACGCGAACGGACGATGCCGCTTGGTCGGATGGCCGCGATCAGCCTTGAGGTCGAGGACGTCGTTCAAGACATAGCCCGCCGACGCGCTCAACGAGAACGCGAGCATGGCGAGCAGACTCTGAGTGACAACGCGGCCACTCGGCAGCCCTGGAGCCAGCACCATCGGCAACAGCAGTAAGGCGTTCTTGCTCCACTGATGAGGACGAATGGCGGCGAGCGATGCCCGCACGAGGCCACGGCGAGGTCGCGCCAACTGTTCGCCCCCGGCTGACGGTTCCGGCACCGACGATGACATCGCGGTCGCTAATAACATGTTTCGAGTTTCCTCCCTGGCGCGAACCGGACGAACGCCAGCGCGCCTCGATAGAGTCGCCCTCGCGGGCGCCCAAACACCGGCTCACGACACCCCGACAACCACGCAACTTCGATTCATTTCATACAGTTGTGACCCAACGACGGGTGCCCAGCGCCATTACCTGCTAAGAGCGGCGCGCCCATGTCCCAGATTCAGGTTCAAGACCTCACCAAAGCCTACGGTCTGAAGAAGCTTTTCCAAGAGGTGACGGTCACGTTCAACGCCGGGCGCCGCTACGGCGTGACCGGTCCGAACGGCGCGGGCAAGTCGACGTTCTTGAAGATCGTGTCCGGTGACATCGAGGCCGACACCGGCACCGTGCAGCGGCCGAAGCGCACCAGCGTGCTGCAGCAGGACCAGTTCGCGTTCGAGAATTGGCGCGTGCTCGACGTCGTGATCATGGGCAACGCCAAGCTGTGGGAGACGATGCAAGAGAAAGAGCTCTTGCTCGCCAAGCCCAACCTCACGGACGACGATGGCGTACGCCTGGGTGAGCTGGAAGGCGAAATCGCGGAAGAAGAGGGCTACACGGCCGAGTCCGACGCGGGCGAGTTGTTGAGCGGCCTCGGCATCCCCGAGAGCGATCACGAAAAGGTGATGAGCGAGATCCCGGGCGGCCGCAAGCTCCGCGTGCTCTTAGCGCAGGCGCTGTTCGGCAACCCCGACGCGCTGTTGCTCGACGAGCCGACGAACAACCTCGACATCGACAGCATTCGCTGGCTCGAGAAGTTCATGCAGAGCTACCGCGGCGTCCTGATCACCATCTCGCATGATCGCCGGTTCTTGAACGAGGTCTGCACCCACATCGCGGACATCGACTACAACGCGATCATCCTGTACCCGGGCGGCTACGACGACATGGTCCAAGCCAAGGGCCAGCTTCGCGGTAAAGTGGAGCAAGAGAACGCCGAGCGTTCGAAGAAGATTTCCCAGCTGCAGGACTTCGTGGCGCGTTTCTCGGCCGGTACGCGTGGCTCGCAAGTGCAGAGCCGTAAGAAGCAGATCGATCGCCTAACGCTGACGGATCTGAAGCGTTCGAACATCGAGCGGCCGTTCATTCAATTCAAGGTGAAGAAGCCGTCCAGCAAGCAGACGCTGAGCTTGGACGGCGTGACCAAGATCTGGCCCGAGTGCACAGTCTGTGAGGGCCTACGCGCCGTCATCACCAAGGGCGAGAAGATCGCCGTCATCGGCAAGAGCGGCGTCGGCAAGACCACGCTGTGCAAGATGCTGATGGAGCAGCTCCAGCCCGACGCCGGCAAGATCGAGTGGGGCACCGGCACGACGCTCGGCTACTTGGCGCAGGATCACCGCGCCGACATTCCGGACGGCACGACCGTCGCCAACTACCTGCACTCGTTCGCGCCGAGCGCCGACCTGCAAACCGTGCGCGGCCTGCTCGGCCGCATGCTGTTCAAGGGCGAAGAAGGCAACAAGCCGACCGCCGCCTTATCCGGTGGCGAAGCCGTGCGGCTGATCTTCTCCAAGCTGATGCTGATGGAAGACAACGTGCTGATCTTGGACGAGCCGACCAACCACTTGGACTTGGAGTCGATCGTCGCGCTGGGAGACGCGCTCGAGAAGTACGAAGGCACCTGCTTCATCGTCACTCACGATCGCGATCTGGTGAACTCGTTCGCGACGCGGATTTTCGCGTTCACCGACGGTGGCTTGGTCGATTGGCGTGGCACCTACGAGGACTTCCAGGAGCGCTACGACACCGCCCGCAAAGCCGGCGACCGCGACGTCTCAGCGTTCGCCTGACATCAACGGGTGGTACGCTGGTGTCGCCGCCCAGCTGGGCCCAGCAGGCCGGCGTCGCCATAGACGGAGCCCAGGCTTACCCATTGAGAGCAACGGGCCCCAGGCGGGTTAACCGAAGGCATGGTGCCCGAACCGTTCAATGGGGGAGGCCCGGAAGCGGATTAGACTGGCGCGCATGAAACGAGCGCGGCCAGAAGCGGATCACCACTTGTACCTGGAACTCATGGTTGGGGGCGCGCTGGCTCTGGTCGGGTGCACGCGCTGCGGCGCCGCCTTGCCCCAGGGCCGAGCGCACGGCGAGCGACCGGCGAGCCTGACCGGAATGCCATCGGCCCGGATGGGTGGGACGCCCCTCTCGCGGGCGACTTCGCCCAGCCAGAATGCACGACCCCACGGGGGCGGAGCGGCTTGCCGCGGCCTCCTGAGCTCCGTCGTTACGCCGCTCGACGCGGGCGCTGCCGTGGCCATTCAGGTCGAGGTCACCAGCGACGGCTGTACCGTTGCCCCCGATTTCGTTGGGAGCAACTTCGAGCCTTTCGTCGATTGGGGTGCGGATGTTTCGATGAGCGCGTTTCAAGCCACCGCGTTCGCAGAGGCAGGACTCCAACTGCTACGCTACCCGGGGGGCGCGCCGGGCGATTGGCAGGACTTGCTGATGACCGGACGCTGCGGCAAAGGAGAGCTACCGAACTATGGCGCTCCGACCTACCTAGCACTTTGGGATTTCGCGAAGAAGGCCGGCGTCAACACGCTGATGCTGCAAACCAATCCGACGCCGCAGTGGTGCGGGCGAGGCTCGCAAGACTCTTCGGGGGCACGGGCTGCGGCGATCGCGCGTGACGCGGTCAATCATGGCGTCAACACCGTATTCGAAGTAGGCAACGAGCCCGACATGCCGGGCGGCTATTTCGCCAAGAACGGCGGGCAAAGCGCGTACACCTCTAAGTTCGTGGAGCACGCCACTGCCATCCATGCGGCCGTCCCGGGCAGCGAGGTCTTCGGGCCGGCGCTCTGCGGGCTGGGTGCCAACTGCGCGTTCCCTGCCACGTGGGACTCCGGGTACCTCGCGGCATTCCTGTCGCGTACTGGCGACCGAGCTCCGGGTCCCGGGAACGGCTCGGTCGATGGCGTCTCGCTCCACGTCTACTGGCACAACGAATGGGCTTTCTCGGACCTGAAGGAGGCGAAGATGGACAAGTACGGCTTCGGACTCTACTGGGCCAACACGCTGATGCCCCACGTTCGGGAAGTGATTCGAAAGCACGATACGCGGGACCTCCCGATCAGTGTCAGTGAGATTAGCGTTGGCAACGGGATCGCCAACGACGCTGGTCAGGCCCAGAATATGTTCAGTGTCCTAGCCACGCTCGACACCATCGGTGCTTTTGCGGCTTCGGGTGTGCGCTCTTTTCAGTGGTTCGATGCCAACGCCGCCGGGCCCGCGGATTTCTGGTTGATCACCCCCGAGCGCGCCCGGCCGCTTTTCTACGCGTTCGTGGCTTGGGCAAAGATGGGCACTACGGTGCTTGAGCTGACTTCCAACCAGAATCTGCACGACGTCGCAGCGTACGCCACCAAGAAGGCGGACGGTTCCGTCCAGGTCTTGCTCATCAACAAGACCGCAACCGAGCACGCTGTCACGGTCGGCCTTCATGGCTGGAACCCCCATGGCAAACGCTTGGAGATTACCAGCTTGTCCCCGGCAACACCCGGTGTCGACACGGCTAAGTCCGTTCTGTACAACGGCGCGGTCGACCCACCGCCTGGTCGGCTACCAGCCGCGCCAGAGGCCGTCGTCGACGGCACATCGCTGCAGCAGTCGCTAGCCCCGTACTCGGCCGCTGTGTTGACGGTTGGGCCCTGAGCCCGTCAACACCTACCTGCGGGTGATCGCGGCCTCGCGCAAGAAGACCGACAAGCGCGATGCCTACTGGCTGACCAAGACCGTTCGGGGCGGAATGAGCCGGAAGCGGTGCCGGAAACGGCCGTTGGCAACGCTGTGCTTAGACGGAGTGACCACAAGATCTGGCCCGAAGTTGACGAGCGACGCTGTCATCGAATGGGGCACCTCTGGCGCGGCACTTACGAAGACTCCAAGAGCTTTACGACAACGCGCGCAAGAGCGGCGACGAAGACGTTTCGGCGTTTGCCTGAGCCAGCGAACGCAAACCGCTTGCGGGCGAGTCGTGTTCTGCCTGCGTGAGCGAACGGACGAACCGCGCCGGAACGCCCGCTACCAGCGTGTTGGGCGGCACGTCGCGAGTGACGATGGCGCCCGCAGCCACCACGGCCCCCTTGCCGACCGAGATGCCGGGCAAGATAACGCACCGCGAGGCCAACCAGGCCCCGTCACCGATGCTTATTGGTCTGGCGTAGGTTGTCGAACAGCGCTGCTCCGACTGGCCAATTTCGTGGTCTATCGTCAAGAGCATGACATCGTGACCGATGCGAACGCGGTCGCCGACGTGCACAGCGGCGCCGAGGTCGATACGAATTGGCCCGGTAAGGAAGGTATCCTTTCCGATCAGTAGCCGCTCTTGCCAAGCACCGCCGCCGGTGATGTGCAGGGGACCCATGATCCGGGAACGTTCGCCAACACGTAGCCCGGCGGCTCGCCAGATAGTCGTGCGCAGGTAGTTGAAAGAGAGGTGCGGCAGACGCGCGGTGCTCAGCTCCGCGGTCAGCCTGGCCGGCTGCAGAAACGTCACCTCGTCGTCCAACAAACGTCGGAGGCGAGCCGGAAACCTTCGCGCGCGTTCGAGCCAGCTCAAAGTTGGGTGTGTCACTCAACGCGGAGCTGCTCGATTCGTGCCAACGCACTTTCAGCAGCAGGGCCCGGTTTCGCTGCAGAGCGCGACGTTACAAGTTGGCTCGGGTGTGGCTGATTTGCTCGCTCGCTGCGAACGGCACCGTTAGGCCAGCGGCGGGTGAAAGCCGGCGCACGAAGCTCGCGATCTCCCGACGCTCAGCGTCAGAGATGCCGAAGGCAGCGAACACCGCGGCGTCCAGCTCGTGGCGCAAATCAGCGGTTAGGCCAGCACGTGTGGCCTCCAGCGAAAGCTCGATGATGCGTGAGCGAAGCACGAACGTAGGCGGCGCGGGTAGCGAGCGCAAGTGGGCGATTTTGACCTGCGGAAACGCGCTCTGTCGCGCGTCGCGCCGACCGGCCAAGTGCAACGCGCGGTAGAGGGTGCTGTTGAGCAGCCCGAGCGTGAGCGCAAACGGGAAGTCGGCCAACTCGAAGCCCGCCAAGAGCGAGTTGCGAAAGGGTTTGCCATCGTGGGCAGCCGCGATGGTGATAGCGGCCGTCTGACGGATTACGAGCTTCACGCGGCCGTAGTCGGCGGCGTCACGCAGCCGACAACGCTGCGCAGCCAAGAAAGCCCGGTCCGGCTTCAAGAACAGCCGCGGAGCGGCCAGCGCAAATTCGGCGATATTTCGGCCTTCGAGCAAGGCGTAGCTGAACTCTGCCGGAGGCGTCGCACCCCGATACAAGAGCTGCCGCGTCACCGCGCTGTTGGTCTGCAGCCCCATCTCACCGAACAGCTCGGGAGGCAAGCGCGGCAAGCTCGCGAGCCGAGCCAGCGCCGCTGGCGCCTGCACCTCCGACGCGGTGCCACCAGCGCGTCGACGTTCGGTCAGCACGAAGGCGCGTTCCGGTTCGGCTGCGGGCTGACGGCGTGGCGCCGCCACTAGCGCGAAGCATGGCTGCGTCACGCTCTCGAACGCGTCCTGCCCGAGCTCGAGCAGTGGCTCTTGCACCGCGTGCGAAACCGCGAGCGCGCCTCGCACGTGACGGTAGCCCGCCAGATCCGCGAGTGGGCTCGGGATCAACAGGGCAACTACACCTTGCGGCGCAAGCCGCGCGCCCAGCTCGACGAACAGCGCGTGCAGCGTCGGGTAGCCGCGAAACGCCTGAAAATTGCCGCGATAGTGCTCGCGCAGCTCGGGTGCCAGCGGCTGCGTCGCGCGGCCTGCGAACGCGACCCACGGCGGATTGCCGAGCACCAAATCGAAACCGTCGGCGTCGTCGGGCAGCAGGTCGGGAAAGTCGACGCCCCGCCGGCTCAGCAAAACGCCCGCAGCCACCGAGCACAAAGCGTCGCCTTCGCGCAGGTGCCAACCTGCCTCCGCCAAGCTCAAGTCCGGCGAATTGGCCAGCAGCCACAGCGAAGCTTCCGCCACCGCTACCGCCAGCGGGCTCACGTCGGCACCGAACAGCTCGTGCCGCACTACGTCGAGCGGTGTTCGCCCCGAGCGCCGCGCGATCTCACGCCCCGCCTGCACCAAGAACGCGCCCGCCCCCAGCGCGGGGTCCAAAACGCAAAGCGGACGCGCTCCGAAGCCGGCGTCGCCGAGCACGCCTGCCAGCGCATCGAAGGCCCGCGCTGCCACGACCTCGGTCAAGGCTTCGGGCGTGTAGTAGCTGCCGGTGCGCTTGCGCAGACTGCGCCCACTCGCGTCGGGGCGCGCAGCCAGCAGCGATTCGTACAGCTGTCCAAACGCTTCAATCGGTAGGCGTTCCGCAAACTCGAGCGCGGGGAGCTGCGGCTGCACGTCGCGCAGCAGCTTTTGGCGTTTGTCGCCGAGCGCATCCGGCTCGAATCCCGGCACTTTCGCGAACAAGCGCCCCGACGCCAACAACGCCTGCTCGCGTCCGCGCGCGCGCGCCAGCCCACGCAGCAGCTCGCGCAGCTCGGCCACCACCAACACATTCCAGGCATCGGAGGCCGAAAGACCCAATCGCTCGGCGCGCGGCACCCACTGTTCAAGCGCGGCCGAAAGTGCGCTCGCGAAGAGCGCAACGCTCATGCGCCGGCCCCGCCGACGATGCGCCGTGCCAGCTCAAGCGCGGCCAACATGCCACCCGGATCTGCGCGGCCCTGCCAGGCGATGTCGTAGGCCGTGCCGTGGTCCACGCTGGTGCGCACGATCGAAAGGCCTGCGGTGACGTTGACGGCATCGCCGAACGCCAGCAGCTTCATCGGGATCGTGGCTTGGTCGTGATACATCGCGACGACGCCGTCGAAGCCGCCCTTGGCAGCCTTGCGAAACGCGGTCTCGGCTCCGACGGGCCCGCTCACGTCGGCGCCACGGCCAAGCAGCTTCTTGGCGCGCGCGATGCCGGGCGCGATGGCGCGCGCTTCTTCAGCGCCCAAGAGCTCACTCTCACCCGCGTGCGGGTTGAGCGACGCCACGGCGATTGACGGGCGTGTTTTACCGATTTTCTGCAGCAAGCGCGCGAGCTGCACCGTCGATTCGGTGACGCCTTGGGCCTTGATCGCACGCGGCACCTTGCCGAGCGGCAAGTGCGTCGTCACCAAGCTCGTCGCCAGCTGCTCGCAGAAGAAGCACATCACGCTGGTCTTCGCGCCGTCCAGCGCCTGCAGCCACTCGGTATGGCCCAAGAAGCTGCGCGCGCGCGCCAAACCGGAGTGTGCAATCGCCGCTTTGCTGACAGGCCCCGTGACCAGCGCCGCACGCGACGAAGACTTGACCAACGTGTAGCCGGCTTCGATGTACTCGAGTTGCGCCGTGCCCGCGCGCCGGTTGGGCTTGCCGGGCGCCCGGTCGCGATCGCTCAGCGGCTCACCCACTTGCGCGAAATAGACGGCCTTCGCGTCGCGGGCTTGGCCGTCCCACGCCACGAGGCGCTTCTGCGCGACACCGACGACGCCGGCCGCTTTGCGTAGCGTCGCTTCGTCACCTAAGAGGACGGTAGCGGCGCGCTTTAGCCTGGCGGCCGCCGCGACCGACACCTCGGGACCCACGCCCGACGGGCAACCGGTGGAGACGACGAGCAGCGGCAGGGCAACGCTCATTCGCTCACCACGGGCAGCGGCTTTTTGCCGTCGGGCACGCTGCCGGTCAGACCTTGGAAGAAATCGTTACCCTTATCGTCCACGACGATAAATGCCGGAAAATCGACGACCTCGATGCGCCAGACAGCTTCCATGCCGAGCTCCGGATACTCGAGCACTTCGACCTTCTTGATGCAGTCTTGCGCCAGGCGCGCAGCGGGCCCGCCGATCGATCCGAGGTAGAACCCGCCGTATTTTTTGCACGCGGCCGTGACCTGCGCCGAGCGATTGCCCTTGGCCAACATGATCAAGCTGCCGCCCTGCGCTTGAAACGCTTCCACGTAGGCGTCCATGCGCCCCGCCGTCGTCGGCCCAAAACTGCCCGAGGCGTAGCCGGTCGGGGTCTTGGCCGGACCAGCGTAGTAAACCATGTGATTCTTGATGTACTCGGGCAAGCCTTGCCCAGCGTCGATGCGCTCCTTCAACTTGGCGTGCGCGATATCTCGCGCCACGATCAGCGGGCCAGAAAGCGACAAGCGCGTCTTGATGGGGTAGCGCGACAGCTCCGCGCGAATCTCGCTCATCGGCCGGTTCAAATCGACCTTCAGCGCGTCGGCCGGCAAATCGTCGTGCGTCGTCTCTGGCAGGTATTTGGCGGGGTCGTGCTCCAGCTCTTCCAAGAACACACCGTCTTTGGTGATTTTGCCCAGAGCCTGGCGGTCTGCCGAGCACGACACGGCGATCGCCACCGGGCAGCTGGCGCCGTGTCGCGGCAACCGTACCACCCGCACGTCGTGACAGAAGTACTTGCCACCGAACTGCGCGCCAATGCCGGTACGCTGCGCGATTTCCAGCACTTTGGCCTCGAGCTCAAGATCGCGAAAACCGTGTCCGAGTTCATTGCCGGCAACCGGCAACGTGTCGAGATAACGCGCCGACGCCAGCTTGGCGACCTTGAGCGCGTACTCCGCCGAGGTACCGCCGATCACGATCGCCAAGTGGTAGGGCGGACACGCTGCCGTGCCCAGCGCGCGGATCTTCTGGTCGATGAATTTGAGCAGGCTCTCGGGATTCAAGAGTGCCTTCGTCTCTTGATAGAGATAGCTTTTGTTGGCCGAGCCGCCGCCCTTGGCCATGAACAGGAATTTGTAAGCGTCGCCGTCGGTCGCGAAGATCTCGATCTGCGCCGGCAGGTTGGTGCCGGTATTCTTCTCTTTGTAGGTGTCGAGCGGCGCGAGTTGCGAGTAGCGCAGGTTCGCAGTCCGGTACGTGTCGAAGACACCGCGCGCGATCGCCGCTTCGTCGCCACCGCCCGTGAACACCAGCTGCCCCTTCTTGCCCATCACGATCGCCGTGCCGGTGTCCTGGCACATGGGCAAGACGCCACCGGCCGAGATGTTGGCGTTCTTGAGCAGATCGAGCGCCACGAAACGATCGTTGGCTGACGCTTCGGGATCTTTCAGGATGCGCGCCAGCTGCTGCAAGTGCCCCGGCCGCAGCAAGTGCGCGATGTCGCGCATGGCCTCGCGGGTGAGCAGGGTCAGAGCCTCCGGCTCGACCTTCAGGAAGCGCTGGCCGGCGGCTTCGAACGTCGAGACGTGGTCCTTCGTCAGCAGCCGGTACGGTGTGTCGTCGGCCACCAGCGGTAGCATCTCTTGATACACGAACGAGCTCATTGTCGCGTAGCTCTTACAGAGCTGCTCCGCGGAGACAAGCGTGAGCGCGCCGCCAACGCGAAAACCCCTGAGGATGGGCTAGCGCGTCAATGCGCCAAGCGAAACGAGCGGTCCAAGAAGCCGACGACGCGGCGTTCGTATCCTTCGGGATCGGCGTGAAAGTAGCCACCGTGACCGACTTCGGGAAGGCGCCAGATCTCTTTTGGGTCGGCGCTCGCCTCGAACAGGCGGTCCATAACCCAGGCGGGGGTGTCGCGGTCCTGCCCCCCTGAAATCATCAGCAGGGGTCGGGGTGCGAGGCTCTTCATCCGCGGCTCCGGGCGCACGGCATCCACGTCCACGCCGGAGAGCTCGTAGCCCTTGGTCGTAAAGTAAGCGGCCAGGCGCCCGCGCTTAGACTTGAAGGCGATCTCTTCGCGCAGCGAAGTCCAGGTTGCATAGAGCACGACCACACTAATCTGCGGCTCGCGAAACGCCGCCAACGCAACAGCGGAACCACCCACGGAGAACCCCAACGCCCCCACTTCCTTCACCCCGGATTGCGCCCGAGCAAACTTGACGGCCCGTACTACGTCGTCCGCTTCGAGGTAGCCCCAAGTTGCCCTTGTTCCGTCGCTATCGCCGTGCGCGCGCGCATCGAGCAGCAGACTTCCGTAGCCGTGACGCGCGAACAGTCCCGCTTCGTCGAGCAAGCTGGCTCGATTTCCGCCAAGGCCCGTGACGAGGACCATCAGCGCGCCGTTCTTCGGCGGGGCATACCAAGCGTGTAAAATCGCGCCGTCCTGAGCACGAAACGTGACGTGGCGCAGGCCGGGCAGCAGCTGTTTGGCTCGTTCGACGTCGCTATCCGTGACGCGCGCACGTCGCGGATGACACTGCAAGTAGCCTGCCTTCACGTAGTGCGCCCCGAAGCCACCCAATGCCAGCACGCCGAGGCACGCGCCGGCGCCCAGTACCCCCAAAGGTGTGGCAAGGCGACGCAGCCAAGCCGAAGCACGAGGAACGGCGAACATTTGGTTCAACTTAGCGCAGGCTCTGCCCGTGCTTCAGTAGCCAGCCGCTGCCCGCGTCCATCCCGATGTGAGGGTAGTAGCCAACCGCGGCCGGCGCGGCGAACAGATATAACGTCGCCAAGCCGCCCAGCTCGTGTGTCCGCCGCAGCAGCTCCTTCCCGATACCCGCTTTTTGATACTCCAGGCGCACGGCTAGATCGGAGCAGTAGGTACAGAATGTGAAGTCACTCAAGCTGCGCGCGATGCCCACCAGGGTCGCGCCGTCCCACGCCGTAACGACCAGGTTGGCAAGCTCCAGCATTTGTCGCATTCGTTCCGGCGCGTCCACCGGGCGACGCGCACCCAACGTCGACGCACGGTACAGCTCGACCACCTGATCTAGGTCCAGTCCATTCCCGACACGGAATTCGATGGAGCCTGTGACGCCCTGCTCAGCGGTCATTTATTCACCCTAACGCGAGTTCCGATGAAATTGGACCCAATCAACGAAACAGGCCCCGTTGCAGCAGCCGCGCGCGTCGCGGCTTGCGCAAGGGAATTCTTGCGGGGCCGCGGCTAGCCAGCGTAAGGATACAAGGCTTTGGCCACTCAGCTGAAATTGCGCGCCCTGCTCAAAGACGGACCCCTCGACCGCTCGTTCTGGTTTGGCGAGGTGAGCTCGCGCTGGCCGGGCATCTTCAGGGCCGGCCTCGGCGCCATCTTGCTGTTCGACGCCCTGACTGCGATCCCCGAGGTAGCGGCGCTCTACGGGCGCGATGGACTTTGGCCCCCCGCCCTCGGCAGTGGGCCGCTCGTTGGCCTTTCGGATTCGGTGTTGCTGGTCGTTTGGGCGCTCGGGTGTGTGGCGCTACTCACTCTCTGCCTAGGTTGGTTCTCCCGAGTGAGCGCGCTGTTCTCGTGGGCGTTCCTCGTCGCGATCCATCAGCGCAACACCGGCATCATGACGGGCGGCGACTGCCTGTCTCAGATTCTCGTCTTCCTGTGCATTTGGCTCGACGCGGGCGCGGCGTTCAGCTTGGACGCTCGTTTCCGGGGAACAGCGAAAGAGTTCATTGCCGCAGCGCCTTGGCGGGCGATGCAGCTTCATCTAGCTCTGCTGTATTTCGCGACTGCCCGCCTGAAGATCCGCGGTGGCTGGCTCGACGGTGACGGCGTCTACCTCAGCTTGCAGCATCTCGGTTTCTTGCGACCTCCCGGCGCATTCCTGCTGGAACATCCCGCGCTGTGCCGACCATCCACTTTCATGGTCTTGGCCATGGAAGGCGCGTTCGCGTTCTTCGCGCTTTGCCCTATCAACGGTCGAAAAGCTCGCCTGGGCGCGGTCGCCTGCGGGCTCATGGTCCAACTGGGAGTGTTCGCGACCATGCGCGTGGGCATATTTACCGCCCTGATGATTTGGACGTGCGTGCTCTTTCTGCCTGCCACCCCGCGCGAAGAGCAGCCGCGCCCCTGGCCGAAGACGCTGTTGGCAACGATACCTATCGGGATTGTCGTCCTTACATCCTGGGGCGCCATGATCGGCAGGCGTGTTCCGCTACCAACTGCCGTAGAGGACGTACAGCGTCATCTGGGTCTGACGCAATTCTTCGACATGTTCGGGCGTGCCTACGAAGTGGCGCAGTGGAACGCGCACGGCACGCTGCGGAGCGGCAAGCGCGTGGAGGTGCTCGAGGTAGCGGGGCCCGGCATGCGGTCAATCGTAGGTTGGCGATTTTCGACGAGCTACAAGATCACTTTCGCCGAGAACACTGACTACGCTGCCGTCTCCCGCTGGCTCTGCCGGAAGTACGAATCGACGACCGCGCAGCCCCTCGAGACGATCGAGGTGTGGAAGCACGCGCGCGACCCGATCCATCCGGGCGAGGCCAAGCCTTTCCAAGACGTGAAGCTCTACGCTGGGCCTTGCCCACGCTAGCCTCCGTTAAAAATTGTCTATACAAGGATGCCTGGCGCGACGTCGCGAGTGTAAGGAAATCCGACCCTTCATGAATAACGATCCACAGACAGCTTTTCGGGATGAACTCGTTCGTAGCGGCCTCCTCATCTCGATGGGCGTAGATGGCCTTTTCGGTCGCAGCGGGGTGTTCGAAAGCATCGTCGAGGCCGTCGATCACTACATCACGGGCATCGGCGGCGGCGACGGCGCAGAGGTGATGCGCTTCCCACCGGCGATCTCGAAGCAAGTATTCGAAGAGAGCGAATACCTTAAATCGTTTCCTCAGCTCGCCGGCACCGTCCACAGCTTCATGGGCAACGACCGCGATCATCAGGCGTTGCTGAGCGCGCTCGACCGGAAGGAAGACTGGACCACCGGGCAGAAGGCCACGCAGATCGTACTGACGCCCGCGGCTTGTTACCCGGTCTACCCGACGGTCGCCAAGCGCGGGCCGTTGCCGGCCAAGGGCGCCCTGGTCGACGTTCTCAGCTACTGTTTTCGCCACGAGCCTTCGCTCGAGCCTACGCGCATGCAGCT
The DNA here is from genome assembly GCA_038230915.1 of Polyangiales bacterium. Taxonomy (GTDB): domain Bacteria; phylum Myxococcota_A; class Polyangia; order Polyangiales; family Polyangiaceae; genus PMG-095. The sequence continues at coordinate 79,747 of JBBRMI010000006.1, read as the reverse complement.
CTTTCGCATGCGTGAGTACATCCGTCTCGGTAGCCCCGAGCAGGTGCAGGAGTTCCGCGAGCTTTGGATCCAGCGCGGCCAAACCATGATCAAAGAGTTTGGCCTGCCCGCCGCCATCGACGTCGCGAACGACCCGTTTTTCGGGCGGCCCGGCAAGATGCTGGCGGTCAACCAACGCGACCAAGCCCTCAAGTTCGAGCTGCTGATTCCGGTCGTGAACCCCGAGCAGCCAGTCGCGTGCTTGTCGTTCAACTACCACAAAGACAAGTTCGCGCAGAACTGGCAGCTCAAGCAAGAGTCTGACGAGTTCGCGCACACCGGTTGTGTCGGCTTCGGCCTGGAGCGCATCACGCTGTCGCTCCTCAAGCATCACGGGCTCAACCCCGCAGAGTGGCCCAGCGACGTGCGAGCCAAGCTCTGGCCGTAGTGATGGACGCGCTCCTTGCAAGCCTGTTCGAGCGAGAGCCTTGGGTGGCCACGGCGAGCGTGGTCGAGGCAGAGGTCGATGGCGCGGGGGGCGAAGCGCAGCCGGCCCACGTTCAGCGCTTTGAACGCGGAAGGCGCTGCGCCATGTTGGCGCTCGAGCGCGCAGGAGGGCCGCGACAGGCAACGATTCACGTCGGCGCTGGCGGCGAGCCGCTCTGGCCCGAAGGTTGGGTGGGCTCGCTCAGCCATAGCGGCCGTGTTGCAATTGCAGCCGTGGCACCGGCCACGTGCGCGCGGGCTCTAGGCATCGACCTCGAGCCTGACGTGGCGGAGTCGTCGGCCTTCGTGCGGCGCGTTTGCAATGACGAAGAGCTGGCGGCCATCGACCGTTTGGAAGGCAGCCGCGGAGCGCTGGGCTGCGCAGTATTCTCGGCAAAAGAGGCGCTGTGCAAAGCGCAATTTCCCTTGAGCCGCGAGACGTTGGGTCTAAGCCAAGTGCAGGTGCTGCTGAGCCGTAACGAGTTCGTTGCGCGGTTTCGCCAGGCCGTTCCCACGTTTCCAGAAGGCACCACGCTCACGGGTCGCTGGGCTAACGGTGGAGGGTGGATCGTCACCGCGGTCTGCCTGCCGTAAAAGCCCAACAATCGGCGCGCGGCGCCGTAACTTTTGCGCCCCCGCCACGGCCGCTTTTTGAAAAAACTATAGCTGCCCGCCCTAACTTGATCGATGGTTCTGGCCAGCAAGAGTTGGCCACGCGAACGGCTAACGCACTGGAGGACGAGTACGCCATGACCGACGTGATTCGAGGAATTCTCAAGGAGCACGGTCGCTTGTCGACCGACGTCGCGTCCCTGACCGACGAGACCGACCTGTACAAGGCGGGCTTAACCTCTCATGCCAGCGTAAACGTGATGCTCGCGCTCGAGGCAGCTTTCGATCTCGAGTTTCCCGACCGCATGCTCAAGCGCAGCGTTTTCGAGAGCATCGGCGCCATGCGCGCCGCCATCGAAGAACTCAAGGCCGGATAAGGAGCCCACCGTGACTACCTCAACCAACCAAGCTCTCGTGGCCACCGCGGCCCGCATCGGCGCGGAGATCGCGGCCGTGCATGCCAGCGACGTGGATCGTCAAGCGCGCTTCCCACGCGAAGCGCTCGAAGCCATCAAGCAAGAGCGGCTGCTCTCGGCGCTGGTTCCGAAGGACCTCGGGGGCTTGGGCTGCGGCATGGGCGAGCTCGCCGCCATGTGCGAGGCACTGGCCCAGCACTGTTCATCCACGGCGATGATCTTCGCCATGCATCAGATTCAAGTGGCCTGCTTGGTGCGCCACGCCAAGGACGCGCCGTTCTTCAAGACCTACTTGAACGAGCTCGTCACCAGCCAACGCTTGATCGCGTCGGTTACGTCGGAAACGGGCATCGGCGGAGAGATGCGCAACAGCATCTGCGCGATCGAGCTGAACGGCGGTAAGTTCGCGCTGAACAAGGACGCCTCCACGATTTCGTACGGAGAACAGGCCGACGATCTGCTCGTCACCTCGAGACGCTCGCCCGATGCGCCCGCCAACGATCAGGTACTGACCCTGTTGCGCAAGAGCGACTACACGCTCGAGCGTACCGGCAGCTGGGACACGTTGGGCATGCGCGGCACCTGCAGCCCGTCTTTCAAGCTGCGCTCGAGCGGTGAGACGGCGCAGATACTCGCGACGTCGTTTGCGGACATTGCCAGCCACACCATGGTGCCGTTCTCGCACATCTTGTGGGCGAACTGCTGGCTTGGTATCGCTACGACGGCGGTCAAAAAGTCACGCTTTTTCGTGCGCAATCAGGCGCGTGCCAAGCCGGGAACGACGCCGCCGTCGGCCTTGCGCCTAGCCGAGGTCGTGAGCTTGCTGCAGACCATGCGCGCCAACGTTCACGACGTGGCCAACGAATGCGAGGCGCTGATGACGCAGCCGGATGCCGGCACCGACGTACTGTCGACGATCGGCTTCGCGTTGAAGATGAACAACGTGAAGGTGTCGACCTCACTGGGGGCGGCGGACATCGTCAATCGCTGTCTGCTGATTTGCGGCATCATGGGCTACAAAAACGACTCCAAGTTCAGCATGGGTCAACACCTGCGCGACACGTTGTCGGCTGCGCTCATGGTCAGCAATGATCGCATCTACGCGACGAACGCCTCGATGCTCCTCGTACTGAAGGACGACTGAACGGCGATGGCGGTCTCCGACCAGGCACGCGTGTGGGGGCTGGACGCCAGCCACTACACCAACCACAAGCTCCACGCCGAAAGCTGCGCGTGGGTCGAGAAAAATTGCTACGTTGATCTGTGGATTGAGCTGCTGCACGCGGCCAAGCTCGAGCCGCTAGCAATGTTGCCGTTCACGCTAGCCAGCGACTTCGACGGCGAGCAGTGGACGTTCTACAAGCCACCGCACGGGGATATACGGAGCTTGTACGGCATCGACGTTCAAGAAATGAACGTCTTCAAGCCTCTCATCGAGCACGCGCTGTTCCACTCGTCCCAAGGGCGCGTGCTGATGACCGAGGCCGACGCTTTTTGGTTGCCTGACACGCGCGGCACGGACTACCGCACGCAGCACACCAAAACGACGATAGCCGTCGACAGCGTCGACTTACCGGCGCAGAAGCTCGGCTACTTTCACAACGCGAGCTACTACGAGCTCGAAGGCGAAGATTTCTCGAACCTTTTTCGCCTTGGCCACGGCCCAGATCCGACGTTTTTGCCGCTGTTTGCGGAGCTGGCTAGCTTCGGCCGAGTGCAGGTGCTCTCCCCGCAAGAACTGGCCGAAAAGTCACGGCTGCTGTTGCGACATTGGTTGAAAGAAGCGCCCGCGAGCAATCCTCTCGCACGCTTCGGTTCGCATGTCGCAGCCGAGCTCGAGACCCTGCGCGCCAAGGGGCTTGGCTACTATCACACGTTCGCCTTCGCAACCATCCGTCAGTGTGGTTCGGGCTTCGAGCTTGCCGCGGCTTACTTGCGTTGGCTCCAGAGCGTGCTGCCGGGCGGCTACGCTGCTGCGGCAGAGTCGTTCGAGGCCATCTCTACGTCTTCCAAGGCGCTCATTCTCAAAGGCGCGCGCGCGGTAAGCTCGTCCAAACCGGCGGATTTCTCTGCCATTTTCGAGCAGATGGCCACGAGCTGGGACACCGGTATGTCCGCTCTCGACCGCGGAAAGTAGGCTCCGGCATGGCTCGCATTCGGGCGGCTACGAATATCAGCGTCCAGCCGCTGGACGCTTTCGAGTTCGTAGAGGTCACGCAAGAGCCGGGCGCCGACACGCCAAGCCAACCCGAGGCGCTATCGACAGAGCTGCGCTGGGTACCCGCCGAGGTCCCGGGAACGGTTGCGGGTGCGCTACGCAAGCAGGGCTCTTGGAGCTTTGACGACCGGCGCGACTTCGACGCCTCCGACTTCTGGTACCGCGCGCGCTTCTCGAGCACGCCCGTCGGCGAAGACGAAGCCATTTACCTGCGTTTGGGCGGTCTCGCGACCTTGGCCGACGTATGGCTGAACGGCGTCCACGTGCTCGGGTCGGACAACATGTTCTTGGCGCACGAACTCGACGTCAGCTCGCTGGTAAAGGGCGAGAACGAGCTGTTCATGCGCTTTCGGTCGCTGAACAGCGCGCTGGCGGTGCGGCGCCCACGGCCGCGCTTTCGCACGCGCATGGTCGACAAGCAGCAGTTGCGTTGGTTTCGCACGACGCTGCTTGGCCGAATGCCGAGCTGGTCGCCACCAGTCGCAGCCGTCGGGCCTTGGGGCGGCGCGACGCTCGAACGTCGCAGGGCGTTCTCGGTTTCGTCGGCCACGTTGCAGCCAACGTTCCACGGCGGCCGCGCGCGGGTCCGAGCCGTGGTGCGCCTGAGCGCGCTCGCCAGCAGCGTCGACTCCGCCGTACTGCGCGTCGGCTCGGCCGAAATTCAGATGACGCTCTCCAGCGCTGGGGGCATCGAGCTGACGGGCGAGCTCGACGTAGCCGAGGCGGAGCCGTGGTGGCCGAACGGGCACGGTGGCCAACCGCGCTATGCCGTAAGCCTCAGCGTCACGACTAGTAGCGGCTTAGAAACGCTCAGCTTCGACTCGGTCGCTTTTCGTACCATCGAAGCCGCAACGGCCGATGGCGGCTTTGCTCTCATCGTCAACGGTGTGGCCCTTCGTTGTCGCGGTGCGTGCTGGACCCCGACGGACGTTGTCACGCTTCGCGACGACGCCGCGACGAGCGCGACGCTCGCGCTCGTGCAAGGCGCGGGCATGAACATGCTGCGCGTGGGCGGAACGATGGCCTACGAGTCGGACGACTTTTACGACGAGTGCGACCGCCGCGGCATCCTCGTTTGGCAAGACTACATGTTCGCAAACTGCGACTATCCCGCAGAAGACCCGGCCTTTTCGGCCAGCGTCGAGGCCGAGGTCAGGCAGCTGCTGCAGCGACTCGAAACCCGCGCCTGCGTCGCCGTTCTGTGCGGCAGCAGCGAGGTAGAGCAGCAGATCTCCATGCTGGGGCTGCCGCGAGAGCAGTGGAAGCCGGCGCTGTTCGAGCGATTCTTACGCGACCTTTCGGAGCAATGTCAGCCGGGCACGCCCTACCTCTCCTCCACGCCAACGGGGGGCGCTCTGCCGTTTCAGGCTGACGCAGGAGTTACCCACTACTACGGCGTGGGCGCGTACCTCCGACCGCTGGACGACGCGCGGCGAGCCGACGTCAGGTTCGCCTCGGAGTGCCTGGCTTTTTCCAACGTGCCAGAACCGAGCACAGTCGAATGCCTACTGGAAGGCAAGGCACCATTCCACCATCCTCGATGGAAGGAACGGGTGCCGCGCGACAACGGCCCGGGTTGGGATTTCGAAGACGTCCGCGATCACTACGTGAAGCTGCTATTCGGGGTCGATCCCGTTGCGTTACGCTATGAGGATCCAGAGCGCGCGCTCGCTTTCGGCCGGATCGCCAGCGGCGAGGTCATGGCTCGGACGATCGGCGAGTGGCGCAGGGCGCGCTCGCGCTGCCGCGGCGCGCTCATCTGGCTCCTGCGTGACCTTTGGCCCGGTGCAGGCTGGGGTCTGATCGATGCCGATGGGCTGCCGAAGGCAGCCTACTTCTTCGTCAAACGGGCGATGCAGCCGCGCACCGTGTTCCTCTCGGACGAGGGCGTCAACGGGCTCCACGCCCACCTAGTCAATGATACGAGCGAGCCATGGCCAGCCGAGCTGGAGCTCGTCCTTTGGCGTTCGGGCGCGACCCGCGTGGCCTCGGGCAAGCTCTGCGTGACGGTTCCCGCAAACGGGGCACTGGAAGTACCGGCTGCTTCCCTGTTCGACCATTTTCTCGACACGTCGGACGCGTACCGCTTCGGTCCGCCTGCATACGAAGTGGCGGTTGCGAGGGCTCTAAATAGCTCCAACGGCGAGCTCGTGGGCCAAGCAAGCCGGCCAGTTCGCCGGTTTTTGCTGGAGAATCCACAAGATTTGGGGCTCACGGCTCGCGCCGAACCCGTTTCCGACGGCTGCTACCGGGTAGTCCTACAGACCACCAGCTTCGCGCAAGCGCTCGCGCTCGTCTGCCCGGGGTTCGTGGCCGACGACTCCTACTTCGACCTGAGCCCCGGCGAGACGCGCTGCGTCTTCCTTCGCGCGCTGACTCCCGGCTCGCAGCCGAGAGGCACCGCCTGGCCGCTGAATGCTCGCGGGCCCGTACGGGTGACCGTAGCCCCGGCCTAGCTAGCCGTCCGAACAGTAGTCATCGCGACGGGGGCCGGAGCATTGTCGACGGCCGTAGGGTACGCTATCCAACGCGATCAGCACGCTGTCGGGTTGATCGCAGTTCGGTACGTCGATGTCTCAAGATCTCCTGGTTGGGGCAAATCCCGCGGCGACTTTTCAGGATGCCACCGCGGCCGACGTCCCGGCGTCACCGTCGTCGAACGGCAGGTTGCCCTGGCCATTTCCGGCGCCATTCGCCGACGCAGACGGCGCGGTTTCGGCGTTCTTCTATCCCCCCTCCGCCCTCCGGCAGCGCGACACCGTCGTAGTGTTGTGCAATCCGATCGGTTGGGAGGCGATCGCAGCAACCCAATCTTTTAGGGAGCTTGCCACGCGGCTCGCTAACGTTGGCTTTCCGGTACTTCGCTTCGACTACCGCGGTACTGGCGACTCCAGCGGCACAGACGACGAACCCGATCGCGTGCTGGTTTGGCTCAGAAGCGTCCACGGGGCCGTCGAGCACGCGAGGCGCTGCAGCGGACGGCATAGCGTTGCGCTCGTCGGGCTGCATTTAGGCGCCACGTTGGCCATGTGCGCGGCGCTCGAAGCAGGCGGGGTCGACAGCCTCACGCTGTGGGCCCCCTACGCCAAGGGGCGCACCTTCGCGCGCGAGGCGAAGGCCTATTACTCCTTGGCCGCTGCGGAGCAAGCGTCGCCACGCTTGGACGACGGGAGCCTGGAAGTCGCCGGATTTCTGCTGACCGCGGCGACGCTCAAGGACCTGTCGGCACTCGATCTGACGGCCGCGCCCCAATCGCCGGCACCCAAAGCGCTAGTCATCGGCCGCGATTCGACGGGCGCGGAGCTTCCACTCGTCAAGCATTTGCGCGCGCTTGGGTCTGAGGTCGAGCACGACGTGGCCAAGGGCTACGCCAACATGATGCGGGACCCACGCGGTTCGGTGATACCGAGCGCAGACTGCGATCGGATTGTCTCGTTCTTGAACGCGGCCCATCCAGCATCGGGGGTGGCTAAGCCCACGCCGATTGCGTCCGACTGGCATGGGGCTCGCTACACGGTGGAGAGCGATCCGCGGACCGGCCCGACCCTGCACGAAACGACGTTAGCTCTCGGTCCCGACAAGCGTCTATTTGGTGTGCTGACCCAGCTGGACACGCCGCCCTCGGCACCGGCGGCGAAGCCCGCGGTGATCTTCCTGAACACGACGCCGCACACGCGAATCGGGCCGAATCGCATGTACGTGCCGCTCGCGCGAGCGCTCGCCAAACAGGGCTTTCCGGCATTGCGCTTCGATCTCAGCGGCGTTGGCGACAGCCCCAGGTCAACCCAAACAGCGGACCTCATCTACTCGAAAGAGTTCGTGAAGGACGTCACCGCTGCGATGGACGGCCTGCAGGAGCTGGGGTTCGCTCGTTTCGTGATAGTGGGCCTGTGCTCCGGCGCGTACCTGGCCTTCCACACCGCGCTTTCGGATCCGCGCGTCGTCAGCGCGGTGATGATCAATCCCCAAACGTTCGACTGGAAGGATGGGGACTCGCTCGAGATACGTCAGCGGAGCTCGGTCATGTCAACGAGCTTTTATCAGCGCGCCCTGCTCAATCCCGAGACTTGGCGGCGCGCGCTCAAGGGGGACATCGACTTTCGCACAATCGCTCTAGCGTTCGCAGGTCGAGCCCAACACCGAGCCAAGCTCGAGTCCCAGCGGCTGCTAACCCGGCTCGGCCTCGTGGAACGCGAGAGGTGGGTCGACGTCGGCGCATCGTTCGACGCGCTGGTCAAGCGCGGGACGTCGACGTACATGGTTTACAGCGGAGACGACGAGGGCATCGACCACCTGGCGTCGCAGGTTGGCAGCAGGCTGCGTAGGCTGCGTAGGCATCGAAATTTCCGTATGGATATCGTGCCTGGCCCCGACCACACATTTTCACAACTCTGGGCGCAAGCCCGCCTGCAGTCGATGATCCTGAGCTACTTGGCAGATAGGTTCGCCTGAGCAGCTCGAGTGTCTATTCTCGAAACGCTCGAGCTTCGCGTCGATCCTTGCCGTCGCCATAGACCGAACGCAGTACTTCGCAGGCGAGCCAGTCGCCAAAACGTCGGTGGAATATCGCGCGTCACGATGCTCCTCGCACCGACGACCCTGTTCTTACCGATCGTAACCCCAGGCAGCGGCATCCCGCGCCGGCAGGCGGAGCAAGCTCTATCTCGCCGATTTGCCGTGTGCCGCTACGAAATCGCGTACTTTTGCCAGGGCCACCTCGTCTTCGAGCAGGGCTTCGTGACCCACGCCTGGTCGCTCCACGTAGGTGGCACGTGCGCCCAGCGCGGCCGCAATCGCCCGACCTTGGTCGGACCCGGCGAGCGCCGCGTCGGCAGTCCCCTGTAGAATCAACACGGGCGCCGGTACGCCCTGCAACAGCGGGCGGGTCTGATAGTCATCACCCGGACTGAGCTTCTGCCAGGGTGTTGGCAGGACCATCACGATGTCGTCGACGCTCGCTAGCAGCGCCAGCCCTGCGGCAGGCGAACGAGCGAGCGCCGCAGCGCGCACTGCGTGCACTGCAAAGTAGCCGCCGATAGAGAAGCCGACCACGTTCACGCGGCTCGCCGGGATGCCTTGGGCCACACAGAGCTGCTGCAAGATGACCGGCGCGTCAGACGCCAAGCTCGACAGCGCGGGCTTCCCGTCGGACGAATCGTAGCCGCGGTAGGCGTAGACTCCGAGCCCCCAATCTTGGTCGCCCGCTAGGCGCGACAAGAAGCGCTGACCCATGAGCAACTGAGACGCGTCGTTGCCGGGGTAGAAGAGCACCCAAGGCGCGCCAACGTCCGACGGTTTTCTGAGCAGACCGCGCAACCGAATGCCGGGTGCCACCAGCACTTGCGACGCCGACCAGCCAGGCTTCGCGCTTAGCTCGGCGTAGCGGCTGTCCGACATGGGCTTGGCTAAATAGGGAAAACGCAGCCGCGTACGCCCAAAAACGCGCCCGGCCAGAGGCGCCATCAACGCCAGCAACGCTATGCCCATAAGGCCCAACCCCCAATTCAACTTAGCAGCCACGACGACGACTCGACTTACTTGTCGGCGGCTGTTCGCGCAGACGCTTAGTACAGAACTCAGTGTGACAACGCTGCGGCATCTTCAGGCAATCGAATGCGGTCACGTCAACGACGTTTCTTGCAGAGTTTCGCGGTGGCGACAAGTGGCAGGCAACTTGCTGGACGCTGGAGGTGATGGTACCTCGTCATTGGTATGGGTCGGTTTTGCTTCCTCGCGGAGCGACAGGTCGGCATCGGGAGCGCCGCCGGAGCCATCGAGCCCTATGTGCGCGCCCGGCCCAATGTCGAGTGGACTGACGTCACCTACGCGAAGGACGGCGGCTGGATCGAGCGCTTGCCGCTACCGGGCCGCACCGGCGGCGTGCTGCGCGGCGTGCAACAGACGACTTCAGCGCTGCGTCGCGGCCAATTCGACGCGCTGTTCTTTCTCACACACAACCCCGCGGTTCTGCAGCAGCGCGCCGTGGCGCGCACCCCAACCGTTTTGTGGACCGACGTCACGCCAGCTCTCCTTGACGAGCAAGCGGCGCAGTACGGGCACCCCGTCGATAGTTTTGGGCCAATACGGCAGCTGAAACATGCGCTCGTGCGGCGCACCTTCCAAAATGCGCGGCTCTGCATCGCCTGGTCGGAGTGGGCTCGCAGATCCATCGCGAAAGCGTACGATGTTCCGAACGAGCGAACAATGGTCGTAGCCCCCGGCGTGGACCTGACACGCTTCGAGAATAAAGACGCGCTGAAGCCCGGCTTGCCACGCTTGCTCTTCGTTGGCGGAAACTTCGCACGCAAAGGCGGAGACTTGCTGCTCGACGTGTTCGAGCAGCACTTCAAGGGCCGCTACGAGCTCGACATCGTGACGCGTGATCAAATCGCCGAACGCCCCGGCGTAAGCGTGTATCGTCGGCTGAACGCCGCTAGCCCGGAGCTGCTAGCCCTGTACGATGCGGCGACTGCGTTCGTTTTGCCGACGCGCGGCGACTGCTTCTCCATCGCCTCGCTCGAGGCCATGGCAAAGTCACTACCGGTGCTCGTCAGCGCCGTCGGCGGCATCCCCGAGATTGTCGAGCATGGCTCGAGCGGCTGGCTCTTGGGCAGCGACGCAGGCACCGACCTGAAGGCTGCGCTGGAGGCGCTTCTCATCGACGCGAGCCGCGCCAGGCAAATGGGCGCACGGGGACGAGAGATCGTGACGCTCCGCTTCAACGCCCAGCAGACTGCGGCGCGTCTGCTGTCGCTCGTCGCGCAATCCGCCGGGGTCGCCGCAGACTAGGCGCTGGTTTCGCCCAGCACCTCGAGCTGGGCCGCGGGAATGCCGCCGACGCGCGTGTGCGGCGCCACGTTCTTGTTGACTACCGCGCCAGACTCGACGATCGCGCCGACGCCGACAGTCACGCCCGGCAGGACGATGGATCTAGCCCGCAACCATGCGCCATCACCAACCACGACTGGGGCGCGCGTAACGGGTCCCGCGCGGTGCTGGCTCGAAGCCAGCTCGTGCGTGCTAGTCAAGATCATGACGCCAGGGCCCACGGTGACGCGATCACCTATCGTGATGCGTTCCTCCAAATCGAGGACACAATCGGCATCAATCGTGCAATCGCGACCGATCTGTAAACGGGCAAACAGCCCAGCGCTGCCCGTGATCTTGGGCGCGCCCTCGACGCGCGTGCCCTCGCCGACCGTGAAGCCGACTAGACCGAGCAACCTCGCGCGGACGGCTCCGGAAGACCTGCGCGGAAGGACGGCCGCCGCGAGACTGAAAGCGTGCAGCCGGGGGTGCAGACCATTGACCTCGGCCTTCAGCGCAGCGGCGACGCGGCGCCACCCCGTCCGCTTCGGCTCTTCTTCAGACATGACGCACCTTCTTGAAGCGCGCCCCGAACTGCTCGCCTTCGATGAGCTCGACGAAGAGGGGGATCTGGTACTTGGCCAGTCGCCCACGACAGTGCGAGTTCATGCGCCGCTTGAACAAATCGAGCGCTTCGGGCTCTTTCAAGTTGAAACGCGCGGCGACGATTTGCCCCATCATGGGGTGCGGCTTACCAAAGACCGCAACGTCCCGCACGTTGTCGAGCTGCAAGAGGAAATTCTCCACCTCGGCCGGGTAGACCTTTTGCCCGCCGACGTTGATGAGGTCGCTGGCGCGCCCCAGGATGCGCACGTACTCGCCGTCGACCTCCACCGCATCCTGGGTGTTCAACCAACCTTCTGCGTCGAAAAGATCGGGGGCGTTCAAGTACCCGAGCATGGCCGCCGCGGCTTTGACCCAGAGTACGCCATCGATCACTTTTGTTTGGAAACCCTCGCCAGTGAACTTGATCCACAGTGACTCGGAGTCGCGCGTACGCGAGCGCAGCACGCCAAGCTCCGACATGCCGTAGGTCTGGACCAACGCGACGTTCGGTAGGATCTCATGCAAGCGCTGCAGCGTGCTGGGCGGCATCGGCTCCGTGCCGTAGGCGATGACCTGCAGCGACGACAAATCGCTCTGCTCCCACACGCCAGAGATAAGGAACAAATTCAGGAATGTAGGCGACGTGGGCAGGGTGTGAACCCGATGCCGTGCGATGGCCCGCGCTACAACTTCGGGCGTGCGGTTCGGCACCGTGACGATCGTCCCTCCGCTGCCGAAGGTGTTGAGCATCGTGTCGATGCCGCCGATGTGATCGAACAGCAAGAACGTGAGCGTTGTCTTGCTTTGGCGCACCTTCTTGAACTTCTCGAGAATCGTGGCGAGGTCGTGAAGGATGGCCTTGGGCGTCCCCGTGGACCCCGATGAGAAGATGACCAACCCAGGGTTGCCGCGCTCGATGAGTTTTCGAGTCAGCGCGTTGCTGACCACGTGGTCGAGTTGCGTCAGCGCGTAGCCGTCATGCTCGTCGAGTTCCAGCAGGTGCGACACCTCGGCGATCGCCAGGAACTTCTCGCGATGCGTGCGCATCAGCGGTGTCAGCGGCACGATGACGGCGCCCAGCTTGAGCAACGCCAAGAAGGCGGCGCAGCAACGCGGCGAGAAGCCCCCTTCGATGCCGACAACCTTGCCTTGGGCGACGCCCGCTTCAGCGAAGCGGGTTTGCCATTCTGCCACCAAGCTCACGAGGTCGCCATAGGTCGCCTCGTCGGCGTTCCAAACCAAGGCGACTTGATCTGCCCAGCGCTCCAGACGCTCGAAAAACCAACCGACGTTCATGGCGGGACTCGAGCTTGAGCTCAGGTAACGCCGCCCAGGTAGATGACCTGGCCGGTGATGTTGTCGCTGCTCGGGCTGACGAAGAAATCGCAAACGTTGGCGCAGTCTTGGTGGGTGCCCAGCCGCTTGATGGCCAGGTTGTTCACGACGGCGTCGATCTTGTCCTGCGGCACGCCCTTGATCATGTCCGTCATGATTGGCGTCGCTCCGAACGAGTTACAGGTGATGCCCCACTGACCCAGCTCGAAGGCCAGGATGCGCGTGAAGGTCACGACTGCGCTCTTGGAGGCTGCGTAAACGGCTTCACCGGCGAGCGCAATTGGCGCGACGATGGTGGTGAAGTTGACAATGCGACCATAGCGACGACGCATCATCACCTTGGCGGCGTCGCGGCACACCAACATGGTGCCGGTAACGTTCACTTCCAACATGCGGTTGGCAGACTTGGCCGGCGTGAGCAGCACGTGGTTCATGCTGGCTATCGCGGCGTTGTTCAACACCGCGTCGATCCGGCCATGACGGCGGGTGATGTCGGCGACCATGCGGCGGACGCCCTTCTCGTCAGCGACGTCGATTTGATGGTGCTGGTAGCCCTCACCCAATTCGAGCTCACCCCGGCTGCAGCCCTCGACCAGGTAGCCTTTCGACAGGTAGTGCTCGGCGAGGTAGCGCCCGATACCCTTACGGCTGCCGGTAATCAGCATCACCGGACGATCGCTGATCGTCACGAGCCCGCCTCTTCCGCCATGGCGACGACGTGATCGGTCAGGACGCCGACGGTACGGAAAGGGCTGTTGCGCTGCGACATGGCCTTGTCGTTGGCCAGCGTGACCGAGACTTGGTGCTCTGCCTCGAGGCGTTGCTCCACCTCGACGATCAGCGACACCACGCCGAGCGAGTCGACCACCGCATCGTTGCCGACCAAAACCGTGTTGTCGTCGATCGTCGCCGGAGGCGGTGCGTCCGTCTGACCAAACACCTCTTGCAAAGAGGCCAGGACGATATCCAATGCGTTGCTACGTGTTATCATTTCAGACTCCCAACAACCTGAACGGGTTACGTTTCAGCGCCATTTCGCGATAGAGATCTTTCGCGTCCCGTTAAAAAGTGTGTTCGCCGAAACGTTCTCACGGACGACTACCGAGGCTCCGACGACGGCTCCAGCTCCGATGGTTACTCCCGGCATGATGGTACATCGAGCCCCTATCCACGCTCCGTTTTCGACGCGGATTGGCGCTGCACCGTTGGCCGTTCCGCGCCGCTGCGAATCGCTAGCGTCGTGCGTGCGCGTCAGGAACATGACCTGGTGGCCGACCGAGACATGGTCGGCAAAGAAGATGCGAGCGGCCAACTCGAAGTAGCAACCGAAGTTGAAGCCGCACGATTCGCCGATCTCCAGCCTCGAGCAGAGGTCACCATCGCCGGTGAAGGTGGGCATGCCCCAAAAGGCTGACGTGCGGCCCATGCGAACGCCTGCCAAGCGCAAGCCGGCGCCCATCACTCGTGTGCCTACGAAGCTCGGACAGCGAGCGAACATGGCTTCTACGACGTCCAGGCGTAGGCCCGACCGTGCGCCGATGGGCGTAAAAGCCGATGGGGGGACCAGAGCGTCCAATCCACGCCAAGTATCCCGTTCTGGTCAATGCGTCCAGTCCAGCCACCAACCGAGCTTCGGCCTGGCCTCGGACGCGCAATCTCGCGACGCTGGAAAGGGTCAGGCCCGCGCGAGCGCATCGTTTCCTATGCCGGCTGGCTAAGCACTGTTGGTGGTGGTTCAGCACTGCGCTCGCATTTAATCGAGTGCTAGAAACCGCTTAGCCGTGGCCTCAGAAGATGACTTTGCCCCGTCGACCCGAATGGTTGGGCCGGCGCCCGCGCCGGGCGCGCCCCACGGCCCGAGACCCGCGGCGCAGACGCCCCCCCGGCTTCCTTACTTGGACGGGGTGCGCGGCGCAGCTGCCCTGTATGTAGTGATGTTTCACGCAGTGCTCGGCTTCGCCGGCACGAGCCTCGTCGGTCCATGGCGCTACCTGCGAGGTGCGATGGCGTTTGGACACGAGGCTGTCGCGGTATTCATCGTGTTGTCCGGCTATTGCCTCATGCTGCCGGTGACCAGGACTGATGCCAAAAGCCAAGCCTTCGATTTTTCCTCGTACATAGGCCGCCGAGCCTTTCGGATACTGCCCCCTTACTTCGTCGCTGGCGCCGCCACACTACTGCTCATCGCGCTCGCCCCCGCGCTTTCGAATCCGCACACCGGGACGATTTGGGATGAGTCGTTGCCAGCGTTCGACGCGTCCGCGCTGCTGTCGCACTTGCTGCTCGTCCACAACTGGTTGCCTTCGCTGGCGTACCGCATCAACGGTCCGCATTGGAGTGTGGCCACCGAGTGGCAAATCTACTTCTGCTTCCCGCTGCTGCTGCTGCCGGTGTTTCGGCGCTGGGGCATGGCGGCGACGTGCGCGATGGCCGCGCTGCTCGGTTACTTGCCTCTGCTGCTCGACGCCAAGGCTGCGCTCGTGGCGATTCCCTGGTACCTCCTCGATTTTGCCTTTGGCATGGCTGCGGCTCACATCACGCACTCGACCGGCGGCACCGGGGTCGAACTGGGCAGGCGCGTCGCTTGGGTGTGGCTCAGCGCCGGGCTCGCTGGTTTTTGCCTGGCCTTTGGCATTGGGCTGGCGCGCGTCTGGTTTCGCTTCAAGCCCGTGACCGACGTGCTCGTCGGAGCCGCCACCGCAACGCTGCTGGTCCATCTCACGCGTCAGACGTTGCTCCAAGCCAACCGCAGCCCGCTGCTGTGGGTACTGGAATCGAAGCTCTCCGTCGGGCTCGGTCGCCTCTCTTACAGCCTCTACCTGACTCACCTCCCAGTCGTTGCGGCCTGTTACTTCGCCCTGGAGCCGCGCGGCTTTTCACCGCCCCTGCTGACCACCCTCACGGTCGCGACCAGCCTGTTGGCGTCCCTCGCGACCGCCTATGCATTTCACTGGTTGGTGGAGCGGCATTTCGTGGTGCCGCCCCGGCGGTTCACCCGCCAGCCGGGACGTTGATGTCCGCGGATACCGTCTTGTTCAAATGCGGGCAGTAAGGCGCGTTGCGACAGGCCACCGCGCGTGCCTCGACCAACAGCGTGCCTTTGCCCGGTTTTTTCACGATGAAAGCCAGCCGCAACGTCGAGTTGCGCTGCTTCATCTCTTCGAAGGTGGTGCTGCCCGCGGGTTGCAAAAAGTCGGGCACGGCAACCAGCCGCGACTCGGCGTAAGTGATGCGCGCACCCGGCGGAACCGACACAGGCAAGTTGCACAACACGTAAGACTTCTCGGTTCTGCAGAGCAACCGCGCTTGCAGCGGAATGTTTTCGTCGGCCGTGGCGACACTCGCGCAGCACAGCAACGCCAGGCCCGAGAGCAGCGCTTTGGCGCCAACCGCGTAACTGCTGAACTCGCCCATCCTTCGCGCAGCTTAGCCTCGGCGTGACGCGCGGCAACAGGTCCGACCAACTCGGACGACCTCCAGCGGCACTGTAACGCAACCATTGCTTGCCTTTTACCGGGGGAGTCGCGAAAACCGGCCGATCGTGACAATGATCGCGCCGCCCGACGCCCCACCGCCAACCGGTGAAACCCTGGTCGCGGCCGAAGAGGCGCAGGCCCTCGTTCCACCCGCTTTCCCCGCCCCTTCCCACCAAGGGCTGGTGCTCCGAAACGCGATGTTGATGATGGTCGCTCAGGCGATCGCGACGCCGATGGCGGTGGTCTTAAATGCCGTCATGGCCCGCTTTTTGGGGCCTCAAGATTTCGGCTACCTCTACCTGGTCACCACCTTCATTTCGTTTGGTTTCTTGGCCGTTGACTGGGGACAATCCGGGCTATTGCCGGCGCTGATCGCGCGTTCGCGACCGAGCGCGGGGTTGATCGTCGGCGCTGCGCTCAGCTGGCGTCTGCTGGTCGCGCCACTCACCTACGCGGCGCTCGCAGCCTGGTTCCATGTCATGGCTTACGCGCCAGTGCTGCAAGGCATTCTGGCGCTCGCGTTCTTAGTCTCGTTGATCGGCTCGTTGGGCAACGCTTGCCAAGACGCGGTGCGCGGCTTCGAGCGCACCGATATCGCAGCCAAGAGCCAGGTCATCGGCGCATTTTCCAGTGTGCTTTTGGTGGTGCCCGTATTGCTGCTCGGCGGCGGGTTGAAGTCCGTACTGGTCGTGCAGGCCGTGTGCAATTTGCTACCGCTCTGGCTGGCTTCGCGCGCACTGCGCCAGATGGGCGTGCAAAAGCTGTCGGTGACGCGCGGGCAACTCACGGCGCTGCTCGCGGGAGGAACGCCGTTCTTGGCGTTCGGCATGGCGATGGCGCTTCAGCCCAGCATCGACGCCGGCGTGCTGTCGAAGATGGGCTCGATCGCGGCGGTGGGCTGGCACGCAGCGGCGCGCAAGCTAGTCGGGGTGCTGGCAACGCCTGCTTCGGCGTTGATCTCGGCGCTCTATCCGACGCTAGCGCGACTTCACAGCGAAGACGTGTCAGCCTTCAAGCACGCGACGCGTGACGCGCTCAAGACCTCGACGATCTTGGCGGCACCGCTGGCGGTGGGTTGCTTCCTCTTCCCCGACCTGGGCATCCGTATCTTCAGCCGCGACACCTTCGGCCCCGCCGAAGACAACCTGCGCGTGCTGGCGCCCTTCGTTTTCCTGCTGTACTTTAGCATGCCGTTGGGCGCGTGCCTGGCCGCGGCGGGTCGCACCAAGCCGTGGGCCGCTGCCCAAGGACTATGCGTGGTTGTGAGCGCGGTCATCGACCCGATCTTGGTGCCGTACTTCGAGCGCACTCACGGCAATGGCGGCCTGGGGGTGTGCTTCGCCACGCTCGGCAGCGAGCTGTTGATGGTAGGCGCGGCCGTACTGCTGGCGCCCCGAGGCATTTTCGAGCGCGTTCTACTGAAGACGATCGGCTCCGCGGCGCTGGCTGCGGGCGCCATGGCGGCGGTGGCTTACGGCCTGCACAGGGTCACGCCGTTCGTCGTCGCGCCGCTCGCAATCCTCGCCTACTTGGTGTGTGCACGGCTCACCGGCGGTATTGACGGTCAGCAGATCGACACCTTCCGCGCCCTGATCCGCCGCAAGGTCAAGCGCGCGTAGCGCGTAAAGCGCGTAGCTCAGAGCTACTGTCGCCCGGCGACTTCCCCGACTCGGACGCGGCGAGCGTCGTCGAAAGGCTCGGTCCCGCGACTACCGAACCCCGCGGGCGCGCATCAACTCGCAAGCGAGGCGGCTGCGGAGTGTACGGCGTCCACGATCTTGTCGACAAACAGGTCCAGGCCGGCGTGCTCTTCGATGAAGCGGCGCGCCTCGCGCCCGATGCGCTGCGCGCGCTCCGGGTCCGCAAGCAAACCTTCGATGGCCGAGCGAAGCGCGCCAGGGTCAGCGGGCGGCACGTACACTCCGGTGACGCCATCGACAATCGTGTCGGTCTGACCGTGCGTCCGCGTCGCGATCACACATTTGCCCATGGACATCATCTCGAGGATGGTCGCGATGCCAGTTTGGTAGTGATTTTGTCGAATCGGCACGATCGCCAATGCCGAGCGCTCGTAAAGCGCGCGCAGCTCGAAGCGGTTGAGCTTGCCCCAGCTGACGTTGTCGGGCAGCGCCTCGCGCGGCTTCAGGCCTTCCTCGATCCAGGGGCTGCCCGCTGCGATCTGCACGCGCACCGGCAGCGGCCGCACGGCTTCGATCAGCGTGTCGTAGTCGCGCAGCAGCTGCCCTGCCGCGCACAGCAAGTTCGGCTCGGGCGCTTGCTCGGTCGGTTGGAAGAAGCGTTGATCAGCGTGGTAGTAGATGCGCTGCACTCTAGCCGCTGGGATGCGCAGCTGGTCGAGCATCAGGCGCTCTTCTGAGGTCGAGTACGCCAAGATACGATCGATCCTATTGGCGACACGCAGCCCCTGGAAAAAGATGCGCTTCTTCATCGGAAAAAGCGTGTGGGCAATCATGGTGTGTGACAGCCGAGCGCGACTCCCCTTGAGCAGCAACGCGAGGGGCAAGCCGATGTCCTCGCCCGTAGTCAAAACCGCGTCGTACTTTCGGCGCTCGAGGAAGCCAAGCTGCGCGACGGCGGCCGACGCGCCAGCCGTCTTGGCGACCAGCCGCACGGTCGGGCGCTGCGAGCGGTCGACGTCCAGAAAATCGATCACGTCGGCGTTCAAGCGAGCCGCCAACTCGAACACGTCGAGGCGGGGTTCCCGACCCACGGCGATGCTCGATCGCATTGCATCCCCAAAACGGCCGGCAGCTAAGATCAAGGTCTTCATGCGGTTTTGCCGGCCGTTGTAGACGCTGCGCAGCACGGTCGCAACGCCCGTTCACACAGGCACGAAAGCCGGCTCCTTCCCGCCCGCCCGCGCAGCTTGCAGTGACGCCGGATCGGCGAGCCTTGAGGGGCGCTCGACCGTTGCGAGCCGAGCTGGGGCATACTGGAAAACGTGACCCGTCGCTTCGCCAACCTCCTCATTTGGCTCGCGCTCACCGCCGAAATCGACGGCGCGACGTTCAGCGGCAAATGGTACCCACCGCTAATGTACGTGGGGACGGCGCTGTTTCGGCCCACCTTCAGCATCGTGCCGTGGGACGTACTGGTGTTCATCACGCTCGCGCTTGCTTGGGGCACCGCAAAACCCCGGGTCGCGCCGCTGATCGGGTCCATGAAGCTGGCGGCAGCCGTCACGGCGGTGGTCTGGATCGCCGGCGTGCTGCGCGGCGGCAGCGCGTACCAGACGTACTTCCAGCTCCACTCTTTGGTCATGGGCGTGGTAACGGCTCTGCTGGTCGGTGTGACGTGCCGCACGATCGGCGACGTCAGGAAGCTGGGCGAGGTCATGGTGTCTGCCTGCCTCTACCGCTCGATCCTTTGCATCGTCTTCTACGTGACGGTGGCGGCAGACTTGGAGGTGAAGCTCATGTGCCTCACCGACCACTTCGACAGCGTCTTGTTCGTCACCGGTTGGTTCGTGCTGCTGATCCATGCGCTCCAGTCACGCAAGGCCAGCGCAGTGTTGTGGCTCGTATTCGGGTCGGTGACGATAGCCACGGCGCTCGTGCTCAACAACCGGCGGCTGGCGTGGGCGGCCGTGGCTGCCGGGCTGCTGGTGACGTTCGTCTTGCTCGAAAAGAGCAAGCTGAAGCGCAGCCTGACCCGGGGCGCACTCTACCTGTCCCCTTTCTTGATCGGTTACGTCGTGGCCGGCTGGGGTAACCCGTCGGGCATATTCCGGCCCGTCGCGTCGATCTCGACCATGTTCGGCGATCATCAGGACGAGTCGAGCAAGATGCGCGACATCGAGAACTACAACTTACAAGTCACGCTGCGTACCAACCCAGTGCTCGGCTTCGGCTGGGGTCGCGAGTACATCGAAGAGTCCTCGGCCATCGACATCGCCGACATCTTCCCGCAATACCGCTACATGCCGCACAACAGCTTGCTGGGCCTCGTCGCCTTCACCGGCATGCTGGGCCTGTGGGGTGTATGGCAAATGCTGGCGGTTAGCGCCTTCTTCCACGCCAAGGTTTATCAGGCGTCCGCCGGCGTGGTCGCCAAAACCGCCGCACTGACGAGCCTAGTCGCCATCGTCGTCGTCCAGCTGCAGATGTGGGGTGATCTCGGGATGCAGAGCCAGATGGTCCAAGTCGTCCTGGCCATCACCATCGGTCTCGCGCAACGCTTGCCCCTGCTGACTTCCGTCTGGGCTCCCCAGGAATAGTCGTCCGTTCGGCCGATCGCGGCCACTCCGTGCGGGTCCACCTCGGCCACCGGTAAAAATGTGCGATGCTCCCCGCGCGAAGGGTTTTCAACGATGTCTTTGCTCAACCGCTCTGGTATCTCAATCTGGATTAGCCTGCTCTTGGTTGCTTGGGCTGCCTTGAGCGCTGCAGCATGTAGTGATGACACCTCAGGGGAAGGCAAGCCGAGCGGCAGCGCCGGCACCACCACCAGCTCAGCCGGCAGCAGCACCGGAGGCGGGAGCACCGACACGGGCGCGGACGCTTACTGCGCCAAGTGGGTGCAAAAATGCGGCCCTAACAACCCGTACAACATCGTCATCCCCGTCACGCTCAAGAATTTTGCTACCATCGCGGCCTGTAAGCCCTACTACGAGTCTTCGAGCGCAGAGTGCAAGGAGTGCCTACAGGTTCACACCGAAGCAGTTCACGACGGGTCGTGGGATCACTGCATCCATGGCGCCGGCGAAAGCTTGGATCCGAAGTGTGGTTGCGTCATCAACTGACGCCAAGACCCTCGCGCGTATGTCTAGTTCGAGCCTAGCCGTCAGCGTTCCATGACTACCAACGACATCTCGTCGCAACCTGTAGCGCCGCCCCCGCCCGCGCACGAGACGTCTGACACGCGTGCCAAGCGAAGGTTCGCGCGCGCCATGCTCAAGGTGTTGGGCCGCATCAGTGGAGCAAGACCGCGCTGGTGCTTATGCCCATGTTCCGGGCTCTGTCGTTGCCCACCGCTGCCGTCGTCGCGCGCGGCGGGCTGGCGTTCGCCACGTTCTCGCTTTGCGCGTCGGCCGGCTACATCCTCAACGACATGCTCGACATCGAGGCCGACCGTGTTCACCCCTTTGGGCAGCGGGCACGGCCGCCGTGGTAGCTTTGGCGGCAGGTTCGTGGTGGTTGCGCAAGCAGGGACTTCTGTTCGCCCGCGCGCCCCACAGTAGCGTCGCCCCTGCGCCAACCGCGCGCGCCCCGACCACACTGGCGGTAGAACAAGTCGCGTTCGAAAGCGGGTCCAAACCCGGGTGGTTGGTCGAGGGTGTGGGTCACCGAGAAGTGACCGATGGCGCGCCGGCGCGCGTCGATTTTGCCAGTTTTGGCGCCTTCATCCTGCGGCACGCCGAGCTGAGCGAGCGCTTCGGCGCGGTCTCGTTCAGGGTCAAGGCGCCGCCTTCGTTCAAGGACTTCTTGCGAGTGTCACTCCGGGCGGAGGGGGCCGACGAAACCAAGCTACCGGGCGTACGGGTTACTCAGCACGACACCGCTCCGCTCCCAGACGGATGGGCCGAGGTGCTGCTGCCACTCAGCACGCGGGCTGGCCACGGCCGAGGCACTCGGGCGCTTCGGGCAAGCTGGGCTGACCGCTGCATTTTATTGGGCAGAGCCCGCCGCTGGGACGCCTACATTTTGGGCGTTCCGCGCCTATCGCAACTACGACGGTCAGGGCGCGAGGTTCCTCGATTTTTCACTGAAGACACGGACCGGCCCTGCCACCACCCTGTCAGCGTTTGCGTCGCGCAACCTGGACTCGTCGCGTATCGTCGTTATCACGTTGAACCTCGATGCGCAGACATCCGCGGAGCTCACGCTAGATACCTCGTCCTGCGGCGAGGTCGTGCAGACCCGAGAGTTCGTCTACGATGCATCGACCGACGGCATCATCAAAGCCCCCGAGCGTAAGTCGCCCGGCGGTAGCCTGTTGCCCCCCTACTCGATTCGAATTTCCGAGCTGCAGATGCAAGGCGCGCCGCCGCAATAGGCTTCTATCCGCCGCGTCGGCAACTCTCCGAACCAAGTCGGGCGGTCTTGGGTCGGCGCTGGAGCATGGGCCGAGAAAGTCCCGTCACTATTGGTCTAAACGCGTCAGCGCTCGCTTGGGGAGCCTTTTTCGAGTCGCCGCGCAGCGCTCGCCGACGCGACTGCGCGTTTTGGCGTAGCGGTACCGCGGCATCGGTGGCATTGGGAGCGTGCCTTGGACCAACCAGGAAAGTTGCGCCTACGCTTCATCGACGGTCTGCGCGGCCTCGCGGCGCTGTACGTGTTGGCGTTCCACCTGGGCATGAACAGCGACGAGGTGCCCGGTAGCTACGGGACGTTGGTTGGACTGCTTCACCACGTGCTAGGCGAGGGTCACTTCGCGGTCGTGCTCTTCATCGTGCTCTCTGGCTTTAGTCTAATGTTGCCGATCGCCCGCTCCGGCACCGGCCGCTTGACCACCGGCCTGCTCGAGTTTGCCAGGCGCCGGGTGCGCCGCATCTTGCCGGCCTACTATGCCGCCTTGGCCCTCGGACTCGTACTCATCCTTGCGTACATGGCGGTTGCGTCAGCAGACCAGCTCAAACGCCAACCCGTCAGCGGTGTGCTGGAACCCGGCACGATCATCTCGCACCTGCTGCTGTTTCACAATTTGAAGTTTGCGTGGGTTTACAAGATCAATGCGCCACTTTGGAGCATCGCCACGGAGTGGCAGATCTACTTCGTGTTCGTGCTGCTCTTGCTGCCGCTGTTCCGGCGCCTGGGCGCGCCGCTTGCTGTCGTGCTGGCCTGGGCGCTCGGCTGCTTGCCGCACGCGCTACTGCCGAACCAGGAGAATTTTTTCTGGGCATGCCCGTGGTTCCTCGGATCTTTCGCGCTCGGGATGTTGTCGGCCAATATCTGCTTTTCGCCCCAATATGCCGAGTCCTTCTGGCGCAAACGGGTTGCGTGGGGCGTGATAACGGTCGTCGCAACGGCCCTGTTCGCGCTGAGCTGGCAGGGCGACTATTCCTGGAAGCACATCTTGAGAGACGCTGCGCTAAGTGTGGTGTCCTTTTCCTTGATCAACTATTGCGTGACAAGCGCCCAGCGCACCCAACCGGGTCCGTTACTGAAGCTGTTCGAGTCGCGCTGGGTCGTCTTCATGGGTAGCTTTTCGTACAGCTTGTACGCCATTCAGCATCCGCTCCTGATCGTGGTCAGGCTCGGGTTGAGCCGACTACACGTGTCGCGCGATGCGAGCTTCTTACTGCAGCTCGTCGGCGTGACGCCAGTCGTTCTGGCAGTGTCGTGGTTCTTCGCCGAGCTGTTCGAGCGGCCGTTCACGGGCGGCGGCGTGATCTTGCCTGCGCTGCGCGAGCGCTTCGCGCGGCGGGCGGAGAGCACCGCCCGTTAGGCGCCCGTGCCTCGCCTCAGCGACGCTGGGCGGAGGCCTTGACCCGCGCAGAGCGCGCCGGGCCGAGGGCTTCGAACGACGATTCCCAATAGAGCAAGTTCGCGAACACACTACATGCTTTGCTGGTGACGAAGGGGATCGGGGAGCCTTGCGTGAGCTTTAGCTTAGCGCGCAGGAGCGCGCGCGCCGTGCTCAAGCGCATTGGGTGATCCACGCATTGCTCAATCACCCAACGCAAGCTGGGATGCAGGCGGCTCCAGTTGCCTGATAGCGTATCGAGCATGAATTCTTCACTGACTTGAGTGAAGATCGCCACTTCGGAGCGGCCATAAGCGCTGTGCATTGCCTCCCAAGAGGTGAGCGAGCGTTCCGCGTGGTGCACGCCGCGAGCCTGGCTGTTGAAGCGAAACTGAAGCCCCCGCTGCATCAAACGCAGCCCCAACTCGACGTCTTCGGCGCGTTTCAACGTCGTGTCGAAACCGCCGACGCCGAGCAGAGCCGCTCGCGGCACAGACGCGTTACCAGTCCAAAATTGTCGGAACGTCGGAGCCCAGTCGCCACGCTGCATGGCGGTATATTGCGCTTCGACCATCTTTTGCTCCCAAGCGACCCACGGTTGCGGGTACGAAGGGAGCGAACCGAGCGGGCCGATGACCACAACGTCTTTTTCAGCCTCGTGGCAACGTAGATGCTCCGCGACGAGCTCCTGCATCGGTTCGACATCGTCGTCGATGAACAGCACGATCTCGCCCGACGCCAGCTCTACCCCGGCGTTGCGCGCTCGAGCCGGGCCGCCGTTGGTCAGCTGAAGGTGGCGCAGGCCAAAGCTGGTTTTGTGGCTTTGCAACCAATCACTCGTGCCGTCCGAGGAACCGTCGTCGACGACGATGACCTCGAAGCCCGCGTTTGAGGGCAGTTGCCGCTCGAACGCCAACAGCACCTTGGCCAAGCGCTCGCGACGATTGAAGGTGGGTACGACGACGCTAAGCCTCGGGCTCATAGTTAGCCTCGCGGCGCCTCAAAGGCGAGGCACGACGTAGAGCACGGCCGCGACGTACAAGACGGAGAACACGAGAAAGGCCTTTTGCACGTCGCGTACCCCACTGCGAGCGCCGCGTGCGCGCTTGGCTATGAAGACGGGGATCCAAATGGTCGCCACCAGCAAGCTAATGAAGATCGCCTTGCCCATTTTTCTGCCTAGCCGCCACGACCGGGGAGTACGGGTGATTCCCTGAACTGAGGGTCCGGTCCAGGACCCTCGAGCGCCCTCAGGAAGGCGATCAGCTGCGCCCGCTCGTCATTGCTGAAGTTCCGGGCGAAGGTCTCGGCCGCCCCCACGTATCCGTTGCGGGTACCGCCGCCGCTGAAGGAGTCGACCAGGTCCTCTAGGCTGCGGTACTTGGCGTTGTGCATGAAACTGGGGCGCCGACTGGAGCAGCGCAGGCCCGGCGTATGAAAGGCACCCAGGAACGGGGTCAAATCGGCAGGCAACGAGTCCAAGCGTCCGTCGTCGCCGTCGCTGTACTCACCGCGCGAATTGAGCGGATCTTTGAGCAGCTGGGCCAACGCGTTCGCTGCGCCCGGGTCATTCTCCGTGGACACACCCGTGAACGGCACGACCTCCCCGCCGATCCCCAGGTTGTGAAAGCGCCCGTCCGTAAAATAGGGACCGGTGTGGCACGCGATGCACGCGCCCTTAGTCACGAACAAGACTGCGCCAGCGCGCTCGTCCGCGCTGAGCGCCTTCGCGTCGCCGTCCAACCACTCGTCGAAACGACTACGCCCGCAGCTCAGGCGACGGGTAAAGGCGCTGATGGCCTTACCAAAATTGACTACTACGCGCACGACTTTGGGGTCGTCGTTGCCGGGCTTCATGCAACGCTCGACGACGGGGTCGTTTGGTAGCTCTGCGCAACCGGCCGACATGGGATCGAGCGGCTCGAAGTCTTCGGTCAGCGCCGGCATCGGGCCGAAGATGGCCTCGTACTCGGCGCGATAGAAGCGATAGACCTGCTGCGCCACGAACAGGCGCGAGCTGTTCAGCTCCAGTGGACTCTCCAACGGAGAAAAGACCTGACTGAACGAGCTGTCGCGACGCCCATCCCACATCAAAAAGCGTAACTGCGCGACGTCGAGCAACGACGGCGCTTTACGGTGCGTCCAGCCCGAGCCAAGCGACAGTTGCTGGCGCGGGCTTCGCAGATCGGCGAAGACGCCATCGCCCGGAAGGTGGCAGCCCGCACAAGCAACCTTGCCCGGCTCCCCGCGCTTACCCAGCGTACCGCTCGTGCCGGTGTTGGCTTCATCCAACAAAGGGCCGGAGAAACGGCTATCGAAGAAGAATTTTTGCCCCAGCGCCGCGGCCTGCGGATCGTCGGCGAACGCGTTGGCCACGTCTGGCGGCGGGACCGCATCTTTCGGCAAAGTCAGCGTGGCGAGCAGTGCGTTGTTCTCGGGCGAGACCACGCCCGACGTGCATCCGTCGGGTGATGTACCGGAGCATGGAGACGTCGGGCCGCGGCCGCTCCCACAGGCGACTAAGCCCAGGACCAGCCAACCAACCAAGAAGCTCCGCAGCGTCATTCGGACGGTTCGACCGTGATGTCGACGTTGCCGATGGACTCGGGGTTGCCGGTTCCGGGATCGTCAGCACTGAACACCACGGTGTTGTCGCCTGCAACCAGCTCCTTAATCGGCGCCGCTAGCGAGAACGTGCGCATCAGGTCGTCGTGACCGAGCGCGTCGGGCGTCGTCAGCGTGTGCTCTGCGCCACCGTTGAACGTGTACTTCACGACGCGATTGCCGTGCGTCACGAGATTGAAGTTGAGGGTCGCGCTCAGCGCGTTCGTCAAGTCGATGCCCGGGATGACGAGCTCGACGGGTGCAACCACGCCGCGAGCGACCAAATCGTACCCGAATTGCGTGACCGGAATGGCTTCCGTACCGACTTGTAGGTCGTTGTCCCGTGCCTCGTAGGCGCGAGGCGTCGGGAAGGCTGGGCCATCGAAGGCCACGTTGTCCCAGCGGTAGCTCTGGCTGCTCGAAGCGTGTGCTTTACCGGCGTTGTATTGCGCGTGTTGCAGGTGAATGTAGCCACGCGTCCAGTCCAAATCGAGGTTGCTCGCGACCCCGAGCTTTACCATCGCGCCGGCGGAGTCGTAGTTGCTACCCCAAAACTCGACGCTGTCTTTGGAGACCACGAATTTGAAGCGGTTCAACTTGGCGTCGGCCGTGCTGAAACTACCGTTCGGGTCCATCGGACCGTCTCGCTCGATCTTGAAGTCTTTCTCGACGACGACGCGACCGACTTGGTTGCACACCGGTTGCTCTTGGTGGAAGCACTCGGTGGACGCCGGAGCGATCTGAAAACCGATCGCCCGCCGAGCGTAGGAGCCGACGGTCGGGGCGCCGTGGTACGGCATCGGCGTGGGATCGGCCGAGAGCCAAAATTCCACCCACCAGCCGTGGCTGTCGAAGGCGATGTTACGCTTGGCGTCGACGTCGAATACGATCGTGGCCGGATGGTCGGCAAAGTCGAACGGCTGGCGAATACGCATCGACGTGAACGCGAAGCTGTCGTCGTCGTTGAAGACCTCGTTCAGCTGCTTCGAAGCGAAGCCACCGCCGTCCACGCCGTCGCACAAGCGTAGATCGCCGCCCGGTAGGATGTCGTTGAATGGGCTGCCGCAGAAGCTAGGCGTATTCATCCCGTCGTCGGTGCTTGTCGCCGCACGGCGCGCGAAGTTGCGGAAGTTGCCCGTCATGGGCAGGCCCCAACGCGATACGGCCCACGTGGCCTCGTCCAACGGACCGCCGCGACCGCCAGCCGACTCTTTCTCGAAAGTTTCGCAGAACGCCGGGTTGTCCATATTGCAGGCGCCAGGAACGAATTTCGTCGTAATGGGACCCGCTCCCGCCGGCCCTTCGGGCTTCGGCTTTGGGTTGCTCGAGCAAGCGGCGAGCAAGGTCACGGTGGCGACGAGCAGCGCGGACGACTTTGTTTGCATTTGCACGAAGCTAAATCCCTCGTTCATGGGTGTGGAACGAGGCCCAACGCCCGGGAGCGGAAGTGTACTTGGTTGTTCAGCGAGGGCGAGGACTTTTCACCCGCTCCTACCGCTCCCCACCGAGGTGCGGTCCTACCCCGTCCAAGCTATCGATTTTTTGATGGTAGTTCCGTCATTGGGTAGAGGACGGTTAAGGCCGGTTAAGGCCGGTTAAGGCAGCGCGCGAGCGACGTCCGCGACCACGCACCGATGGTCGGAAGCCTGGCTGGTGCCAACGTCGAAGGACAGAAATCTGAGCTGCTCCGACGCCAAAATCAGGTCGAGCCGCATCCAGGGAAAGCGTGCCGGGAACGTGTTACCGAAGCCAAAACCAACTTGGCTGAAGCCGTCGTAAAACGCGCTCAGCAGGTCGTGGCGCACCGCGCTGAGATGCGGCACGTTCGTGTCACCCAGTAACACTGCCGGTTTGCTTTCTGCGCGGGCCCAAGCCACCGCCGCGTGGATTTGCAGGGCGCGTAGCCGGCTGGTGCGCTGCATGTCGACGTGCAGGGCTCGTTCGAACAGACGGCCGGATTTGATCTCTTTACTAAGGCCGCCAGCGCGCGTGTGACGAAAGTCACTGCGCGGTGAGATGGGGTGAAGGCTGAAGAACGCCACACGCCCGAGTGACGTGTCGATGACGTATTTGACTAAGCGCGCGGGCAGCAGTTTCTTTTCATATTCGAGCTCTCGTGCTTCCTCGACCGAAACGATCGGATAAGCGGAGGCGACCATGAATTCCGAGATCCCGTAGACGTGCGGGTAGTGCTCAGCGAGCGCCGTTTGCAGCTCCGCGCGACGCCAACTAGGGAGCTCTTGAACGAAGGCGACGTCGGGAGCTTGCGCCAGAATCTCGGCTGCAACCTGGTCGGCCCCGCCGTAGCAAGAGTTCACGTTGTACTGCAGGATTCTCAGCTTGGGCGTCGTATCGGAGACGTGCCTGGGCCAAGCCACACTGAGCCCCATCAGCGGAAACAGCACGAGCAGTAGCGAGACCACCTGCAGCCTCATCAACCGCTTCCTGCGCAGCAGCGCGAGCGCGAGCACGAGCAGTGGTAGCGGAACCGCGAACAGTACGCGTGGCAAGTACAGGGCAAACCCCGTGACCCACCAGCGTTCGCCTACGAACCAAAGCGACCCGATGACGCACAACAGGGCCAACGGGTAGCCCACGCCGCAGGCTACGATCAAGGTCGCAAACCAGCGTTTGAGGCGAGCCCGCATCTAGGCGCACCGTACTCCAGACGCCGTCGTGGTTTCCAGGTCCCGTGGTTGTTCTCGCTCCGGTTGTCGCGCGTTTGGCTCCGTCAGCCCGAGCCGTAACGACGCTTGAACATGCCCTGGCTAAATCGCATAGTCTTCCCACCGTGCGATCCCAGCGGCTGCTTCACTTTGCGCTAGTTTTGGCCTGCCTTTGCTCGACGGCATGCGCATCTTCCGGACCTTACGTCTGGTACACTGCGCTGCCGCAGTCGGAGTGGGACGGCCCAACGGGTGAGTACACCCTCGCCGTGGGCGACAAAATCAGCGTCCGCGTCTACGACCAAGAGAGCCTGACGACGCAGGCAACCATTCGCAACGACGGCCGGCTCGCTCTGCCGCTGTCAGGCGAAGTGGTAGCGGCCGGCAAGCACCCGTCCGCTCTGGCGCGTGAAGTGGAAGTGCGATTGAAGCAATTCATCGTGTCACCGCGCGTCACCGTGAACGTGGAAGACTCGCAAGCCGTCAGCGTGAGCGTGCTGGGCGAGGTAGGTACCAAGGGCACGCTGCAACTCGCGCAGCCGGCCACCTTGGTGCAGGCGTTGGCACAAGCCGGTGGCCCCACCGAGTTCGCCGACAAAGACAGCATCTTCGTGATCCGCGAGCAGCCGAGCTTCCAACGCATCCGCTTCACCTATTCGGCGGTACTCAAGAACCAGCGCAACGCGGCGAATTTCCCGCTGCGCCGGGGTGACGTCATCGTGGTCGAGTAACGCACGGCGAGCGCGACGTATGCTGCTCGTACCGATGCTCGCCGTAGTGACGCTGTCGTTGTCGGACGCATCGACGACGCAGCTTCGGACCGTGCCGCAAGGCAACGCGACGGCGGTCGACGTGCATACCGTGCCCATGTCGAGGCTCAATTTTCGGCTGCGCAGGTCCGAACTAACGCTGTTTTACGCGCCTGATTTTGCCTGGCTCGACATCACACGCGATGTCGACTTCGCCCTGATGCATCGAGCCGGCATCAGCGAAACGTGGACGAGGCGGCGCTTGCGCTTGAGCGCCTCGGTGCTCGGCGCCATCGGCCACGAGAGCTACCTGACGGGTGCCGCGCCACCTGCCACCACCGCTAGCGGCGCACCACCTGCCACCGGGCTCGATCCGGCGCGTCCGGGCGAGGCGCAGGGCATGCAGGCTATGAACGCCGCGTACTTCCCCGCGCGCAGCGTGCTCAAGACAACCTACTTGAGAGAGACACTCTCGCTCGGATATAGGCTGACTGCGCGTTGGAATCTGGCCGCCGTGCTCGCCTACGAGGTCGCGGGTGGCCTTGGCGGCTCGGAACGCTATTTGCCACTGCGCCGCGGTCCGACCGGCAGCCTGTCCGTGACCTACGCCATGACACGTCGCGACGACCTGACCAGCACGGTTTCGGGCTTCCTCACCGACGTGCCCAAGCGTGACGGGCGTTTCGTCGGCGCGACCGCGCTCGAGACCTGGCAGCACCGCTTCGCTCCCCTCACTTCGTCTTCGCTGGGTGCAGGCGGCACGTACCTCTGGTCGCGCCCCCAAAGCGGAGCCGCCGAGCAGAAGTCGCTGCTCGGAACCGGTCTTGCAAGCTTTCTTCACGGCGTCCAAGTCGACGACAGAACCATGCTGAGTTTTGGCGTGTCGAGCACCCTCGCCGCTACCTACAACCCCATCCTCGGCGCGGTCGGGCAGCAGTTGTCGGAAACGGCCATCGTGGGCTTCCGTCGCGACCGAACGACGCTAAGCGCGGGCGCGCAATCCAGCCAAAGCTTGCCGTTCGGGGCCGCGAATGCCACGCGCACCGTAGGCGCCTCGGCCATGGGTAGCTACCAGCTTGCCGACCCCGTCCTGTTCAGCGTGGGTGGAAACTGGTCACATCAAGTACTGCCCGACAACCTTCCGTTCGCGCTAGCAGCCGCGGATCAATGGCAAGTCTACGCGAGCGTTCGGCTCGCCGCGCCGCCCATCACTTTTTAGGAGCTGGCCCGCGTCGTGACCGCCCTTAGACCTGCCGCCCCGCCGCTAGCCCGACCTGCGCATGGGCCGTTTCACATTCCTTCGCTCGACGGCATCCGCGCGGTCTCGTTCCTGATCGTCTTCTTGTCGCACGCCGGCTTAAAGGGGAAGGTGCCGGGCTATTTCGGGCTGAGCGTCTTCTTCTTTCTGAGCGGCTACCTGATCACCACGCTGCTGCGAATGGAGTACGATCGGAAGCGCGACGTTAGCTTGCGTCAGTTCTACGTGCGCCGCATATTCCGGATCTTCCCGCCGTTCTACCTCGTGCTGCTCATTGCCTACGCGATCACGCTCACGGGCGCGTGGGGCGGCTCTCTCAATTGGCATGGCGCGCTGAGCCAACTCTGCCATTTCACGAACTACTACATCGTGTCACATGGTTGGTGGGAGGGGCTCGCTCCGGGCACGTGGGTTTATTGGTCGCTCGCGGTCGAGGAGCATTTTTACCTGGTTTTCCCGCTGTGTTATCTGGTCGTGCGCCGCCGCGGCTTCTCCGCCCGTCAGCAAGCGTTCACACTGTTGGCCATCTGCGCACTGGTGTTGGCGTGGCGTTCGGTTTTGGTTTTTGGCTTTCACGCCTCCAAAGACCGCACGTACGTCGCGTCCGACACGCGCGTGGACTCGATCTTGGCCGGCTGCCTGCTCGCCGTGTGGAAGAACCCGGTGCTCGACGCCGACGGCCCCAGCGAGCGCGCGCTCGCCCTCGTTTGGCTGCCGCTGGGCGCATTAGCGTTGATCGTGAGCCTCATCGTCCGCGTGCCCAATTTCGAGCAGAGCCTGCGCTACACGCTGCAGAGCTTCGGCTTGTTGCCGTTCTTCGTCGCCGCCGTGCGCTGGCACGAGCGCGGCCCGTTCCGGCTGCTGAACACGCGCGTCGCCAAGTACCTGGGTCTGATCTCGTATTCGATGTACCTCACGCACACAGCCACAATTTGGGCCGTCGAGAAGTGGGTAAGCTTGCCGGAGCCGGTCAACGCGCTACTCTCGTTTGCAATCGTCGTGGGTCTGGGCAGCGCGTGCTACGTCGGCGTCGAGAAGCCGTTCGCCAACCTGCGACGTCGCATGAGCAGCACGGGCTGAGCGGCTTGCTTCAACCCGACCCGACGCCGGGACCTTCGGCCTCGCGCCGCGTTCGCACCCACGCGCCGTCCGTCGCGCTGCGCGGCGCGCGCTTGGCCAGCTTCCACACCACGTAAACAGGAGCGAGCCCCAGATCCAACAAGCCGCGTAAACCGGTCCCCGAAACGGACCAACCGCGCAGCACATAAACGCCCACCACGGCCACGCACGAGCCCCAAGCGCCGGCGACTAGCCAAAGCGGGCCACCCCAAACGAGGGCTGCTGCCGTTGAGACACCCCAGCCCGCGACCGCACTCAGGGCAAACTGCGAGAGCGGCGGCATCAGCAGATCGAGACCGAGCTCGAACAGCATGGCGTTACGCTTTTCCCAGCCCAACCGCAGCAGCGCGCGCATGTGGTTCTTGCGCAAGACGTCGCGGCCGCCTTCCCAACGTTGGCGCTGCGACTCAGCTGCTTTGGCGGACGTCACCATCTCGCCGTAGACGTGAGCGTCGTCGGCGTAATGTACCCGATAACCGGCCTTGCCGAGCCGGATTCCGTACTCGACGTCTTCGACGATCGAGAAAGCGTCGTGCGGAACGTCGCAAAGCACTTGCTTGGAAAAGCACATGCCGTTGCCGCGAAGCCCCGCCGACAACCGGAGGCGCTCGCGCGCCCGGCCGCGTATGATGTGAAAGCTACCGAAGGCGACGGCCATCAACCGCGTCCGCCAAGACTCCCCGCTGTTGCGTACGGCGTAGTCCGCCTGAATGGCGTGCGCTCCGAGCGCGAGCCGCGCCGAGAACGCGGACAGGAGGTTCTTCGAAACCAACGTGTCGGCGTCGACCACGACCACGGCTGACACGCTCTCCGGCAAGCGCTCGAACGCGTAGAGCAGCGCATAACCTTTGCCGCGTTGGGTGTCGTCCGTGCGATCCAACACCTCGGCGCCGGCCTCACGCGCGCGAGCGGCCGTCGCGTCGACACAATTGTCGGCCACCACCAAGATCGAGTAGGCGTCGGCGGGGTAATCCAGCTGCTGCAGGTTGCGAACCGTTTCCGCGATGCCCAGCTCTTCGTTGTGGCTGGGCACGATGATCAGAAAGCGGTGCCGCTCGGGGCTGGGGGGCGGGGCTGGGGGCTTGGACGAAAACGCGACAAAACCCGCCAAATAGGCCGCACCAGCGGCTACCGGTACGGCGAGTGCTCCAAGCGCTAAAGCTGCGACGCGCACCTCTCAGGCGTCCGGTTTTGGCGGCCAGGGC
This sequence comes from Polyangiales bacterium, assembly GCA_038230915.1. Classification (GTDB taxonomy): domain Bacteria; phylum Myxococcota_A; class Polyangia; order Polyangiales; family Polyangiaceae; genus PMG-095. Next base: position 46,786 of record JBBRMI010000006.1, on the reverse strand, counting down.
ATGTCCCCGAGCAACGGGACACCCAGCTGATGGACCTGCCAGACCTCCACGATTCGTCCCGTCCGAAGCTCTGCCAAGATGGAGACGAGACACGCGGTGACGAGGCTGAGCAGCAGACCGGCCAAGATGAGCAGCGGAACTTTGGGCTTGGAGGGCGCCGCCGGGACCTCGGCCGGCGAGACGATCTGGTAGCGGTGCTTGAACGCTGCTTGCGCGGTGTCAAGGTCGACACGGGCGGTTCCGATCTTGTCGCGAAGCGACGCGTACTTGGCAACGGCGGTGCGAAACTGTGCGGCTACGGCCGGGTCGAGCTCGTCCGAGTCTTCCTGCATCAGTCGCATGATCTCCGCGGGCAACGGCTCGATACCGGGAGAAGCACCGGGCGTCCCCGCGGACGGCGGCACGGAAGCGACTCGCGGCCCGCCTTGCGACGCCAAGTCTTTGGCAGCAACCTTGGCCTTCAGGCCCGCAGACAACGACGCCAGATCGGCGCGCAGCAATAGCACCTGCGGGCTATCCGACGCCAACGAAGCGATGCTCCGCTCGGCCGCCACCACCAACGGATGCTCGGGCGTGTATTGCGATCGGAGATCCGTCAGACGAGCCTGAGAGTCGGCAATGCGACGCTGACGCTGGTCGACCAGCTCCTTGATAGCGGCCTCTTTTGCGGCAACCTGCGCCCTCAGCTCGGCGATTTCGCCGGCTGCCTCGGGGCTCTGGGCGACCGGACGCGGCGCAGCCGCTACCACGCGTGGGTGAGGCGTATCCCCAGCAGGCGCGGGCATGTGAGCCTTGGCCTGCTTCTCGTCGCGGACGGTTTGAGCCTGCCCGCTGAGCTGTTGAATCTCGGTGCGCAGCTCGCCCGCGTGCGTCTCCAGGATACCGATGTACTCGGAGATGGTCGAGATCTCGGCGACGTGCCGCGCCTTCAAGAAACTCTTGTCGGCCGCGTCGGCAAGCGCGGCGGCCATCTTCGGCTCGTGCCAATCCACGCTGACGATGACTTTGCTCTGCATCCAGCCGGGGGGAGTGACGTTCACGCGGCTCTCGACCAGCGATATCAGCGCGTCGCGCTTGTCGGACTCCGGGAGCTCGCCGCGGATCTTGGACATCAGCCGCTGCTTGAGGCGGCTCACGGGAGACTGAGATGCCTCCCAAGACTTGGTCAGGCCTACCTCGTCGACGATCGCCGCGATGTTGTCGCGATTCATGATCGCCTCGGGCGCGCTACGCATGGTGTCCATGGTCTTCTCGCCGCCCAAAACACCGTTGTCTTGCGCGCTAAGCACGGTCACGCAGGTGTAGGTCCGTGGCCACACACTGACGGCCAGGAAAGTACCCAGCACCAGTGCCGCGAAGGTGGTCAGCGCGACGCGCTTGCGAAGCTTCAAAGCACGCAGCACGAAGGCAAAATAGCTCTTCGCCAACTCGAGCGATGAGATGCCGGTGCTCGCACCGCTCTCGGAATCTTCTTCGGCGTCCATCGTTTGCTTGCGATCGAAATTTTGTGGCGCGAGCTGACGTAGCACACTAGCCTGCGGACTCCCCGCCAAGCAAGATGGCAAACCCGTGACGGAGCGCAGATGGGGTCAAGCGCTGTGACGGCGTTTTCACTTTCCGAGGAAATCTGCCGGCCGAAAGATCGTCGAGCCGATGAAACGTTCTTTGCCGATCCTGGCGATCGTCAGCTTGGCTTCCGTCGACGACATGCTCTCGAACATCACGCAGAGCAAAGAGCAGTCGGCGTGCTGGGCCACAACCTCGCTGATCGGATTCTCGGTGACCGGCGCCAACGCGGTGATGATGCGATCACCAGCGAGTTGGCACTGTTTGACTTCTTCCAAGAAGTCGGCGACGCCCGACAGATTCAAGTCGGTGCCATCGGCCACGTGGATCGGCGCCGGCAGATGAATCATTCCGGTGCGCGCCAACGTCACTGCAATCTTGACCGTCAGATCGGGCGGGCCACCGCCGCTAGCGGGCACGATCGCGAGCGCGCTCCACGGACGTGCTTGAAGCGAGAGCCACAACCGCTGCCAGTTGACATCGTGCCAAGGCTCTAGCGCAAGCCCCCGCCGCGTGACGAGAGCAGTTGAATTCTGGTTAGCACTCATCCGAGCGGGTTCACCGCGGGGCATTGTTACAGCGCCACTTCAGCTAGTCAAACGCCGCGCGCTGGCCAGTTGATATCGATGCGACCAGACGAAAGTGTTAAGGCTCACGGCGTGCAGGCTGCCAGCCGAGAGCAGAAACGGACCGGGTGGCGAGTTCCGCGCATCACGCGTATCGGTGCGGCCTTGCTGGGGTGCCTGGTTCTGGCACTCGCCCTTCGGGTGTGGGGCGTGGGGTTTGGCCTGCCGCAGCTGTATTACTGGGACGAGCCAACCGTAGTGAACCGCGCCATGCGCTTTGGCACTGGCGACCTGAACCCGCACTATTTCTACTACCCCACGCTCTACATGTACGTGCTGTTCGCAGCCACCGGGGTCTTCTTCGTGGCCGGCAGGGTGACGGGTGCTTTCGGCAGCGCGCAAGAGTTCGCCAAGGCCTACTTCGTAGAGCCGACCGGCGTCTACATGGCCGCACGTGTGACGACGGTGCTCGTGGGCGTGCTCGCCATCTGGGCCGTTTACCAGCTCGGCAAACGCTACTTCAACGCTCGTGTCGGTTTGGTGGCGGGGCTGCTCCTGGCCGTGTCCCCACTGCACGTCACACATTCGCACGTGGCCATCACTGATGTGCCGCATGCGTTGCTCATCTGTCTGGCAACGCTGGCCTGCTATGGCGTGCTCACGCGTGGCCGCGCCCGTGACTACGCGCTCGCGGGGTTGTTGATCGGCCTCGGCACCGCCACCAAGTACCTGGCGATCATGAACCTGGCGACGCTCGGGCTCGCGCATTTGCTGAGCGACGAGAGCTGGTTTCGCCCGCGCTTTGCGTGGCGTCGGTTGCTCGTTTGGGCCGTGTCCTCGCCGCTGCTTTGGCTCGGCGTGGCAATGACGCTCGTCGGCTTCTTCGTCGGCTCGCCCTACAATTTCATCGACTTCCGCGACTTCGTCGCAGACTTCCGCTCGCAGATGGGTTTGTCGGCCGGGGGCGCGGGGCAAGGTGCACTCTTGTTGCGCTGTACGATCGCGGACCTCGGCTGGCCCGCCTGCCTTTTCGCGCTGTTCGGTCTGTTTCGAATGTTGGCGAAGCCGACGCGTTCGACCTGGATTTTCCTGTGTTTCTCGACGATCTACGGGCTGGAGATGCTGACCATCTCCAAGTCGTTTTCGCGCTACTTGCTACCGCAGTTGGCGTTCATCGTGGTTACCGCCGCCTACGGCTTCACGCAGGTGGCCGAGCTGGTTGGCCGTTCGCTCGCTCCGCGCGCACACCAGCTGGTCATCGCAACCTCGTTGCTACTCACAGTCGCGTGGCCGCTCTCCCTCAGCGTCACGTGGGATCACCTGCAGGCGACCAAGACCGACACCCGCACCGTCGCGCTCGTCTGGGCCGACAAGCAGCTGCCGCTCGGTTCGGCTGTTTCAATGCAGTCGCTCTACGGCCGCACGTTCGACAACGTGCCGCTCGTGACCGACAAGACGCTAAGCCGACTCGAGCGCGTGCTACCCGACCAAGGTCGTATGGGTCAGGTTCGGCAGAGCGTGCTCGCCACCTGGCAAGCCCGCCACGTCCTTCGCGAGCTGCCGTGGAGCGACGACCCTAACGTTTTGGAGCGCGTGGGCGCGCGCTACTTGTTCGTCACCAGCGCGTATGGCGATCCATCTCCCGCCATGGCCTCGTGGCTGGCTCACTCCGGAAAATTGCTGCGCCGCTTCGAGCCGGGGCTGCCTATGCTACTGCGCACACTCAATCTGTCTGGTCGTGAGCTTTTGCCCGTCATCCCCCCGGCGCTGAGCGTTTACGAGCTGAACGACGCGAGTCCCTCGGCCAGGCCCTCCAAGTAGCCTCGGGCCTTGGCGTGCCCAAGGGTCCCGTCGAAGAAGAGCGCGTGTCGACGGTGTGCTGGCGAGTGCGGCCAGACTGCTTTAAGTTGAAGCGATGCCAGGTTCCTCGGAAGCCCACAACCCGAGCCGGGCGGTCTTCACCTCCGAGCTCGTTAAGCTCCTTCTGCAGGTCGTCTGGGCCGACCACGGCGTCGCACCGGCGGAAGCCGAGGCGCTGGTGGCGTTCGCGCGCCGCCACGGCCTCCCGGCCGACGAGTTGACTCAGCTCGGCAATTCCCTTGCGGGCCGCGCGCCGCTGCCGCCCCCTAACTTGGGACTGCTAAAACAGCGCCGCACCGAGGTGCTACGCGCCGTCAAAGAGCTGCTGGTCTCCGACCTTGAGGTGGCTGCCGAAGAAGAAGAGATCTTGAGCCAGATCGCCGCGCTGCTCGGTTGAGCAGCGCGGCAAGCGGCCTTCAGGCTTCTTCGTCTTCGTCCTCTTCGTGATCCTCGGCCTCGCGCGCGGCCTTCTCTTCGGTGTCGGGCGCGCGCAGTTTGTAGCCGGAGCCGCGCAGGGTCTCGAGTGGCAAAGCGTCACCCAGCTTGGCGCGCAAGCGCCGCACATGGATGTCGACGGTGCGGGGTCCACCTTCGTAACGGTTGCCCCAGACTCGCGCGAGCAAGTGCTCGCGTGACAGCACCTTGCCGCGCCGTTCGCACAAGTAGGCGAGCAGCGCGAACTCTTTGGCCGTCAGCGCGATCGGCCGGCCATCCACGAATACTTCGTGGCCAGCCTTGTCGACCACGATGCCGGCGACCTTGTGGCGCTCCTCGGTCGCGAACTCGCTCCGGCGCCATTCCAGCGCGCGGATGCGACCGTAGAGCTCTTCGGGAACGTACGGATGAAGTACGAAATCATCGAAACCCGTGGAGGGGTCGATGCGGGCAATTTGCCCGACTGTTACGGCAATGATTGCACCGACGTTGTCGAAGTACGGTTCCTTTCGGACCGCTCTGAGGGCAGCTACGGCGAGGTCGGGGCGGTCGAGCGCCTCGAAAACCAGTGCGCGCGGGCGCACTTCCAGCTCGTCGTCGTCTTCCTGGATGAGCTCGACTGGGTCGTCCCACAGATCGAGCGTTCTTACCGTCGCGCCTAGCTGGCGCAACGTGGATGAAGCGCCTTCTTCGCGCTCGAGCATTGGTCCGTGACCGATGACTGCGACGAAGCTTTTGGCTCGAGAATGCTCAGATTTCAGTGCCACCAACTGTTATCCGTGAGATTTTGATGGTTGGGCAGCCCACACCGACGGGGACGCTTTGGCCGTCTTTGCCGCATGTCCAGTTGCCGTCGGAGAGAGCTACGTCGTTACCCAATTCACTTACCTCGCGGAGTGTTTCGGGACCGTTGCCAATAAGATTCACGCCTTTCAACGGCGTCGTCAGTTTTCCGTCTTCGATCAAGTAGCTCTCCGTGAGGGAGAACACGAAGTCTCCGTTCGAGATATCGACCTGCCCCCCGCCAAAGGTCTTGGCATAAATGCCGCGTTTCACGCCGCGCAGCATCTCTTCCGGGTCGTGTGGGCCGGCCAGCAGCACCGTGTTGGTCATGCGCGGCATGGGTGAAGCCGCGAAGCTTTCGCGCCGGCCGTTACCGGTAGGGGTAACGCCGAAATGCCTCGAAGAGAGACGGTCCTGCATGTAGCCGCGCAAGATGCCGTTCTCGATCAGCACCGAGCGCTCGGGCGTGAGGCCTTCGTCGTCGACGTTGATGGAGCCACGGCTCTGCAACAGCGTCGCGTCGTCGACCACCGTGCACAGCGGGCTGGCCACGACTTCGCCAATTTTGTCGGTGTAATTGCTGGTCTTCTTGCGGTTGAAGTCGGCTTCCAAGCCGTGACCGACGGCCTCGTGCAACAGAATACCGCTGTCGCCGGGGGCCAAAACGACTTCCATCTGTCCGGCCGGAGCGGAGCGCGCGTCGAGCAAGACCAGCGCCTGTTGGGCCGCGATGCGCGCGTGATCCTCAGGTGATTTTCCGGCGAAGTAGCTAAGCGTCATGCGTCCACCGCCGCCGCTGCGGCCGGACTCGCGCTTGCCGCCGCTCTCGGCGACTGCGCTGATGCCGAAGCGCAGCATGGGCTGAAAATCGCGTACGAAGCGGCCGTCGCTGGTGGCGATCAAGATTTCACGCACTTCTTCGGAGAAGGAGGCGGAAGCTTTGATCAGCCGCGAATCGAAGGCGAGCACGGCACGGCTGGCGCGCTCGAGCAAATCGCGCTTTTCAACGCCTGGGACGTCGAGCGTGGTTTGCTCGAGCCGGTAGCGGTCGGCCACGTCGTGCCGCGCCAGCTTGACCGGCTCGATGGTCTTGCCGCCGTCCGCAATGCGTGCCGCGGTTTCAGCCGCGCGCTTCATGGCGTCGAACTCCAGGTCTTCTACGTAGGCGTAACCGGTGGCGTCGCCCTTCTGGACGCGCACGCCGAGGCCCAAGCTGACGCCTCGCGAGGCGCTGCGCAGGATGCCCTCTTCGAAATTGAGCCCACCACCGGCTCGGTACTCGAAGAACAGGTCCGCGTAGTCGCCGCCCTTGCAGAGCGCGACGGTCAACAGCCGCGCGCAGATTGCTTCGTCGATGCCCACGGGTCCACCGGCAGCGAAAGGCGCGCGGTAGGCGCCCAAGGCGGCGGAGCTGAAGTCGGGTTGCACCAAGAGAGCATTGTGCCCCTGGCCTCATCAATCAAGGGGGCTGGGAGGCAGCGTGACGATTCCGGGAGGGGGGCTAACTAACGTCCCGACCGCATCCGTTGCGGACGAGGGGCGTGAACCATCGGGTTTTGTCGTGCGGGGAATCGTGGGGCGCGGGGGCTTCGTGGTTCTCGTCGGCCTCCTATCTCGGAGCTTGCCCGCCGAGTTCGAAGAAGGTGGGCAAGGTCACCACGGTCATCACGGGCTGCCCGACCGAATCGTTCGGTGGTCTTCAACTACGTCAGTACCAGCCGGAATGGTCGGCCAGCTACCGTCTCGTCAAGTAGAGTGGCCTGGTGTCGACTTCAGGTCCCACGGCGCTGCGGCTAGACCACGTGGACGGCCTGCGCGCCGTCGCAGCGCTGATCGTCTACATCAACCACGCCTACGCCCAAGTGGCGTCCGGCGACACGGTGGCTCTGGCCAGCCCCTACTCGCTCGCCCGCATCACGATGGTTGCGGGGCACCTTTCGGTCACGGTGTTCATCGTCCTCTCCGGTTTTTGCCTGGCCCTGCCGGTTATCGCCAACGCGGGCGCGCTGCGCGGAGGGCTCAAACAATTCTTGACTCGTAGAGCGCGACGCATCCTGCCGCCGTACTTCGCCGCGCTCGCCCTGTGCTTGATTTTGATCGCCACCATCATCGGCAAGCCCACCGGCTCCTTGTGGGACGTTCCGATCGACGTCCGTTGGTACACGATTATCGCCCACGTCCTGCTCCTGCAAGATCTGTTCGGGACCGGCGGCATCAACTACGTTTTTTGGTCGATCGCCGTGGAGTGGCAAATCTACTTCTTGTTCCCTGCTCTGGTCTGGGGATGGCGGCGGTTCGGCGCCGGGACGGTCGTACTCGCGACCCTCTTGCTAGGTTATGCCGTGCGCATTGGCTTCGACGGCACGCGAATAGCGCGCGTGCACCCGCAGTACCTGGGCATGTTCGCGCTCGGCATGTTGGCGGCGCACGTCGTAAGCTCGAAAGAAGGCTCGATGCCGAAGCTCAAGGCTCGCGTGCCTTGGGGCGCGGTGGCTGCGGCCATGTTCTGTCTGGTCACCGCGCTGGCAACGGCGTGGGGTACCGGGCTCGCCGAGCAGCGCTTCTACCTGCTCGATTTGCCGGTCGGCTTGATGACCACCGCGTTGCTGGTCACCGCCAGCCGCGCTGGGGGCGGTCTGCTGAAGCGCATCCTCACGGCGCGTCCGTTGGTGTTCATCGGAACGTTTTCTTTCAGCTTGTATTTGGTGCACGCGCCCGTGTTGCAACTACTCTGGCAATACGCGCTGGTACCGCTGGGCGTGAGCCGAGAGCAAATGCTCGTGCTGCTACTGAGCGTCGGTTTCGTGATCGTGCTGGGCGCGGCCTACTTGTTCTTCCTCGGCGCCGAGGCGCCGCTCTTGCGCGCCGCGCAACGAGCCCGCGCCCGCGCGCCCTCGCCCGTCGGACCGGCCTGAACCCGCGCGGAGCGTCTGCGCCCATCAGGCCCGGCGGAATTCGAAGCCGGCGGCGCTCAGCTCGTCACGTCGCGGCGTTCGAGCGTGGAGCGTCGTTCGATAGGGACGGGGCCACCTTGGGCGAAGGGCGCGCGGTACGTGCCAGTTCCACGCCACGGAGCCATCGTACCCCTGGCCTCATCAATCAAGGGGGCCCAGCAATGAACGCAGTCACCCCTTGATTCGCCCCGCGGAGCCTTACTCGACGCGGGTCCGCCGGCTGCCAAAACGTCGCCAGACCTCGGCCTTTGCCCAAGCGAGGCGAAGCGGCTGATGTTAAGACCAGAGAATGCGAGTACTCGTGACGGGCGCGGCAGGCTACATCGGGTCGCACGCGCCTTGGAACTCTTCTACGTAGCGGGCACACACCTCGTGTGGACGTCGGAGCAAGGCGACCGGGTGATCCCAGCGCTGTACGCAGACGCCACCAAGATTGAAGGCGAGTTGGGCTGGCGAGCCCAGCGCACCGACATCGCCCGGACGATCTCGAGCGCATGGCGTTGGTTCTCGACGCACCCCGACGGCTACGACGATTGAGCAAATCGTCTTGCCTCCTCGGCAGTTGGATGCTCAGGTTGGCGGCGGAGCGATGAAAGAGCGAAGCATCGCGTGCGTCATGGAGCAGACGCTGGGCAGCGTCACCCACTACCTGAACCTGCGTAAGAACGACGACGCCCTCGCCGACTGCAAGCCGCGCTGGCTACCAATCGAGTATCAGGCCAGCAGGCTGCCGTGGACCATCAGTGGCAGCTTGATTGCCCGTCGCGAGCTGCGACCCGTCGTCTCCGAAGTCGACGCGATTTTCATCCACACGACGACACTCGCGCCGCTGTGCGTCGACTACTTCGGGCGTAAGCCCACAGTGATATCGAGCGACGGAACTCCGCTCAACAAACGCGACATGCGAGCGGCCTATGGCTTGAAACCCGAGTGGCGAGCGGCAGAAGCCGCGAAACGTTTGCTCTACCGTGGCGTGTTTGCCCGGGCGAAGGGCTTCGTCGCTTGGTCACACTGGACGAAACAAAGTTTCGTCGAAGACTACGGCTGTGCCGAGCAAGACGTAGCGGTGATTCCGCCTGGGATCGATTCGACTCAATTCGGCATCGGCGATCGCGATCACGAGCTGCCGCGCATCCTGTTCGTGGGGAATGACTTCGAAAGAAAGGGCGGCAACTTGTTGCTGCGCGTCTTTCGCGAACGCCTGCGCAACAAAGCCGAGCTAAGGCTGATTACGGGCGCCCCCGTAGCCGCTGAACCCGGAGTGACGATTTACTCCGGATTGAAACCAAACTCGGAACAACTGCTCGAGCTCTACAAGACTTCCGACATCTTCGTGCTTCCGACGCGCGGCGATTGCTACCCCCTGGTGTGCATGGAGGCGTTGGCCGCCGGTTTGCCTCTTGTTGCAACGCGCATCGGAGGAATTCCGGATATGGTTCAGGAGGGCAAGACCGGGCATTTGGTCGACGTTGATGACACCAATGCGCTCGGTGACGCCCTAGAGGCATTGGTCGAGAACCCGACGCTGCGCCGAGCCATGGGGAAGGCCGGAAGGCAGGACGCTATGGCTCGGTTCGACGCGCGTGAGAACGCGCGCAGGCTTTTCGAATTCGTCTGCTCACGAGCTTGACCCGCCCGCCCGTGGGTTGGGGAGCGCTGTTCGGCAGCTACTCGCGTCGGAAAGCGAAGCCCGAGCGGGTCAGCTCAGCCTCGACCGCCGCGATGTGCTCGGCGCCGTTGGTCTCGATCACCAGCTCGACCCGCGTCTGACCCAGCTCGACGCCCGAGAACGCGCGATCATGCTCGATACTGACGATGTTGGCGCGCGCCGCCGCGACCGCGCCGGTGATGCCATGCAGGGTTCCCGAAACGTCACGTGCCGTGACGTGAAGCCGGCACAACCGGCCGCTCTTGACCAAGCCCCGCTCGATCACGCGCGCCACCAGGTTCACGTCGATATTGCCGCCCGAGATCACCACCACGACCCGCCGCCCGGCGAGCCCCAAATCGCGGTGTAACAGCGCTGCCAGCCCGACGGCTCCGGCACCTTCCGCCACGGTTCGCTCGCGCTCGAGCAGGAGCAGGATCGCTTCGGCGATCTCTTCTTCGTCGACGAGCACGATTTCGTCGACCCGCGCCCGCACCACCTGCCGCGTCAGCTGACCCACGCGCCGAACAGCGATGCCATCCGCGATCGTCTTGCCACCGGGCAGGGCCGTGGGCGAAAGCGTCGTCGGGCTCTCGGATTCGAGCGCGCGACGCATGCCCGGAAAGGTCCGCGACTCCACGCCGATGATCCGTACATCCGGTCTTTTTTCGCGCAACACCGTGGCGATGCCGGCGATCAAGCCGCCGCCGCCGACCGGAACGATCACGGCGTCGAAGTCGGCCAGCTGCTCGAGCAGCTCGAGACCGATGGTGCCTTGGCCAGCCATCACCTCGACGTCGTCGAACGGGTGCACGTAAATGGCGCTCGACGCCGCCGCGACCTGCTCAGCGTGCGCGGCGGCGTCGTCATAACCGGAACCGTGCAGCACCACGCGAGCGCCGTGACTCTCGGTGGCCTGAACCTTCACCAGCGGCGTGCCCTCGGGCATCACGACGGTGGCCACCACCCCCAAGCGTGATGCGTGGAGGGCCACGGCTTGAGCATGATTTCCAGCGCTGGCGGTGATGACGCCGCGTGCGCGCTCGGCGTCCGACAGCAGCAGCAAGCGGGAGGCCGCGCCTCGTTCCTTGAAAGAGCCGGTAAACTGAAGGTTTTCGAGCTTCAGGTGCACCTGACAGCCGGTGAGCCGCGAGAGCGCGGCGCTTTCGCTGAGCGGCGTGCGCCGCACCCGCCCCAAGATGCGAGCCTGGGCACGCTCAACGTCGGCGAGGGTGAGCACTTTAATGGAAATGTAGCAGGCTCACGGCACAGCGACACGCCATCGCTGGCGACCGCGCCGCCGCCCGAGACCGAACGCGAGCGGTTCTGCACACCTTGACCAACCCCGCGAAAGTTCGTAGGATTTGAGCCCTCTGATCCTTGCGTTTCGGCCCGGCCCCCGAATCCAGAATCCGAGCAGAAGCCTTGTCCATCGAGCGCGAGAAGATTCTCCAGGCCGCCCAGAAGTACATCGAGAAGAAGAAGTACGACCGGGCGATCGTGGAATACCAGAGGATCGTTCAGGAGGATCCGAACGACGCTCGCACGCTATTGAAGATTGGCGATCTTCAAGCGCGCCTGTCGGCCTACCCGGAAGCGATCGCGACCTACGACCGCGTGGGTCAATTCTACGCGTCGCAGGGCTTCGCGCTCAAGGCGATCGCCGTCTACAAGCAGATCCGCGAGCTGATCAAGAAGCACGCGCCGGATCTGGCCGATCGCTACGGGCACATCGTGCCCAAATTAGCTGATATTTACAGCCAGCTCGGCCTGACCAGTGACGCGCTGGCGGCTTGGGACGAAGTGGCGACCCGGCTGCAGCGCGCCGGCCGCGATCGCGACGCGATCGAAGTGTTCCGCAAGATGGTTGAGCTCGATGCGGGCAATCCCCTGCCCCACTTGCGGCTAGCCGAGGCTTGCTGTCGCGTCCAGTCGCTCGACGAAGCCATCGAATCGTTCTGGACCGCCGCTGAGCTGCTCTTGAACCTGGAGCGCTCGGACGACGCGCTCAAGGTGATCGAGCGCATCCTGCATTTCCGGCAAGACGCGCGCTTTGCCCGCGTCGCCGCCGAGCTTTACCTCGGACGAGCCACGCGTGAAGACGGCATGCAGGCGCTGGCCAAGCTGCAGATCTGCTTCCAGGCGGATCCGAAGGACCTCGAGACGCTGGGCTTGCTCGCGCAAGCTTTCACGCTGATCGGTCAAGAGGCGAAGGCGGTCGAGGTCTACAAAGAGATGGCTCGCCTGGCGCGCGAGCAGAACAAGACCGATCTTTACAGCCAGCTACTCGGTCATCTACGCCAAGTCGCGCCCAGCGACGATCAGGTCGCAGCCTTCGATAGCGTGATGCCCGCTGCGCATTCGGTGCGGCCGATCGAGTCGTCGCACGCCTCGCTGTCCGACTCGGACGTCGAGCTGCTCGAAGACTCGCAGAATTTCGACGTCGCGGCCGCGCCGCAGGTCAGGTTGCCGAATCCGCGCGCGCACGTGGCCAGTGCGCCGGACGTGGTGGTGGTGGACGAGCAGCAAGAGGTCGCAGAAGAGCTGAACGACCCGAGCTCGTTCGACGCGCGCGGGCACGCGAGAAAAGCCATCGTCGACGCAGAATCGTTCCGCAAGCTGCGGCTCTATCCCAAGGCGATCGAGGCCTTGCACATCGCGCTCGAGATCGACCCGCGTTCGCTCGAAATTCGCGAGAAATTGCGCGAGCTGTTGCTGGAAGCCGGCGAGCGCGAGGCGGCGCAGCAAGAGAGCATCAACGTCGCCCAGCTGTACTTCGAAATCGGCAACGTTAGCCAAGCCGAGATCTTGCTGGCGCAGGTGCTCGAGGTCGATCCGGAGAATCACGACGCGCTGCTGTTGTGGGAACAGCTAGCCAGCGGCTCGAACCCGTACACCGATGAGGTCGATGACGGTCGCACGCGCGTTCGAAGTGCGCACGAGATGCTGCCCGGCTCGCAGCCGGACGGCTTCGACCCGAACGAGCCGCTGCCGTCCTACGACCTCGAAGAGGTCTCGGCCGAGCAGGCGATGCACAGCGAGCCGGGTCGCAGCTTGGCCAAGCGCTCGCTGTCGGCGATGGACGATCCGTTCGGCGGCCCTGGCGGCGCGGACGAACCTTTGCCCAGCTTCCCGCTCGGCTCGCAGCCGGACGACGAGCTGGGCGTCGGCGAGCCGACGACCGACATTACCGAGCTTGCGATGTACGAAGACGACGAAGACGAGCAAGAGATCTCGATCGTCGAAGATTTCATTCCGCCAGCGGGGCCGGCTGCAGCCGCCGAGCCGAGCTACGAGGGCTTGGAAGACGTGCTCGACGAAGCCGAGTTCTTCGCGGCACGCGGCCTGTACGACGATGCCAAGAACATCCTGCTCGAGCAGCTGGGTCGCACGCCCAACCACAAGTTGGTACTCGAACGGTTGAGCGAGATCGACGCCCAACTGAGCAGCTCGGGCGAGAGTCAGACCAAAGAGCGCTCGCAGCTCAGCGACCACGGCACCGGGCAGGGTTACGACGTCGCGCAGTCACTCGAGGCGCTCGACGCGATCGAGGCGGCGCCTGACAGCTTTGCGGCGCCGTCCGGCCGGCATACCCTGTCGTCGACGCAGGACATCGACGTCGACCAGGTGTTCGAGAAGTTCAAGGCTGGCGTGAAGGCGCAGGTCGCCGACAACGACAGCGCCACGCACTACGACTTGGGCGTGGCATACAAGGAAATGGGGCTACTGCCCGACGCCGTCGGCGAGTTCGAAACGGCCGGGCGCGACGCCACGCGCGAGTGCATGTGCTTCGCGATGGTCGGCATGATTTACCTCGAGCAGAACCAGCTCGACCGCGCCGCCGAAGCTTACGTGCGCGCGCTCTCGGCCACGCAGAAGACGGTCGAGCAAGAGATGAGCCTCTACTACGATCTTGGCAACGTCTACGAGATGAAGCGCAAAAACCAAGACGCCCTGTACTACTTCCAAAAGATCGCGCGTCGCGACCCCGGCTACCGCGACGTAAGCGACCGCATCCAGCACTTGTCGCCCGCACCGATCGGCTCCTCACACAGCAGTCAACGCGCGGCCAACGACGACGAATTCGACCGCGTGTTCGATGACTTGTTCGAGTCGAAATAAGCTATCGGCACGACAGCGTACGGACCCAGATTTTCCTACAGGAAGATCTGAAGATCAAAAGGCAGAGGAAGCCCAGATTTTTGGGGTGCCTCGTCTTTTCGTCGAATGCGCTAAACCGGTCGGTCTAGTTGCGACACCGCACGGCGTGACGCGAGCACCTTTGCGCATTGGCGCCCCCATGCTCGCCTTCTGCTCTTCTGATCTTCCTGTGAAAAAATCTGGGGACTGGGATTGCCGCAACGGCTCGCGCTCAGCCGTCGCGGTCGACGATTGAGGCGAGTAGCTCACCGGAGGCGCACAGGGTGCCTTCGACGGTGGCTTCGCCACGGAGCTTCCAGACGTTGGAGCGGTGGTGCAGCACTTCGACCATCAGGTCGAGCTTGTCGCCGGGCGTCACGGTGTGGCGGAACTTCGCCTTGTCGATACCCAGGAAGTACATCAGGCTGGCGTGCGTATCGAACGGCTCCGAGGCGTACGCCAAAATGCCACCGATTTGCGCCAAAGCCTCGATGATCAGCACGCCGGGGAAAATCGGTCGCCCCGGAAAATGCCCCTGACACCATGGCTCGTTGTAACTGACCATCTTGTGGCCGCGGATGGTTTTCCCGGGCACAATCTCGGTTACGCGATCCACCATCACGAACGGATAGCGGTGCGGAAGGATCTCCAGAATCTTGGAGATCTGAATCTTGAGCGGCTTTTTGGTCAGACGGCCTTAGGGCGTCTTGGGCGGTGCGAGAACCGGAGGAGCCATCGGCGTCGGACCTTTGGGCGCCGAGTGGACCGGAGCGGCCGGGGCCTTGTCGGCTGCGTCGCCGCCGCCACCAGAGTTGTACATGGTGATGACGCGATCAGTCAGATCGAGATCACTGCGCACGTACGGCACGGCTTTCTTGTCGACCACGACATCGAAGCCTTCCTGCGTCGCCACGCGGCGAATGATGTTCATCGCCTTCTGGAACACCGGCTGCGTCAGCTCGCTTTGTTTCTTCTGAATGTCCTGGTTGTACTCCACGAACTTCTGCTGAAGCTGCATCATGTCGCGCTGCCACTTGTCAGCACGCTTGGCCAACGCGCCTTTGCTCAGCACGTCGCGCTGCTTCTCGATGTCCTCGCGCTCCTTGACCAGCTCTTCTTGCTTCTTGTCGAGCTCGTGCTGCTTGGCGTCGAACAGCTTCTTCAGCGTGGCTTGAGCGCGCAGACCGTCTTCGGTCTCCATCACGGCGCGCTCGGTGTCGACGACGGCGATTTTGGCCTGGGCGTGGGCGGCGCGCGGCACGGCGACGCCAACGAGGCCCAGCAGCACGACGCCGAAAACACTGAACAAGCGGCTCTTCATGGTGCCCCGGACTTAGCCGCCAGCTGGGAAGCGGTCAAGGGCTGCCGCACCGAACGCCGCGACTTGCAGCCGTCTTTTCAGCTGGAACCACGGCGATTGGCCAGGACCGCAGCCAGAATCACGACGCCGATGACCGTCCCCTGCCAGTCGGGGTTGATGTCGAGCAAAGTCATGACGTTGTGGAGTACCGCCATCGTGACGACCCCGGCGATGCTGCCCAGGATGTGACCGCGACCGCCCACCAAGCTGGCCCCGCCGATCACGACCGCCGCGATCGCATCGAGCTCCATCATCACGCCGCTCGTCGGGTCCGCCGCTGCCAGCCGCGAAATCGCGACCACGCCTGCAAAACCGGCGAGCGCTCCGCACAACGCGTAAACCGAGACTTTCACCCGCGCGATCGGCACGCCGGAGATGCGCGCGGCTTCTTCGTTGCCGCCGAGCGCGTAGATGTAGCGCCCGAGCGGGTAGTGCATCAAGAGCACGTAGCCGAGCCCGTAGACGAGCCCGGTGAGCAGAAACGGGATCGGTATTCGCAGACCCAGCGGCGAAAGCTCGAGCGTACTCGTGAGCAAGCTCAAACCTTCCGGCAAGTTGTAGATCGATTTGTTGTCGGTCACGACGCGCGTCAAGCTGCGCGCCACCGCCATCATCGCCAGCGTGACGACGAACGGTGGCAGTCGTCCGAACGCGATTAAGACGCCGTTAACGCTGCCGAGTGCTGCGCCCAGCAGCGCGCCGAACGGCACGGCCAGCATCCACGGCAGCCCGCTTTTGAGCGCCAAGGCCGTGACGATGCCGACCAGCGCCAGGATCGACCCGACCGACAGGTCGATGCCGCCGGTCAAAATCACGAGCGTCATGCCGGCGGCGACAATCGCGTTAAGCGACATCTGGCGCGTGATGTTGAGCAGGTTGTCGGCGCTCCAGAAACTGGGCTGCTTGACGCTGATCGCGACGACCAACACCAGCAGCAACCCAAGCGCCGACCACATCGATTTGCGGTCGCGCAGCTTCATGCCGAAACGGCCTCGGCGGGTTGATTGAACGCCGTCGCTAGCGCCAGCACACGCTCGGGCGTCGCCTCGGCGCGCGACAGCTCGCCGCTGATTCGGCCTTCGCACATGACCAAGATCCGATCGGCCAGGCCGAGCACCTCCGGCAACTCCGACGAGATCATCAGAATGCCGGCGCCGTTTGCGACAAGCTGGTTCATGACGCGGTAAATCTCCTGTTTAGCGCCGACGTCCACGCCGCGCGTCGGCTCATCGAAGATGAACACCTTGGCGCCGGTGTCGAGCCATTTGGCAAGCACGACTTTTTGCTGATTGCCACCGCTCAACGTGGCGACGATTTGCGCCGGCGAATAGCACTTGATGCTGAGCTTTTCGCACAGCCCAGCGACCGCCACCGCTTCGCGCGCGCCAGCGATCTGCCCCAGCTTACCGCGGCGCCGACCTGCTCCGGCCAGCGTGATGTTGCGCGCCACGCTGAGCCCGAGCACGAGGCCTTGTGCCTTGCGATCTTCCGGCGCCAGCGACAAGCCGGCCGACACCGCAGCGCGCACCGAACCCAGGCGCAGCGGCTGCCCAGCGACGTGCAACGTGCCGCGCGCCGAAGCATCGAGACCGAACACCGCGCGCGCCACTTCGGTGCGCCCAGCGCCCATCAACCCGGCCAGCGCGACGATTTCACCGGCGCACAGCTCGAAGCCAACGTCGCGCAGGCCGTGGTCGCTGTAAAGCCCCGCCACGCGCAGCAGCGTTGCGCCCGTGTTGCGGACAGGCTCCGGAAAGACTTCGCGCACATCGCGGCCGACCATCATGCGGATCAGCTCGGCGCGGTCGGTATGACTGAGCGTGCGCTCGCCGACCACCTCACCGTCGCGAAAAACGGTCGCGCGGTCGCCAAAAGCGAACACTTCTTCGAAGCGATGCGTGATGTAGAGCACGGCCACGCCGTCGGCCTTCAACCGCAGCAGGATCTCGGCCAAGCGATCGACCTCGTGCTGCGACAGCGCGGAGGTCGGCTCATCGAGAATCAACACGCGGCAATTATCGAGCAGCGCGGCCGCGATTTCGACGAGCTGCTGCTGCGCGACGCTGAGTCGTTCGACGGGGCCGTCGATGTCGAGCACGACGCCCAGCTTGGTCAACGCCCCGAGCGCGCGGTCGCGCATCGCTCGGGGGTCGAGCTGACCGAAGCGCCCGCGCAGCTCGCGACCCAGGAACATGTTCTGAACCGCGCTCAGGCTCGGCACCAGGTTCAGCTCTTGATGAATCACCGAAATGCCCAGCGCGCGCGCGCGACGCGGGTCGCCGAGCGTGACGAGCTCACCCGCGATGCGGATCTGCGCGCCAGCGTCGGGCTCGACTGCGCCGGCGAGGACTTTCACCAGTGTGGATTTGCCAGCGCCGTTCTCGCCGAGCAGCATGTGCACCTCGCCGGCCCGCAACGCCAGCGCGACGCCACGCAGCGCGCGCACCCCCGGATACGTCTTGTCCAGCGCCTGCACTTCGAGCGGCAGGCCAACCGTCTTGGCGACGAGTTCGCTCACTCCGCCCAGCCGGGAAAGCTCGCGACGTTGTCCTTGGTAACGAGCGAGCCGTCGATCGACAAGAACGGCTCGAGCTTTTCGCCGTGCAGCGCGCGGATCGCCTGCTCGACGGCCGCGACCGCCATCTTTTGCGGGTATTGCGCGGCGCTGGCCGCAAACGCGCCGCCAAGCTTAATCGCCTCCACGGCTTCGGGCGAGCCGTCGATCGCGACGACGAAGATCTTGTCCGCGCGTTTGGCTTGCTTCACGGCTTGAATCGCGCCAAGCGCCGTCGGGTCGTTGATCGCCCAGATGCAGTCGAGCTTCGGGCTGCGGGTCAGGATGTTTTCGGTGACCGTGACCGAGGTCAACCGCTCGCCACGCGTGGCCTGCTCGGCGACAATCTTGATCTCCGGGTACTTGCTGAGGACGCTCTTCAGACCCTGTTCGCGGTTCTTGCCGGAGGTCACGGTCGGGTGGGTCAAGAGCGCGATCGTGCCCTTGCCGTTCAGCCGCTTGGCGATGTACTCGCCAGTCAAGACTCCGAGCTTGGTGTTGTCGGACGCCACGAAGCTGGCGACCTGCCCGCCGTCGGCGTTGACGTCGACGGTGATGACTGGCACGCCTTTCTGATTCGCCTTCTCGACTGACTTGGCAATCGCAGCTGAGTCAACCGGGTTCAGCAAGATCGCGCTCACGCCCTGCGCCAAAAAATCTTCGATCGCGGCGGCTTGTTTGTTGGCGTCGAACTGCGCGTCGTTCTCGCGGAACTGAAAGCCTTTGGCCTCGGCGGTCTTGCGCGCCACGCTCTTGATCACGGAAAAGAACGGGTTGTTGTAGGTCATCAGCGTGATGCCGATGGTGCCGGGCTTGCTCGCGGCCGCGGCGGCAGAGCCACTGACGACGGCGCTGCTGCCGGCCTGGGGTTTGTCGTCGCCGCGGTTGACCTTACACGCGCCGAGTCCGACGACGGACACGCACGCACCGAGAGCCCAGAGCCCAAAAGACCTTCGCGTCACTGCAACGCTCCTTGTCGAGAGCGAGCCTAACTCGGCCCGCGACTGAACTTTTACCGGAGCCGAGCGAGCCCGACTAGCTCGGATAACCAGCGCGCACGATTGCGCACGTACCGCGCGGCCAGGTGACCGCTTTCGGGGGGGGGCGGGCGATACGCTTCACACCAGCACGAAATCTTCGGTCTCCGCCGCTTCCGACGAAGCGGCCGTCGCAGTCTCTTGGTCGCGGTGCACGGCCAGCTCATACAGCTCGACGAAGACCTTGGGATGCGCCCTGGCCAGACCCAAGAATCTGTCGCGCGGCAAGAACAAGGTCACGGTCGGATGATGCGCGACCACGTCCGTAATCGCCGGACGCCGCAGGATCAAGGCCACCTCGCCGACGACCTCGCCCGGGCCCAGGCGCGCCACCAACGTCGGCTCCTTGCCGTCGTTGTGCATGATGTTCACTTCACCGAGCGCGACGATGTGCAGGCCATCCGGCGGCGAGCCTTGCACCACGATCTTGTCGCCCTGGTTGAACTGACGCACCGTGAAGCGCTCAATCAGCGCTGGCCGCTCCGACGGGCTGGCGGACTTGAGGATGAAATTGGTGCGGACCAAGTTGTCGAGCATGCGGCGCCGGCAGAACTCCGCGAACACGCGGCCGACTTCGGGCGCTTTGGCGGCCACGCGATCGAGCGCAGCTTTACTGCCGACCAAGACCACGCTCGGCCGCCGCGCGGTCACGGTTGCTGTGCGCGGTGCTGACGACAGCAGCGCCATTTCTCCGAATAGCGCGCCGTTGCCGAGACGCGCCAACGCCAGCGGCGCGCCGCCGGGATTGTTCGACTTCTTGGAGACATCAAGCTCGCCGCGGGCGACGATGAACGCTTCCTTACCGACGGTGCCCTCGTCGACCAACGCTTGATCGTCGGGCACGAAGCGCACTTCGAACACCGAGACGGTGGCCTTGAAGCTGGCGGGATCGAGCGCCGAGAACAGCACTTGCCGCGAAACTTGCGCCGCGGCGGCGCTCAAGCTGGCTTCGTCCTGCGCGGCCTTGGCAGCTTGCAAGATCGCAGCGGCACGCTTCAGCAGCTCTTCGCCCTTCAGCTTGTCGTCGAGCGGCGCTGGCTCTTTGGCGGCCGACGTCATTTGCGGCGGCGCGCCGCGCCTGTCCGAGAGCCGGGTCGAGCCCTTGGCGAACGCCGCTGCCATGCTCTCCACGCCTTCATCGACGGTCAGCTCCGCGTCGCGCAAAAGCGCGTGAGCGGCGATCGCCAGCGGCAGATTGCCATCGAATACCGCGCGCTCGAGCGCCGCGCGCAGGCCGGTCTCCTGCTCTGGCTTCTTGCCCAAGCCACCGAGCAGCCACGCGGTCACGAAGGTGTTGAACGCCGAGAGCGGCTCGCCTTCGAGCAACGCCGCCGCGACGCGCAGCGCGCCTTCGCGATCGTCCGCGAGCGAGAGCGACAGCGCGCGATCGATGGCGCGCTCTTCGACAGCACCTGTGAGCGGGGGCACCTGCACCATGGCTTCGGAGCATAGCCCGGTCATCAACAGTCCGGGTAGGCCTGGTTAGCCGGTGACCATCCATCACATTTCGTGGCAGAGCAGCGAGCGAACAGGAAGGCGGGAAGGCGGGAAGATTCTGGTTGTTCGAGCAGGCGCCTGAGGCCCCCTCGCTAGCCCCAAGGGCCGAGCTTGCCCGTACCACCCACCCCAAATCTCCGGTGTCGCCCTTCCCGTCTTCCCGCCTTCCTGTTGTTCCCCTGCTCGTTGCGGCAAGATGCGATGAAGGCTCAGGGTTAGCCGGGCCAGCTGGCCCGGTCACGCACTTCAATCAGAGCGTGATTTCGAGCCTTGCAGCTTGGTGAGGGCGGCGCTGATCGCCTCGGCGGCGGCGCTGACGCGTGGCACGACGAACGGAAAATCCATGCGGGTCGGGCCGATGATGCCGAGCGCACCGGCACTCTCACCGTCGTCGCGGAAAGGTGCAGCAACGACGCTGACCGGGCAGCCCACGACTTCTGCCGCTTCTTCACCCAAATACACGCGCACATTGTCCGAAGCCAACGCCGAGTCGAGCAGGGTCAGCAGGCGTTGCCGATCTTCCAACACCCGCAAAAGCTCATGGGCGGTCTCGACGTCGCCGAATTCTGGGCGTTCGAGCAGCCGCGCATGGCCTTCAATCTCGATGCTCAGGCCGCGAGCAGCGCCCTCGGCGGCGGCGCGCACGAGCGACAAGCCCTTTTGGTGTAGCGCGCCCAGCTCGTCGGTCTGCTCGCGGATGCCGCTGACGAAGTGCTCACGCACCGCCACCAACGTACGCCCCGACACGGTTTCTTCGAGCATGTTGTGGATGCGTTCGAGATCGGCGTCGCTGACCGGCTCCGTCAAGCTCAAGAAGCGATTCTCGACCGTGCCGTCAGAGAAAACGATCACCGCCAAGAGCTCGCCCGGTCGCGTGGCGATGAAGCGCAGCTTGAGCAAGGTGCGCGTGGCGCTGCCAGCGCGCACGAGCAGCGCCGGCGCGCCCGACAACAACGACAAGCGCCGGCCCGCTTCGCGCAACAAGTCCGTGCCCGGCGGAAGCTCCGAGAACCAGCTGGCGATGTCCGCCTGCTCTTCGCCAGTCAGTTGCCGCTCTTCCATCAGCGCGTCGACGAAGAGTCGGTAGGCGGCTTCGGTAGGCACGCGACCGGCGGAGGTGTGCGGTTGCTTCAGGTAGCCGCTCTCTTCGAGGTCGGCGAGCACGTTGCGAATCGTCGCCGCCGACAGCTCGAAGCCGTACTTCTTGGTCAGCGTGCGGCTGGCGACCGGTTCCCCGGATGCGATGAACTCCGTCACGGCGGCGTACAAAACCGACCGCGCGCGCTTGGGTAGGGACGTCACTCCTAGAATTTGGCTCGACCCTCCCCGGCTGGTCAAACGGGACCCGCAAAACGGCGCCTGGCGAGCCGTACCGGCGATCGCGAAACCAACCACCAAAAACCAGCGCCGGCTTACTTAATGAAGCGCACACGGCCGGAGGTGTGCGAAATCCTTGACAGTTTTCGGACGGGCGCCGATGATTTCGGTCCGGCAAAGATCCGGACTAGTTTGATGCCTGTGCCTGCTCATCTGGAGGACGCGTGACCACGACCCTGCTGGCCGTCGACGACAGCAAGACGATGCGAAAGGTGATCGAAATCACCTTTGCTGGCGAAGGCTTCAAGACCGTGGTTGCAGCCGACGCCGCCGATGCGGTCGCCAAGGCTCAGTCCGAGCACCCGCAAGTGGCGCTGATTGACGCGACTCTTGAAGGTACCAACGGCTACGACCTGTGCCGTCAAATCAAAGGCGCCTCGCCTTCGACGGTGGTCGTGCTGCTCTCGAACAAAGCCCAGCCGTACGACAAGGCGCGCGGGGCTGCGGCGGGTGCGGACGACTTCATGGACAAGCCGTTCGACACCCAGCAAATGATCGACAAGGTCACGATGCTGGCGAAGCGCGGCGCACAGGCGCCGGTCGCGGCAGCGCCAGTCGCGGCAGCGCCGGTCGCCGTGATGCAGCCAATGGCCGCCAGGCCACCCGAGGCGCAACGCCAACGCGTACAGACGCTCGCTTACGGCAGCACGCCGGTTCCGCCGCAAGCTGCGGCAGCAGCGGTCGCTCCCGCCAAACCGCTCGGCGGTTCGGCGCCGTTCGGCTCACGCGCACCGACGACGCCCGGCACCCAAGCCTATTCGCCGCCGGCACCCGCCGTCGCGGCCGCGCCCGCACCCTCCGGCAACGGCGCCCACGCCGAGTTCGCCAGCAAGCTCGGCGGTCTGGGCCTGACCCCAGCGCAGATCGAAGGCGTGCTTTCACTGTCGCGCGAAGTGGTCGAAAAGGTCGTTTGGGAAGTCGTTCCCACGCTGGCCGAGGCCATGATCAAAGAAGAAATCACGCGCCTCACGCGCGAGTAAACGGCGCCCGCGACGGCGCGAGATTTTTTCACAGGGAGATCGAGAGATCGGGAGGGCGAGATTTTGTTGTTTTCGAGTCGACCGGTGCCGAGCAGTGCCTGCGCAGTCGATTCCAACAAACGCCCGACTCGAACCCCAAAAAACTCCCGATCTCCCGATCTCGCTGTGAAAAAATCTCGATCGAACCGGGAGCACCTGGTTCCGACACGGGAGTTTCTGCGATGGGGGCTGCGGGGTGGCAGCCCATTCCGTTTGCGGCGGGCGGTGCTATAGCGCCGGCCTGCCATGGAAGAGCTTTCGAAGGCGTACGAACCTGCTGACGTAGAACCGCGCTGGTACAAGTACTGGCTCGATTTGGGCGTCTTCAAGGCGGGCACGGAGCGCAGCGCGGGCAAGCCGACGTACGTCATTCCGATGCCGCCGCCCAACGTCACGGGCTCGCTGCACATGGGGCACGCGCTCGGCTGCACCTTCCAAGACGTGCTGATCCGCCACAAGCGTATGCAGGGCTATGACGCCTTGTGGCAGCCCGGCATCGACCACGCCGGCATCTCGACGCAGGTAGTGGTGGAGCGCCTGCTCAAGCGCGAGGGCAAGACGCGCCACGACCTCGGGCGTGACGCGTTCATCGAGCGCGTCTGGCAATGGAAAGAGCAGAGCGGCGGGCGCATCTCGCAGCAGCTGCAGATCATGGGCGCCTCCGCGGATTGGGAGCGCAGCCGCTTCACGATGGATCCGCACATGTCGGGCGCCGTGCGCGAAGCTTTCGTGCGCCTGTACGAAGACGGCTTGATCTACCGCGCGACCCGGCTCGTCAACTGGGACGTCGAGTCACAGACGGTGCTGAGTGATCTCGAGGTCGAGACCGAAGAAAACGTGCAGGGCGAGCTGTACGAGTTCGCCTACGCGGTGATCGACGCCGATCCGGCGGCGGGCGCGGCCGAGCTGGTGGTCGCGACGACGCGACCCGAAACGATGCTTGGCGACACGGCGGTGGCCGTGCACCCGGATGATCCGCGCTACCAGCACCTGCACGGCAAGAAGCTCAAGCATCCGTTCGTGGACCGTGAAGTGCCGGTGATCACCGACGCGGTGCTGGTCGACATGGCGTTCGGTACCGGCGCGGTGAAAGTAACGCCGGCGCACGATTTCAACGATTTTGCGACCGGCAAGCGCCACGGGCTCGAAGAGCTGAACATCTTCAATCTCGACGGGACCATGAACGCGCAAGGCGGCGAGTTCGCTGGGCTCGAGCGCTTCAAGGCCCGCCGTGCCGTGAAGAAGCGACTGGCGGAGCTGGGCCTGGAGCGCGGCAGTAAGCCGCACAAGATGACGCTGCCGCGTTCACAGCGCACGAACAGCATCGTCGAGCCGATGATCTCGACGCAATGGTTCATGAAGATGGCGCCGCTGGCCGAGCCCGCGCTGCAAGCGGTGCGCGACGGTCGCGTGCAGGTCGTGCCCGAAGAGTGGGTGAAGACGTACGAGTACTGGCTGACCAACATCCAAGATTGGTGCATCTCGCGCCAGCTGTGGTGGGGGCATCAGATCCCGGCGTTTCATTGTCAGGATTGCGCGCACGTCACGGTCACGCGCGAAGACACGGCGAAGGCCTGCGACAAGTGTGGCAGCGCCAAACTGGTTCAGGATCCGGACGTGCTCGACACCTGGTTTTCGAGCCAGCTTTGGCCGTTCGCGACGCTCGGATGGCCGCAGCAAACGCCCGATCTCGCGCGCTACTACCCGGCCTCCGACATGGAGACCGGCTACGACATCATCTTCTTCTGGGTCGCGCGGATGATCATGATGGGCCTGTATTTCATGGGCGACGTGCCGTTCAAGCGCGTGCTCTTGCACGGCATGGTGGTCGACGAAACCGGCGACAAGATGAGCAAGGTCAAGGGCAACACGCTCGACCCGCTCGATTTGATTCACGGCGCCTCGTTCGACAGCATGGTGCAAAAGGCCTTGCCGGACGCGCCGGTGGCGGAAGCGCTGACCAAGTTCAAAAAATCGTACCCGTCGACCGCCCAGATGGGCAAAGGCTTTCCGGCCTACGGCACCGACGCCCTGCGCATGACCTTGTGCAGCTACTCGCCGCAAGCCAAGCGCATCGCGCTGTCGCCGGCGCGCGTCGACGGCTACCGTAAGTTTTGCAACAAGGTCTACAACGCGACGCGCTTTGCGTTGACGTACATCAAAGACGAAAAGCCGTCAGGCAAGCCGCCCGAAAATCCGAGACTGCTGCTGAATCGCTGGCTGCTCTCGCGGCTGTCGGCGGCAGTGACCGGCAGCACAGCGGGCATCGACGAGTACCGCTTGGACGACGGCGCCAAGGCACTGTACGGCTTTTTCTGGGACGAATTGTGCAATTGGTTCGTCGAGATGACCAAGCCCGTCTTCACCGACGGCACGGCGGAGGCGCAGGCCGAGACGCGCGCGACCCTCGTGCATTGTCTGGAAGTCGTGTTGCGCGCGCTGCATCCCTACATGCCGTTCATCACCGAAGAGCTGTGGCAGCTGCTGCCGAAAGCCGACGGTCACCCGGCGTCAATCGCGCTCGCCAGCTACCCGACGGTTGCCGACGGCCGCACGGACGCGGAAGCCGAGCGCCAAATGGCCTGGCTGATGGCCGCGATCAGCGGCGCCCGTACCGTGCGCAGCGAGCACGGCATCAAGTTCTCGCAACGCGTGCCGATCGAGCTGCGCAGCGCGGACGCGGTGGTGCGCCAGGTACTGAGCGACAACAGTCGCATGATTCAATTTCTGGCCAGCACCGACGGCCCGCCGACTGTCGCCGAGCCGTCAGCACAAAGGCCGCGCGGTTCCACACTCAACGTCGCCGGCGACGTCGAAGTGCTCGTCACGCTGAAGGGCCACATCGACCCGGCCAAGGAATCAGAGCGCATCGACCGCGAAGTGAAGCGCGTCGCCAAGGACATCGAGGTGATGGAGAAGCGGCTGGCGAATCAGAACTTCGTCGCCAACGCTCCGGCCGAAGTTTTGAGCGAGGCACGCGCGCTGCTGGAGAGCCTGAATCAGCAGAAAACCCGGCTTGAAGCCGGCCGTGAGCTGGTCAAAGAGCTTTCTGAATGAGCTCGGGCCTCACCAGCGGCACGAACATTGGGTCGAACATCACCTCGGGCGTGATGCCGGTTTGGAACGCGTAGGAGACGCGCAGCGAAACGCGGGTGCCACGCAACGCGCCCTTCGTCATCAGCTCCGCGGCGCGCGCGCCGATGCGCTCTGCGAGCAGCGCCTTGGGCGGCAGCTTGCCTTGCCGCAGGACCTTCGGGCTCGCCCACGCGCCGACCACGAAGGTGATCGTTGGCGGCGACGCGCTGCTCGGCAACGCGCCGAGCGCCTTGGCCAGCGCCGCGCGCTGCGGGTCCTTCTTCGCGTCCCACTGCAGCACCAGCTTTTCAGCGCGGATCAACACCAGCAAATCGCCAGCGGGCCCTGGCAGCGACTCGATCTCGGCGGCTTTGCTGAGCACGCCGAGCGCGTCGGCGGTGCGGCCCAGCCGCTCGAGCGCGCCGGCGGCGTCGAGCACCGCGCGCAGCGCCAGATCGGGCGGCAGGGACTCGCCGATCAACTGGCTCGCGATTTGGGCGAGCGCCTTGTGACTGCGTTCGCTCGGCGCCGATAGTGCATCGAGCTCGGCCAACAGCAACACCGCGGTCGCACCCTCGGGACTGCCGTTCGCGGGTGCCGCCAGCTCTTCGGCCAGCGCGGCCTTGGCCGACTCGAGCACGCCCGCGTCGGTGGTGCTGGCGGCCTCCCAAGCCAAAAGCCCTGCCCGCGCCGCCACCAGCGGAGCCGGGGCGCTCTTTGGCAAAAGCTGCAACACGGGCTGATCCGCCGCCAACACCGAGCTGACTGCCAAGCGGGGCGCCGCCGCTTCGACACCGAGCGCCGCGAACCACAGCTCTTGCTTCTTGTTCGAGTCGATCTGCGGGCGCTCGCCGTGCGACATGTGCAGGCCCGCCGTTACGCCCGCCGACAACGCAGCCGCGAACACGCTGAGCGGCTTCTGCTCTGGCAGCTCGCGCAGCACCTTCGACAGGGCTTGATAGCGCTCGGTAAAATCACGCTCGAGGCTGGCCGCGTCGGAGGCGAGCGCGAGCGCCGTGACCCACGGAACGACGTGCGCCAAGCCGATGTACGCTTCGGCCGAAGCGGCGTCGCGACCGCCACCGGATTGCCAGGCTGCGTCCATGTCACCAAGCGCCGACGTCAAGCCGGGGCGCACCGTGACTGCGTCTGCGCAGAGTCGCGGCGAGCCGACCTGCGGCTGCAAGCCGGGGCACGCCGTGCCGTCGGCTACGACGACGGCGATCGCCGCGCCGACGCGCAGATCGGTCTTCGCCTTGCTTTGGACGGGGGCGAGCGCGCGCCGCGCGTCAGCGTAACGACCGAGCTGCAGGAGCGACCAGGCTTTGACGATCGGATCGCGGTCGTTGCGGGTCCGGAGCGCCAGGTTGAGCCGGACCAAACGTGGATGCTCGGCAGCCGCCTCGGGCACGCCGTTCAGCGCGCTTTCGAAGCATTTTTCGTCTTGGTCGAAGGCGCAAGCCACTGCGAGCCGCGCCATCACCGCGGGCGGCGCACCGGCCGTCGCCCACGTTTCCAGCGCCACGCGCACGATGTCCGGACGCTCCGCGGCGATTCCGGCACGCTCGATCGCAGCCAACAGCGGTGCCTGCTCGGCGGCGGGAGTGTTGGCGACGTCGAGCACGCGGTCGCGCAGGAAATGCAAAGCCGCGCGCTGTGCGACGTCGTGGGCGAGTTGCACGGTGTGCCGGCGCTCTTCATCGTTGCTTTGCGGCGACGACTCGAATACCAGCGGCAGCTCTTGCGTGGCCGCCGGCGTCGTCGCCAGCGTGAGCAGCGCCCCGGCCGAGCTTCCGCCCGACTTGAGGTGCAGGAGCGGTACGGCTTGGGCGAGCTCGCCGTGCACCACCTGCTCACGTTGCTCGGGCGCGAGCCCTTTCAAGCGCGTCTCGAGCAGGGCTTGGGCGGCAGCCGGCAAGAGCTCGAGCACCGGCGCGGGTCGCTCGACCGCCCGCAGCAGCATCAGCAGCCGCTCTTTGGCCGGCTTGGGCGCAGCCGCTGCGGTGCTCGGCTTCGGCAGCGCCGTGGGCCTCGGTGGTGGGGCGTACGCGGCGCAGGCGCTGGTCATCGCCGCGAACGTTGCCCCGCCCCCAATTAACCGCAGTAAAGCTTGGCAATTTCGCATCAGAACCTGAACCGCCCTAGAAAGTACAAGCTGCGCCAATCGGCGCTGCCGCCGCGCCCGATCAGGTTGTGGAAACGCATCGAAAAGCCGATGTCGACGTTGCGCGCCACGTCGAACAGCATGCCGCCCTCGAGCGGCACCGCGAAGCCATCGAAGAAGCCGTCGAGCGGGCCCGACAAGCCGCTGCCCACGAACGGCACGACCACGTCCGTCGCCTGAAAGTAGAACCAAAACGGCAGATCCAACCCCTCGCGGTTACCGCGCTTTCGATTCGAGAAACCGACGTACAAGGACGGGTCGAAGACGAACGCCGTGACCGAGCCGATGTTGACACGACCGATCACGCCGCCCTGAACGCCGAGCATGAACGGGCTGAAGCTTCGAATCGGCACGCCCGCGTGCAGATCGAGCTCGAATTTGTTCGAGCCGGTCAGGTAGTACATCAGGTCGAAGCCGGCGTCATTGTACGCCTTGTCGCAGCCGTTGAAGCACAGCCCTTGGCGATGCGAGATGCCGATCGACAGGTCGTCGGTGACCGCCCAGTAGAAGTGAGGCGCGACCGTGATCGGCTTGGCGAAGCCGTTGCGCGATGCGTTGATGCCGAGCATCGCCGGCCGCGCCGGATCGCCGGTTATCTCGAACGAGCCATGGGGCATCAAGAAGCTCTTGTGCGTCCATTCTTCGGCATGCGCGTCGTGAGCCAAAAACAGACAAAATGCCGCCAGGATGGCGCCGACAGCTTTTCTGAAGCTCATCGGGCGCCATCCTAGTCGAGGGTGCTTAGTTGTCGACCTTTTCAACTAGGCGTCAGCATGATTGGGTACGTGACGGTCACGATGCCGCCTTCCGGCGTGGGGAACGAGAGACCGTAGAAGGCGCTCGCGACGCACGACTTGACCGTCGCGTCCGGCAGATCGCCGCCGGCCGAGACGTTGCTGACCGCGCCGTCGCTACCGATCACGAAGCGCGCCGTCACGCGCCCCGCAAGGTTCGGGTTGCTGCGCAGACCCGACTCGTAGCATTGACGGAAGCGGCCGAAGTTCTGACGCACGGTGCGCTGAATCACTTCCGGGGGCAGCCGTCCGCTCACTGTGGTGATGCCGTCAGGCCGAACGCTGACGCCCTGCGGCTTGTACGTGCCGCCGAGCCGCCCCATCGAACGACCCGTGCCGTCGCCGCCGCAGTTGGTGCCCATGCAGGTCCCGATCCGGCCGATGCCCACGCCTTGACCGAGACCTCCACCGCCCTGCTCCAGGCCAGACAGACCCAAGCCGCCGGTGCCGTGACCTTCGCCAATGTTGGCGCTGAACATGTCACCGAATGCGTTGACCGCGTCGGGTCCGGTCGCGAGCTCGGCGCCCCACGGCGAGCTTTGCGCGCTGGTGGCGTTCAGCATGTTGAGCAGGCCAATCGTGCCGAAGTCTTTGGCTTCGGCGACCGTCTCGGCGCGCGAAACGACGCGCTCGGGTGTGTCGCCCTTGATCGCCATGCGGCCGGCTTGTTTGGCGCTCGGGTTGCCGGCTTTGCCCTCGGGGCCGCGGTTGCGTTGCGCGGGCTCGCCTTTTTCGCCGCCGCCCGGTTGAGCCTCCTGCGGTTGCTCCGGGAGCTCGCGGGCGGCGCTGGCGTGCAGGTACTGCTGCATCAGCTCGAGGTTATCGCGCTCCATCTCGTCATCGGCGCCCCACGCCATGCTGGGCGTGAAGTACGCCAGCGACGCGAGCAACAGACCTTGCACGATGGCAGCCGTGCCCATCGTGGCGATCGCCGAGCGATCAGCCCCACCCAGCACCGCGCGCGGCACGGTCTCGGGCTTCTCGCTACCAGCGATCCGAAACGTGACGCCGGAAGCTTCGATGATCACCACGCGGTCTTGCCGTAGCTCGATGCCGCGAGCGCCCAGCGCCACGTCCGGGCAATCGACGATCGCGCCTTCGACGTCGACCGTCTGGCCCTTCTCGAGCACGCGGGGCGTTTCATTCGCGGTGAAGACGGCGAATGGCACGCCGCCGCGAATCGCGACGATCTCGCGGCGCTCGGTGCCCAAACGCTCGGACGAGAGCGCGAAGTCGACGTCGCCTGCGCGGCTCGTGCCAGCGCCATTCGCGCCGCCCACTTCACCGACCGCGTATTTCCGCGGCGGGGTCAGCTGCGCGACGGCGAGCACGTTGGTGCCCCAAAGCACCGTCACTTCGAGTGACTCGGCGACCGGAGCGGTTTGGTTCAAAGGCCAGAGCGCGGGAGCTTCACGCGCTCTGTCGCTGCGTAGAAACGGGTTGTGGGTGAAGATGAGGTGGGGTTGGGGCTCCACCGATACGAGAACAGAAGGCGCACTTGCGCCGTGCAGCGATGCCATGACGGTTTCTCCTTGAGTTGAATGACGTCGCCCGACCGCGGCTACGGAACTGCCGCGTTCGTTTTGCTGGTCCGGCGGCGCGTTGTGGTTAGAACCGAGCGACCGTCCCGAACGTCACGCCAAACCAGACACGGCCTTCACCGCAAAGTTCCCGCGCGCCGAGGAGTTTTTCGCCTACATGCGCCCCGTAGTAGAAGAGTCGCAGGAACGTTTACCTGCGTGCGTGCGTGCGACAAAGGCGCCAAGACCATCCCGGAGCCCATCAAGAAACAGCCGAGCCTTCGAGGCCACAAAAACAGTTCGCGGCCGTGCCGATTTGGCGTGTTACGGTTGAGGGTCGAGGGACTGTCCGTGAACGAAAACCGCAAGCTGGGCGGCTACGAAGAATCTGACGATAGGACTGCGATCGTCAGCCTTAAGGAGCTGAAGGCGCCGCGCAAGCAATCGAAAGATCGCCACTTGCTAGTGCGGATGCGCGGCGCCGAACTGGGCCGCGTCACGTTGCTTTCACCCGAGCGCGTGCGCGTCGGTCGCAGCCAAGACTGCGAGCTTTGGCTGTCCGACGATGGCGTGAGCCGCCGCCACGCCACCTTGCACCGCGAAGGCGGCTCGTACGTCTTAAGCGACGAAGGCAGCGCGAACGGCACGTTCGTCGCCGGGGTCAAAGTCGACCGCCACGAGCTGAAGGACGGCGACGTCGTTCAGTTCGGCCCGACTGCCGTCTTCCGCTACACGCTCAGCGACGAGAGCCAAGAAGCGCTACTCCGTCAACTGTACGACGCCAGTGTCACCGACGCGCTGACCGGCGCGCACAATCGCGAGCATTTCGACACGCAGCTCCGCGCTGAGCTCTCGTACGCGCGCCGCCACCACACCGATGTATCGCTGGTGATTTTCGACGCCGACCACTTCAAGAAAGTCAACGACACCTACGGCCACCAAGTCGGCGACATGGTGCTGATGCAGATCGCCAACGTGGTGCGCGGCACCGTGCGCAGCGAAGACGTGTTCGCCCGCTACGGCGGTGAAGAATTTGCGCTGGTCTTACGCGGCATCGACATCGAAGGCTGCGGGGTGGTGGCCGACCGCCTGCGTGAGCGTATTGCAGCGCTCCAGATCAAGACCGAACGCGGCCCGCTCAGCGTCACGGTCAGCGCCGGCTGCTCCTCGCTGTCCACGACCGAGGCCAAGACCCCCGAAGGCATGATCGGTGTGGCCGATCGCCGCCTGTACGGCGCCAAGCACGCCGGCCGAAATCGAGTCGTGACGACCGGCTGAGTCCGGCGAGCGCTGACCTTTAGCCAAGTCATTCAGTTGCCCGCTCGCCAAGCCTGGTTTCTGGCGAGGCTTTCGCGAGGACCGGAGCAGAGCGTACTTAAGTACGGACCGGAGCGAAAACGAAGCCAGAAGCCAGGATCGGCGGGCGTGTTCAACAGCTGAAATATCGATGCTGTTCGGGGCGCCGCGCTCTTGACTCCCCGAGCGGCTAAGGGGAAGAGGCGCTGTGGAAGAGCCGCTCGCGCCGTCCGGCAACGCGCTCCGGCCGCGTTCACTGCTCTACGCCGTCGCCGGCTTGGTTGCACTCGTCGTCTTGATGGCAAGCGACGCGCATTTTTCGCTGAGCGTGCCGCTCGGACTCGTGGCGGTGCTGGTGGCCGCGTTCGGCGTGCTCGATTTTGCTGGCTGCTTCGACGACTCGGCCGAGCCGAGCCTCGGCCCAACGTCGCTTTGGCAGCTGCGCGGCCGCCTGCTCGAGGTGGGGGCAAGCACGCTGCTTTGGGTAGTCGCGCTGCGCTTGGCCGTCTCCGGAACACTGCCTGGCCACCACTGGCTGGCGCCGCTGCTCGTGACCGTGACGTCGTTGGTAGGTGTGCTGGCGCTGGCGCGACTGATTTCGAGCTTCGGCCCGGGTGACATATCGCTCGGTCAGCGCCCCGGCCTGTGGTTGATGCTGCTCGGCGTCGGGCTGTACGTGCCGCTGCTCGGTTCGTACTCGCTGCTCGACCCGTGGGAGACGCACTACGGCGAGGTGGCGCGCGAAATGCTGGCGCGCGACGATTGGATCTCGCTGTGGTGGGCGCAAGAAGGCTGGTTTTGGTCGAAGCCCGTGCTCGACTTCTGGCTGCAAGGCCTGGCCTTCGCGCTGTTCGGCGTGAAGTTCCGCCCGGACGAGATGCTGAGTGGCGCCGCGCACGGTTACCTGCCGCAGCCGGAGTGGGCTGCCCGAATGCCGATCGTGGTCGTCACGCTGGTCAGCGTTTACGCGCTGTATCGCTTCGTGGCAACGGCGGCGGGCAAGCGCACCGGGTTCCTGGCAGGGCTAGTGTTGCTGTGTGCGCCGTACTGGTCGGTACTGGCTCACCAAAGCATGACCGACATGCCGTACGTTGCGCCGCTCACGGCCGCGCTATCGCTGTTCGGCCTGGGTTTGCTGGTAGATTCGGACGAGCTGGCACCGGCGCTCTCGTTCGAGGTGTTCGGCCGCACGCTGCGACTATCGGCGGCTCACGCGCTGTTCGGTCTGGTACTGGTGAGCGCGCTGCCGCAGCTCGCGTACCTGGTGTCGCGCAACGTCACGCTGCAGATCGCGGGACCGCCGTACGGCTTTCGCTGGCACCTCGACGAGCTCTTCTCGGGCTCCGGACTCGGCAATTGCGGACTACCGGGAAACGAAGCCTGCCGTCGCGCAGTGCCGAGCAACGCGATGTTCCAGCCCTGCTTGGGCGCGGGCATTTTTGGCGCGGCGCTCGGCTATTTCTTGTGGCTCAACCGCGGCGAGCGCAGGAAAAAACGGCTGTATTTCCAAGCCGCTTGGTACTTCACGGCGCTCGCCACGTTGGCCAAGGGCGCGCCGGGGTTGTTGCTGCCGGTGGCGATCGCCGGCGCCGTGCTGGTTGCGCGTCGCGACTGGCTGGAGCTGACACGCATCGAGCTCGCCAGCTTCTGTCTGCTGATGGCCGCGGTGTGCTTGCCCTGGTACGTCCAAGCCTACATGCGCCACGGTGATCAATTCACCGACCGGCTGCTGATTCACGACATGTACAAGCGGGCGTTCGTGCACGTGCACGACACCAACACCGGTGGTGATGTCTCGCTCCGCTACTACATCTGGCAACTGGGTTATGGCCTGTTTCCGTGGACCGGGCTCGTGCCGTTGGGGGTCGGCGTCGCGCTCGCGCGTAGCACCGAGAACCGCCGCCTGCGTGATCTGGCAATCGTGGTCGTGCTGTGGCTGACGATTGGGTTTGCGCTGTTCACGTTGGCCCTGACCAAGTTCCATCACTACGCGCTGCCGTGTGCGCCACCGCTCGCGGTCGGGGTCGCGCTGCTGTTGGATCGCGCGCTCGGCGACCAGCAACTGCCGAAAGGTTGGCGCGGCGCTCGGTATTTCGCGGTGCTGGCCGGCGCTGCGGCGTTACTGGTTTACGGAGCGATGCGCTTTCGGGACGGCGATATTTTCGGCAGCACCAGCGAGGCTGGCCCCACGACGACCGCAGCGGCTTGGCTAGGCTGGCTGTCGATCGCCGTCGCGCTGCTCGCTGCGTTGTTGGCCGACCACTTCTGGCGCCGCCGTCAAGACGAAACCAGCCGCGACGCCACGCTCGGCATTCTCGCGCTGCTGGCGGCCCCGTTCACGCTGCTGGTCGCGCGCGATTTGTCGACGACGGTCGCCGGTGACGTACCCGGCTCTGCGCGGCTCTTGCACCTCGCCACCTACAACTACAAGCGCGCGTGGCCAGCGACGCTCGACTTCGAAGCTGCACAATGGGGCTTCGGCGTCGCGGCGGCGGTGTGCTTGTCGCTGTGGTTGGTGCCGCGGCTGCGTGTTGCCGGCAGCGTGCTGCTGATGGCGGTCGGCGTCTGGTTTTGCGCGTTCACGCTGTGGGTCTACCTGCCAGCGCTCGCCCCGCACTTCGGTCAGCGCGAGGTGCTGCTAGCTTACTACCGGGCACGCCACGGCCCCGAGGAGCCGATCGTCGCGTATCAAATGAATTGGAAGGGGGAGAATTTTTACACTGGCAATCGTCTGCCGGCGTTCGTCTCGACCGGCGCAAAGTTCAAGAACTGGCTGAAAGCACAGCGTAAAGCCGGGACCAAGCTGATTTACTTCGTGAGCGAGCACGGCCGTATTGGTACGTTGAAGAGCGAGCTCGGCGCCGGCTTTCGCATAACGCCCTTGACTGACAAGCGCCTCAATAACAAGTTTGCACTCGTGAGGGCGGAGCTAGTCACCGAACCGAAAGAGGCGAGCGATGGCAGCGCGGAGTAGCTGGCTACTGCTGTTGTTGGTCGCGTGTGGGCGCACCGACCGTCATAGCAGCCCTCCCGCTTGCCGCCACGGAAGTAGCGGAACGGCTTCAGTTGCCGGCGGTCTCGTAGTCGACCATGCGCACGCCGCGCCGCGTCTTGTCGGCTTCGGTAGCAGCGCGCACGGCTTCGTATAGTTTCACGACGTCGGTCTTGATTCCGAGCACGTTCAGCTCCGGCGTGGTTTTGTCGAACGTCTTCAGCAGCAGGTTGCCGGTGCCCATGATGCGCTGCCCGAACGGGCGCTCGACGGTGTAGTCGGCGACACGATACAGATCGATCTGCTCCAGCGTCTTCGACAGCACGCCGGTCTCGACCACGATGCGCCGGGTGGTGATGCGGTAGGTCTTGCCCAGCGTCTGATACCAACGCACGACGAGCCAAAGCCCCAGCGTCAGAATCGCGGCCAAAAGCGTGGTGAAGCTCGGCACCATCGCCGCGCGGCCTTCGAACAGCACTTCTTCGCCGTCGTGTGACGCCAGTGTCGCGCTCGCCATGAGTCGATCGAGTAGCACGGGCTTGGGGTAGCGACTACGATCGGCGCTCAATGCCCAGCCGGCCCGAAGTGCGCGTCGCCCTATTCGGCATGAAGGGCGCCGGTAAGACGACGCTGCTCGCCAGCTACTTCGGCAACCAGCAGCGAAACGCCTTCGAGGAGCGCCACGGCTACCGCTTGGAGGCCGCCGACGCCGCGCAGGGCAGTGTGCTCCTCTCGCGCTACTACCGGCTCGAAGGCGGGGACTTTCCGATCGGCACCGACGGCTTCGACACCCTGCGCTTCGGCCTCAAGGTCCACGATCTGCCAACACCCAGCCTCGACGTCGTTTGGTACGACTACCCAGGCGGCTGGTGGGAGACGGCGCCCAGCGACGAAGCCGAGCGCGACGCGCGACGCCAGGCGCTCGAGCTCTTACTCGACTGCCACGCCGCGATTTTGCTGGTCGACTCCGAGCGCTACGCCAAAGAAGGCCTGACCTACGCGCGCAGCTTGCTCGATCAATTTCGCGCCGAGATTCGTCGCATCGTCAACGAGCTGTCAGCGCTGGGCAAGGCGCCGGATTTTCCGGAGCAGTGGTTGATCGCCTTTTCCAAAGCCGATCTACTGCCGGACCGCACGACCGCGCTCACGCTGGCCGAAGAGCTGCGCGAAGGCGCCGCGGACCAGCTGTCAGGAGTGCAGAAGGCCGTCGGCGGCTCGAGCAGCTTTGGCCAGGAATTCCTGCTGCTCAGCGCGGTGCGCGGCGATGGCCGGCGCGTGGTCGACGCGCACCAGAGCTTGGGTTTGACGACGATAGCGCCGCTGGTGCTGCTCGGCGTGCTGTCGCGCGTGGCAGAAAAGACTGGCCGGGGTCGGGTCTGGGGCACGCTGGCCACCGTGCTCGACGTGATGCGCAACCTGACCGAGGTGGTCGACAAGCTCGACGATTTCTTGCCGATCAAATATCGAGTGCTGACAGTGCTGATCAAGGCGCTGCGCACCAAAGAAGGGCTGTCAGTCAGCGCGGAGAAGCTGCGCGAACGCCAAAAATCAGCCGCCAACCGCGGCAAGGCGCTGGATGCCGCCGCCTACGCGCTGCGCGCCGAGCTGGCGAGCCCCGATACCGAGCGCGCCTACTTCAAGACCAGGTTTACCGACGATGGCTGAAACGTTGACGCTGCGCTTGAGCGACGTCTTGTACCGCACGCGCGGCCACGACTGGGACTACGCCTTCTTGCTGCAGCCGGAACCGTTGCTGGGTGAAGGCTGGTACGCGCTGCACCGACGCATCTTCGCCAATGTCGAGCCGACCGAGACGCCGGTGCTGCTGCGCGGCGCGCTCGGCGTCGGCACCGGGCAACCGTTCTTCGCCACCGCATTCAGCGACGTTCGGCGGCGCGACTACCAGGATCGGCCGATCGCGCACTACATCGCCTGGTTCGGATCAGCCGCTGAGAGCGCCCCCGGCGCGAGGTTCGGCGAAGGGCTAGTCGCCGCGCTCGGCAGCGCGCTCGACAGCGTCTTCGATCTCGCGCCCGAAGCCGTTAAACGCGGCGAAACCAAGGCGCTCGATGCGCTCTTGCGCGCACGCTTTCAAGCTGCGCTGACCGAGGCCGAAGTGACCATCACGTGTGAGCCGGTTCGGGCGCTGCGCTGGCTCGGAACGATCGCCCCGTAACTCACGGCGTCTTCAATCGTCGTCGCTGCCCAAGATGGCGGTGAAATCGCGATCCATCACCGTCTTGCGGCCGGCGGTACCGGCGTGACGAATCGCCTTGTCGCACAGCTTGCGCAGATGAGCCGACAGCACATCCATCGCACCGTCCGACGTGCTCATGTCGGAGCGCGCCTTGACGTAGGCCTTCAGCTTGGAGACGACGATCAGCACGTCCTTGGGCAAACCATCGTCGGACAGCCCGACGATGCGTCGCCCCTTGTCGGCTTCTTCGGCCATTTGTTGCGCTTTCTGTTCCTCGGCAAGCTCGGCCAGGTGCTGCTGGCGGGTCGGCGCCATCGCCTTCTCGGCCCAGGCGTCACGGTGTCGCATCATCGGTACGTGGGCGTCCCAGCACGACACCGAGCAGAAGAACAAGCCGGTGCGCTTGCGATTACAGGTCGAAACGCTACAACGGTAGTACTCGGCCGCGAACGCAATCGGTCGCTTGCATTCGCTGCACAGCTTGTAGTGCTGGGGCAGATCTGCGCTCACGTCGCGACGAGCTTGCCCGAAAGCGGCCCAGGCACCAAGCACTCCCGGCGACGCTTGCGATTCCGGTATTTCCCCAGCAGTTCGTGACGCGGCCTCACTTCAACGCTGATAGTGCTGCTCGAGCGCGTCGAGCAGGCCTTCGACGGTATAGACCGATGCCTGGACGGTGGCTTTCAGGCCCACGGATTCGAGGGTGCGCGTGGTGACGGGGCCGATGCTACACAGCGCAATGCGGTTCAGCAGCGCTTTACCTTCCGAGCCCAGCGCGTCGAGCGTCGAGGTAACGGTGGAGCTCGACGTGAATAGGATCGCGTCGGCGGTGCCGGCTTCGATGCGCGAGCGCAGCTCCGCGCCGGAGCTTTGCAGCGGTTTCGTCTCGTAGGCGACGACAACGTCGACCTCGCTGCCCTTGGCGCGCAGGGCGTCGGGCAAGACATCGCGCGCCGAGAGCGCACGTAGCAGCAGCACACGGCGCGGGACGCCTTCGGTCAGTACGGCCGCCGCCAAGCCGTCACCCACGAACTCTTGCGCGACCACGTCGGCCTTGATGCCGATACGTTGCAACGCCTCGGCGGTCTTGGGCCCGACAACGCCAACGCGAGCCGCTCCGAACGCGCGCGCGTCGCAGCCCATGCGCTCGAGCTCGAGCCGCAACTGTTCGACCGCGTTCGAGCTGGTGAGCAACACCCAGTCGTAGAGCCCCATCTCGGCCACGGCCCGCGACACGCGCGCGGTGTCGGCCGGCGACGCGATCTCAATCATCGGCAGAATCACCGGCGCGGCGCCGCGCTCACGCAGCGCGGCAGCCGTGTCGCGTGCTTGCTCCGTAGCGCGCGGGATCACCACCCGCCTGCCGGAAAGCGGGCGCGAATCGTACCAGCTCAGCTTTTCACGCAGCGTGACCACCTCACCGACCACGATGATCGCCGGATTCTTGAGGCCGGCGGCAGCTGCCGCATCGGCGATGTTCGCCAGCGAGGCGGTGACGACGCGCTGCTCGGGTCGCGCACCCCAATGAATGACAGCGGCCGGCGTGCTCGGAGCGCGCCCACCGTCGATGATCGCCTGCGTGATCTCTTTGATCCGTCGCATGCCCATCAAGATGCAGATTGTGTCGGTCGCGGTCGCGAGCTTCTTCCACGACTCGGGTGACCAATCCTTGCCCACGCGATCACTGCCGGTGATGA
This sequence comes from Polyangiales bacterium, assembly GCA_038230915.1. Taxonomy (GTDB): domain Bacteria; phylum Myxococcota_A; class Polyangia; order Polyangiales; family Polyangiaceae; genus PMG-095. The sequence continues at coordinate 8,255 of JBBRMI010000006.1, read as the reverse complement.
ACGTGACGCTCGAAGACAGCTCGCGATGCGTGAGCGAGATGCCAGCGTAGGCGCTAGTCGCTACCGGTGATGTCACCCCCGGCACGATTTCGAATTTGACGCCCGCGTCCACGAGCGCCAGCGCTTCCTCGGCGCCGCGCGCGAACATCAATGGATCGCCACCCTTGAGCCGAACCACGCGCTTGCCTGCGCGCGCCAGCTCGATCATCTGCGCGATAATCGCGTCTTGCGCCGCGCTGTCCTCGCCGTAGCGCTTGCCGACATTGCGCTGTTCAGCCTGCGGACACGCCTCGAGCAGAGCCGGATGCGCGAGCGCGTCGTAAAGCACGACGTCCGCGCGCGATAATACCGACAACCCGCGGACCGTGATCAGGCCGGGCTCGCCGGGGCCGGCACCGACGAGCCAAATCTTGCCTGGGGGCTGCGGCATAACTCCCAACACTTACGACGAAGCTCGAGAAAAAGGGGGCCGTGGCGTGGCCCCCCCGCCTAAGCTGGTGCTTCCGTCAGATAAAAATGCATAACTGTTGAATATTATTGCTAACTCAGCAGAAGCATTGACCGCCAGTCCGAACAGCCGATGATTGTCGCACTCTGTGCGCGGATGTGACCTCTAAGGCGACAGGGTAGGACTTTTCATGCTTAAGGTCGATGTCGGGAACAGCGCGCCGAGTGACCGTTGGTTCGTGACCAACGGGGTCGCTGCCGTAGGACCCGTGACGTTCGAGCTCGTGCTGCGCGGCGTGGCGTACGGGCGCATCTCGACGGCGTCGTTCGTCAGACATGAATCGTGGCAGGTATGGCGCCGGCTCGACGAGATGGAGTCGCTGAGCGCCGTGCATCGCCGGAAAACGATCGAAGATCTGGCGACCGCCAGCGCCGGCGTCGAGCAACGCGCGCGCAGCATCTTCAGCGAGCCGCCGCCGCCGCCGAGCGGCGAAGAGCTGTCGTCGCGTCCGGTCAACTTGGAGCCGGCGCAGCGCAAGAGCTTCCGGCCGGTATCGGTCGATCCGGTCGGTGTACTGTCGAACGCCGGCGAGCTGCAAGACGCGCTGTTGCTCACGGTGTCGACGGCAGTCGCGGCTGCGGCCGCCGACGTCGGCTTGGTGCATCGCGTGCGCGGTGATCTGAACGCGGCCGTCACAGTCGGCGGCCATGGCCCCCGCACCGAGATGCTGCTCGGCGAGCGATTGTCACGCGAGGATCCGACGCTGGTCGCGGCGCGTGGCGGCCGCACGGTGCTGTCCGAGCCGATCCCCGGCGACGTCGGACGTTACATGATCGGACGCGTCGAGCGTTGTCTGCCCGAGCCGGCCAGCGTCGCGATGGTGCCGCTCTTGCTGTACGGTGAGCTGGTCGCGATCTTCGAAATCGGCCGCCGCGGCCGGCCGTTTCGCGCCCACGAAGTCGCCCGCATCGAAGACGTCGTGGAAGCCCTCGCCGAGCGCACCGTCGTGATGGGCTGGCTAGACTGAACGAGACGGCGAGCGACAAGACAACAGGAAGGCGGGAAGACGGGAAGGTTTTTGGGCGCCGACTCGTTCAGGTACTCGCGTCGCACAGTACGATTCAGATTCGTCACTCAGCGATCCGAACGCCTGAACGTGCCTTGGACCAGAAAACCCTTCCCGCCTTCCCGCCTTCCTGTTGATTCCGCGGCGTCTCACTCAGCGGGTAGCGCTAGCGCTGAAGCGACGGGGAGCGCGTCGGCGGAGGCATGCTCGGCACGCGAGAATTGCAGCTCGTGCAAGCGAGCGTACAGGCCGCCTTGCGCGATTAGCTCCTCGTGGCTGCCCTGCTCGACGAGACGACCGCGCTGCAACACCAGGATGCGATCGGCAGCGCGTACGGTGCTCAGGCGATGCGCGATGACCAGCGCGGTGCGGCCGCGCAACAGCTCGGCCAACGCGCGTGACAAACGCGATTCGGTGTCGCTGTCGATGCTGGCGGTGGCTTCGTCCAAGATCAGGATTGGCGCGTCGCGGTACATGGCGCGCGCGAAGGCGATCAGCTGCCGCTCACCAGTCGAGAAATTCTTGCCTTGCTCGGCGACCGGGGTATCGAGGCCCTGTTCGCGCGTGGCGAACACTTCGTACGCGCCCAAGCGGCGCAACACGTCCTCGACCCGGGCGCGATCGGGGGTTTCGCCGGCGGCGATGTTGGTCAGCACGCTGCCCGGAAACAGGTAAACGTCTTGCGGCACGACCGCGAACATGCGGCGCAGCGACTCACGGTCGTAGCGCCGCACGTCTTTGCCGCGAACGCGCACCGAGCCACCGGAGATTTCGTAGAGCCGCAACAGGAGCGCAGTGATCGTCGTTTTGCCAGAGCCAGTTGGGCCGACTAGCGCCACTTTTTCGCCGCGCGGCACCTTGAATGAAAGATCGCGCAGCACCGCGACGCCCGGCTTGTATTCGAAATTGACGTGCTCGAGCTCGACGTCGAAGTCGGCGTCGCCCGCGTCGCCGCGATCGAGCGGCGGGCAGTCTAGGTCCGGTGCATCGAGCAAGCCGAACACGCGCTCGGCGCCGGCCATCGCGCTCTGCAGCAACGTGTAGCGCTGCGCCAGTGCGCTGATCGGCTCGAAGAACTCTTTGATGTACGCCGCGAACGCCACCAACGTACCGAAGCTGACGGGATGATGGCCGGTGAATGCGATCACCGACGCCAGGCAAACGGCCCCGACGGTGTCGATAGCCGCATCTTGAATCGAATCCCACTTAATGGCGGCGTTGTTGGCGTCGCGGTAGCCGGCGTTGACTTCATCGAACTCGCGCGCTGCCGCCGCCGGCCGCCCGAAGGCTTGAATCACGGTCATGCCACTGACTTGCTCGTTGGTGGTGGCGTTCATGCGCGCGGTGTTGCCGCGAATCGCGCGAAATGCGTCACGCATGCGCTGCCGCACCACCATCACGAGAAAAGCCACCGGCGGCACGCCAACGAACGCGATCAACGCCAGCCGCGAGTCGAGCACCAGCATCAGCACGATGATGCCGACCAGCTTGATCAGATCACCGACCGAGAGCAGCGCGCCGGAGGCGAACAGCTCGAGCATCGCGTCGACGTCGTTGGTGACGCGCGACACCAGCTTGCCGACCAATTGCCGATCGAAGAAGCCGAGCCGTTGGCGGTGCAGGAAGCGGAACACGTGCCGACGCAGGTCGGACATGGCGCGCGCGCCCGCCACCTGCATCGCGTACATCTGGAAGAAGCCGAGCACCTGCTCGACGATCATCACGCCGGCCAACAGCAGGCCACCTCGCATCAGCTCGTCGGGGTGGCCGGCGACCACGCCTTGGTCCATCGCTCGGCGCATGATCAGCGGGCGAACCAGCGAGCTGGCCGACGTGAACAGCACGACCCCGAGCGAAAGCCACAGCAGCTTCTGGTGCGGCGCGACGAACGGCCACGATTTCTTGACCAACCGAAGGTCGTAGGCTTTGCCGAAGCGCTCGTCTTCGTGGAAGGCTTTGACGGCGGCTGCTGCGCGTGTGTTGCGCGCGGGCCGGGGCGCGCCGTTGCCGTTGCCGTTGCCGTTGCCGTTGCTCATAGCGACGCGCCCGCCTCGACGCTGGCCGGCTCGACGGGTTCGCCCTCGAGTGCTTGCAGCTCGCGCTCGATCCGCTGTTCTTCGGCGAAGGTGCTGTAGAACCCGCCCGAGCGACGCAGCTCATCGTGCGTGCCGCGCTCCACCACGCGACCCTTTTCGAGCACGATGATCTCGTCACAGTGCGAAGCCGCTGCGACGCGGTGCGTGATCAAGATTAGCGAGCGAGCCTTACGTTGCCGGTCGATCGCGTCGAGGATGCCGCGCTCGGTGCGAGCGTCGACGGCGCTCAGCGGGTCGTCCAAAATCAGAATCTGTGGCTCCGACACGAAGGCTGCTGCCAGCGCGACACGCTGCTTCTGGCCGCCTGACAGCTGCACGCCTCGCTCGCCGACGACGGTATCGAAACCGTCGGGCAGCTCGCGCACTTCGTCGGCGATGCGCGCTTCCTCGGCTGCGCGGTGAGCGCGCTCGACGCTTTCGGGCGAATCGGGATCGTCCAAGCAAAAGGCGATGTTACGGCCGACTGTCGTACTGAACAAAAACGCGTTCTGCTGCGCGTAGCCGACGACTTGCCGCACCATCGAAAGTGGCAACTCACACACGTCGTGCCCACCCAAGAACACGCTGCCCGCGGGTGTCGGCAAGAGCCGCGCGAGCAGCAGCGCCAGCGTCGACTTGCCGCTGCCGGTGCGACCGACGATCGCCAACGATTTACCGTGAGCCAGCTTGAAGCTCACGTCGTCGAGCACCTTGCGCGTGCCGTACGAAAACTCCAGGTGATTCACCTCGAGCCCGCGCGGCGTCGTGGTTGGCCGGAGCGGTCCGTCGGTGATGTCCGGCTCGGCGCTGTACACCTCGGCCAGGCGTGAATACGAAGCGCGACCGCGCTGCAGCATGCCGACGATGAAACCGAGCGACATCAGCGGCCACGTCAGCCGACCCAGCGCCAGCGTGAAGCCGAGGAAATCGCCCCACTTCATCTCGTGCGTCATGACTAGGTGGCCGCCGTACCAAAACACCACCAAGACGCCGATCGAAAGCGTGACCTGCAAAATGGGCGTCATCGAGCCGCGCAGACGCGCGAGCCCCAAGCTCTTTTCCAAGTACTTCTGGTTGGTGACCTCGAACGCTTCGGCCTCGCGCTCTTCGAGCGCGAACGAACGCACCACGCGCACACCAGCCACGCTAGCTTGAACGCGCCCGCTCATTTCACCGAGCGCGGCCTGCGCATCGCGAGTGCGTGTGAAGAACCCGCTCGAGAACCAGCGCGTCACCAGCAAGAGCAGCGGCAACGGGACGAGCGCCACCATCGTCAGCTTGTGCGATGTGGGAATTAGCAAACACAGCGAGCTGATCAACGCCAGCACGGTGTTGATCACGTTGAGCACACCGAAGCCCAAGAGCAGCCGCACCTGCGTCAAGTCATTGGTGACGCGGCTCATGATCTCGCCGGTGCTCATCCGTCGGTAGAACGATGGCCCGAGCGTGAGCAGCTTGGCCGACAGCACGCGCCGCAGCTCATACTCGGCGTTGCGGCCGGCGTTGAAGACCGCGACGCGCGAGAGCACGCGCACCGAGAACGCCACCAGCGCCACCACCACCATCCAGATACCGATCGAGACCGAGCGCTCGGTATGGTGCTCTTGCGACAGGTTGACGGCGAGCTTGACCTGCGTGTTCAGCCAGTATTGCGCGTACTGATACGTGGCCAGCAGCACGAAGCCGAGCACGTACCGACGCGCCTGCCGCCCGAACTGCCCGACCAGGCTGAACGGTAGGCGAGCGGCCTCGGCATCGACGGCGGCGAGGCCGAACGCGATGGGCTCGGAGACGGGGGACTGAGCGGCGGCTTGACTCATCTGAATTGCGCCGAAACGCCCCGGCCATGTGGAGTTGAGGCGGCCCCGGGTCAAGGCCTAGGATGTTGCTTTCATGGCCAGAACTCGATTGTTCGGACAACTGCGCAGAATTGCGGCTCGCGCGCTCGCTGAGCACCGACCCGCTCGGCTAGACGTGGACGCAGGGCGCGGCCATTTGACGCGTCGGCAGTTGACTTGGGGCGCCGCGCAGTTGGCCGTCGCTGGCACGCTCAGCGCCTGCGGCGGCGACGACTCCGGCAAGCGCCCGGGCGGCGAGCGCGTGGCGGTGGTAGGCGCCGGCATCGCGGGGCTGCACTGCGCGTACCGGCTGCAGCAGTCGGGTGTGGACGTGACGGTGTACGAGGCTTCCTCACGTGTTGGCGGGCGCATGTTCACGGCGCGCGACGAGGCCTACGACGGGCAAGTCTTCGAGCTCGGTGGCGAGCTGATCGATACCAACCACACCACGCTGTGGGCGCTGGCCAAAGAGCTCAAGCTCAAGCTCGATGATCGGCTGACCGACGCGACGACTCAGCCGGACGTGTGGTTCGTCGCTGGCGAAGAGATCGCCGAAGCCGTGATCGTCGAGCAGTTCACGGCGGTCGCTCCGGCGATGGTCGACGCCGCCACCGCCGCGGACGACCAGAACGACGACACGGCCTTCAACGAGCTGAACACGACGCCGCTGTCGGATTGGCTCGATGCCAACGTGCCGAGCCCGGATTACGACGCTTTGAAAGCGGTCCTCACCGCCGCCTACCGCGGCGAATTCGGGCTCGAAACGTCGCAGCAGTCGGCGCTCAATCTGCTCTACCTGATCGGCTCGGACGCGCCGGATCCGTTCCGCATTTTTGGCGAGTCCGACGAGCGCTACCACGTGCGCGAGGGCAGCGACGCGTTCCCGACACGCCTGGCGAACAAGCTGATGGCTGGCACCGTCAAGCTCGGGTCCAAGTTGACGCGCGTGAGCAGCAGCAGTGACCGCGGCTTTTCGCTTGAGATCGTCGACGTGAAGACCTCGACCAAGAGCGAAGGTCATTTCGACCACGTCGTCCTGGCGATGCCGTACAGCGTCCTGCGCAAAGTGAAGCTCGACGTACCGCTCAGCGCTTTGAAGCAGCAGATCATCAAAGAGCTCGGCTACGGCACCAACGCCAAGGTGATGGGCTCGTTCGAAACGCGCGTCTGGCGCGAACAGCACCAAAAGAGCGGCACGGTCACCAGCGACTTGGACCTGCAGCAAACCTGGGACACGTCGATCGGTCAGCCCGGTCCGCGCGGCATCTTGACCAATTTCTTGGGTGGCGACGCCGGCGTCGCGGTGGGCGACCCGGACCCGGAGGAGTACTACACTGGGTTGCTCGCCGATCTCGAGCTGATTTTCCCGGGCGTAGCCGACGCTTACCGCGCCGACAGCGCCCGGCGCATGCACTGGCCCAGCTACGAATTCACGCTCGGGAGTTACACCTGTTATCAGCCCGGACAGTGGTCGTTCTGGACTCACGAGGGCGAGCGCGAAGGCAATTTGCACTTCTGCGGCGAGCACACGTCCGCCGATTTCCAGGGCTGGATGGAGGGCGGCGCGGAAACCGGAGCGCTGGTCGCCGCGGAGATTCTCGGTGACCTCGGGCTCGAACCGTCGGCCGAGCTGGCGGGCTTGCTAAAGACCAAGACCGTCGTTCCTCAGCCCACGTTCAAACGCGCTGGGTTCGCGCGCATGACTTTTCGGCAGCGCCAGCTGCAACTGGCGCTGGCGAGACAGCGCCAGGGAAGTAGCGGCGCGTGATTGCGACCTACTGCGCAGCGGCGGCAGGCGTATTTCGGGCGAACGGCCAGCGCGCTGACGGAATCGGAAAAGCCGGCTTGGCGAACAGGTAGCCTTGGCCGTAGTGCGCGCCGGTGTCGAGCACCGCGCGCAGCTCTTCTTCGGTTTCGATACCCTCGGCGACCACCTTGGCACCGAGCTCTTCGCACAGCGAAACGACTTGACGCACCAGGATTTGCTGGCGGCGGCTCTTCTCGATGCCGCGAATCAGCGCGAGATCGAGCTTCACGACGTGCGGCTCGAGATCGACGATGCGCTTCAAGTTGGAGTGACCGGCGCCCAAGTCGTCGACCACCAAGTAGGCGCCCCCGCGCGAGCAGATCTCTTTCAAGACGCCGGCGCACAAACCGAAGTAGCTGAACGCGGCCGACTCGGTGATCTCGAGGTACACGGCGCGGTCGTGGAAAAACAGCGGATCGTCCGGGCGCACCAGCCAGCCGTCGCTGAGCTCGTGCGGGTGCAGGTTGACGAATAACGGCGCGTCGGGGCAGCGACCGAACGCCACCTCGCGGATCTTGCGCCCAAGCGGACCGCAGGCCCGCTCGGCCTCGGCTTGCTGGAACAGCACGAGCGGGTTCTTGAACTCCGGCCACTTGCAGCGCGTGAGCGCTTCGTAGGCGAACGTGGAGCCCGTCTGCATGTCGACGATCGGCTGGAACACGACGTCGATGTCCGCCACCGTGAGGTCTCGCACCGAGCTGCCCTTCGGACCGGAGCCCGAGATAGTTCGCTGAAAATCCGCCGGAGGAGGCTTGGTGCTAGCCAATGACATCTCTTGCGCCCTCCTACGTGAACGGCAGATTCATCGGTGTCATTAACCCGACGCCCGAGATTTTTTTCGTCTCGCTCGTCTCAGGGCGAGACAACGAGGAGGCGATTCAACAGGAAGGCGGCTTGTCATTGGTCTCATCTCAGCTGTTGAGCACGCCCGCCGATCCTGGCTTCTGGCTTCGTTTTCGCTCCGGTCCGGTGCTCACGTACCAACGTACGCTCAACGAGCGGCGACCGGAAGGGTCGCTTG
>JBBRMI010000005.1:0-115278 GCA_038230915.1 Polyangiales bacterium | reverse complement strand
CCTGCTGCCGAAGCTCCCCGTCGTTGATGCGGATGCGCGCCACCAGCTGCAGCAACTCTGCCGCGACCTGGTAGGCAATCAGCTTGTGATGAGGAAGTCGGAGGGCCTGCTTGTCTTGGGGACTCATGCCCCCCTACGCGCAGCCGGTGTGCCAGCGCCCCACCGTTTGGCTCCGTATGACCCGGCGCTGGCGCACCGGGTGCGCGCTCTCGGCATGAGTCCCCAAGACAAGCAGGCCCGAGCCGACCGAACCTGCTGCGGTCACCGAAACCGCTGCCGACTGCGAATTTGTGCTGACCCGAAACCACTGCCACGACCGACCCCGATCCCGCTGCCGATCAGCCGATCCCGCTCCCCAACCCGGCCCGATCACCAATCAAGGCTGTACAAAAACGGCCCGCGCGCCTTCCCGCCTTCGCCTGCGCGTTGGTCTCATTTCGGTTGGCTGCCGAAATGCAGCCGCTCAGGATTCATCACATCTTTGGCTGCCGCGCCGCAGCCCCACTCGCAGAAGCTACCGTGGCATAGACGGGCCGAATCACCCGAGCGAGATTTTTTCACAGGAGATTGGGAGATCAGGAGTCGTCTGCTTCGCCAAGAGTCGCCGCGAAATCATTGCGGAAACCGTGTCGCAAATGCGACATCGAAACGCGCCCCACAACCCCGCACCGCACTCACTAACGCCGAGAATTTGACGGAAGAAGGTCCGAACGCTCAGCCGCCTTCCCGCCTTCCTGTTCGCTCGCGCTCGCGCTCGTGCTCGTGCTGGCCGCGGTCGGCGCGGTCTTTGACGGTGCGGCGGTCGAGGCCGAGTCGGCGGCCGGCTTCAACATAGCTTTGGGTCTCTCGGTAGACGAGCGCCGCGTAGCGATCCAACAACGCTTCGCCGCTCAGTTGGCTGTCGAGCAGCGCTTGGTCGAGGTTCGAGCGCGTTTGAGTGCGCAGCGCCGGGCGGTAGCGTTTACGCACCAGGACGTTGCGCACACACTGCTCGAGCTCGCGCACGTTGCCGGGCCAGCCGTAGCTCGGACCCAACTCGGTTTCGACCCATTGCCGTACTTCCTTGGCGAGCGCAGGGCCGAACTCTGCTCCGGCGATGCGCTCGCTCAGCACCGAGACCATCAGCAAAAGCTCGTTCGGATCGGCCTCGATGCGCTCGCGCAGCGTCGGCGTCGAAATCCGGTCGGCGCACAGTCGGTAGTACAAATCTTCACGAAACCAGCCCGCCTGCAGCCCTTGGTCGAGATCGCGATGCGTCGCGGCTACCAGCTTGCCCAAAAACATCCGCGGCTTGGTCTCACCGATGCGCTGAAACTCGCGCGTCTGCAGCACGCGCAAGAACTTCACCTGTAGCTCGGTGCTAAGGTCGCCGATCTCGTCCAGGAACACGGTGCCGTCCGGCCCGCACACCTCGAGCCAACCTTGCCGGTCTTCCAGCGCGCCGGTGAAGGCGCCGCGTCGGTGGCCAAATAGCTCGGATTCGACCACGCCGGGCGAGAGCGCTGACACGTTGAGCGCGTGGAACTGCGACGGAAATGTCTCGACGAAACGCAGCGCGTTTTCGTCGAATGCCAGGTGGCGTGAGTAGCCGATCGCCTGCGCGACCAAGTCTTTGCCCGTGCCGGAGGGGCCGACGATCAGCGTCGGAATGTCGGCCATGTGCCGGTAGACGCTGGTGCGGTAGCGGCGCAAATCGTGGGTGAAGACCGAGTGCCACGTCTCGGCGCGCAGCTCGGCGATCGGCCGTGAGAGTCCCAACAGGTAGCGAAAAATGTAGTGAAACGCGCGGCGGATCTGGAAAAAGAATGCCAACGCGGACGCGGCGTTCAGCCCGGACGGCAAGGTCAACTGCGGCTCGACTAGCAGTCGTTCGAAGTCGCGCTTGAAGGCCGGGTAAAAGCCGACCTTGCGCGCTTGGCCAGATTCGTCGATTGCCAACTCGTAAAGGCTGAGCTCGTAGCGCGCGAACAGCGCGTACAGGCACAGGTCCTCGTACAGCAAGAGCTCACCCGCGTTGAGGTCGCCGCGCTTTTCGTCGAGCCGGGCGCGCAACGTGAGTGCCATCTGCCAGCTCAAGTCGCGCAGCTGGATGACGTTGGGGCGCTCGCGGTGAAACTGCTGGGCGGCCAGGTGCGCGCCGTCTGGCGTCCAAACCTCGCCGCTGTCCTTGAACCGGTCGCCGAGCGCGATTCGCTCGCTTTCGATGCGCTCGGGCGCGAACGGATTGTCGTAGGCGATGCGTGAAACGGCCGCCGCGAAGTGCCGCTCTTCCTCACGAAACAGCATGTTCATCGAATGTATAGATGTGTACCTAAATTGTACAGAGGAGCCTGGTAAAGCCGAGCCGGTTGCGCCGTGATTACGAGTACTTGGCGGCGCCCAAGGCCGACGGCCCACGCCTTGCTGAAGCGACGGACACACGGCCCCGGCTGGGCCCCCAGGAGAACCATGATGGTGCGATTCAAGCGCTGGACCCACGGCTTCGTGGCCGGCATCGACAGTATGATCGTTCAAGTAGAGAACCACGAGGCGCTGGCGACGAGCGCGCTGCGCGACCTCGAGCAAGGCATCGCTCGTTCTCGGGTACAACTGATGCGCGTCGAGCGCGATGGTCGGGCGCTCAAGCAGGCACTGAGCGAGGAGCGCGAATCGGCGACGCGCTGGCGCGACCGCGCGCGGCGCGAAGAGCATGAAGCGCGCGGGCTCGAATGCTTGCGGCGCCACAAGCGCTCTGAAGCTCGCGTCGCCGAGCTGAACCACAACCAGGTCGAGCACGAGCGCATCGAGCTGCAGCTCAAACGTGACGTGCAGACCTTGGAGCGGCGGCTGATCGAGCTGCGCCAGCAACGCAATACGATGCGCACCCGACAGTCGCGCGCGGAGGCGTTCGGCGTCGCACAGGGGCAAGGTGATGTCGCCGAAGGCGAAATTGGCCAAATCTTCGAGCGCTGGGAGTCGCGCGTCGCCGAGACGGAGGTCGCCAGCGGCTGCTTGGTCGCCAGCATCGATAGCTTCGACGACGAGTTCTTGGACGCGGAGGAAGCGGCGTCGCTCAAGCTGGAGCTGGCCGCGTTGAAGGAGGAAGTGTGATGGATCTGAATCAAGAGACGTTCGGCTCTTTGAGCGCGACGCTCGCCAGTCCAACGGCACCGACGCCGGTTGCGGCGCGCGGGTTCGACCCCGACGCATTGACGCGGGCCTTGCGTATCGCAGGCGCCGCGTTGGTCGTGGCCTCGGCGTCGACATTCATGCTGCAGCACTGGCAGGGCGGTAACGATTTGATTCGTTACGGGATGCTGGTCGGGCAATCGCTGTTGCTCGCGGCGGCGGCGTACTTCGTCGGGCTCAGCCTGCGCGAGGGCCGTTCGGCGCGCACGTTTCTGGCGCTGGTGTTGGCGACGATGCCGGTCGGCTTCGCCGTGCTGGGTGGCCTGATTTATTCACAATTCCATGTCGAAGCGCTCGCGCCTTTGCCCAGCTACGCGACGTGGGTGGCGCCGAGTCGACTGGCAGCGCTCGTAGCGGGAGCGGCAACGCTCGCGGTGTATGTGCCGCTGGCGCTGGTGGCGTTCGTGGCGTTGGCGCGCAAGGAGGCCAAGCTGCTGACGCTGGCGTTCTTCGCCGCCAACTTGATGCTCGTCGTGCCCGCGCGCCAACCGCTCACGGTAGCGATCCTGGCGGGCGTCACACTGCTCGGCCTTTTGCGGCTGGAGTTGACGTGCTTCGCGCTGCAGGCACAGCTCGATACCCTGGAGGGTAAGCTGGCGCGGGTCATGCCGTTCGCGGCACCGGTGATCATGCTCGGTCGCGTGTTTCACCTGTATGAGGTGCGGGCAGCGTTCGTTGGTAGCGTGCTGTTGATCGCGGCGTCGGCGCTGTGGCTGGTGCTGTCGCGAACCACCACGGCTTGGAAACGCGACTTTGGTGCGTGGACGGCGGCTGGTATGAGCGTTCTGGGCTGGGGTTTGTGCTGGTCGGAGCTGGCCGCCTCGGTCGATTCGCGCGCGGCGGTCGTGTTGCTCTGGGGCATGCCGTCGGCGGTGCTGTTCGCGCTTGCCAGCAAGCGGGCCGCGACGACGCGCGCGTCCTTGTTGGGGATCGCCACGGCCGGCGCGCTGGGCACGACCCTGCTCGCTTGCGGCTTCGAGCTTGGCGGCGCGTCCGCGCTGAGCTGCATCGTGGTCGGCGTGGCGGTGGCGGTGTGGGGCGCATCGGTGCGAGCGCTGATCCGCACCGTGAGCGGCAGCCTGGTGGCCTTGTTCGGGTTGATTGCACAAGTGTGGCTGGCGACGCAGGAAGGCAGCGTGCTGCGCTGGGCGAGCCTGAGCGTGGTCGGCGTGCTGTTGATCGTCGGTTCGGCGTACGTCGAGCGCAACCGCGGGCGCATCGCTCGGGTCTGGGAAGAAGCGGCCGCGCGCCGCTTGCAACACGAAGAGTCGGTCGTGTAACCGAGCGGTCTTGCCGCGGTCGAGCGGCAGGGATATTGGGCCCAGCTGATGTCGGGCCCGCTAGAAGAGACACCGCGGACGCGGGAGCTTCGCCAGCGGCAACGGCTGTGGGCGGGGTTCCTGCGGTTCTTTGCGCGGCTCGAGCTGTTGGTCGATCGCGTGGTTTGGGGGCTGCGCCGCCGCTTTGGTCGCTTGGGGCCGCTGCAAGTCGTGACGTATCGCAGCTTCGGCATGGCGGCCAGCGCGCTGGTGCGTGGGCGAGTGCTCGAGGCGTCGGTGCTCGAGCGTTCGGTGCCCGGCGACACCAGTTGGAAGAACTTTCGGCGCATGCTGCGGCGCTTCTTTTCGCGGGAGCTGCCGGACGCTTTCGTGCATGCCGCGCTCGGTTCGACGGTCGCCGACGGAGCCACGGACGACGAAGGCTACTTCGATTTGGCGCTCGCCTCGCCCGATCTCGGCGGCGCTAGCGATTGGAAGACCGCCGAGGTCGAGGTGGTGGGCGCGGCGATGCGCGGTTTTCACCCGGCGCGCGCGATTGCTGAGGTGCTGATCCCGGGACGCGTGGAGTTCGGTATCATCAGCGACATCGACGATACCGTGCTGCAGACGCACGTCACACAGAAGCTGAAGATGATTTGGGTCACGCTCTCTGGCAGCGCTTTCACGCGCATGCCGTTCGAGGGCACCAGCGAGCTGTACCATGCGCTCGCCGCTGGTGCATCGGGGCGCGCCAACAACCCGGTATTCTACGTCTCGAAGAGCCCGTGGAACCTGTACGACTTCTTGATCGATTTCATGGACTACCACCAGCTACCGCGCGGCCCGCTCTTGCTGCGTGACATTGGTCTGCGTGAAGCGCCGCCGCTCGATCACAAGTCCGCCGCGGTGCGGCAGCTGCTCGACACGTACCTGGAGCTGCGCTTCGTCTTGCTCGGCGACAGCGGCGAGCGCGATCCGGAAATTTACCTGGAGACAGCCGCGCGCTACCCGGGCAGGATTGCTGCCATCTACATCCGCGATTTGGGCGGAAAAAACCGCCAAGACGCCGCGGGCAGGCGGGTAAAAACGCTGTGCGAACGCGCGCAAGCCTACGGCACGGAAATGCTCTGGCTCGAGCACGCTAACGAAGCGTTGGCTCACGCGCGAGAGCGCGGTCTTTCGCGTTGAGCGGCGCTTGAGCTCTTACCCTCGGAAGCTAAACTTTCCGCTTTTTTAGCGCGTTTCGGTATTGAGCGGCGACCATCGAGGTCGTGAAGCGCTGGGGCAGTAGGCGCGCGAAGGCGCTGCCGACGCGGTTGGCGAAGCCGGAAATGTGCAGGTACTTGCGGCTGCGGAAGGCCTCGACGCCTTCGCTGGCGGCTTCTGCGACCGGCATCAGCCAGCGACGGAGCGGAGTGAAGTTTTCGCCCGCCGTCATTTCGCTGATGACGCCACTCGGCGCATACACCGTGACCGACACGTTTCGTCCGGCAAGCTCGTGCCAGAGCCCGATGCCGAAATGGACCAAGAACGCCTTCGTGGCCGAGTAATGAGTCTGAAACGGCACGGGGTGGATACCAGCCATGCTCGAAACGATCATCAGCCCACCGCCTTGGGCTTCGAGCACCGGCACCAACGCGGTCGCCATGCGCACGGTCGCGATGACGTTGGTATCGAGCATGGTGCGAAAGCTGTCCCACGACAGCTCCGCGTAGTCGCCGAAGTGCGTGACGCCAGCGTTGAGGATCGCGCCGCACAGCGCGCGCCCCTGGCTGGCGGTCTCGATCAAGCGATCGACATCTGCGAGCTTCGACAGATCAGCGACGCAAACATCCACCTTCACGCCGGCGCTCTTTTCGAGCTCGGCCTTGAGCTCGAGCAAGCGATCTTCACGGCGAGCCGAGATGACGAGGTGCGCGCCATACGTCACCGCCAAGATCTTCGCCATCTCGCGGCCCAAGCCGGAAGAAGCGCCCGTGACCAGCACCCAGCGACCGCGTAGCTCCATCGGATTCATAGCTGGCCGACGGCGTACGCGGCACCAACGTCGCTGTCAAAGCCCCAGATTTTGAGGCCCGGTTTTCGTTTGGGCGGCGGCGCATTCATCGCATTTTGCGATTCGAGCGGCGATCGAACAGGAAGGCGGGAAGGCGGGAAGAATTTCTGGTGTTCGAGCGGGCAAGTGAGGCCCAATCGCTGTCCTTGGCGTCGAGCTTAGCCGTACCACCCACCCCCAATCTGCGGGTCCTCGTGCTTCCCGGCTTCCCGGTTTCCTCTGACCATTGGTCTGATCTTTCAGCTGCCAGCCCGCTCAGCCTGGGTTCTGGCGAGGCTTTCGCGAGGACCGGAGCGGAGCGTACGTGGGTACGTGAGCACCGGACCGCAGCGAAAACGAAGCCAGAACCCAGGATCAGCGGGCGTGGTCTCGGGCAAGCTGCGATGAGTGGTCAGCCGCCTTCCTGTCGTTCCCGCTGCTCGCTCCGGCAAGAGTGTGATGAAGGGCAACCTGTAACTCGGCCTACCCAAACGCCTACGGTAACTTGACCGTAGTGATCGGATTCTTGAAGATGTTGTCGCCGGGAACGAACGGCCGACCCACGTACTCTAGGCCGCCGCTCGACATCAGGAACGTGGTGTCGACGCGGGTCAAAAGGTAGTTGCCGCAGATTTCGTTGTTGGTCTTGACGTAGTTGGGATTGAACGAGCCGCTCTTGATGTCTTGCCAGACGCCGCCGACTTTGGCGCGTTGACCGTGGTACAGCACCGAGCGCGAGTTGGACAAGCAGCTGCCGTGGTCAGTCCACTCCTCGACGAAGCTGCTGGCGAACCCGCCGCCTTTGAGCGCGGTGCCGGTGGTCTGCGTCCCGACACTGATCGGTCCAATGCCGCGCGTAAGATCGGTAAAGGTGAGCGTGTGGGCGCTGCCGCCGCTCGCGCTCTTGGCCATCGTCAAATGGAGCTCGTAGGTGTTGCCGACCTCCAAGTGGTAGTCGTTCGGCAAGCCGGCGATGGCGCCGCTCTTGGATGGCGGGAACTTCAAGCGGCAGCTGGTGCCGGTGCCTTCGCCGCCGAAGCCGACCATCGCGTTGCACGCGCCCGGGTCGGTGATTTTCGCTTTTTCGCCGCCTGCGTCCCACACCGAAAAGATCACCAGCGACGTGTCGCCATCGAATTGAATGCCGGCGTAAGAATCTTGCCAGTTGAGCGCCGAGTAGTAGGTCGCAGGCGGCGCTGACAGCGGCGTGATCCGCACCTTGAACTCGGTGTAGCTGCCGTCGACGTCATAGTACAGGTGCACCGAATCGGTGCGCGACTGGTGATCGGCGACGTTGCCGGTGAAGTCGACCGTGCTCTCGCCGCCGCCGTCGAGCGCGACCACAGCTGAGATGCTGCCGCTGCCGGGTTTGCCGGCGGTCCAGTAGCCGTAGAGGTTGCCTTGCTGATCGGTGGTTTTGCTGGCGCCGAAGCCCCAGCCGTTGCCATCGGCGGCGCGGAAACGCACTTCGCAGCCTGCCACCGGTTGACCGCCTTTGGTCACCTGGACTTGGAGCTTGGCCGGCGCGTGGTTCTCACCCTGGCCAGTGAGCGCGGCGCTGCCGAAGACCGTGCCGGGCCACGAGTACAGCGTCGGCGAGCTGGTCTTCTGAATCACGCTGCCGGCAGGGCAAGGCAGAGCGGCAACGGGCTGAGGCAGCTCGATCGGCAGATCGATTGTGGGGAACTTACCTTCATCCCCACCGAACAGACCGCCGATGCCGGCTGCCGCCCCGCCGGAGCCATTGCCGGCAGCGCTGGCCGAGCCACCGCTCGCCATGCCAGCGACCGCGCTCGCGCCGCCGAGCGTGCCGGCACCTCCGGCGTTGGTTCCCGAAAGCGACGTGGCGCCGCCGTTCGCGACGGCGTGCGTTCCTGCGGCGTTATTGCTGCCGCCGGCGCCAGACGCCGCCGCACCGCCACTGCCGGCCCCGGGTGCGTCGCTCGTCCCAGCTTGGGAGCACGCTGTCAGAAGGCTGGCCAAACCGGCCAAGAGCGCAGTCGCAGAACCGGCCAGGCTAATTCGGTGATGCATCAGTGAGTCAGGTTTACGGCGCGCTTGGCCGCCGCAGTAGATGTAAAAACCTTCGTCGGGCTACGCCTACATTTTTCTAGTGGAGCGGCTGTTTCGGTATATCGGGCACCCGCACGGGCTCCATGCAGCTAAGGTTGGAACGGTCCCGCGATGAATCCGCAGCTGCTGATCGACGCCATCGTTCGCCAGACCACCGTGCTAATCGCTCAGCTCTCGACAGCTGCGGGCGTGCGGGCGCCGTTGTCGCGCGTCGCCGATCAAGTGTTCTTGGATCTGGCGCGTGAGATCGAAGCGCAAGGTGTGTCGCGCAAGGTGGCGGCCGACATGTTCGGGCTCGCGTTGCGTACGTACCAGACGAAGATGCAGCGCTTGTCGCGCAGCAGCACCGAGCGTGATCGCACGCTGTGGGAGGGCATCTTGGCGTTCGTCGAGGAACAAGGGCCGGTGTCGCGCAAGCGCCTGTTCGAGCACTTCGAGCGCGACGACCCGACCAGCATCGGTGCGGTGCTGAACGACTTGGCGCAATCCGGTTTGGTGGAGCGCGTGAAGCAACGTTCGGGTCCAGCGTTTCGCGTGACTGCGCTGGCCGAACGGCAATCGTTGCCGCCGAGCCCGGAGGCGTTGGCGGCGCTAGTGTGGGTGGGGATCTACCGCGGCAGCAGCACGGTTGCGGCGCTGGCCGGCCAGCTCGGGCTCGACGTGGCCGAGGTCGAGACGGCGCTCGCTTCACTGCGCATGCAGGACCGCGTCAAGGATGGGCCCGAGGGCCTGGTCACCACTGGCGTCGTCGTGCCGGTCGGTGCGGAACAGGGATGGGAAGCAGCCGTCTTCGACCACTACCAAGCCGTGGTTACGGCGCTCACGCGCAAAGTGGTGCGCGGCGCTCCCCGCTCGGCGGCCGAAGACGTGGTCGGCGGCACGACCATCTCGTTCGAGGTCCACAAGGATCATCCATTGCGTGAAGAAGTACGCGGGCTCTTGCGGCGCATGCGCGGCGAGGTGAATGAGCTGTGGGCGCGCGTCGGTGAGCACAACCGCGAGCACCCCAGCCCCGAAGCCGAAATGGAGATCGTATCGTTCTACTTCGGTCAATCGACCAGCGACGGAAACGAGCCGTGAAGCGCCTGACGCTGGGCGGGCTTTTGCTGGCGTACGCGGCGCTTTCTACCAGTTGCCAGACCGCAGATCCGGGCGCGGGCAGCAACACGAACTGGCTGCGTTCGTGTGACACGGATGCGGCTTGTGGCGAAAAGCTGAGCTGCCTGTGCGGCGTGTGCACGGCGCCTTGTGCAGGCTCGTGTCCGGATCAGCCCGGCGCCGTCTGCGCCGGGGCCGACTCCGCACCGGTGCGCGCGCAGTGCGGAAGTGACCTTCCCGGGGCGGTAGCGACCAGCGGCATGTGCTTGCCGGTTTGCGACCTCGACACGCCGTGCGCCGCCCGGCAGCTGTGCCTCGATGGCAGTTGCTTGCAGCTCGCCGGAGTGGACGCGACGTCCGCGTGTGTGGCGGGCGCCCAGGTTGAGCTGAGCGCGGGTGGCGTGGTGCTCCAGGCGCGCTACGGAACGCTGTTCGGTGACGCGCTGTACTTGCCCGTCGCCTACGACGCGCGCCCAGCCCGCTGGACCGAGCCGATGACGCCGACGCCGATCGTCGCCACTGTCACC
This sequence comes from Polyangiales bacterium, assembly GCA_038230915.1. Taxonomy (GTDB): domain Bacteria; phylum Myxococcota_A; class Polyangia; order Polyangiales; family Polyangiaceae; genus PMG-095. The sequence goes on along the minus strand of JBBRMI010000005.1, from coordinate 105,118 downwards.
ACCCCGGAGGGTAGTCCGGTGGTCGGCTGCACCGTGCGCTTCATCACCGCCGGCGGCAGCGGCGCGGCGTTCGCCGACGCGCCCGCAACCGACAAAAATGGCCAAACTACCGCGTACTGGGTGGCTGGCGACCGGCGCCGGCAATCCCTGCTCGCGGCGCTGGTCGACCGCAGAGGCGCGCTTCACAGCGCCAGCGTCGACGGCACGGCTTACGCCAACGACGAGGGCGCGCAATCGACGGACGCCGCTGCCACCGTAGCGGCGCGCCCGGCGACCGTGCGGCTGGGTTTCGATCTGCCGGCGACCTCGAATCGCCTGCGCGTAGTGCTGTCAGCGGCCACGTACCCGCATCACGCATTTTACTCGGCGCTCAACATCGACGGCTTCTTCGCGGGGCTGCAAAATACCAGCGGCCTGGATGCGCTGGCTGACGGCGTGGCGGACGCCGAGCGGATCCTGATCGCCAGCATCTGGAACTTGCCTGAAGCGGACGCGCAGCAGCTGTACGCGATGGACGGCTTGGCTTGCGGACCGCACTACCAAGAGCTGGGCGGCATTCGCTGCACGCTCGGCGGCGCCTGGCAGCCGCAAACCGACTACGTGTTCGAGCTCGAGCGCACGACCCTGGCTCAGGGCGAATCAGGTCCGGATTACACCGCGCTCGGCTACCTCACGGACGCTTGTGCGAGTGCCGCGGGTTGCACGGACTACACGCTCTACTTCGGCACGCCCGACGCCGTGAACGCTCTCACGCGCGTCGTCGCGTACCGCTACCAATCGGCCGACGTCGCGACCAGTTTCGGTACCTTCATCCAGTCGTACCTCGAGCTGCCGGCGCAAAATAGCTGCCTTTTTACGCCGGAATACGCCGCGCGTTTCCAGCCGTTCGTGCAAAACGGTGCGCGCTTCGAGCCGGTGTTGAGCGCCGACTTCAGCGCCGCTTACCTCAGCTGGCACAACGAAGTGTGCGCCAACTACGCCGCCACACCCGACGCAAACGGCTTCAGCCTGGTCACCGGCGGGCCACGTCCGCTCGGCCGTCCGGTGCTCCCGGACGAACCGGCACGGAGACTGACACTGCCCTGATTCCGATCATGAAACAGGGAGCTAGTAGCTCCCGACTTCCCCGTCGCCCGGTTGAATCTTCTCGTGTTCGCGCATCCGGCGCTGCGACGCCGTCGTCACTCGACGTGGACGTAGAAGTCGTTGCTCTCGAGCTTGGCGATCGGTCCGTTCCAGATCTCGAAGCCGACGGCGACGCTGAGCACGGTGCTGCCGGGCAGCGAAAGCTGACGCGTGCTCGTGTCGCGCACGAAGTCCATGACGTCGATTTCAAGCTCCGGCGAGTCTTGGCCTTCGCTGCGCGCGTAGCTGATGCACGGCTTGCCGCCGACCACGCCGACCCAGATGTTCCAGCTGCCGGGCGCGTTGGTCACGCTGACGTTGTTGACCTTGCGTGAGCCGGCCAGCTGTTGACCGGGCGGATCGCGCAGCCACACCATCAAGAACGCGCTGTGGCCGCTGATGTCAGCGCTGTTCGAGAGCCAGATGTCGTACGCGGCGTTGTACTGACCGGCGTTGCCGTTGGCGCTCCAACGCCAACCGGTGCGTAACGCCTTGATGTCCGACACCGCTTTCGGCAAGCCGCACGCGCCCGATTGCGAGTCGGAGTAAGCGCCGCAAAATACCGTCGGATACGCGGCCGGCTCGTAACCAGCGCCGCGCATGCCCTGCATCGCATCCACGCTGAACGAGGTACCGTCCCAGCTGACGGTTTGCGACTGAAAGCCGGGGCCCCAGCCGTTGGCCATGAAGTAGTAGCTGAGGTCGTCGCGCTTCACGTCGCTCTTCATCCAGCGATCCGAAGATGACCCATCGCCGCTTTGCACCGGTGTTCCGAACAAGCTCGGCAGTAGGGTGCTGGGCGCAGGCGTGGTGTTCGGCGCCCCGCTGCCGCCGCCGCCGCCGTTGCTCGCGCCTGCCGTGGGCGTGACCTGGGCGCTGGGGCTTGTGTCGCCCCGGCCGTCGCCAGCGTAGGAAGCGCCCGAGTCACAGGCTCCGAGCGAGCTACCGAGCGCCAGACAAACGAACCAGGAACCGAGCACGCCGCGCGCAGACCAAAGCCGGGAAAGCCGCATGGATCAAGGATAGCAAATTCTGGAACCGATTCCAGGTCCTGATCCCGGATCCTCAGGCGTCTTTGCCGATCGCCTCGGAAATGCTCGAAATTCCTGCGTTTTGGACGTGCTCCGCCAGCCCGCGCGCGATCCGGCCCGGCAGGCTCGGTCCGTCATAAATCAGCGCCGAGTAGACCTGCACCAGGGTCGCGCCTGCGCAGATCCGTTGCCAAGCGTCGTCGGCGGTCTCGATGCCGCCCGCCGCGACCAAGACCAGCCGGCTACCGACCTTGGCGCGCAAACGACGCAGCACCTGTAAGCTTCTCTCGCGAAGCGGTGCACCGGACAAGCCGCCGTTGCCCAGCGCTGCGACCTCAGCTGCGGGCGTCGTCAATCCACCGCGACCGATCGTGGTGTTGGTGGCGATGATGCCGTCGATACCGAGCTCGAGCGCCAGCTCGGCGATCGCGTCGATGTCGGCGTCGTGCAGATCCGGCGCTACTTTGAGCAACAGCGGGACCTGGCGCGTCGGTGCCGCGCGTCGTAGGGCCGCCTGCACGCCGCTGATCAAGGGCCGCAGTTGTTCGATGGCTTGCAGCTCACGCAACGACGGCGTGTTCGGCGAGCTGACGTTGATGACCATGTAGTCGGCGTGAGCCGCCAGCGCTTCGGTGCTGGTGACGTAATCGGCGACCGCAGCGTCGTTGGCCGTGAGCTTGCTGCGCCCGATGTTGGCGCCCACGATCGTGGTGCGCGGGCGAGCCAAGCGGCGCGCTGCCGCCGCCGCCCCGTGATTGTTGAAGCCCATGCGGTTGAGCAGCGCGCGGTCGCGCGGCAACCGAAACAGCCGCGGCTGCGGGTTGCCCGGCTGCGCCAGTGCGGTCACGGTACCGACCTCGACGAAGCCGAAGCCCAAGGCTCCGAAGGCGTCGAAAACCTCGGCATCTTTGTCGAGACCGGCCGCCAGCCCCACCGGCGAGCTCAGATCCAGGCCCAAAGCCCGCAATCGGAGCCGCGGATCGGTCACGCCGAATAGCGAGCGGAGCAGCCGGAGCGCGCCCGGCAACAGCGCGAACAGGCGCAACGAGCTGAGGGTGAGGCGGTGGGCCGTCTCGGCGCTGAATGAGAAGAGGAGGCTTCGGAAGAGGCGGTACAGCAAGGGCGCGCGGAACCTAAATGACTGGCCCGGCTATCGCAACCGCCGACCGACCGACCGCGTTGCGTCAGCTGAAATGGGGATGTAAAAATCCTGGCAGGCGCATTGACCCTCGAGCTGTGGTTTGGCGTGCGAACGCCGACTCGCAGGGGTGCGCGAACACCTCCGCGGGGTGATCACGGCTTTGTCCATCAACGACCAGGAGCACGTTCAAGCATGGCCTTCGGAGTTTCCCCCCGCCCTTTCCGCCGTCTCAAACTCACCGCCCGCTATCTGATCTTGCCGGCAGCCACAGCTGCGCTGGTCGCCGCGTGCGCCAACGAGGGCACCACGATCCACCCGGGTGGTACGGCTGGAACTGGAGGCGGTGGCACCAGCAGCGGGGGCACCTCCAACGGTTTCGCGGGTGTTGCCACGACGGCCGGTACCGGCACGACTCCCGGTACGGCGGGAACGACGACCAACGGCGGAACGGTTGGAGCCGGTGGCGGCACGGCGGGTAGTTCGGGTACGGCCGGTAGCGCTGGCACGGCCGCAACCGGAGGTACCGCTGGCACCGCCGGAACCGACACCGCGGGCACGGCCGGAACGGGCGGAACCGCACCGGTGTGCAGCGTACCCGTCGCGGGCGGTGCGGATTTTAGCGCGCTCTTGCTCGGCCCGAAGGCGATCGAAGGGGAAGCCGCAACCTTGAGTGGCGCCGCCGCCGTGGCGAACGAGGGCACGGGCTGGAGTGGCACTGGCTTCGCCGACATGAAGGCCAGCGAAGGTGGCATGACTTGGTTGATCGTGGCGCCCGCCGCCGGCGACTACGTCCTCAACTGGTCGTACACGCAGGCTGACACGCGCGACATGCGCCTGACCGTGAACTGCACGCACGTGGTCGAGTCGGTTCCGTTCACCAACACAGGCGACTGGAACACCGCCTGGACCACCGGCGGCGCGCAGAAGGTGACGCTGGTCAAAGGCATCAACCAAATCGTCCTCGAGACCAACGGCGGCAGCGGTCCCAACTTCGACACGATGGTCGTCTCGCCGCCGATCTGCGCGCTGTCTGGCAGCGCGACGACCAGCTGTGAGGCGGAGCGCGCGCTGTTGTCGGGCGCGGCGATCGTCGCCAACCAGGGTTCAGGTTGGAAAGATCTGGGCTTCGCCGACATGAACGGCGCTGAAGGTGGCGTGAACTGGGTGCTCGATGCGCCCAACGCCGGCACCTACAAGCTCACGTTCGTCTACACGCAGCAGGACGGACGCGACATGACCCTCACGGTCAACGGCGTCGTAGCGGCGGCTTCGATCCTATTCAACAACACCGGCAGTTGGAACACGGCTTGGGCCAGCGACGTCACTTACGACGTCACCCTGAAAAAAGGCGTGAACAGCGTACAGCTGGCGACCAACGGCGCCAGCGGTCCGAACTTCGACAGCATCATGGTCGATAGCCTCGACAACGGCGCAGGTGGCGCAGGTGGCGCAGGTGGCGCAGGCGCCGTGAACTGAATTGCCGGACCGAGGCTTTCGGCGCCACGTCGACGATGCCGCTGTCCTGTCCTTGCGTACCTCCAGCCTTGATTAGTGATCGGGCCGGGTTGGGGACTGACCTTTAGCCACATCTTTGCCGCAACGAGCAGGGAAACAACAGGAAGGCGGGAAGACGGGAAGGGCGAGACCTCAGATTTGGGGTGGGTGGTACGGGCAAGCTCGCCCCATCGGGCAGCGATGGGGTCTCAAGCGCTTGCTCGAACAATCGGAATCTTCCCGCCTTCCCGCCTTCCTGTTCGCTCGCTGCTCGAGCCACGAAATGTGATGAATGGTCAGGGTTGGGGAGCGGGATCGGCGATCGGTAGCGGGATCGGGGTCGCCTGGGGCAGCGGTTTCGGATCTGCACCAATTCGCAGTCGGCGGCGGGATCAGTAACGGCGGCAGGCTCCGCCCCGAGTCCGAGAAAGGCCCCGCGCGAGTGCGGCCCAGCCTCTGGCTCGCTCGAAGCCCCTACCGAGCCCGTTCCCGCTCCCCCAACCGAACCGCTTTCCCCGCGGCGCGCTCGCGCAGGGCCCCGACAACGGATCAAGACTGCGCGGCGGTCGCGCGGTGTGGCCTCGCGCCGCTACAGCAGTTTCTGCGAGGGAGGCTGCGTTTTTGCAGCCAGACCGCTATCTTTGCGGCATGTCCGGTAGCCAGATTTGTGACCTTCGTTCGGATACGGTGACGCGGCCGACGCCGGCGATGCGCGCGGCGATGGCAGCGGCGGACGTGGGCGACGACGTGTACGGCGAAGATCCGTCGGTGCGGGCGCTCGAGGAGCGAGTGGCGGCGGTGCTTGGCAAAGAGAGCGCGCTGTTCGTGCCGTCGGGTACGATGAGCAATCAGATTGGTCTTTTGGTGCACACCCGCCCGGGCGATGAGGTGATCATCGGTGAGGGTTCGCATTGTGCGTTTTACGAATCGGGCGCGGCGAGCGCGTGGGCTGGCGTCCAGTTCGCGATTGCCGGGCGTGGTGGCCTGTTTACGGCCGAGCAGGCGCTCGAAGTGATCAAGCCGCCGCAGGACCATTTTCCGCGCACGCGCTTGGTGGTCATCGAGAACACGCACAATCGCGCTGGCGGCCGGGTGTTTCCGCAGGTCGAGGTGCTAGAGATCGCGGCTGCCGCTCGCGCCAACGGACTCGGCTTGCACCTGGACGGCGCGCGGATCTGGAATGCCAGCGTCGCGACCGGGCTGGACGTGGCCGAGCTGGCCGCGCCGTTCGATACGCTCAGTGTCTGCTTCTCGAAGGGGCTGGGCGCGCCGGTTGGCTCGGCGTTCGTGGGTTCGCGTGATCACGTCGTGGCGGCGCACCGCTTTCGCAAGATGCTCGGCGGCGGCATGCGGCAGGCCGGCATTCTGGCTGCCGGTGCGCTGCATGCTGTCGAGCAGCACCGGGCACGACTCGCCGACGACCACGCGGCGGCGCGGATTCTCGCCGATACCTTGCGCGGCGCGCCGGGCATCGAGCTTGCGCCAGTCGAAACGAACATCATCGTGCTGACGACGCAGAACCTGCCGGCCGCCGAGCTCGCGCGCCGCGCGGCCGCGGCGGGTGTCCTGATGAACGCCACCGGCAAGCAGACGCTGCGCGCCGTCACCCACCTGGATGTCGACGCGAGCCAGGTGAAACGGGCGGCCGAGGCGCTGCGGCGGCTGGTCCAGACCTAATTTGGCAAGGGGTGCGTCCGAACAACGACTTGAACCACGAGGCGTGGGGCGTGTGGGTTCAGGGCTATTCAGCGGGCGGCTGAGCCGCAGGTTTGACGCCTTCTCGACTGTTGATTTGGGGACCTTCTTCGAGCTTCTGGCCAGGTGCCACGCGATCCTCCCCCATGACTTCGCCGTTGCCAGTCGTGGTGGCGGGCGGCTGCACGTCATTCGTGGGTGACTGGGGCGGCGTTGCTTGTGAAGGCGCGCACGCCCCGAAAGCCACGCCCAACACGCACATCATTAAAAGAGCGTTCATTGCTTCCGCCATTCTATTCGGTACGCCGCTGCGCGGAGAATTTTGCCACGATCGGGGCGTGGATGCCGCAGATCGGCGCGCTGTGACGCGCGCGCAAGCTTGACTGCAGGCTTCATGCCGCTCGTCAGTTCTAGCCGCTATTCGCGGGCGAAGACCAAGACCGCGTTCGCTGGGATCGTGAGCCCGGCGGACGCGGGCAAACCGTGGAGTGACTCGGGGTACGCGGTGACCCCGCCGGCGTTGCCGCGTACGTCTGGGTTGACGAAGCGGTCGTAAACGTCGCTGTTGAAGACTTCGTGCCAGGCGCCGGCGTGGGGGAAACCGAGCCGGTAGCTGCCGAAGTCGAAGCTGGTTTCGTTCAGCGAGACCACGACCACCACGTCCTGCCCGGCGCCCGGCACCCAACGCTGAAACGCCAAAATGCGATTCCGCGGGTCGACGTGAAACACGTTCAGGCCGTCGGCGGTGAGCGCCGGATGACTGCGACGCAGCCACAAGAGATCGCGCGTGAAACGGTGGTGATCGACCATGTCGCGGTCGGCACCCTCGACGCCCGCCCACCACAGCAAGAGCTCCGGACGCCCCTGCCAGTCGGTCCAGTATTTGTCCTCCAGAAACTCCTGGCCCATGAACACCATTGGCACGCCGGGCGCCGTGAGTAACAGCCCGGTCGCGACTCGCGAACGGCTGCGCGCGTACCACGAACGTGGATCATTTCCGTCAGCCAGGCGCGCGATCCGCGGCTGCTTGTCGTCGTGGTTCACGTCCAACAGGTCGTGATTTTCGATGCACTGAAACGTCGTCCACCGTCCCGGCAACTGGTGGGTGAAGTACAGCGCGTCGCGCAAGCCTGCGAGGTCGAGCGGCGCGTCGGCACCGCGCGCCGCCTGCGCGACGACGCCGCGAATGTTCTGGCGCAAGACGTCGCTGTAGCCGACATCGAAGCCCATGCCGATCGGCGGGGGCGCAACGCCGCGCCACGGCTCGCCGCCCCAATACTCCGCGATTTGCACAGCAGCGGGCTTAGCGCAGCGCACCGTGCCGCTCAAGTCTTGACAGAAGAACCAGCCGCCATGCTCGTCGATCACCGTGGCCTGGTCGTAGCGCAGGCCGTCGAGGTGGTATTCGGAGAGCAGCGCGAGCGCGTTGTCGATCAAGAACTGTCGCACTTCGGGCTTTTGGTAGTCGAACACCAGACCACCCGCGTGACCGTCGCGCATGAAATACAGGCTGCGCGCGTTATCACCCGGCGCTTCGCGGTCGAAGAAGAATAACGATTGGTCGTCGAAACCGCCGCCGGCGTGGTTGAATACGACGTCGGCAATGACGGCAATGCCGTACACGTGGCAAAGGTCGACGAACGTCTTCAACTGATTGACCTGTCCGGTGAGCTGAGCGATCGATCGCGGCGGCGCGCCCTTGGCTACCAACAGCCGGTTTACCAGCGCGCAGTACGGGCCCAGATCGGCTGCGCGCACCGAGTAGTCCATCTCGGGCGAAAACAGATCAGTTCCGTTGTAGCCGAGGCTGCTGGGGGTCTGGAATTCTTGAAACGGCAGCGGCAAGACCGCGTTGATGCCTAAGTCTGCCCAGTATTCGATGCGGCCCACGGCATCCAGAAACGTGCACACACGGTGCGGTCGAATGTCGTGGCCCAACTCGTCTTCGGCGAAGTACACGCCGAAGTGGAACTGGTACACGCAAAGCTCGCGGAACGTCGGCGGCCTGAACGCCGCGTCTTGCCACGGGTAGGCGTCCGGATTCCTGACGATGCAGCCGCAGTTCGGGTAGTTGTCGAATCCGAGCTCGCGCGCATACGGGTCACGTTTGAAGCCTTCCGAGCCGTCTCCCACCACGTAGAAGCGGTACGAATCACCGTCCTTCACACCTGGAAAGAATCCGCACCACAAGCTGCGCTCGTCTTGCTGCAGAAGTTGGCTTTCCGGCTTCGACCAAGGCTTGTCGGTCGGCGCCGGCGGGAAGGCGACGTACACCGCGCTGGCATTCGGCGCCCAGCAACGAAAGGTGGCACCGCCGGCAACCAACGTCGCGCCGAGAGGCGTAGTCGGGGTCAGGTGCTGTTGCGAAGCTGGCATGCGGTCGTCAGCGTCATCGCGCGGGCCGGCGTTCGCAATAGCGATTTAGCGAGGCGTCAGCTGCCGCGAGCAGCGCCAGCCACGGCGCCGGTGACGATCAGGTGAACCAGGGCGCGGATGAACGCGTCGTCGACGTGCTCACGCTTCCAATACGTACGGGTATGCAGAGGCCCGAGCAAGGCGGCCGCGATAAGCTCGGTGTTACTGCCTTTGGGCAGCTCGCGGCGCTTGATCGCGCGCTCGAAGATCACCGCTGGGATGGCGGGTCGTTCCCGGCGCATACGCCGGACCAGCGCCTGCATGTCCGGATCGGTATTGGCGAGCAAGAGTGATTGGGTGATGGCGCGCCGTCGCGGCGTCTCCATCTGCGCCGCCCAATGACGTAGGACCTGCACCAAATCGTCACGCAGTGAGCCGCTGTCGGGCGGCTCGGGATCCTCGTCACGCAGCGCGAACAGCGCCGCGCCCACCAAGTCGGCTTTGGCAGGCCAGCGCCGGTAGATGGTGGTCTTGTTCACCCCGGCCCGTAGCGCCACGTCTTCGACCGAAAACCCGGCGTAGCCTTGCTCGGCGAACACCTCGAGCGTGGCAGAAAGAACCTGCGCCACCACGCGCGCACTGCGACCGCCGGTGCGCGGGCGCGCCACCTTGCGCCCTGGCCGGGTAACCCTGCGGGTTGATTCGGCTTTTAGGGACGTAACCATTTCTTAACGCAACAGCCTGTTGCTTTTATAGCGCCGGATGCTAACTAACGCAACCCGGAGTTGCGTTAAGAAACCTCGCAGCCGTTCGCTACGTAGAGAAAGCCAAGCCATGAGCTCGCCCGCGGTCGCCGCCAAGTCGTCCCCTTCTTCCTCCGCTGTCGCGCCGACCTCGGCCGCGCCGGTGGCTGCCGTGCCCACGCCGAGCGCCGCGCCTTCCGGCGGCAGCAAGCGCCGCCTGATCATGCTCTCGCTGCTCGGGGCATTTTTGTTGACCGGCGCCGGCTGGTGGGTCCTGCATCGCGGGCTCGAAGCGACGGATGACGCGCAGCTGGATGCCGACGTCGTCGCGGTGCCAAGCCGCGCCGGCGGCAGCGTGACGGCTGTGCATTTCACCGACAACCAGCGTGTCGACGCCGGCGCGCTCTTGGTCGAGCTGGACGACGCGCAAGCCAAAGCCAGGCTTGCCCAGGCCGAAGCCGAGCTGCTCGGCGCCAAAGCGTCGGCCGACGCCGCTGACGCCGCCGCCGAGCTCACATCGAAGAACGCGTCAGCGGGTCAAAAAATCGCCGGCGCGTCGCTGAGCGGTGCGGCGGTCGCGGTCACGGCGACCTCCGACCAAATCGTCGAAGCTACCGCCAATTTGGCTTCGGCCAAGGCCCAGCGCGACAAAGCCAAGCTGGATTTGGAGCGCACGAAGCAGCTGTTTGCGACCGGCGCGATCGCCAGCGCCGCCCTGGAAGGCGCGCAAACGACCTTCGACAGCGCCCAAGCCTTCGTCGATTCAGCCGACGCCCGCATCATCACCTTGAAGAGCTCGACGTCACAGGCTAGGGCAAAAGTCAGCGAAGCCTCGGCGCGCTTGGGCCAAGCCAACGAGACGTTGCCGTCCCAGGTCGCCGAAGCCAGGGCGCGCGTCGCTTCGGCCAAGGCGCGTGTCGCCACCGCTGAAGCGCTGCGCGATCTGGCGAAGCTCGATCTGTCGTACACGAAGATCTTCGCGCCGCACGCCGGCACCGTTTCCAAGCGCAGCGTGTCCGAGGGCCAGCTGGTGGCGGCCGGGCAAGCCGTCGTCATGCTGGTGCCCGACGCGCGCCAGCGCGGCGCGGTGTGGGTGACTGGCAACTTCAAAGAGACGCAGCTCGTGCACATGCGCATCGGCCAACCGGCGACAATGACGATCGACGCCTACGGGCGTGAGCTGCACGGCAAGGTCGAGAGCTTCTCGGGCGCTACCGGCGCGCGCTTTGCCCTGCTGCCGCCCGACAACGCCACCGGCAACTTCACCAAGGTCGTGCAGCGCGTACCCGTGCGCGTGAAGCTCGAAGACGTGCCGGCAGATCTGGCTTTGATGCCCGGCTTGTCCGTCGAGCTGACCGTCAACACCCGCTAATCACATGAGCGGAGCGGCAATTCCGATCGCCCCCAGTCTCGTGGTGGCGGACAAGACGCGGCGCTGGTTGATCGCGATCAGCGTGGCGCTCGGCGCATTGCTGGAGATCGTCGATACGTCGATCGTCAACGTGGCGATGCCGCAGATGCAGGCGTCGCTCGGTGTGACGCTGAGCGAGGTCGGCTGGGTCATCACCAGCTACGCCATCGCCAACGTGATCATCCTGCCGTTGTCGGCCTGGCTGGGCGACAAATTCGGCAAGAAGCGCTTCTTCGTCTTTTCGCTGATCGCGTTCGTCGCGGCCTCGATGCTTTGCGGCATGGCTCATTCGTTGGGCATGCTGATTTTCGCGCGCGTGCTGCAGGGACTGTTCGGCGGCGGGCTTTTGGCCAAGGCGCAGTCGATCTTGTGGGAGACGTTTCCGCCGGAGGAGCGCGGCGCCGCCCAGGCGCTGTTCGGTATCGTGGCGATCGCTGGACCGGCGATCGGCCCGACGCTGGGCGGATACATCGTCACCAACCTGGATTGGCGCTGGATTTTCTACGTCAACTTCCCGATCGGTTTGCTCGCGATCTCGATGGCCGTGACCTTCCTGCAGGAGGATGGCCCGAACAAAGCCACTGGCGGAGTCGATTGGCTGTCGCTGGCGTTGATGGCGACAGGCCTCGGCGCGCTGCAGACCTTCCTCGAAGAGGGCTACGGCGAGAGCTGGTTCGATTCGCCGCTGATCACGGTGTGCGCGGCGTTGGCAGCGATTTGCCTAGTGCTGTTCGTCGATCGGCAGCTGTCACGGCCGGACCCGGTCGTGGATTTGCGCGTTTTGCGCCACCGCTCGCTGTGGGCGGGCTGCATTGCGTCCGCGGTGCTGGGCATGGGCTTGTACGGCGCCATGTTCGCCGTACCGATCTTCGCCCAGGGCGTGATGCACTACACATCACAGCAAACCGGCATGTTGATGCTGCCGGGCGCACTGGCTTCGGCCTTCGCCATGCCGGTGATGGCGCGGCTGTTGAAGAGCTTCGAGCCGCGCGTGCTGGTCGCGGGTGGGTCGGTGCTGGTCATCTTGTCGCTGTGGATGCTGTCGCGGATGAATCCGATGACCAACGAAGACGAGCTGTACTGGCCGCTGATCATCCGCGGTTTTGGCACCGTGATGATGTTCTTGCCGATGAGCATGGCGACGTTCGGCGCCGTCCCGGTCAAGGACGTGTCGAAGGCAACCGGCATCTACAACCTCTCGCGCCAGCTCGGCGGCAGCATCGGTATTGCGGTTTTGACGACCGTGCTGTCGTCACGCTCGGCGTTTCATCGCTCGGTCATGATCGAGAAGCTCGGCATCAGTGACGTGGCGACCACTGAGCGCTTGCGGATGTTGAGCGGCGGTTTCATGGCCAAAGGTTTCGACGCTGCGTCCGCCAAACGCCAGGCCCTGGTCGTGCTCGACGGCACCGTCAACATGCAAGCGTCGGTGATGTCGTTCGCAGATTCGTTCTGGCTGGTCGCGCTCGTCTTCGTGGTTACGGCTCCGTTGATCCTACTCCTGGGTAAGGTGAAGCCCGGGATGAAGCCTGGCGCGGCCGCCGACGCGCACTAGGCGGGGCTGTGTGTTAGCCTGCGGCCGTCCGCATGGCCGACAGCGAGCAAGAGAGCGAGAGCGCTCCGAGCATCGAAGCCGCGGAAGCGGAAGAGGTGCTGTGGGGCGGCCGCATCCAGGTGCGCGGTGAGGTCGGACGCGGCTCGATGGGGCAGGTGTTGCTCGGTTTCGACACCAAACTGCGCCGTGAAATGGCACTCAAGGTCACGCATCTGCCGCGCGGTGAGCTGCCACGGCAGCTGTTGGCGCGCTTCGTCGAAGAGGCGCAAGTCAACGCGCAGCTCGAGCACCCGAACATCGTGCCGGTGCACGACCTGGGACTCGATCCAAGTGGGCGCGCGTATTTTTCGATGAAGCTCGTGCGCGGACGCTCGCTCGAAGACATCTTGACTCTGCGCCTGAACGGCGACGAGGCGACGCTGACCGAGTTCGGCCTACGCCAGCTGCTCGACGTTTTTTTGCAGGTGTGCCTGGCGATGGAGTACGCGCACGCCCGCGGCGTGATTCACCGCGATTTGAAGCCTGCCAACGTGATGATCGGCGACTACGGCGAAGTCTCGGTGATGGACTGGGGCGTCGCCAAGCTGAAGCAGATCGCCGCGGGTGTCAGCACCGAGACCGAAGCGTTGGTGTTGGAGCACGAAATGGCCGAGAGCGGACCGGTCAGCAACCCCGGGCCCGTGACGTCGGTGCGCGCCGAAATGAAAGCTTGGCAGACGCACGACGGCGCCGTGTTGGGGACGCCGCACTACATGTCACCCGAGCAAGCCAAAGGCTTGGTCGTCGACGAACGCAGCGATCTCTACAGCTTGGGCGTTATGCTGTACGAGATCTTGTGCGGACAGGTACCGTTCGATCACGAAGACCCCGCGGTCGTGGTGCGGCGCGTGATCTTGGAGAACCCGAAGCCGCCATCGACGATCGATCCGAACGTCTCGTCGGCGCTCGAGACGTTGGTCATGCGCCTTTTGGCGAAGGAGCCGGAGGAGCGCGGGCTGCCGCTGCGCGATGTGCGCGCGCACGTGCAGAACTACATCGAGGGCATCGCGCGCGACTACCGCGGCGAATCGCTGTGGAGCAGCGTGGCTTGGAGCGCGGGCGCTTTGGTGCTGTTCGCGTTTCTGGTTTGGTATTTGACCGGACAATCGATCGCTACCGTGCTCGCCGTCGGGCCGCCAGCGGTCCTGAACGCCGTTGGCTGGTTCTTGCTCGTGCTGGCGGTGGGCTACCCACTGTGGGCGGCCTCCACGGCGGTGCACGTGAGCCGCCGGCAGATGGACCCATTTCGTGAGCCGAATCCGGAAGAGCTGTTCGTCTCCGGCTACTTGGCGCACCGCACGTTTTCGGCGGCTTTGGCCCCACTTTTTCAGTTGGTTTTCATCGTCGAGCTGGTCACCGTGGCGATCATTTCTGCCAGCCGCGGCGGCGGGCGGTCGCGCGAAATCGTCGGGCAGCTGATGCAGCAGATGCGCGCCGAATGGTCGGAAGCCTTGATCGTCGTCCTGGTCTTTCAGTTCGCTTACCTGGTGCTGCTGGCGAGCGAGGCCCGCTTCGCCCGGCGCATCGATCGCTGTGAGCTGCTCGTGCGACGCGCGCCGTGGGAGTCGGTGTGGCCGGTATTTTTGCTGGCGGTTCTACTCGCCAGTGTGATCACCACCGACATCCTGGCGCTGACGCTCGGCCCAAAACAGGGCGCCGTGTCAGCGCTGATTTGGCGTGAGCTACTCCAGGTTCCGACGCGCCCGTTCGAGATCGTGAAGACGTTGGTCTTCCAAGGCACGTTTTTGCTTGGGCTTTCGGCGACGACGATGGTCGCGGCGTTTCCGCTGACCGAGCTCTTGGCGGCGTCGCGGGCGGTTTTCCATGCTGCCGACGAAGCCTCAGTGGCGACGCGGGCGAAGTATTTCATGCGCTCGATCGCCGCGATTCGCGTGGCGCGCGGCGTTTGGCTCTATGGCGGCGCGATGATCGGCACCTTGACGGCGATGCGCATCTTGTCCGCCGAACAGAGCCACCCGTTGTTGGAAAAACTGCTGTACATCGTCGGGCCGTCGTTGATCGGCTTCGTCGGCTATCGGGCGCTGCGCGGGCGGCTGAACAGCTTCTTGGAGCGAGCGCCGGCGGTGCAGCGGCTGGTGGCGTCGCGAACCGAGGCTGCGGTGAGCGAACAACGGCGTGCCAACTTGAGCGTGCTCGAGCGGGTGCCGTGGCGGCTACCGGTCGGCCAAATCGCGGTGCCGCTCGTCTGCATCGCCGCGTACCTGCTGTGGACCGGCAGCGTGCTCCACCGCGCGGTTTTGCACCAACTCATTCCGGTCACGACGAAGGACTGGCTCGTCGTCTTGCCCTACGTGCTGCTCATCCCGATGCTGCTCGGCCGCGACTACGTCCAAAAGCGACTGCTGCGAAGAGCCGAACAGCGCGCCGCTAACGACGTGACGTAGGCTGGCTGCCGAGACGCAGCCCGAATTGCAGAAGGCTGCCGGGGCGGTTGTCGGTACCGCTGAGCGGCTCGAGAGGTGATCGTGGCCGTGATCGTCATCGTGGTCGTGGGCGCCGACCTGCGGTCGGGCGGGAAGGTGGGCTGGCCCTTCGAGCCCGATTTCGTGGGCCTGCGGCGGGAAGGTGGGCGGGCCCTTGAGGCCCGATTTCGTGGGCCGCCTGCGGCGGGTGCGGTGGGCTGGCCTTTCGGGCCCGATTTCGCGGCGGCGGTCGCGATCGCGACCACGAAACCCCGCCGCAGGTCGGCTCACGACCACGACCACGAAATCCGCCGCAGGCGGCCTACGACCACGGCCACGAACCCGCCGCAGGCGGTCCACCTCTTCAAGAGGGCTCGGCTGCTGACTTCATGGTGCCAGCGTGCTCGCCACTGTCCAGGCCAAGCCAGCTCCGCTGGTGCCCGCGAAGCCGCGGGCAGCCTGGACAGCGGCTGCGCGCGCTGCCGTGGGGCTGGGTGTGGCTCGCAAGCAAGCGAGAGCAAGCGCTCGAAAGGAAATCCATGGCACTCCAAGTCGCATCACTCAGCATCGAACTGATCGAAACTCTCAGGCCACTCGTCCCGCGCATTAGGCCCCGGGACAAATCACTAGCTGATCAACTGACACGTGCGGCGAGCAGCGTCGCGCTCAACATTGGCGAGGCGCAGCACTCGGATCCGGGCAATCGCCGAGCGCGCTTCTTTACGGCGGCGGGGAGCGCGAGCGAGACGCTGGCGGCGTTGCGCGTCGCGGTGGCCTGGCGCTACCTTGGAGGGCAGGACACTGAGCGCTCGGAAGCGTTACTGGGCCGCATTATCGCGATTCTTTGGAAGTTAACGCATCGCTAAGCTCGACCGGCGCGGTGGCGCTGCCGCCGCGCCGGTCACCCAGACATGCGATAGGCCTGCAACCTTTCTCATTCAACGTCGATTTCTTCCGTGTAAGCTGCTGGGTCGTCTGGGGCGCTTCTACTGAACACGCAGCCTTCTCCCAACTTCGCGTACTTGGCGCACCACGACGCTCGCCTCGTCGCGCTCGGCACGCAGGCCGAGCAGCACTTCGCGGCCGACCCGACGGTGACGCTTTTTAAGCTACGCCAGTTCGGTGAAGTGCTGGCGCAGCGCGCGGCCGCCAAGGTTGGATTGTACGTTGCCCCACAGGAGGGCCAGCAGCAGCTGATTGATCGGCTTTCTGACGGCGGCGCCATCGGTGCGACGCAGCGGACGATGTTTCACGACTTGCGTCGGGTCGGCAACGCGGCGGTGCACGACGGTCGGGGCGACCATCGTGAGGCACTGCATCAGCTGCGGATGGCGCGTGAGCTCGCGGTTTAGTTTCAGCGCAGTTTTGGCAACAACAAGAAGTTCGATCCGGGGCCGTTCATTCCGCCGCAGGAGCCGGTGCGCGCCGAGGCACCGCTTCGCGATGAGCTTCAAGGGTTTCGCGATGAGTTAGCCGCCCACAAGCAAGAAGCCGAAGCGGCGCGCCAGGTCGCCGAGGAGCTAAAGAAGACCGCGGAAGCCGAGTTGGCGCAGCGGCTGAGCGCCGAGCAGCTCGCCGCCAAAGCGCGCGAGGACGCAGCGATTTGGGAAACGCTGGCCAAGGACGAAATCGAAGCGCATCGGCAGGCGGCGCACTCTGAAGCGCAGCGAAGCGCCGCACTTGCCGAGCAAAACAAGAAGCTTTTGGCGGAGCTGAGCGCCCTACAGGCGGCAGCGCAGGCCGCGCCCGCTCGTCAGCAGGCAGAGACGTTGCTGCAAGCGTCGCAAGCCAGCGAGGCCATCGAGCTCGACGAGGCGGCGACGCGCAAGTTGATCGATCGCCAGTTGCGCGATGCGGGCTGGGAGGTGGATTCGCAATCGATGACCTTCGAGCGCGGCGTGCGGCCGACGCGCGGCAAGAACATGGCCATCTCGGAGTGGCCAACGCTGGCCGACGGCAAAGAAGGCTGGGCTGACTACGTACTATTCGCTGGCCTGCAAGTCCTCGGCGTCGTCGAAGCGAAGCGGAAGCACAAGGACGTGATGGGTGTGATCCCTCAGGCAAAGCGCTTACTCCGCCGGCTATGTCGTGAAAGGCGACGAGGCGGTTCCGGAAGGCAGCCCGTGGGGCACGATGCGGGTGCCGTTTCTCTTCGCCACCAACGGGCGCCCCTACTTGCGCCAGCTACGCACGAAGAGCGGCGTGTGGTTCCTGGACGCACGCCGCGCGCGCAACCACGCAACGCCTCTCGAGGCCTGGTATCGCCCCGAAGACCTGCTCGGCCTGTTGAAGCAAAACATCGACGACGCGGATGCGCGCCTCAAGGTCGAGCGATGCCTTACATCGACCGCAACTACCAGAAGAGCGCCATCCTGGCGATCGAAAAAGGGCTCGAGGACGGAAAGCGCGAGCTGCTCGTCGCGATGGCGACCGGTACTGGCAAGACCCGCACGTGCATCGGCCTTTGCTACCGGCTCCTCAAGACCAAGCGCTGCAGGCGCGTGCTTTTTCTCGTCGATCGCAGCGCGCTCGGCAAGCAGACGGCCGACGCGCTCAAGGATCTGCGGCTCGAGAACCTGCAAACCTTCACCGACATCTTCGACGTGAAGGAGCTGGGCGATCTGAAGCCCGACTCCGAGACCAAGCTGCACATCGCGACCATCCAAGCGATGGTCAAGCGCGTCATCGGGCCTTTCGAAGGCAGCTCGGAAGCCGACATCCCGTCTGTTGGTCAGTACGACTGCATCATCGTCGATGAGTGCCACCGCGGTTATTTGCTCGACCGGGAGCTTTCGGAGCGCGAGTTCCTGTTCCGCGACGAGGACGACTACATCTCGAAATATCGTCGGGTGCTCGACCACTTCGACGCGATCAAGATCGGCCTGACCGCGACGCCCGCGCTCCACACCAAAGAAGTCTTTGGTTCGCCCATCTACTCGTACTCGTATCGCGAAGCCGTCATCGATGGATTTCTCGTCGACCACGAGCCGCCGATCCGGATCGTGACCAAGCTCGCGCAGGATGGCATCCACTACCAAGCGCGCGAAGAAGTGCTGGTGCTCGACCGCTCGACACAGACCGTCAAGAAGGAAGAGCTGGCCGACGAAATCCAATTCGACGTCGACGCTTTCAACCGCCGGGTTATCACTGAGCCCTTCAATCGTGCGGTCATCGGCGAAGTGGTCAAGCACATCGACCCTGAACAGGACGAGAAGACCCTCGTCTTCTGCCCCACCGATGAACATGCCGACATGGTCGTGCTGCACTTCAAAGAGGCGTTGAACCAAAAATACGGCTCGGTGGATGACGACGCCGTCGCCAAGATCACCGGCGCGACCGATCGGCCGCTGGAAGCGATCACGCGCTACCGCAACGAGCGCAACCCGAACATCGCCGTCACCGTCGATCTGCTCACGACCGGCATCGACGTACCCAAGATTGCCAATCTCGTCTTTCTGCGGCGTGTACGCAGCCGCATCTTGTACGAGCAAATGATCGGGCGCGCCACGCGACTTTGTCCCGACATCGGCAAAGAGCGCTTCCGCATTTTCGACGCCGTCGACCTCTACAGCGCACTCAAAGACGTGACCGACATGAAACCGGTCGTCGTCAATCCGCTCGTCAGCTTCGAGCAGCTCGTGAAAGAAGTTGTCGAGGGCAAGGAAGAAGAATTCCGACGCGCCGCCCTGGACGAGTTTCTCGCTAAGCTACAGCGCAAGAAGCGCGCCTTGAAAGACGATGCCGCCGAGCGCTTCGCCGTCGCGGCCGACATGGACGTAAAGGAGCTGGCGCAGTTCCTCAAGAAAGCCAGCGTCGGCGACGCCGCCGAGTACTTGACGCAGCATCCGGCACTCGCCGGTTTCCTCGACCGCACGACCGGCGGTGGCACGTACAAAATGGTCATCTCCGAGCGTGTCGACGAAGTCCGCGAAGTCAGCCACGGCTACGGCAAGCACGGCAATCGCCGCCCGAGCGACTTTCTCGAGTCCTTCCGCAGCTTCGTCGAGAACAACCTCAACACCTTGCCCGCGTTGCTCGTCGTGCAGCAGCGCCCGCGCGACCTCACGCGCGAAGATCTGCGCAAGCTCAAGCTGGCCCTGGATCAAGAGGGTTACAGCGAAAAATCAGTGCAGAGCGCGTGGCGCGACCAGAGGAACGAAGACATCGCCGCCACCATCGTCGGCTACATCCGCCAGCTTGCTCTCGGCGCGCCGCTCTTGCCCTACGCCGAGCGTGTCGACCACGCCGTGCAGCGCCTCCGCAAGACACACCACTTCACCGACCCACAATCCAAGTGGCTCGACCGCATCGCCAAGCAGGTCAAGCTCGAAACCGTCGTCGACCCCACCTCCCTCGACTCCGGCCAATTCAAAACCGGCGGCGGCTTCGCCCGCTTGAACAAAGTGTTCGACGGCAAGCTTGAGTCGATTCTGGGCGAGCTGGCGGAAGAGGTTTGGAAGGACGCGAGCTAGTGGCGACTGTGCGCGTGCTCAGCTCGGTCGCGCACAATGTCGCGCATCACGCCGC
Organism: Polyangiales bacterium; assembly: GCA_038230915.1. Classification (GTDB taxonomy): domain Bacteria; phylum Myxococcota_A; class Polyangia; order Polyangiales; family Polyangiaceae; genus PMG-095. The sequence continues at coordinate 85,579 of JBBRMI010000005.1, read as the reverse complement.
CAGCAGCCTGAGCTGGCTGCACCCGCATGCCTATCGGGCCGCGCAAACGGCGGGCGTCGGCGAGCTCGCCTTCGACCTGCTGGCGCCGTTCCCGCTTGCGTTGGCCTCGGTCGATCCGCCGCTTCGCTTGGCTTGCGAAGGCCTGCGCGCCAAGTTCGTCGAGATCTTGGAGAACGAGGGCTTCGCGGTCGCCGGTCTCCGGTTCGCGCGCCTCAGTATGCGGTTTCCCACGAGCGACGGCTACTATTGCGTTACCACTTGTCGTCTCGAGACTCCTGACGGAAAAGCCTTCGAGAAAAGCAGCACCAGCGCCGGCTGAAGCTTGCTCGGCGCGGCAGTGCTCGACGAAGGACGTTACTGTTTGTTGAAGAGCCGGGCTTATTGACTCTGGCGACGCGAATCGCCCGCATCGTTGCGGGTTGGATGACGGGGAGGCCGGGTCGCGTGTGTGCCGACGCCGCCCACCTGGGCGGCGACTACGGCAGCGAGCCGCTCGCTTTGCGTCACCGCGCGCGCCGATTTGTGTTGACGGAATCTGGGAGCGAGGTGCGCACGACGGCGTAGGGCGGTGAAATTGCGGGACGCAGGGCGGCGCAAACGGCCGGCAAAGCGCCTGTCGCATGCGAGACGACTCAAAACGCATTCGGTTCCTGAAAGCGGTCGGGGCAGGCGCGCAGGGGCTCGAAAATGTCGGGTGTAGCGTGAGTCATGCAAAGCACCATGCACGGCGCCACGCGACTCAGCGATGGCGTTGCCAAGCTCGTTCCGGGCGGTGATGGCAGTTTGGCTCACCTTTCCGATCGCGAGCTGCTCGCCAACACCCGCGGCCTGGTTGGAAAGTCGCATCAGCTATTTGCAGCGCTGCTGGCTCACCTGGCCGAGGTCGAGGCGCGCGGCCTACACCGCACGCGCGCCTGCGCGAGTTTGTACACCTACTGCATTTACGAACTGCGCTTCTCGGAGGACGCCGCCGCTCGGCGCGCTGGCGCGGCCAAGTTGGCGCTGGCGAACGAGCTCGGTCTTGATCTGGCGACAGTGCGCCTGGACGCCGTCGTGTCTTCGTACCTCGGTGAGACCGCGGCCAATCTGCGAAAAGTCTTTGACTTCGTCGAGGCACATCGATTGGTAGTGCTGTTCGATGAGTTCGACGCGCTGGGCAAAGAGCGCGAAGACCGCGGCGAGCATGGTGAGCTTCGGCGAGTGATCAACGCTTTCTTGCAGATGCTGGACGCCTACCGCGGGCCGAGCCTGCTGATCGCCGCCACTAACCACCAGGGGTTGTTGGATCGCGCGCTTTGGCGCCGCTTCGACGATGTGCTGCTGTTCGATCGCCCAACACCGCCCCAGATTCGTTCACTCGTGCAGGGGAAGCTGCGCGCCGTCCGGGCGGATCTGCCGCTGGACCGCCCAAACTTCCTGGAGCGGTTCGCTGGCATGGCACACGCGGACATCGAGCGCGTGCTGGTTCGTGCGATCAAGAACATGGTGCTCGGCGGCCGGCAGTTCGTCACCGAAGATCTGCTTGATCGCGCTCAAGAGCGTGAGGCTGCGCGACGCGGGGTAACGAAGAAATAGTTCCAAGGGAGGAAGCGGGAGGGGATGGCGGAGCGACATCAGCATTTGCGCATCACACGGGCTGAGCCTGTGAATCCGCGCCGAACGAGACCGGGACAGTCTCCCAAGCCCCCCGACGACCCGCAGGGGCACGCTACGGGACTTCGCGACGCGCTGGACGAAACACTGGGGGGTCGCCGTCCAAGGTCGCTACCGCGACAGCGTGAGCTATGACCTGACCGAATCCGAGTATCGGGCGCGCTGACCTTCGGCACGTTTCGTGCTGGAGCAGGCCCGATGACTCGGTCGCAAAGCAAGCGCCTCAGGCTGTTTTATTGGCTCGTCACTTCGCTATTTCTGCTGGGTCAAGGTTGGGCAGCGCTGCAGTACTTGAGCGAAGCGCCGCGCATGACGCAGACGATCGTCGAGCTGGGTTACCCGATTTATTTCATGAAAATTCTGGGGGTGGCCAAGCTGCTCGGAATTGCCGCGATCGTCACTGGCGTCTCGCCGACGCTCAAAGAGTGGGCGTACGCGGGATTCACAATCGATGTCATCAGTGCCTTTGCGTCCCACCTGAGCGCTGGTGACTCGCTCCGAATTGCCCTGATTCCGGCAGCATTCTTCGTAGTTCAGCTCGCGTCGTACTTGGTGTGGAAACGGCTGGCCCAACGCAGCGCCTTGCGCCGACGCCGTTACCTGTTCGAGCTGTCCTCACGCGACGCCGAGCTACAGACGCCATGAACCAGGCACGTTCGGCGTTGGCAGGCTCGAGATCGCTGAGGATCACGTGGACACGCCGCCCAGCACCAATGCACAGCCGACACCAAGCAGAGCCACGGTTGGTCGGTGCGCTGAAGCCGCGTAGTCTGCCGCCATGAGCATCGATCCACTGCGCGACCGCTTCGAGGGGGTTGACCGGGATGCCAACGGCACGATTGACGAAGCCGAGTTTGTCCAGCTCCTGGACGCGCTCGGACTGGGCTACGGTCACGCGCAAGTCCGCGCTGCGTTTACTGACATCGACGCGGATAAGAACGGCAGGATCGAGCTCGAAGAGCTTCGCGCCTGGTGGACGAGTCGCTGACTCGTCCACCAAGCCGCGCAACCTTCACTTGCTGGTGCCGCTGGCGGTGCCTGGCCCCGAGCTGCCGGTAACGTGGCCGCTGGCTGGGCCACCCTCGACTTGGTCGGCGTAGCTGGCCGCGCCGTTGGTCGACGCAGCCTTGGGCGAGTTGGCAGCGGGGTGTTCGGAGATGTTGCTGCGCTCGGTAGCGTCGCCCAACACCAAGTCGACCCGACGATCGAGCGCCATGCCTTGCGCGTCATCGCCGGTCGCGCCCTGCTCACCCCGCGAGACGACGAGCATCTTCTTTTCGGAAACGCCTTTGCCCTTCAGGTAGTTGCGCGTCGCATCGGCGCGGCTACCACCGAGCACTTGATTATGCGCTTCGGTACCGCGCGCGTCGGTACGACCGATGATGGTGATGGTCCGATTCTGGAGCGGGCCGTCCTTCATGCAGTTGGCTACATCGGCTAAGATGTCTCGCCCGCGCGGCCGGAGCGTGGCCTGGTCGACGTCGAACTGCGGCAGCTCACCAGGACTGGCGGGGAAACGGCAGTCGGCCATGATCTCGTCCGAAAGGTGGATTGCGGTGCCGCCCTTACCGACGTCCTGGCTAGCAGCCGGCTCGGCGCTCGCCGCTGGAGTCAAATCCGAGGCTTGTTTTGCCGGCGCTTTATCGTCCGCGCAGGCAGCTACCATTAGCGCCAAAGCGCCACACCCGAGCCAAGCTGCCCTGCGGCACTGCGTCTTCGTAAGCATCATTTCGCTGCTCCTTTTCAAGGTAGGGAGCCGCAGTGCAAGGCTGGGGCCATCTGCGCGGGCGCGCAAAAAAGCACCAGGGCCGCCGATGACCGCAACCCTTGGTTTGTTGGGCGTGAGGGTTACAGCGAGTTGACGAACGCGACCACGGCTTCACGGTCCGCGCTGGGCAGGTTGGCGTTGGCGCCTACGGTGGTGAGAAAACCGATGCTCGACAGCGGCGCCGTGCGCCACTCCGTGGCCGACGACGGCGACATACGCAGGCCACAACAGTCCAGATGGTGAATGTCGTTCTGGGCAGACTCGTTGTCATGGTCAGCTTGGATTCCAGCGCTGCACGCCCGAGGTGGTTTGGGGGCCGTCGCAGAGTTGTGGCGGCTACTCCGAGAGCGGTACCTCCTCCTATTGTGCAGTGTTCGACGCCGGCGACGAGACGCCCTGGGCGGCCTGCGTCGACCCGGCTTGTTGGTGGTGGCAACAGAGCGGGCTCGATCTGGCCGAAGCGCGCGGCGGCGTGTGCGTCGGTCCCGAGCAGCTGCGCCGCCGCCTGGTGGGCATTTTGCTTCGCTTGCCAGAAGGCTGCGCGGGCACGTGCCGGCAGGTCGGGGAGCTCGATGGACCAGCGCTGGGCTACTGCGATTCCGAATGTCGCGAAGGTGATCGCGAGTGCCTGGGCGGAGCGCTGTATCGCGAGTGCGTGAAGGAGCGTTGGTCGACCGCGGCGAAGACTGCGCCGATGGTGCGACTTGCCCACCACTCGCCACCAGCCCGCACCCCGACGTCAAGTGTGGAAGTAGGCTTCGCAGTGCGAGAACTTAGCTCCGGCAAAACTCGGAATCGTCCGCCGACAGTAAGGTGAGGTGCGCGCGCGTCGCTGAGTCTGGGATGCAGTGGTTAGCTAAGCGCCTTCGTTGCGAACGCTTGTTAGCTGACTGGAGATCGTGGAAAGTGCCGATTGAGGCGTGGCAACGCGGTGGGCGAGGGCTAAACTGGACAAAGAATGAAGCGGGCTCGCGCGACGGTATGCCTGCTGCTCGTCTCGGCGCTTGGCTGCGCCACCGGTGTTGAACCGACGTTGGAGCAGCCGGTCGAGGTGGGCGGCACCAACACGGGTGGCTCCGACACAGGCGGCTCCGACTCAGGCAGCGCTGGTGTCGATGGCGGCGGCAGGGCAGGTGCCGGCGGCACTGCTAGCGCGACGGCAGGCGTCGGCGGCGCCCTTTCTGGCGGTGCCGGCGTGGGCGGAGCAATCGCAGGTGCGTCCGGTAGCGCTGGTGCGAGCGGTGCTGCAAGCGCGGGCGCGGGCGGCGTCGCGGGTAACGGCGGTGCTGCGGGTTCGGCTGGCAATGCTGGCGCAGGTGGCATGCCGTCGACCGTCAAGCCAACGTCGCTCAGCGTGAACGCCACCAAAAATGCGACTGCTAAGCAAGCTCCCGGTGGTGGCGGAACCCCCTACGACGACGCTTGCCCCGCCGGCCAAGTGCTGATCGGCTTCGACGGCAGCGTTGGCAGCGACCAGACTTACCTGCGCAGCGTCGCGGGCGTTTGCGCGAAGCTCGCGCTCGGGTCCGCCGCGCCGTACGCCGTCACGACCAGCCAAGCTGGCACGCTCCCGGTACGGATGGTGGCGCAGTCTACGGCGCAAAGCGCGCTCTGCCCGGCCAATCAAGTCGTGGTCGGGTTCGCGGGCACGAGCGGCGGCTATGTCGATTCGCTGAAATTCAGATGCGCGCCGCTCAGCGTCGGTGGCCAGGCTCCCAACTTCAAGCTCAGCATCGGGACCGCGTCGGACTCGGGCTCGATCGGTGGACCCGCCGGCGGCAGTGCCTTCACCGCTATCTCATGCTCCGCAGGTCAGGTCGCGGTCTCACAACAAGTGAACGCCGGCGGCGCGATCGACGGCTTTGGCATAGCGTGCTCGGTGGTCTCGCTGGTCGTGCAGTAGGCTCGCCTCACAGCAGCGCGGTCGTGACGCGCGGCTGGTACAGGGTGCCGCTGGCCTCGAACCGTTCGAAGCCGCAGCTGATAACGCAGTGGCGTGGTGCGACTGCGCGTCGGCTACTTGCAGGTGAACTGCACGCCGACGTCCTTCAAGCTGGTGCCACCGCTGAAGTCGAAGCTGACGACGCTGCCGTTCACGTCAGTGGCTTTCACGGAGTACGGCGTCTGCTTGCCGGAAACGACCCAGCCGTTGCCGCCCGAGGTGTTGCCCGCGCGACTGGCGTTCATGCCGTTCAAGGTCACGCTCTTCAGCGGGTAGATACCGTTTTCGATCACGACCGGCTGCCAATCGGCGTTTTGATTCGGATGCAGGCGGGCTTTGACGTTGCCGGTAGCCGGGCACTTTACGTAGCGCCACGAAATGCCGTGCAAGTCTTCCATGCTGCTATTCGGCTCCAGCTGGCGAATCGCTTTGCGGCTCAAGTCGATGTGCCCCTTCGTGCACTTGGGGTTCGAGCCGACCGGGCACTCATCGACGATTGTCAGCACGACCTGACGACCGCCGTAACTGGCTTCCACGCAGGCGCCGCAAGCTGCGCCCTGCGCGTAGTCGGTGGTGTTCATCGCGCCGAAGTAGCCGCCGTCGCCGGTGGAAATGCCCTCGACGGTATCCCAGTCGCCGTCGCTACCGCCGCCGGTGTGAGTGATGACGTAAGTGCAGGCGGGCAGGGACGTGCCCTGCTTGAAGTCGTAGCGAGTCACCGAGCCATTGTTGGCTGCGGCCCAGAAGTCGTCTTTGCACTGCCCGCCGGTGTTCGGGCTGCCGCCCGCCGCTGTCCCGCCGCCGCTCATGCCGCCGTTCGTGCCGCCGGTGCTGTTGCCTGCGGTACCGCTTTGGCCCGAACCTGCTGTACCGGTGGTGTCGCCGTGGCCGCCGGAGCTGACCGAGCCAGCGCTGCCGCTCGCGCCTGCGCTGGTGACACCGCCGCCGGGGTTGGCAACGCCGCCCGGGTTGGCGCCGCCGCTCGAGGTACCGCTCGCGTTCCCGCCGCCGCTGCCGCTCGCGCCGGGGCTAGCGATGCTGCCACCCGCGCCTGCCGTCGGCGTCTGCCGTTGTGCCGGCACGCAGCTACCCGAAGCGCAAGTCTGGCCGACGGCGCACTGCGTGCTGTCAGCGCACGGCACATCTCCAGGGCTGTCGCAGCCGGTGAGCTGCCCGGTGAGTACCAAGAGCCAGGAAACGGAAGCCGCGAGGCGAAAGAGCTTGTTCGTCATGGGGAGGCTGAAAGGCGAAGCGTCTTTTCGAACCGCTTGCGAATCATCAGCAACCCTGCCATGCGTCATGCGGTTTGCCGCGGTCTTCTGCTGGTTCGGAACGAGCGGATCGTCGATTTTCTCGCCGCTCATCGAAGAATTTCGGGCAACCTGGAACCGGTACCAGAAAAGCGCCGGAATCGACCCGAATCGAGCGGCGCCGCCGCGACGCGCAGAAAATCACCGGCTAGCACCAGAAACGTGGCTGATGCCGCTGCCGCGCCCGCGTAGCGAATGCGTTTCCGAGTGCGCGCCGCCGGCGTCGATCGTCAAGCTGCCGTCGCCGCTGATGCTCGGTGTCCGCGGGGGCTTGACCTGCGCGGGTCGGGCCTCGGTTGCGGCGTCAGGACCCGGACAATTCCTCGCGCATCGTCTTGATGCGTTCGGCGATCGATGGCCGACAAGCCCGACCGGAGGCTTTGGCCAAAACCTCAGCGGCTTCGGCGCGAGCGTCGCGCGCGAGCAGCAGCTGCGCCAGCACCGCTTCGGCCAATGCGCGGTCGTTGTCGGTGCGGAGCTCGTTGCCGAGCGCGAGCTTCAGGTGCGCTTCCGCGTCCGCGTTGGCCGCGCGCGACGCGCACACCAAGCCCCACGCCAGCTCGAAATACGCGCGCTCCTGTGAGCCGAGCGCGTCCGGGCTTTGCACCTTGGCGAGCAGCTGCGCCGCCGGTTCCATGCGGCCGTGCGCCACTTCTCGGAACGCCAGCCACACCGTGCCGTACTTGAAATAGCCGTAGGCCAGGTAGGCCGACGCCACTAGAAACAAGAGCCCCGCGTAGCGACCGACGGCGACCCAGTACGTGCCCAGCGCGAAGCACGAAACGCACAGTGCCAGGCGAACTTTCGGGGTCAGCATCCGGTCTCACCCCTCCTAGCATGTGCACCGAGCCGAACGAAGCTAGGGTACGGCGGCGTTGATCGAGTACGCGGGCTTGGTCTTGTTCTGCCGTTCGTATTCCAGCTTCGTTTCGGTCGTGACGTGCCCTTCGCGTAACCTGGCCAGCGCCGCCGCGTGCGGCGTCCCGTCAGGCAACGAAGCGATTCGCGCTAGTGCTTGCTCGAGCGATGCCCGCCGTGCCGGGTCGTCAACACGGGTGAGCTCGTACGCCGCAACCAGCTCGAGCGTGGAGCTTCGAGCAAGCTCCAATCGCTCGAGAGGATCCTCCGTCAGCTCGGCGCGCTTCATGGCCCGCACCGCGCTTTGCACCTTCGCCCGCACCCCGACCCGAATCATCCTCCGGGGTTGAGCAAGACCCGCGCCAAAATGACTTAGCCATTCGCGGACCCTAAGGAGCCATTAGCGCCGCACTTCGCGGTCCAAAATCCGCCCTTGAATCGCTTCGGCGACGTGCAGCGACCGAACGTGCTCTTCGCCTTCCAGATCGGCGATGGTGCGGGCGACGCGCAGCACTTTGGTGAAGGCGCGAGCCGAGAGGCCAAGCTGCGTGACGGCGCCTTCGATCAGTCGGCGGCTCTCGCTATCGAGCGCGACGATGCGTTCGAGGTCGGCGGCCGGTAAGGCGGCGTTGACGCTGGCTCGCAGGCCGAGCGTCTGGGCGCGTTCGCGCTGCACGGCTCTGGCGCGCAAGACGCGGGCGCGTACGACCGCCGAGCTTTCCCCGCCTCCTTTGCGCACGAGCGCGGCGACGTCGACCGGCGGTACATTGACGTGAATGTCGATGCGATCGAGCAGCGGGCCCGACAAGCGTGCGCGGTACCGCTCGCGCACACTTTCCGAGCAGCGGCACGCCAAGCGCGGGTGACCGAAGTGGCCGCAAGGGCAGGGGTTCACGGCCGCGACGACCAGCGGGCGCGCCGGAAACCAAGCTCGAGCGCGCGCCCGAGCGATGCACACCTTGCCGTCTTCGAGCGGTTGACGCAGCGCTTCGAGCGCGGCGCGGCGAAATTCGGCCAATTCGTCCAGGAACAGCACGCCGTGATGCGCCAGGCTGACTTCTCCGGGGCGCGGCACGTCACCACCACCGACCAAGCCGGCTTCGCTGACCGAGTGATGCGGCGCGCGAAACGGACGCTGCGTCACGATGCCGATGTCGGCGCGCAATGTGCCAGCGACTGAATGAATCGCGGTGCACTCGACGGCTTCGTCGAGCTCGAGCGGCGGCAGGATTGTCGGTAAGAGCCGCGCGAGCAGTGTCTTGCCGCTACCGGGCGGCCCGACGAACAGCAGGTTGTGACCGCCAGCCGCTGCGAACTCGAGCGCGCGTCGGGCGCTGGCTTGACCGCGCACCTCCGACAGATCGCCGGAAACGTTAGTCGGTTCGGGCACGAACCGCGTCGGTGGCGCGGTAGACAACATCACGCGGCCGGTCAAATGCAGCACGATTTGCTCGAGCGTTTCGGCCACCAGCACCTTCACCCCGCGCGCCAGGCCGGCCTCCGCGGAGTTGCCGCGCGGCACGATCGCGGTCTGGATGCCGCGCCGCTCGGCGCCGTCGAGACGTGGCAACACACCGGTCACCGCGCGCAACGAGCCATCGAGCGCCAGCTCACCGATCAAGAGCACGCCGTCGAGCGTCGACGGATCCAGCACCTCGACGGCGGCCAACACGCCGAGCGCGATCGCGACGTCGAGCGCGGCGCCGCTCTTGCGCAAATCAGCCGGCGCCAAATTCACAGTCACTGCGTAACCGTCGATCAACACGCCGAGCCGCGACAAGGCGCCTCGCACGCGGACGCTCGACTCGCGCACCGCAGCTTCAGCCAGGCCGACCATCTGAAAAAATGCCGGACCGCGCGTGCACGACACCTCGACTCGAATCGGATGCGCCTCGAGCCCGATTAAGACTGAAGCGTGCGCCGTGGCGATGCCGGTCGGGGTGCCGCAGATGACCTGCGCGGCTGAGCCTGCTGCGTTCATGTGTCGACATCTTTGCGAGGCGCGTGCCAGCGCGAGAGGCCCGTGAAATGCCGAGTTCAGGCCGGGGACACACTTGGCGGCCCCACGGCAGCTGGCGGCCGCTCCGTCACCTGGCCTCGACGAACGGCTCCCAGATTTTCACAGGGAGTCCCGGATGGCGGCACGGCCGCCGCCCTGATGGGACGAAACGGGTATCGCTGGGGCGCGTCGCCGCCAGTTTCTTCCTAGCCGGGGAGTTCAGGGAGGTTGGTTATTCGAGGAGTCTATCGAGGCCCCGACGCGTGCCCGTTGCGTCGGGCTAGCTGTCCATCCCCAAAAAATTCTCTTCTCGCTGCCTCCCCGGCTCCCCGACTCCCTGTTGTCTCGGGTTTCGAGTCGTTACGGTGTGCGGGCGACTTTGAGGACGTCGAATTGGACGAATTCGCCGATGTAGGGGCTCGAGGCCAAGGTCACGCCGCTGATGACCTTGTCGTGGTTGTAACACTGATGCTCATCTGAACCGATGATGTAGAAGTCGAGCGTGGCCTGGCCCTGAAGCTTGATCGTGACCGTGTAGTCTTGCTGGTACACGGCGTGCGGCGGGCGGTCGCCGTTCTTTTCGGCGGTGTAGTTGAGGTAGTAGTGCTGCTTTGGCGCCGAGACGGTCATCGCGAACACGTTGAAGCCGTTGAAGCAGCTGTCCGTCGGCGAGACCTCGGCCGGCAACTGAAACGGGAGCTCGGACGCCTTGTTCTTGCACGCCGAAGCGAAGCCGCCGACAGTCGGCACGCCGCCGGTGTAAAATGTCTTGCTGGTTGGATCGAGCGTGCCGCCGTCGTACCAATAACCCTCCATGATGCCGCGCACGCGCAGCGTCACGTCGTACGTCACGTTGGGATCGCCATCGATTTTCTTCGAGACTTGCTGGTTTTTGACCGCCGTCAGCTGCGGGCAAACCGCTCCCGGATCTGACTGGACCTGGTAACTGGTGAGATCGCACGGATCGAGCAGCTGGTAGCCGTTCAGCGGCGCCAAGGCTGCGGTGTCATCGACCGGGCTGCTTCCGCCGTTTCCGGCTGTTGCGCCGCTACCGCCGCCAGCTTGTCCGCTGGCTCCGGCTGCAGCTCCGGCTTGTCCGCTCGACCCCGCTTGCTCGGCGCTTGCCGGCTGACCGCCAACGCTGGGCGTGCAAGCAGTCGGGCTACCTGCCGTGCCCGGACCGCCCGAGCCAGCGCTGGAGCCACCCGCAGCGGCGCCGGCTTGGCCCGCAGGACTGCCTGGCGCGGCCGCGCCGTCGCCACAGGCGCTGGCTGCCACCACAAGCGCGGTGAGGACCACCAAGCAACCGCTAGAAACCTGCAGACGAGTTTGGACGGGCATGTACGCAGGTGTTTGTGCCGAGAGCACCGCACCTTGGCACTTTTGTTTAAAGAAAAATCAGAGCCAGCCGAGGGCGACCATGCCGGCGACCGACAGCAGCACGGCCGACGCCGACCACAGCGCGACGACACTGAGGTGCGCGCGCAGCCACTGCCACCGCAGCCGCGCGCTGCTCACCGGTTGGACCATCGACATGCGGTCTTGCGAAACGTCGTCTTGCTCTTCGCGGGGAGCTTCGGAGACGATCAGTTTCAGGTGGGCGCGCGCTTGCATGGCGTTCGAGTGAGCGGGTGTAGGGGGCTGCCTTGCATCGAGAAGCGGCCGTTCTGTGGGGTGGGTAAGGCCTGCTTGCCCCCGGCGTGTCGGCAGCGTCATCAGTACAGTCACGCCAGGCCCGAAAATTCGACCGAAAAAAACCGGTGCTTTGCCGTGAGTGCGGTGAGAGAGCAAATGCGTTTGCCGCAGGCCGCGCTTTGATGAACAAGGGCGCGTGATTCTAGACGCCGCTCGAGCCAGCATCGCCGCTTACCGGCCGGAGGACCCCCGGGAGCGCGGCTATCAGCAGCGCATGCTGCAGCTGCTCGCGACTGCCGCGCCGGTTTCCCGGAATCAGTTCCTGCCCGGTCACCTGACTGCCAGCGGCTTCGTTCTGTCACCGGAGGGCGACGCCCTGCTGCTGATCTTTCACAAGAAGCTCGGCATCTGGGTGCAGCCGGGCGGCCACGTCGAGGCAACCGACGCTAGCTTGGCGGCCGCCGCCCGCCGCGAGGTCGCGGAAGAAGTCGGGCTCACCCTGCCGCCCCACGCGGAGAACCCGGTGTTCGACATCGACATTCACGCCATCCCGGCGCGCAAGAACGAACCACCGCACGAGCATTTCGATGTGCGCTTTTGCTTTCAGTCACCCACGCGAAGCATCGTGACCAACGACGAGGTCGTGGATGCGCGCTGGGCGGCGCTCACCCAGATCGATCAGCTGACCACCGACGAATCGGTGCAGCGCGCCGTACGCAAGCTCACGCGCACGATGCACATTCAAGGCTAGAAGCGGTCGCTTGATGTCGGAAAAAAGTCATCGCCTGCAGCCTAGGTTCTTCGCCACTGCCGCCAAGGGCACGGAGCCGCTCTTACGCGATGAGCTCAATGAGCTCGGGCTGTCGCGCGTTCGGGCGGACCGCGGTGGCGTGCATTTTGGTGCCGATGTCCGTGATGCGTACCGGGCATGCCTGTGGTCGCGCATCGCCCAGCGCGTGCTCGAGCCACTGTCCGAGTTCGAGAGTCCAGACGAAGACGCGCTGTACGCTGGTGTCCGCGCGGTCGATTGGCGGCGCGTGCTCGACGCCGAGCACACGTTGGCGGTGCGCGCGGCGTGTCGCTCGAGTGGCCTGACCCACACTCAGTACATCGCTCAGCGCACCAAAGACGCGGTCGTGGACCAGCTGCGCGAGCATTTAGGCGCCCGTCCCAACGTTGACCGTCGCGCGCCGGACGTGCAGCTGTTCGTGCATCTGGTGAAAGATCGCGCGACCATCTACCTCGACTATTCGGGCGATTCGCTGCACGAACACGGGTTTCGCAAGCAGCAAGGCGTGGCGCCAATCAAAGAGACGCTGGCCGCGGCGCTCGTGCGCTACTCGGGCTGGGATCGCGAGAGTCCGCTCGTCGATCCTATGTGCGGGTCCGGTACGCTGTTGATCGAAGCCGGGCTGTGGGCGGCCGAGCGCGCGCCTGGTCTCTCGCGCAACGAGTTCGGCTTCGAGCGCTGGGCCGACTTCGACGCCACGGCAGCCAAGACAATGCGCGAGCTGCGCGAAGAGGCGCAGAGCATGGCGCGGCCGCTCGACCTGTCGTTGATCGGCTCCGACAGCGATCCGGTCGCCCTCGAGGCGGCGCGCGCCAACGCCGAGCAAGCTGGGCTGCGCGTGAACTTGCGGCTCGCCCCGCTGTCGAGCGCCGTACCGAGTGCCGACCGCGGTGGCTTGGTGAGCAATCCGCCGTACGGCGAGCGCCTGAGTCGCAGCTCCGATTTGGCGGGCGAGCTTTCGGCGGGGTTGCGGCGATTCGAAGGCTATCAGCGCGCGCTGATCGTGCCGCGGTCCTTCGATTTGCCGATCCGAGCCGACAAATTCTTGCTCGTGTTCAACGGCGCGATCGAGTGCGAGCTGCGCCGCTATGACGCTGTTAAGTCCTGAAAACCGTGGCCGAGACCGGCGGCGCGCTGCTCACGGCGCCGTGCCGGCTCGTGACGTAGCGCGCCACCACCTCGGCCCGCCCGCTGTCGGCGGCGCGTAGGGCCGCAAAACGTGCCGAGAGCAGCCGGCCTTCCGCCGCCAGCTGCTCCGGGCTCACGCGCCGCGAAATCTGCCCGCTATCGCGCGTGATCAAATTGCGATCCGCAAAAGCGCTCAGCACGCGTTCGGCGCTGCGACGGCTCGTGCCGGCGCGCAGCGCGAGTGTGTCGGCGTAGGCGGGCCGATCCGCCGGGGCTTGAACCAGCGCCTGGGCCATCGCTTCGATCGCCGCCGGCTTGATGCGTTGTTGGGCGAGCAACGCTTGCACGAGCGCGGCGTCGCTCGAATCAGCCAGCACCAGCGAGCACGCGCCGGCCGGCAACCACGCCAGATCTTCGAACTGTTGCTCGGGCGAGAGCGGTGCCTGGTAGTGGAGCACGAAGCTCAAATCTGGCCGCGGCGCGACGCTGCTCAGGCCTTGGTTCGCTTCCGGGCAGCCGGCGAGACCGGAGGCGTTGGCGTGCGGGCTCTGCGTGACCAGCACCAGCCGTTCCCGCGGCTCTGCGAACCGCGCCAAGGCGGCGCTGCGCTCCGCCGGCGCCATGCCGGCGTGGGAGCGCACGCACGGCACGTGGCGCGCACTCAGCTCGGCGAACACGCTGTCCGCCTCTTGCGACGTTGCGGTGAGCACGATGCCGGGCGCGCCGTAGCTCAAAACGGCCTTGAATAAGGCTGCCTTTCGCTCGGCAGCGCGCACGACCTGGGCGCTGCGATAAAGCTCCGGACCCTCCGCGCGGATGACGGAGCTCGCGCTACCGCCAATCGCATCGGTGATTTGCTCGACCACGCGCGCTGACGTGCTGGTGCACGTTGCCAAGACCGGCGCCGCAAACGCGCTCAGCGCTTCGCGCAGACTGAGGTAGGCCGGTGACAGCTCATGCGCGTGCTCCGAGCACGCGTGCGCGGCCGCGATGCCGAGCAGCGCGAGCGGCGCCTTGGCAAAGGTTTGTCGCAGCGCGGCATCGAACAGTTGCGTCGGCTCGACCATCACCAGTAGCGAGCCGCCGCGCAGTACCCGCTTCAGGCTGGCTGCCGCGCTTGCGCCGGGAGCGAAGCCGCCGAACGCCACGACGTCGAGCCCCGGTGTGCGCGAAGCTTGCTGGAACAGCTCGGCAGCTAACGGTGACGCGACCAGCACCGGGTGCTGGGCCACGCCGGCGGCAGCCGCGAACAGTGCGGCATCGCGCGCGCGCGGTGAGCTCTCGAGCAGCGTTGCCTGGCCGGCAAACGCTTGCCTCAGAGCGCGCTGCTCTTGCGCGCTGAGGGCTTGTAAGAGAGGGGACGCCGCCGCGACCAGCGTTGGCCGGACCTTTTGCACGCTGGGCGTGGGCACGGGCTTCTTCGCTGCCGGCGCCGGCTTTGGCGCGAGAGCGCGGGGTTGGGGCTTTTTCGCTGCCGGAGCTGTTTTGGGCTTCGTCTTCTTCACGACCGGGCGAGTTGGCTGGGCCTTCTTCGCGGTCGCGGGACGCTGCGCCTTCTTGGCGGCCGTTGCTGAACGGACGAGCGGCTTCGAAGTCTTTTTCGCCACTGTCTTCGAGCGCTTGCTCGGGCCCGGCTTGATCACGGAACCCCGCGATACCTTTGCAGATTTTGCCATTCTCCTGCCGCGATGCAGCGCTCGAAGCCGCTGCATCGCCTTCGGTCGTTAGCATCTCTTTGAACAAAAGAACAGTGGACTCAAGAGCAGTAGTACCGTTTGCGGCAGCAGAGATGCGGTCCGGATGAGCGCGCTGTTCGATTTGTTGCCAACGCTGCGCGGGCGCGTGGCTTGGGTGTCGCTCGGGGTCTTTCCCACGCCCGTCGAAGACGCCACGCGCGTGCTGTCCGGCGCCGCGCTCGCGGGCGAGCTTTGGCTCAAACGCGATGACCTATCGTCGCCGATTTACGGCGGCAACAAGCTGCGCCTGCTCGAGCACGTCTTGGCCGAAGTTCAACAAAGCGGCGCTACGCGCGTCTACTCGTCTGGCGCCACCGGCTCGAACTTCGCGGTGGCGACGGCGTTGCACGCCCGTCGCGTGGGGCTCGAGCCAGGGGCGATCTGCTTTCCCGAGCCGATGACTGCAGCGGGTGAGCAAAGCCACCGCGTCGTGTGCGAACGTGCGCGCGTCGTCGAGATTGCGCACTGGTCGTTGTTGCCAGTGGCGGCGGAGCGGGTTCGGCGGCAAGACGAGCCGCAGCGCGCACGAGTGCTGTCACAAGTCTCGTTCAGCCCGGAGAGCCTACTGGGCTATGTCGCGGCGGGGCTGGAGCTTGCGCAACAGGTGGCACTGAAGGCGTGCCCGGCGCCGACGCGCATCGTGTTGCCGATCGGCTCGGCGGCGACCAGCGCGGGTATCCTGGCGGGGCTGTCGTTGGCCCGAAAACTTGGCGTTTCATCGGCGGCTCCGACGCTCAGCTCGGTGCGGATCGCGGCTTGGCCGTTGTCGCGGCGCGGTCGCGTGCTGGCGTTGGCCGTGAAGGTGCTGGCGCGCGTGGCCGAGCTCTGCGGCGACGCTTCGCTCGGGCTCGGCAAGCGCGATCTGTTGCCGGTGTCGGTCATCACCGACCAGTTGGGGCGCGGGTACCCGCATCCGACGCCAGCCGGTACGGCGGCGCGGGCGGCCTTCGCTGCGGCCGGCCTGGCGCTGCTGGACGACACTTATGCGGCCAAAGCAGCGGCCCATTTGCTAGCTAGCATCGCTCACGACTCGGGTCCGGTGCTGTTCTGGTGCACCAAATCGAGCGCACCGTTGCCAGCACCCAGCGCGAGCTAACTCTTGGCCTTCATCACGCCTGACAGCGTCTGCATCAACGCGCGATCCACGCGATGGTAGTAGGCCCGCAGCGCGATGACCGCGCCCTCCTCTTCGCCGCGCTCGATCGAGCTAGCGACGTCGCGCAGGTGCTGCGGGAAGCTCGGCTCCAGTACCCACAGCGCAGGGAAACGATCGAGTAGCTCGCGGTAGGCGTCCAGAAACGGATTGGCGATCCAACGTACAGCCACCGAGTGACCGGCGTCGATCAGCGCGTCGAGCCAACGCTGAAAGCCGTGCGCGATCACCACCGGATCACCGCGGTCGAACGCGGCGATCAGTAGATCCGTGATATCGCGGATACGGGCCACGTCTTGCGGCGCGGCGCGATCGGCGGCGAGCTTGGTGGCGTATTCGAGCACCATTAGCCGCGCCGGCAATATGTCCTCGAGCAGGTGCGCGATCTCGCCAAGGTCGGAGGAGTTCTCTAAGAAAGGCGGCAACAGCTCGAGCGTGCCCGTCTTGCGGAAGTCCGAGACGGTGACACCCTGGCCGTGGCGTACCGTCACCAGGCGCGCGTGCTCCAGGCGCCGCACGGCTTCACGCAGCGTGTTGCGATTGGTCTGGTACTTTTGGGCCAGCTCGCGCTCACCGGGCAGGCGCTCGCCGGGCGCAAATTCCCCGCTCAAGATCGCGCGCCGCAAATCCTGGAACACGCTGGCGGCGATGTTACCGGCGGCCGGCAGGCGCTCGTTCATGGGGGAGGCGCAGCCTACTGTGCCCGGCCGAAGTTCGCGAGCCGTGCGCGGAGCGTGGCCAAAACCTCGGGCGTCTCGGCTGCAACGAGCGGGCGAGTCGCCGTCACCCAGCCGCCGAGCAGCTCTTGGCCAGCGCTGTCGGTGGCTAGGCGTGGGCGTCCAGCCAGCGAGCGGGCAATCCGCTCGGCCACCAGCTCGGGCGCGGGGTCGACCTGGGTTGCGGCTCGCGTCAGCAACGCGGTCTGCAGCGCAGCGAGCCGTTCGCCGTCCTCGGGGTTCTCGAAGGCGAGCAAGGACGGCAACGCGACGCCGAGCGCGGCTCGGTACGCGTCGCGCGCGGAAGCGTCGCTGGCCAGCACCTCGTCGAGAAGAATCTCGATGCCGATGTGCGCCACGGCGCGAGCGGGGCCGCGCGGCATGCTTCGGTCGGAGAGCCAAGCGAAGGCTTGGCGCGACAGCCGGTGGAAGCTCGGCAGCTCGTGGAACACCTCATCGGTGCCGTGGTGGAAGGCGATGCCACGCGCCAGAATGGCGTCGTGAACCGTCGGTCGACCCAGGCGCAGCATGCCGATGAAATCGGGCAGCATGGCGCCCGCGCACACCACCGGAAGCTCGGCTGCTGCGAGCGGTCGAGCGACGCTCGCGAAGTGGTTGGCAGCCAGCACGGCGTGGCCGAAAAAGTTCATCGATGGGTTACTCGGGTACGGGCTAGTGCGCCGGCCGACGCGCATCCTCTCACGCGCCAGGCGCGTCCTTCAAGGCGCTCGCCCGCGGGCGCCCAGCGGTGCTACATCCTGGCTCATGGCCAGTTTCTTGGCAGAGCTTGTCGCGATTAGGCCCGTCAGCGCGCGCGTACAATCCCTGACGTTTAAGAGCTCGGCGCCGTTCGCGCGGGCTGCTGGCCAGTACATTCTCCTGACGCTCGGCGAAGGTTCGAGCCACGCGTTTTCGGTGGCGTCGCCGTTGGTGGCGCACGCCCCGGGGTGCTTCGAAATCGCCGTTGCGCGCGGCACGAGCGCCGGTGCCGTGCTCGAGCTCCAGGTCGGCGACACGGTATCGATCACCGGCCCCAGCGGCGCGCTGGTGTGGAAAGAAGACGCCCCCGCGCTGTTGGTCGCGACCGGCACCGGCATCTCGCCGCTGCGCGCGATCGTGCTCGATCAGCTAGCGCGCAACACGACCGCTCCGTTGACGTTGTTGTTCGGCTGTCGTGATGCCTCGGAGGAGCTTTGGGGCGCAGAGTTTGCGCGACTGGCGCTCGAGCAGCCGCGCTTTCGCTACCTCCCGACGCAGTCGCAGCCGTTGACGGGCTATGCCGGTCGGATTGGCCGCGTGCAGGCCTACGTCCCGGAGCTGGTGCGCGTGCTGGGACCAGGCATGCGTGCCTACCTCTGTGGCCACACGCCGATGGTCAACGATTGCACGACGCTGCTGATCGAAAGCGGCGTGCTGCCCGAGCACATCTACGGCGAAAGCTACTAGGCTTCGCTCGCTTCAGCTAGCGCGGCGCAACGACGGCACGCTCGAGCGGCGGCTCGACGGTGGCGTCGGCATTGGTCGAATCACCGGCAGTCCCTGCTCTTCGCAGTCGTTGGCGAGCAAGCTCGTGATCGGTAGCGTCTCCGCGACCCCGAGCTGTTGCGCCACGGCGAGCGCCGCGACCTGCAGCTCACGCAGCGTGGGCGCTGCGCCGACGCCGCCCTGCACACGGCAACGCGCGCTCGCCAAACGGTAAGCGGCGCGCGCCAGCCCACCAGCTTGTGCGACCAAAATCTGGTAGGCGTCCGGCTCTTCTGCGAGCCACCGCAGCCATTCACTCGGACGTTCATGCTCGATGCGCGAATGAGCCATGAAGCCTTGTTACAGCAAGCTCCGTGCCGCACGACTCGCAGCGTCTTCGACGCGCCCGCGCCAATTGTTTCGACGACTTGCGAGGTGGGTATTGTGCGGTGCCGGGTCAGCCGCGCCCCGGTTCCGAACGACCCTGACGCCGAGATCATGGCAGCGTCAACGCGTTGGCTCGTCAGTCGCGCCCTCGAGTAACGCGATGATCTGCTGCTGCTGTTCGCGCGCCGACGCCGTGCCGCTGCCGCCGCGCCCGGTGGTCTGAACGGCGAGTTGTAGCGGCGTCGAGCCGGATTTGTTTTTTCGCTGTCGGTCAGCGCCGTTGGCGAGCAGCGCGCGAACGGCGGCGGAGCAGCGCGTGCGCACCGCGCGGTGGAGGGGTGCCACGCCGCTTTTGTCGATCGCGTTGGGATCCGCGCCCGCACGGATCAAGAACGCGACGACGGCGGCTTGAGCCTCGGGGTTCCACACCGGAGAGCCCGGCACGCCATCGGCCGCGTAATGCAGCGGCCCGGCTCCGCGGCGGTTGCGCGCGCCGACGAGCGCGCCCTTCGACACCAGCAGTCTCACGACGCTGAGGTCGTGCGCGGCGGCAGCGAGGTGCAACGCCGTATCGCCCGCGTAGGCGTAGTGCGAAATCTCCTCGAAGAAGTAGCCGGTCGTTCGCTCCGCGGCTGCTGGTGGCGTTCGGCGCGCGTCGTGAGCGCTTCCCGACAGCCTCGTCGGTGCAGAAGAGCGCGGGCATCGCGCCGGTCATGGAACGGAGCGGCAACAAGAAGTGGGTGCATTGGCGCTACTCGTGCAGCAAGTTCGTGCGGCAGACATTCGTGGAGTGGGCCGGCCAGACCATCCCCCGCTCGTTCTGGGCAAAGGCCTTCTACGAGTCCTGCCGAGCTCGAGGCGTTCGGCACCAAGCTGCGCTGCGTGCCCTCGCCTTCAAGTGGATCCGCATCCTTCATCGCTGCTGGCTCGAGCGCGTCCCGTACGACGAGTCTCGCTACCTGATGGCGCTGCAGAAGCGAGGTGCCCCGCTACTCAAGCACGCCGCTCGCAACGCTATCTGATTTTGTTAGCGGTCCGCCTCAGGGCGTGAGTTGGGTGGCGCGCGCGCTACGGCTCAGTCGAATCGTGCGCCGTTCGCTCGCTCAAAGTGGAGAGAAGACAGTCGGCGACGCAGCGAAGACCGCGTTGAAGCGCGCAAGAATGACTCCATCGTCTGGTATGGTGACCGCGTAATCCTGGTCGAGTGAATCAACCGCGCCATCGTCGTCGAACTCACTTTCCTCGGACGACGTACTCCGCTCGAGGAGTGCCGCAATCTCCTCGAACCCGAAGAACCGGTAACCGGATGCTGCTGCTTGCAACTCTTCGGGATCGAGCGAGGAACAGGCGTGTCGAACTCCCCCGTTCATGACTAGACCATGGGCGAGCAGCAGCGCAGCTAGTGCTTTGTCGCCGCCACGAGGGCTTGCCCCGCCATTTTCCAAGGCAGCGCGGTTCCAGACTAGGTCAGCGTTGGTCATGCAAGTGGGGTCCATACATCGTCAACCAGTTGTTCGAACTGGCCCCAAAGTTTGCTTCCAACGGGGTCACGTTTAACGCGAACGTTTGCGATCCAATCATGTTGGCAGTCGGGCAGAGGATCGGCGATCTCGCGCCAATCCTGTTCGAGAATCCCGTAGCGCTCACGAGAGAGCGCCCGCGCATCCTCGACCGTTTCGAACCAAAGGTCTGCCTTGCATTGGCAATCGGCGACCGAATCATAAAGGAACAGATAGACGCCGCTGTCGCTCGCGTAGGTCATGCATCGCACCACGCCATCGCCGGCGATCTTGGTAGATGCGATCTGTCTCATGCTCCCGTCCGCCCAACTTGCATTTATGCTGTGAGCTGTATGCAAGGTTTGTCGAGGGCATGTGCGAAATTTGCGAGGGGTGCGTGGGAGTCAGGCGCGAAAGGCTGGTCTGGGATGCGTGATAACGGCAGTGAGGGTGGTGATGCTGTGTTTGCTGATAAGAGCAGTGGGGATATAGTGGCGCCGTTTCGGGTCACGCGGGCAGCTGCCCGCGCAGGCCGGGCCTACCAGCCAGAGTGAGGGCAGAGGTGCGCCAGGGTCGAGGTGTTGTATGACGGTGGGTATGGCTAGCGCTGAGCAGGTGATCGAGAGCTTGGGCCTTCGGCCGCATCCTGAGGGCGGATTTTACGCGGAGACGTTTCGGAGCGAGGCGTTGCCGTTCGAGATGCCGGGGCGTGGGCCGCGCAGCGCTTCGACGGCAATCTATTTCTTGCTGCGCGCCGAGGAGTTTTCGGCGTTGCACGTCGTGTTGTCGGACGAGGTGTGGCACCACTACGCGGGCGACGCGCTGGAGCTGCATTGCTTCGCGCGCGACGGCGTGCACCGCGAAGTACGACTAGGAGCGGGCTTCGCGCAGGGTGAGCGGCCGCAGCACGTCGTGCTTCGCGGCGAGCTGCAGGCGGCGCGCGTCGCACCCGGAACGCACGGCTTCGCGCTGTGCGGGTGCACGGTCGCGCCCGGCTTCGACTTTGCGGATTTTCGCATGCCTTCGCGCGCGGAGCTGCTGGAAAAATTGCCAGCGCAAGCCGAGCTGGTGGCGGCCCTGACGCGTGCCTAGAGGGAGCCCAGAAAGCGCAGCAAAGCTTGGCGTTTGTCGCGCGCGAGCGCCTTGAACGCTGCGGTCGCGTTTTTGGCTTCGCCGCCGAGCGTGCCGAACGATTTTTCGCCCTGCCTGACCTCCGGGTCCGCGTAGTCGCGGCGCGCGGGCACAGCTAGGTAGTTGCTGTAGAAGTCGACCTGGTCATTCTTGGAAGCTGACTTTGACGCCGATCAGGGGGGCCGCGACGCTCAGCGAGTCCTTGAAATTACCGAGCGCGCGGATCGCCGAATACAGGTGCTTGCGGGCGGGCGTGCTGTCACTACCGAGAATCGCCTGGTCGAACGGACCCGGGACGGCGTGGATGTTGTCGACCGCGACCTGGAGGTAGTCGCTCAGCTGCTGAGCGAGCACCGAGTCCTTGGCGGCGATCAAATCGTCGATGCCGGGTCCGTCGGTAGTGCCATAGCGACCGAGTAGCACGTCCTGCACCGACAGCGCGTTGTTGTAGAGATCGGCTAGCGTGTTGTCGCTGAAGCACGACTGCTCGTCTTCCTGGTCTTGAAGGTCGTAAGCGACCTGCATGCGTCGGTGGCCGAGCTCACCGCTCGCCATGCTGCCCATGCCCAAGATCATCTTGCCGAGCGCTTCGTTCGAGGTCATCGCCAAGAATTCAGCGCGGTAGTCCTTGTCCCCGTCGAGCCAGGCGTCGTTGACCGAGCTCAGGTTGTCGACCAATAAATCGGTAACGGTGAGCAAATACGTGCCACGCCGGTCGGCGTTGTCGGCCGTCGCGCTGTCGCCGGTGGCGTAGTCGGTGTAGGGACGGTCGCCCGGGCCATCCGCGCTCAGATCTTGGCCCCAGAGCAGGAACTCGATCGCGTGGTAGCCGGTCGCGATGCTGGTTTCGCTGGCGTCGCCGAGGGCGGGATTGGCATTAGCGGTGATCAGCACGTCGGCGTCGATGGTCGGGAAATCATCCGGTAGATTGATGAGCCCGGTCTGCTGCCGCACGCCCTTGGCGTCGACGACGTAGTCGATGTAGCTCTCGTCGAGCGGCCAAGAGTTGAGGAGCCCCTCGGGGCCATCCGCGACGTCGTCGTTGGCGTCGTCGTTGTCGATCGGACCTTGCGCGAATCGATACGCCTCCGTCAGGCTGTAGGGATCGCGCGAGGCGAGCCAGGCGGTGCGCGCGTCTTTCAGCGTTTCTTCGCTGGGGCTGTCGACGAAGGCGTGGACGGCCGTCTGCAGGTCCTTCGCGACCGCGAGTGCCTCTGCGTAGCTGGCGGCGACGTTGGTCGCGTAGGTCTTGACCACTTCGGTCTGAGCCGCGGTGTCGGTGGTCGCTGCATCGCCACTGCAGCCGACGCTCAACAGGCCGCCCAGCGCGAGCAGGAACGTGACGACAAGCGGGGGTGAGGTTCGGAAAGAACTCTTCATGGGGGGCAGACCTTACCCGTGCGTCCTATTCCAAACGAAAGTGAGTTTGAATATCAATTTAAAAAAATCCCGAGAAAATTCGGTTTGTGCCCGGAGAACAGCGCCTGAAGCGGGTCCTGGCCGCCGGCCAGCTTTCCTGAGCTCAAAGCTCCACGCTGCCCTCATCTGGCACTGGCGCGCGCTCGCCCATGTCGGCTACAGCCACAAGTGAGCGGGTAAGGTACCGTGCGCAATCGTCAGCGTGCGCGATTCGCCCGGCAAGAGGTCGAAGTAGTTGTCGTGCCAAATCGCCGGCGTTTCGTAGCTCTCGAGGCCGACGCGCAGCCGCCAGCCCGTGCTCGAGACTTCGACACCGCTCGGCGTGCGGCGCGCGGTGAGCTTGCCGCCCAAACCTTCCACGTTGGCGAGCGGCACCAAGTAGCGAAAATCGCGCTCGACGCCTTGGTCATGCGTCAAGGTGGCGACGAGCGCGTGGCGGCTGCGCGCGAGCCCGGGCGGCAGGTCGAGCGTCGCGGCGTCGAGGGCACCCGGCTGGTCGAATTCGACTTTTGCTTCCACCGAAACCTGGGCGCTGCCGGTAGCGATCTCCAACAGCTCGAACCGCAACGTGCCGCGCGCGGCGCCGGGGCGGTCGAGTGAAGCGTGCGCGACGTAGCTGGTTTGGCTTTCATCCGTCGGCTCGATGCCGAGCGTGAATGGCTGAAAGCAACGCTTGCACTCGTAGTACGCGTGCTTTGGCCGACGGTAGAAGTCGACCAGCGCCCAGCACACGCTCGGCCAGGTGCTGGTGAAATTCCACAGCACGACGCCGCCGGTGAAGCGCAAGTTGCGGCGGTAGTGGCGGATATAGCGACCGACGGTGTCGGCTTGGAAGGCTTGCGTGGTGGCGATCGCGGCGTCCAGACTGACAGGCGGCCCGAACGCTGCCGCGCGCGAAAACAGCTTCTCCATCTGCGCGCCGTGGCGAGCCAGCACCAAACCCGGGCTTTGGCCTTGCGGGCGGCTGACCTGGCCGGGGCTCCAGACTTCGTCGGGGCGCATGAAGCTTTCGATGCTTTCGCGCTGCGGAAAGGCCTGCGCGCCGAACTCCGAGTTGAAGCGCGAAAAATCTGTGATGTAGTCGGTGTTCTTCCAGCCGAACCACACGTCCCAGTTGTGCCGGTCACCTTCTTGATCCGCGTCGGGATGCACATCGCGCGACTCCGAGGCAGGACTGCCGGGCCAATACGGCCGATCGGGATCGAGCGCCGCGCAAACGGCCGGCAAGACGTCGTAGTAGATTGGGTGGAAACGCTTATCGGGCAGCGTCTGCACCGCCAAGACTTCGTTTTCGTTGTTGCCGCACCACAGCGCGATACAGCTGTGCGAACGCAGCTTTTTCACGAGGTCTTCGGCCTCCAGTTTTACCTCAGCTAGAAATTCCGGTGACTCGGGGTAGATGCCGCAGGCGAAGTGAAAATCGTGCCAGACGAGCAGGCCCAGCTCGTCGCAGGCTTCGTAAAAGGCGTCGTGCTCGACGATGCCGCCGCCCCAGACGCGCAGCAAGTTCACGCCGCCGGCCATCAACAGCTCGAGGTAGCTCCGGTATTGCGACGGCGTCACGCGCGTGTGTAAAAAGTCGAGCGGCAGCCAATTGTCGCCTTTGGCCCACAGCTTCTGGCCGTTCACGCTGAAATAGAAAACCTTGCCATTGGGGCTAGCAGGGTCACGCTTGACGAGCTCGATGTGACGGACACCCACGCGCCGGTCGACCTCGTGCAGCACGCGCTCGCCCGAGCGGATGCGCACGCCGAGCCCGTACAGGTGCGGCTCGCCCAGCTCGCGCGGTAGCCAGCGGCGCGCGCTGGCCAGGCGATGCTCGAGCGTGATGGTTTGCGATTGCGCAAAGGTAAGCTCGATGGCTCGGCTTGCCACCACGACGCCATCGAGCAACAGCTCCGCCGTGGCGCTGGTGGCGGCGTGCGCGGTCACGGGCAGGTGGGCCACGAAAACGCCTCCGCCGTCGGCTTGGGGGCGCGCCGAAGCCTGCAAGTCATCGGCGAAAAGGCCGCGCGAAAGCTCGAGCCGCACCGGGCCGGCGAGGCCGACGGTCGGGGTGCGCGCGGCCCAATCCCAGCCGTAACTCATCTGCGATTTGCGCACGTACAGCCGTTCCCACGGCTCGTTCCAATATGGCAGCGGCTCACCAGCACGCCGCACCGTGCCCGGCATGCTGGCTTCGAACGCGATCGCCAAACGATTTTTCCCGGCCGTGAGCTGGCCTGTCACGTCGACGAACAGCCGCCGCAGCTGGTTTTCGTGATGTGCGATGCGCTTGCCGTTCAGGTACACGCTGGCGAACGTGTCGAGCGAGTCGAACACCAAGCGCGCCGGCAACACGGCCTGCTCGGCGCTCAAAGAGAGCTCGGTCAGGTAGACGAAGTCGCGCTCTTCGATCCAGCGCGCCTGCCCGACCTGGTCGCCCCAATACGGATCGGGAATACGCCCGGCGCTCAACAGGTCTTGCGCCGAGAGCCCCGGTACGGTGGCTGGCAGCCACCCGGCTGGGCTCAGCGCTTCGCGCGACGCCCGAAGCGCCAGCTCTTCCCCGGCGCGGTGCGCGACATCGAGGAAGCGCCAGCTGAGCTTTGCCGAGCTCAGGTCGAGGATCGTCGTCATGGCTCGGCCAGATACACCATCTCTGGCCGCGCTCGTGAACGGCGCGCTTAGTTGCTGGGCGCGATCGGTGGTGGCGCCGGTGCGGCACCCGCGGGATCAGGTGGCGCTGGAGCTGCTTCGGGCGCCGGAACCGGCTGCGGCATCACTTCGGGACCAGGTGGCGGCGGCGCAGGCGGAGGCGGCGCAGGCGCAGGCACGGCCATCACCGGTTGAGGCGGTGGCTCGGTGCGCTCGAGCGGCGGCGAGAATCCGCGTTTCGGGAAGACGTCGGCGCCGTGTGTGGCAACGCGCGTGACCGGGCTGGGTGCAGCCGCGCTTGGATCGGCGTTGTCCTTCGACCAGTCACCCGCCGGCGTGGAGCCGACCGGGGCGCGGACGAAGTGGTTGCCGAGACTGAAGCGGTCGGTTGTCGTCTGCGCGTCGACCTGACCGATGTGGTCGGGGATCGCCAGCAGCGTGAAGCCGACGAACGAGAGTGCGCCTAGCACTAGCGCCGCGAAGGGCGCCCAACGCCAAGTCACCACTTGGGGAATCCCGTATTCCCGCATCGGGGTCGAAGCTTAACCCTGCCCGGTGCGCTTGACCAGACGAGATGGTCGAATCAACCGCCGGAAAATGCGTCCTCGGCGTCGGCCGAGGGGGGCGTCGCATCCTCGCGATTTTGCAGGTAGCCATGCGGCAAGCTCACGGTTTGCGTGCCCGAAGCTTTCCCGCGCGGAACTCGCATCGCCAGCGCAGGAAACGGCTCTGCGGCATTCAGCCCCGCCAGCGTCAGCTGTAGCTCGGCGATGGTTGAAACTTGCATCAACCGGGCCCGCAACTCTGCGGTGTTACGGAAACATTTCGTGTACCACGTGGCGTGGCGCCGAAAGGCGCGCATGGCCGGCCGCTCGCCGAACCAAGCCGAAAGGCCCTGGGCATGCTCCAAGAGCACGTCGCGCACCTGACCGAGGTTGGGTGGGTTCTCGGGCTCGCGGCCCGCGAACACGTCGGACAGATCACGGAACAACCAAGGTCGCCCCAAGCAGCCGCGCCCGACTATCACCCCATCGCAGCCAGTCATGCGCATCATGCGCAGCGCGTCTTCGGCCTCCCAAATGTCGCCGTTGCCCAGCACCGGAATCGAGAGCCGGCTCTTCAGGTCGCCGATCGCGTCCCACCGCGCTTCGCCATCGTACAGCTGAGCGGCCGTGCGCGCGTGCAGGCCGACCCAGCGACAGCCGGTCTGCTCGCCGACGCGCCCCGCGTCCAAGTACGTGATGCAGCTCTCGTCGATGCCGATCCGAAACTTGATCGTGACCGGCACGTCGCCGGCGGCTTTCACAGCCGCGCCCACGATCGCTTCTAGCAAGCGCGGCTTGGCCGGGATGGCGGAGCCGCCGCCCTTCGAAGTCACCTTGCGCACAGGGCAGCCGAAGTTCATATCGATGTGATCGACGCGACCCTCGTTGACTAGGCGCTTGACGGCTTCACCGACGTAGTACGGGTCGATGCCGTACAGTTGCAGGCTGCGCGGCGATTCGTCAGGGCCGAAATCGGCGAGCTTGAGCGTCTTCTCGTTGCCTTCGACCAGCGGGCGCGCCGTGATCATCTCGCTCACGTACAGACCGGCGCCGAAGCGCTTGCACAGCGCGCGAAATGGATAATTCGTCACACCCGCCATCGGCGCGAGCACGACCGGCGGCTCGACGCTTAGCGCACCGAGCGAGAGCGCGCCGAACTCGCCCGGCGCGGCGGGCTTCACGTCGCGGTTGATTTCGCTTTTGTACTGCTCGTCCATCGGCTAGGCCTGCTCCGTAGCACGTTAGCGATCGCCGGGTAGCGTGCTGCGCGGCTGCTTGTGGCGCCAAGCTGTCCATCCACCGCGCGTTTCTGGTGCGACCGAGTCGTCACAGCTCGGCGGCGCGGCGAAGCCGTAGCGCAGCCCGGCTTTGGCTGGCGCGAGCGCGATGTGCTCGTGTTCGTCGAGCGCGACGGCGTTGTTCAAACCGGGCGCGGTGCCGCTCGGCCAGGCGTAAGCGATGAACCTCCGCTCGCCGAGCTCGTCGTCGACGGCGTCGGTCGGATTGGCGGTGAAGCCACCGCCGACCTGCGGCAGGCAGACGAGCACTAAATAGCCGCCGATCTCGCCGGCCGGGCCGATGCTGGTGTCGACTTGCTTCGGAAAGCCTTCGAGCAGCGGCACTGCGAGGTGACTGCCACGCCGCACTCCGAGCTCACCGGTCAGCTCGCCGAGCAGCATCGCCGAGCCGACGTGGTCGCGATCCGGATCGTGAGCGGCGCTGCGACGCGCGGTATCCTCGGCGAATAAAATCTCGCGCAGGCGCGAGATGGCGCGCTGCTCCGTGAAGCGATTGCCGCCAGCGACGATGCCCGGGAGAGCCTCGAGCACCAGGAAACGAAACAAGCCGACTGTCGAAGCCAGCGCGGCCACCAGCAGCAGCCAGCGCTCACGCCGCAGTTCGACTTTCGGCAGCTGCGGCAGCGACGCCCACGCCACGAACGTGCCGACGGCTGCGAACAGCCCCAGCTTGGTGAAATAGACGGATGCCAGCGCCGCCGCAGCGGCCAACACCGTGCGAAGCAGCAAGGGGCGTGGCAATTATTTTCGAGGGGGTTTGGAGGACAGTCGCGCGCCTTCGAGCGTTTCGCTCAACACGCCGCCTCCCCCTAGCGAATAGTCGATCAGCGGTCGAGTCGTTGGATCGGGTTTCTGCTTCAAAATCGGGTACTGACTCGGCAGGCTCGGCGAGCTGGCTGCCGAAATCACCTGCCGACGCGGCGCCACGCTCGGCTCGGGAATGGGCCGCGCCGCGCTCGGCTCCGGAGCGGGCGGTGGCGGCGTCCATCCAGACGGCGGCGGGCCAAAGCTGGGCGGCGGCGGCTCCGAGGGCTCCGGGCCACCCACGCCCGGCCGGGTGTTCGCGCGCGGGAACGCCGCGGCGGTTTGCGAGCTGGGCATGCGCGGCGACGACGAGCGGATGTGGAGCGTCGAATCGAGCTCGCCCGCGTCGAGCTGCAGCGCCGCTGGTGGTCGGAAGCTCGGCGGGCGGCTACCCGTGACCGGCGGCGGTGGCGTGGTGCTGGTGCTGCGGTGCGTGCCCAAGCGGGCGCGCAGTTGCGAAGCTTCGGCGCGCAGCTCGTCGCGTTCGCGCTCGCGCTTTTCGGCGCGGGCCTGGGCTTCGTCGCGCTGCGCTTGAGCCTTGCTGATCGCTTCGCGGGCGCGCTCGCATTCGCTTTCGGCTTGCAAGCGGGCGGATTGGGCTTGCACGAGCTTTTGCGCCAGGTCGGAGACTTCGGTGCTCGTGCGCATCGTGTCGCCTTGGCCGCCACGCGCCTGCAGCGCCTCTTCGTGCTCTTCCAAGAGCGCGGTCAGAAAATCGTCGTGCTGGTCGGTCAGAAACTGGCGCTGGCGCTCGGCTTCGGTCTGGCTTTCGACCAGCTGCTGTTCGACCTGTGCCAGGCGGTGCCTGAGAGCAAGTTGCTGTTCGTTCGCGGATCCGAGCATGGCGCGGAGCGTGCTCAGCTCTTGCACCAGCTGTTTATTTGCCTGCTTGGCCCCGGAGACACCGCCGGACAGCTCGGCGACGATTTTCGACAGCTCGCTCAGGCTCGAGCCGGCGCGCGAGCCGGCATCCAGAGCGGCACGAAAGTGTTGGTCGCTACGGTTCGAAAGCGACGGCACCGGCGTGGCGTGCCGCAGCATGTCCTCGAAGTTCGGGGCAGGCGGCGCGATCGTCACCGACTCATGCGGATCTTCGTCGTAGTGCTCGGAAGCCGGCTGGCTTTTTGATTCCGGGGGGACGGTTTCTCCCATAGGGGCGCCGCGTGCGGCCACTCTCGGCCCTATCGCCATAGCCCTTCGAGAGTAGCCCGGTGGCGAGGACGGCGGAAGCAGGGCAGCACGGCGCGCGGAAACCGCGTAAAATTGGAGGCGTCTTGGCAAGCTTACCTTCGACTACAGGTCCCGAAACGGTCGCGCTGCGGGTCCGCGAGACGGCTCGCGATTTCGCGCGCGCGCCAGTGTCACGAAAGATTGCGGCGCTCTACGAGGTGCGGGCGCGGCTGTTTGCGCGCGGGCACGAGCTCGCGCGGCTCGGCGCGGTGGCGAAAGGTATCGACCAGCGCCCGGGCGGGTTGGGCGAAGAACTGTTGGCCGGCGCCGTGATCATCCAGCGCTACGTCAGACTGCTGATCGAATCGCTCGAGCAGATCCGTGAACGCGGGGCGCCGCTAGTGGGTGACGAGCGCGTGCAGCGACTGGCGAACGGTGAGGTGGCGGTACGGGTGATGCCACACAGCTTAGCCGACCGCGTTTTGTTCATGCCGTACTCGATCGATGTTCGGCTGGCCGCACACGTCGACGCTGCCGACGTGCGCTCGGCGCAGGCGAGCTTTTACCGCGCGACGTCAGCCGAAGGCTCGGTGGCGGCCGTGCTCGGGGCTGGCAATGTGGCGAGCATTCCGGCGCTCGATCTGCTGCACGAGTGCTTCGTGGTCGGGCGGGCGTGCGTGCTCAAGATGAGCCCCGTCAACGCGTACCTGGGGCCGGCGTTCGAGCACATTTTCGCGCCGATCACTCAGCTGGGTGGCTTGAGCATCGTCTACGGCGGCGCGGACGCCGGTAAGCTGCTGCTCGGCAGCCCGCACGTCGACCACGTGCACATGACCGGTTCGATCGAGACGCACGACGCGATCGTTTGGGGGCCAGCGGGCGCGGAGCGAGCCGAGCGCATGCGCACCGGTAGGCCTTTGTTGCAGAAGAGCATCACCAGCGAGCTGGGCAATATCAGTCCGGTGGTGTTGGTGCCCGGGCACTACACGGAGCGCGAAACGTCAGATGTTGCGGAGAACATCGCCGGCATGCTGTTCAATAACGCTTCGTTCAATTGCAACGCCGCGAAGCTGCTGGTGTTGCCAACGCACTTGGTCGAGCCCATCACCGCGCGACTCGAGGCGTTGCTTGCGGCCCAGCCAGCGCGCGCCGCGTACTACCCCGGCGCCCTGGCGCGCTACGCAGCCTTGACCGGAAAAGATGCGCGCGGACACGTTTGGGCGGCGCCGGCCGATGAGGGGCAGCTGCCGTGGACCTTGCTGACCGGGCTCACACCCGGGAGTGGCGCGGAGTCGTTTCAGCTCGAGCCGTTCTGTCCGTTGCTCAGCGTCGTCGAAATCGACGAGCGCGAACCGGAGCAGTTTTTGGTACAAGCCGTTCGCTTCTTGAATGATCAGGTGTGGGGCACGCTCAACGCGATGTTGGTGGTGCCGAGCGCGTTGGAGGGCGAGCCCAGCGTCGAAGTCGCCTTGAGCCGCGCGATCGACGAGCTGCGTTACGGCACGGTGGCGGTGAATTATTGGCCGGCGATTAGCTACGGTACCGGCACGCCGCCGTGGGGTGGCCACCCGAGCGCCAGCTTGGCCGACGCGCAGAGCGGCATCGGCTTCGTCCACAACGCGCTGATGCTCGAGCACATCCAAAAAGTCGTGCTGCGCGGCCCGCTACGCAGCTTCCCCAAGCAATTCTACTACCCGAGCCACCGCCAACTCGAACCGCTCGCGCGCGCGCTGTTCGACTTCGAATCGACGGGCCGTGTGTCCGCGCTGCTGCGCACCGGCCTTTACGGCGTGCGCGGCTGAGCCGCCCGCTCGTCGCGTCGGCACGCCTACATTGTGCCTTGAAACGTATGCGTTCGCAGGGCGCTGTAGCGCGTTAGTCGTGTATACGCGCGATGTCCGTGGAGACGCGTTGAGGTCTTAGTTTATGGGTATTTCCGTATACAATATGTATACGGAAAGTGCGGCGGTGCTGTATACAGCCACGGGTGCGGCTGATATGGCTGGAGGGGTGAAGTCCACAATTAGCCAACGTTCTTGGCCGTCGATGTTCTCCGCGGCGCTCGCGTTGGCCTGCTCGCAGAGCGGGGGAGCGTCGAGCACCCAGGCCGTGGACGCTCCAACCAACCTGGTCGCCGGACCCCTGGGCGGCGGAGTGCACCTGACGTGGGTCGATAACTCCGACCGGGAAGAGCTGTTCGAGATCGAGCGCATGGAGCAAGGAACGAGCTTTGCCAAGCTCGATACGGTGCCGTTCGACTCGGCGCTGTATCACGACGCGAACGTGACGTTGGGCATCCAATACACGTATCGCATTCGCGCCAAGCTCGCGACCAGCTTCTCCAGCTACTCGAACCAGGCTTCGGCCGATCCGAGTGGGATCACCGGCGCCGGCGGCAGCAGTCCGGGTGGTAGCAGCACGGGTGGCAATGGCGCCGGCGGTAACGGGAACAGCGGTGGACCGACGGGCGCCTCGGGGAGTGGTGGAACGAATGGCGCGAGCGGCAGCACTACCGGCGGCAGCTCGGGGTCGAGCAGCGGCGGCGTGGCCAGCGCGGGTGCCGCGGGCATGCCAGCCACCAATCCCAACGTATCCTTCAAGAACGACGTGGCGCCGGCGCTCGTCAAGAGCTGCGGCAGTACTACCACGGGCTGCCACAACAACGATCAGGCAGTCGGCCGCATCATGCCGCAGTTCGGCCCGTGCAAGGTCATCTGGTACTCGGCGGTCGATGCGCCGCTCGGCGCCACCTACACCAGCGGGCCCAACAAAGGCCAGCCCACTGGCTGCACGGATCTCGACCTTTACGCGCGAATGGTCGGGCTGCACAGCATGCTGTGCCCGGCGCCGAGCTGGGACCAACGCGCGCGCTACGTGGTGCCGGGTGATCTGAGTAAGAGCCTGCTCTACCAAGTGATCGCCGGCGATCCCTCGATGGGCGGCGTGTGCACGAGCATGGACCAGAAGGTGCGGAAGATGCCGCTCGTCGATCCCAAGGTTTTGCCGAACGGCGTCGAGCTCAGCGCGCAAGCGATCGCCAACATCCGCGATTGGATCCTCCAAGGCGCGAAGAACAACTGATGACGCCGCCACGCCTGACCTGGCTGCTCGTGCTCGGAGCGATGCTCTCGGGCTGCGGCGACGCGACGCCGACCAGCGCCTCCGCCGGCAATCAGCTGCGCGAGCCCATGCTGTTGACCGACATCAACCCGGCGCCCAACATCGTCGAGGTCGAGCTCGTCGCGGGGGTCTCGACCGTCGAGTACTTGGCCCACAAGCCCGCCGAGGTTTGGGCCTACCGCGACGGCGCCGTGGCAGACGCCAAGCCGAGCGTGCCCGGTCCGATGCTGCGCGCCAAGGTTGGCGACGAAGTCATCGTCCACCTGCGCAACGAGCTGCCCGAAGAGACAACCATCCACTGGCATGGCTTACGCCTGCCGCCGGACGCCGACGGCACGCCTTCCAGCCAAACTCCGGTGCTGCCCGGTGCCGAGTACGAGTATCGCTTCACCGCCAAGGACGCGAGCTCTTTCTGGTACCACCCCCACGTTCGCGCCTACGACCAGATCGAGCGCGGTCTGTACGCGCCACTGGTTATCGACGGCGGCGTAACTCCGGAGGTCGCGGCCGATCGCTACCTCGTGCTCGACGACGTGAAGCTCGACGCCGACGGCAAGCTCAACCAAGACACCAGCGAGCTCGATCGGATGCTTGGTCGCCAAGGCAACGTGCTGCTCGTCAACGGTCAGCGAGCCCCGGTAAAGCTCGATGTAGCCGCTGGCTCGCGTGAGCGCTGGCGCTTCGTGGACGCCGCCAACGGCCGCTTTTTCAACTTACGGATCCCGGGCGCCAGCATGCTGGTCATCGGTTCTGACGGCGGGCTCTTGCCCGCGCCGTATCGAGCGGAAACGCTGCTGATCACGCCGGGCGAACGCTACGATGTGCTCGTCACGTTCGACGGCGATATGAAGCGCGGCGCGGTGCTTCAGACGCTTCACTACGATCGCGGTCACGATATCCCAGACCCCGGCCCGCAAGATTTGCTCGAGGTTGCCTATGGGCCGAGCAACGGTACGCCCGCTCCCCTGCCCGATACTTGGGGTGAGGCACCTAACCTACCGATCGACGACACCACTGCCGTGCGTCCGTTCGTACTCGAGGAATTCGAGCCGAAGGGCCTGCCGGTGATGTTCACGATCAACGGCGAGCAGTGGCCCGACACCAAGCCCATTCACGTGGATCGCGGCACGATCGAGATCTGGAGCGTACAAAACAAGGCCGAGATGGATCATCCATTTCATCTACATGGCATGTTCTTCCAGGTCATCGACGCGCCGGGCATGCCCCCCGCCCTCAGCGGCTGGAAAGACACCGTGAACGTGCCGCAGCTCGCCACTGTGCGCTTCGCCGTAAAGTACGATCCGCCCGGGATGTGGATGTTTCACTGCCACATCCTCGAGCACGCCGAGCTCGGCATGATGGGCGACCTGATGGTGATGCCGTAGTTCGCGGCGTGTCCCTGAATGCTGCATTCTCGGCGACGCTGTCGCGGCATGGAGCCGTGCCTGCACCTGGCCGCCGAAGCTGCGAGCTTGCCCGACTCGTGCACCGCTCGCGGTTCCTCCCCGTGGCAAAAAACACCACTTTCGTCGCTCGAAGCCGTAACACCCTAGACAAACGGGCGCTGCGTGATGCGCGGACATTCTGTTGGACGAGCCATGGGACTTCGGTGGAGCATCCGCGAAGCCCATGCCGATGTCCCTCTACTCAGCGCTGACTTCGTCGTGCAGCGTGCTTCTGCTCACCGCCAGCCTCTCGGGCTGCGCTGCGACGGTAAAAACGGCGCAGTTGATCCTGACCGATACGGAGCGCACCCTTCGCAAGCGCGAGCCGGGCGCGGCTGCGAGCTCGCCAGGCCACCCGCCGATCTTGTTCTTGCCGTTTGACGGGGTTAACCGCGATCTGTTGTACGACATGCTGCGCAAGGGTGAGCTGCCGAAGCTGACGGATCTGCTGGCCGGCGAAGGTAAGAAGTTTCCGCACGCCTATTTCGACGAGACGCTGCTATCGACGATGCCTTCATCCACGATGGCGGCGTGGACCACCACCGTTACGGGGACGCCGCCGTCCGAGCATGGCATCACCGGCAACGAGTTCTTCATCCGCGAAGAGCTGCGGCTGGCCGCGCCTGCGCCGGTATCGTTCAACGACTCCAAGCCGACGATCGAGATCTACACCGACGAGTACCTCAATAAACTGGTCAAGGTGCCGACGGTGTACGAGCGCATGCGCGCCCGCGAGCCGGACATTCTGATTTGGGTCGCCCTCCATCAGCTCTACGCCGGTGCCGACCGCATGCTGTTCGCCACCAGCACGGTGATGGCCGACGCGCTCGAGGAAGGCCTGGTAAAGGTGGCAAAAACGGCGACGCTGCAGGGAGACTCGCCCAACCGTAGCCCGTACGAGATGCTGGATAAAGACGTCGTCGCCAAGGTCGAGCATGCGCTCGATGGCGACAAGCCTGTTCCGGACGTGCTGACCGTCTACTTGTCGGGTACCGATTTGTACGCGCACGTCGCGGAAGAGGGTCCCGACTTGGCTCGTCGCGCCTATTTGAGAGACGTCGCTGATCCGGCGATTGGAGTCTTGGCCAACAAACTTCGTCAGCGAAATGCGTTAGCCGATCGCTGGGTGGTCCTTACCTCCGATCACGGACATACGCCGGTACGCCACGACGACAAGCACGCGCTTTGGACGCAGGGCGACGACTCTCCGCCGGGGATGATGAGGAAAGCCGGTTACCGCGTGCGCCCTTTCGAGGAAAAGGTGGACGCGGCCGTGAGCTTCGACGCCGTGCTCGCGGAGGGCGGGGCCACGGCTTTCGTTTACGTCGCGGACCGCTCGAGCTGTCCGAACCCCAAAGACCTGTGCGACTGGAAGAAAGCGCCGCGCTACGAAGAAGACGTGCTGCCCTTGGCCGAGGCCTTTTACCTTGCCAACTCGGACGGTGCCCTGGCGCCCAAGTTGAAGGGGACGCTCGACCTGATCTTGACCCGAAAACCGCGCCCGTGGGCCGAGCCGGACCTGCCCTTCGAGGTGTACGTCGGCAAGGGCCAAACCGTCCCGCTCGCCGCGTACTTGGAGCAACACCCGCACCCGACTTACATCGAGACGGAAACGCGCCTCAAAGACTTGGCGGTTGGTGTTCGCGGCGAGCGCGCTGGTGACATCATGCTGATTGCTCACAACGGCGACGAGGACATTCCCGACAACCGCTACTATTTCGCTGGCCTTTACCGCTCGTGGCACGGCAGCCCTTCGCGGCAAGACTCCGAGATTCCGCTGATCGTCGCGAACCCCAAATACACCACCGAGCAGATCCGCGAGCGCGTCTCGCCGGTGCTCGGCCCGGTGCCGCGGCAACAAAAGGTAACCGACGTGCTCCTGAATCTACGCTCGGGCAAGCGCTAAATTCCGGACGCGGCGCCGACTCTCAGTCGGGCGTTACGGCCTTGAGCGGCTGCTTTTCGATGCCGAGCGGGCAGCCGTTCTTGGCGGCGTCGTCCGACGCGGGGCCGGCTTGATCGCGGCAAGCGTCGTCCTTGTCGCTGACGCCGTCGTGATCGCGGTCGCCGGGGCAGCCGTTGGTGCTCCGCTCATCGGTGCGCACGCCGTCGACCTCGGGGCAAGCGTCTCGCGGAGCGCAGATGCCGTCGCCGTCGGGATCGACGCACACGTCGGGTGCGTATTCGATCGACAATGCGACGCGCATCGACGGCGTGCCGTCGGCGCGCGTGAAACCGGGACCAATTCCGGAGCCGAATTGCCAGTGCTGGGCGAGCGTGACGTGCAAACCCAGCAACAGCTCGAGCGGAGTCGCGCGCGAGCTGAACGCCGCAGCGCCGGTCACCACTGTGCTGCCATACAGCTCCGGTCCAAACACGAACAGGTCGTTCACGCGCACGCCTCCGGCGATGCTGAACAGCGCTTCGCTCCCGAGCTGCCTAGCCTCGTAGACCGCGTTTTGCGGCCGGTAGGCGAACGCCAGCTTCGCCGCATACAGCAGCCCCTCGCCGTCGCCGGCGATCAGGGCTCGTGGCGTGACGCGAACGGTTCCATCGCTGGTGAGCTGCGAGCGGCGTCCGGTCGGCAAATGCACTTGGACGCCGACCGCTGCCGTGAAGACGTCGCCGTACAAGCCCAAGACCCGCAGATCGGTGGATAGACGCAGGTCGCCCACGCCGGCACCGTTGGGCGCCCGCGCCGCACGCGCGACTCGACTCACGTCTTCACCGGTTTGATCGAGCACGAGCGGCAGATTGACCGCAAAACGAAAGCGGTCACGGAACATGAACGACACGCCGGAGTGCGCCACGACTGAATCGGTCACGACTTGGCCGAGCGGCGCGCCGCCAGTTTCACCGCCCTCGCGCAAGATCAATGGCTTGTAAGACCAGTCGAACACCACGCCCGCAGCGACGTTTGTCGCGCCACGCAGATCCAACGAGTCGTTGACGAACCAATCGCTACCACGCTCCGAAGGTTCGAAGCGGTTGATCGCAAACCCCGCAGCCTGGGCAAAGGCGACGCGCGGCGCCCCAAGGAGACCGATGATCCCAACCAGGAGCGTCAAGGTTCGTAGCTGCATGGGCCTGCTGATCCACGTATAGTGCATCCCGATGCGGTTCTGGCCAGGCATGGGCGCGGCGGCGTTGTTCCTGGCCAGCGCTGCGCACGCGGCGGCCGAAGAACCGCGAGCGCTGCGCCACGACACGCGAGTCGACGTAGCCGTGACCTCGATGGGGGCGACCTGGTATCTGATGTCGGAGCTGCTCAAGGCGTCGCTCGTGCCCGAAAAGTGTCGCTGGTGCTACCGCGCCGACGACGGCGGGGATTTGCTCAACCCGTACGACGGCTGGGTGCGCCAGCGCTTGATTTGGCACGATACGCGCACTGCCGATATCGCCAGCTGGGTCTTGCTCGGCGCGGTCGAGCCAGCAGCCCAGCTCGGCCTGACCGCGCTCGCCGGGCAAAACGAGGGCGCGCTTTCGGGTTTCCCGCTCGACGCGCTGATCGTCGCTGAATCGACGATGGTGGCTGGAGTCATTAACCAGATCGTCAAATTTGCCTTCGCGCGCGAACGCCCCTTCGTTCATTACCTGCCGCGCGCTCCGAACGCGGTTCGAGCGCTCACCGCGAGTCCCTCCGACGACAACCTGTCGTTTTTCTCGGGACACACCACGCTGGCGTTCGCGATAGCGACTTCGTCGGGCACGGTCGCGACGATGCGCGGCTATCGCCTGGCGCCCGTGATCTGGGGAACGGGTCTCAGTGTGGCCGCCGCCGTCGGTTACTTGCGCATGGCGGCCGACAAACATTACTTCTCGGACGTCGTAACCGCGGCGATCATCGGCAGTATCATCGGAGTTGGCGCCCCACTCATCTTTCACTCTGCCAAGCCCGCGGCGCCCCCGACTAGCGCCAGCGCGCAAATGTTGAGCTTGCCCGCGATGCGCCCCGCTATTTCGATGTCGGGCCGGTTCTGAGCCGCCGACTCAACCATTCGGTGGCGCACCCTGGTGCCATTTACGACGCGGTCGCTGCTCAACAGGGCAAAGTGTCCCATCAGTAGGGTGGGCGGTGCGATGAAGGATCCGCTAATCCTGGCGATTTTGAGGCGATCCCAGGCGCTCTATGTTGTGGCACGACGCGTGCTCAAGCTTGTCCACGAAGGAGACATCATCATGCTTTGGACAATCGTCGTCGTGCTTTTGGTTTTGTGGGTCCTGGGAATTGCAACTTCGTACACTGTGGGTGGCCTCCTCCACATCCTCTTGCTCGCAGCGCTGGTCATGGCGGCCATCCAGCTGCTTTCGGGTCGCAGGACAGTCTAGGTAGCTAGCGCTCCACTACTCGGAAAACGGCGAAACGGCTCGGTTTCGCAACACTCCGGCAGCGGTGAGGCGCGCGCGCGTATCCGCGCACAGGTCGTGCTCGGTGTCGGTGGTGAGCACGCTGCCTTCGCCGTCGTGCATGATGCAACCGGGCGTTTTGCAATGCTCGAGCCCGAAGGAGTGACCGAGCTCATGGACAGCGGTTTTGGCGAAGCGGGTGCGGGCGTGCGCGGCGTTCTTGGCGCGGCGTTGGCAGCGGAAGGAAGACAGCACGGCGGAGCGGCCGTCGAGCGTCGCCAGGCCTAAGATGCCCCAATCTTCAAACGGCGCTTTGGTGGTCGAAATGTCGACGGCAGTCAGCCCGAGCGTGACGCGCGCGTCTTTGCGACCATCGGCGACCAAGTAGTCCAGCAGTCTTTCGGCTCGGTAGCGCTTCCGCTTCGGGTAGAAGGCGCTCTTCGGTAGTGCGAGCGGCTCGGCTAGCGTCACGGTGACGGCATAGAAGGCGGCGATCGCCGCGGACACGGCTTCGAGCTCGGCCGCCGGAATCGTCGACCCCAATGGCTGGAGAACGATCAGCGGCCCTGCGGCAGCTTCGGCGGCCAGCACGCTGTGCGACAGCGCGAGCCCCAGAAGCTGGACCGGCACCTTCAAAAGCTCTCGACGACTCGGACGCATCACAGTGAGACCCGCTTACTGTCTACGCCTTGGGCCGCGGCCTTCTTCCTCACGCCCGCGGTCGCCACGCAAAAACGTCGACCAATTCGGGCTTTGCGCCGGGCGCCAGCGGGTCAGTCAGCCCAATGCAATAGCCGTCCACGCCGCTGCCGTCCGCCCGCACGCGCAGCCGCAGGAAATGTTTGTAACCCGGGTGGTCGAGCGACGTGAACGCCTGCGTGTGCTCGATGCCGCGCCGCGTGAGCCACGCCAAGTAAGAACCGAACACGTAGCTGGCCGCGAACACGGTGAGCAGCAGGGTGGCGCTCGCGACCACGAACAGTGTTGGAACGAAGTGCAGGCGCAAGAGCGCGTGCTTCACCAACAGCGACGCCAAGATCGGTAGCGAAGCCGTAACGGCTGCTGCTACGAACGCCGGTGGCATGACCTTACGCCAGCGTCGGCGCACGCCACCGATCAAGGCGTAAATCGTGGTCAGGACCAGCGTCACGGCGAGAGGCGCCGCCAGAATCACGCCCGTGCGATCGTACAGCCGCACGCCGACCGACATGGCCGGCGCGAACAGCGCCGCGAACACCAAGTGCGGCAGAAAGCCGGAACGTCCACGCGCGATTTTCCACGGCACGAAACCGAGCAACGCGCGTGACTCTGCGCTGTTCGGCCAACGCCGTTCGGCCTTCCGCCGCCCACCCACCACCGGCGCGGGGTGCAGGAACGCGCCGCCACCGCCGGCGATCACGTGCAGCGTGCCGCCGTCGCTGCTGCGCTCGTAGTGATGCACGTCGCCAGATAGCAGAAAATGCGAGCGCGCGTGAAAATCGAAGCCCAAAGTTTGGATCATGTCCGTGCCGGTGCGGCTTGGCCCGCCGAAGCGAAATAGCGGGTCGGGCAGCAGCACCCACGGGTTGGCGGTCGCGTGCTCGCGCGCCCACTCCACGAAGAAATGCGTTTGGCGCGAGTCGATGCTCTTCAGTTGCCGGTCGACGCCGTACAGGTGAACGCCGCGGGTGAGCGGCAGCACGAAATAGCTGGCGTTTTGCACTGGCACGTAGCCCCTCAACACCAGTGCCTTCGGTTTTTCGACCTTGCCGCCGAGCACGAACTCGCGCGCCCATTCCGCGTAGTATTCCAGCATCGGCTTCGAAACGCCGAGCATACTCGGGCGCGGCTCCTGCTCGTCGTCGAAGCGG
Source organism: Polyangiales bacterium (assembly GCA_038230915.1). Classification (GTDB taxonomy): domain Bacteria; phylum Myxococcota_A; class Polyangia; order Polyangiales; family Polyangiaceae; genus PMG-095. The sequence goes on along the minus strand of JBBRMI010000005.1, from coordinate 45,775 downwards.
CGGCGGAACATCCGCCCGAAGCCATCGAGCCCGTCGTACCAGTCGTGATTGCCCGGGATCCCCAGCAGCACCCGCGGCTGGGTGTCGCGGCTCGCGAGTGCTTCGTTGAACGGTACCAGCACGCGGTTGGTGATCTCTTGTGCCGTCGCGACCGGGTACGCGGTGTCGCCGCCGAACAGTAGAATTTCGCCGCGCGGCGCGAGCAGGAACTCGCCCTCGCGATCGGGGTCTGGCAGCTCGTAACGCTCGACGACCAGGCGTGCCACGGCGCGGCTCACCGAGACGTCGTCGCCGGTATCGGAGACGTAGTCGATCCACAGGTCTCGCCCGAGCGCCTCGACCAACGTGCCTTTCGTCTCATCGCCGCCCAGAATGCGCGCCGCACGCGCCATCAGCTCCTGCGGGACGTCCGGGGTCATCCAATCGCGTGAGTCGATGTCCTCGGTGGCGATGGCCGCCGACACGAAATGGCGCAAGTGGCCCCAAAACGAGCTGACGCCGAACCAGACCACGCCGCGCGGGCTGGTCTTGCCGCGCGTGAAGCGCTGCCCGGTCCGCGGAAGGCTCGGTTCGGGACGGAACGCCGGCTCGGGCGGCGAGAGGGGCTGGTCCAACGACTCATACTGGTCATGACCTCGCACGGGGCCGCAAGTCAGCGGCGAATTTGCGTTCTGTTCGGGCCGTACTACTAACGGCCCCGCATGGCCGTTTTGACCGACGACGTTCGCATCCACACCCTCAAGCCGCTCCTGCCGCCGGCCATCCTGATGGAGGAGATTCCGCTTGGCGAGGCGGCGTCGCGGGCGGTCGCGGAATCTCGCACCGAAGTGGCCAACGTCATCGATGGCAAGGACGACCGCTTGGTGGTGGTTGTCGGGCCGTGCTCGATTCACGACCCCGAAGCCGGCCTCGAGTACGCGCGTCGACTGAAGCCGCTGATGGAGGAACTGAAGGGCGAGCTCAAGGTCGTCATGCGCACGTACTTCGAGAAGCCGCGCACAACCGTTGGCTGGAAGGGGTTGATCAACGATCCGAAGCTGGACGGCAGCTTCGCGATTAACCAGGGCCTGCGCGTCGCGCGAACGTTCTTGCGCGATGTCGTGGAGCTGGGGTTGCCGACCGCGCTCGAATTTTTGGATCCGATTACTCCACAGTTCATGGCCGACTTGGTGACGTGGGGCGCGATCGGCGCGCGCACGACGGAGAGCCAGGTGCATCGCGAGCTGGCGTCCGGGCTCTCGATGCCGGTTGGCTTCAAGAACGGCACTAGCGGCACCGTGCAGATCGCGGCTGACGCTGTGCGTTCAGCAGCTGAGCCGCACCATTTTCTGTCAGTTACCAAGCAGGGCTTGGCGGCGATCGTCGCCACGAAAGGCAACGCGCATTGCCACGTGATTTTGCGCGGTGGCTCGAACGGCCCCAACTACGGCGAAGAAGCCGTGGCCGCGGCCGTGGCGCTGCTCGCCAAGAACAAGCTCCCCGGCAAGTTGATGATCGACACTAGCCACGCCAATAGCGGCAAAGATCCAGCGAAGCAGCCCGAGGTCGCGACTGCCATCGCGCGCCAAGTTGCGGGCGGCAGCCGCGCGATTTTCGGCGTCATGATCGAAAGCTTCCTAGTGGCGGGCCGTCAGGAAATCAGTGAGCGCGCCAACATGACCTTCGGCCAGTCCGTGACGGACGGCTGCCTGGCTTGGGACACCACCGTGCCGGTGCTCGAAGAGCTGGCCGACAGCGTGCGCAAGCGCCGCGCCGGCTGACGGCCACTTACTGCGCCGCGATCCACCCGAGCACGCACGCGACGTCAGCCGGGCTGAGCGGTGGGCGCGCCAGCGGCATTTGTGCGCCGCACTGCGGTTTGGCGGCGAGCTTTTGGTACATCAAGCTGCCCTCCGGGTTGGTTGGATCGGCCAGCGTGACCAAGCACATCTTGCCCGCGACACCGACCACGCGCTTGGCCAAGTCGGGCGAGGCCAGGTCGAGGCCTTGCTGAGGGGCTGCCGCGCTGTGGCAGCCGTTGCCAGCGCAGCTCGGAATGAAGATGCGCGTGACGACGTCCCCGCACGCACCGGTCGCGCTCGTGCCGGAGGTGCCGGTTTCGTTCATCGCGTCGGAGCCCGCGCCGGCATCGCCATGCGTCGCCGCGTAGTCCACAAAGCCCTGCTTGTCGCCGAGCTTGCCCGGGCAGCCCGGTAGCAGGCAGAGCGCGGCTGCCAGTACGTACCACCACGACCGCGCTCGGTCAGTGCGCATAGCGAACCCCCAAACCAAACTGCATTTGTTCGTCGAGCGCGCCGCCGGCTACGTACCTGTCGCCGAGCGTTGGCTTGAAAGTCGCAAAATAGCGGGTGTAGCGGCCGGTCAAGCGCGCTTGGAAGCCGGGCGCCACGTCGACGGCGACGCCGTAGTCCGCGTCCACGCCACCGACTTTCGGTTTGCGAAAATGGTCGTAGATCTCCCCGGCCGTCGTGGTGACTAGGTACGCCCCGCCCAGCATCACAGACAACCGCCACGCGACCAAGACTTGCGCGTCGAAGCCGAAGCGCAACGCGACCGTGCGCGCCGACGGAAAAAGCGCCGCGACCGCCTGCTTGGAGGTGATGCCGAAGTAGCTGGCGTCTAGGCCCGCGAACAGGCCAAGCTCGAACGCGTGGGGGCCGGGCAGCAGCGTGCGCTCGCGCAGCTCACCGCCAAAGCGGGTCCAGGTCGTCGCCAGAGTCACACCTTGCGGGGTCTTCGAGTCGAACGCGAAGCCGCGGCTCAGTCGACCGCGTAGGCCGAGATCGCGCAGTACCGGCACGTCCGTGCTGGCCGCCGGATACGCTTCGACGCCGAAGCTCGCGATCGGGGCGACGGGCAGCCGATACACCGCCAATACTCGACCGACCGGATCGCTGTACTTGAAGTGGCGGGTGGCCACGCCGCCGGTCGCCCAGACGGCAACTAGGATGCGTCCGGCTGCAATGCGAGCCGCCTCGCGTCGACCGAGCGCTGCGTCGTCGGAAGCGCGGGAGCTTGCCTCGGTGGCGCTGGCGGGTGGCTGGGTGTCGTCCGCTTTGCCAGGCGCGTCGGGGATGCTCGGCGCGTCCGGCTTGGCCGATGGCTTTGCCGTCGCATCGACCGGTGCGGCGTCGAGTGGCGGCTTTTCCGTAGGCGGCGCCGGCTTGTCCGTGGGTCCAGCGGGCTTGTCGGGCTCGGGCGTGGCGGGCTGGTCGTCACTGCTAACGGCTGGCGCGTCCTTCGGCGCCGCGGGCTTTTTGTGCGGCGTGGCGGCGCGCGGCCTGTGCTTGGGCGTCGCCGCGCTGGCCGCGCCAGGCAAGCCGCTGACGAGGGCCCCGAGCAGTAGCAGTCCGCCGCGAGAAGAAGAGCGCTTTCTCATCAGCGCGTCAGGCAAGCACGCTGCGGATCGCGAGGCCCGACGTGATCTGATCATCGAGTTGGGCGTCGGTCAGACCGATACCGAGGCCGAGCGTCTTTGCGACCGACGCCAGGCTTGCAGAAGCCGCCAAATCTCCGCCCTCGGCCGCGGCGCCAGTCGTTGAGTCGATGTCGGCTGCGTGGCCGCCGGGCACGATGCCGCCGACTACGCCGCCCTTGAATCCCTTGCCGATCATCAGCGACAACGAGTGGGAAGCGTTGTGGCCGCGCCCGTTCTGAGTATCGAACTGGCGTCCGAAGACGTTGAGGGTCGCGAAAGTCACCTTGTCCTGCAAACCATAACCGGCCAGCTTCGTCATCAAGTTTTTGATGTTGTTGACCGAAGCGGTGGTCTGCGTCGCTTCATTCGTGAAGTTGGCGTCGCTGTGGTTATCGCCCGAGAACGGCAAGTGGATGGTGACCACGGGCGTGACGTTCATCTTGATCAACAGCGCGGCAGCGGTGATCTGATTGGCCGCGTCGTCGCTATTGATGGTGGTCAAATCGGTCGCGACTTGCTCGATCATTTTGCGCAGGTCCGTTTGGGCGATCGCCATGTTATCCAGGTAGGCGCGCTCGGCGGTGGTTTTTGCGCGATCTTGTTTTAGGGCGGCGTTCAGCTTGTTCAGCGTGTCGTCGCGGAGCGGCTGCAGCTTGGCCTGAATGCCCTGCGGCCCCGACAGCACCGCCTTCAGCCCGGTCGGTGTGAGCTTGGGCAGGTACTGGCCGTCGAACGACAATTGCTCGCCGCCGATCGTGATCGGTTGCGGTTGCACGCTGTTGGCACACGAAACCAGATTTTTCGCGAAGTACGACGGCAACCACTGACCGCGCCGCAGCGCCCCGAACAGCTGCAGCACCCTACCCAGCTCCCCATGGTTCGCGGTGCCGGTCGAATGATGAAAGAACACCGCGCGGTCGAGCACGCTTTGCGGCAACGACGACCACGGCTTGGCCGCCGTCCATTTTTTGCCGCTCAGCGACAGACTAGTGGCGGTCATCGACATGTCGACTGGGTCGGCGTGGTTGATCGAACCGGCGGCAAACGTGGCCGGCAGGTCATACGTGCCGGGGGCGTTGCAATTCAGGGCGTCGCCGTTGGCCGACATGCTCAAGATCAGGTACTGCGCGCCAGCCGCGTTGGCGCACGCGCCGTCGGCTCGCACCGACCTGGGATTGAGCAGGAACGAAATCGGTAGGCCTGTGGCCATGGCGCGCAGGCCGAGAAGCCCTGCGCCGGCGAGCGCACCCTGCAGCAATTTGCGGCGGTTTGACATAGTCATGGTCCTCTTACAGGCCGATCGCGACGGAGGTGGGTGACAGGCAGGCTACGACGAAGGTGGACGACAGCGCTTCGATCGGTTTGGCGCCGGCCGCCACGGCGGCGGCGTAGTGATCGTTCAAGAGCTGGGTGACCGCAGCGTTGTTCGGATCCGCTGCCGTGATGCCCATGATGTTCTCGACGAAGTCGGTGATGGCGGTGTCTTTTTTGGCGCTGTCGTAGCGGCTCTTCGGCTTGTCGATCGTCAGGCTGGCCGCGTAGGCGCACAGCGACTCGGTCGCGCCGCGGTAGAACGGCGTTTGGGCGGTCGACAGCGCGGGCGCCTCGGCGCCGCGCAGGTAGCCGTCGAGCGGGATGTTGTTGGCGACGGCGATCGCGGCGGTTTTGTCGGTGATGCCAACGCACAGATTGCTGGCCAGCTGCAAGCGATTGGTCAGCGCCGAACAGAAGTGATCTTGGCGCGAAATGCTGTCGGTTTCGCCGACGTCGCGCCACGTCTTGCTCGATGCTTGACCGGTGACGAGCGGAGAGGAAAACAGCTCGAGCACCAGCGTGTGGAAGTCGAACTTCGCGTCGGTGAACGCCTTCACCACGCGCTTGAACTCCGGGTCTTCTTCAGTGCAACCGCTGGAGTTCGCGTAGTAACAGAGCTTCTGCGCCCACGCGACCGGGTACAGCGGGTGCTGTACCAGCGCGTTGGCGAAGTCGTCGAAGTTGGCGAGCGCGGTCGTCTCACCCAGGTAGTCGAACGACGCGCTGGAGAACACCTGCGCCGGATCGTGCTGCGCGTGGTACGAGTACGAGTACGCTTGGCGGAAGATGTTCCGCATCGGATCCATCGTCTGGTGACAGCTGTAGCAGGGGCTGTTCGGATCCGAGTGAGCGCCGTCCTTGCCGTCGTCGAGGATCGTCGCCGTGCCCTTGTCGACTGGATTGATGCTGCGCCCGAGCCCGACGATCAGCGCTTGGTTGAGCGTGTCGCGATGCTGGTTGCTGTTGTTGGTCGGCCAGTTGGCGAAGAACGCTGGCGTCGAGAAGTAGCCGACCCGTGGCGTGCGCACGACGATCTCATCGGCCATGCGCAGCGTGGGCAAATCGTAGAACGGGGTCAGCTTCTCGCCGGCTTTTGCCAGCCGCACCGTAACGGGGCGCCAGACGATGTCGGCCGGGGTCACGTTCGGCGGGGTGAACGACGCGCCGCCGTTGCAGTTGACGTTGTAGAGGTTCTTCTTGTCGGGCGTCACGTCGGCCGGAATCGTGATCACTGGCGGGCCGCTCGTGTCGTTCGGATCATTGACCAGGTTCTTGCTGCTCGCCCAGCCGAATAGGCCGAGGAACCCGGCCGTCGTGCTCGAGTACCGGCGCTGGTTGTACGAGACCATCATCTTCATCGCGTTGCCGGTCGCGTCGACCAGCACGTGGCCCGTGTCGTCGACCTGCGGCACATTGCACGTGAACGCCATCGGCGCGGCGAAATGCATGAAGTTTGGGCTGGCCGGATCGATCGTTTCCGCGAACGGGATCGGCGCCGACGCTTGATAGGTGATCCAGAAATTTTGCGTCGTGCTGAGCGTGCCGTCAGGCAGCGGCACGCTGACGCTTAGCTTGCCGTTGTCGTCGACCTGTGATTGATCGATCGCCAGGTACAGCGACATCAAGCTCGGCGTCATCATGAACGTGTGTGTCGTGACCGTCTCGGTGAACGGCTTGGCGTCGGCGATCGTCTTCAGCGCCGTGCGTGCCATCGACTCCTGCGCCTGCGCAAACAGCGGCAAGCCGGTCCCGTTGTCGACGCTCAGCTGGTCGAAAAAATCCGCGTAGGAAATCTGAGCTTGCTGGAAGGCTTTGCTGAAGAAATTGCCTAACTTTGCCTGGGCTTCGGGCTTAACGAACCACGCGTCGACCATCGCCTTGAGCGCGGTCGGATCGGCAGCCACGGCGGCGATCTCGTCTTCGGTCGCCGGCAACCCGAGCAGCAGGTTCTTCACCTTGGGCACGTAGATGCGCGCCGCGACGGGTTCGAACGGTATCTCGGGCGTCATCGCGTCGGTGCCGCCGGCGCCGTTAGGCGACCGTGATCCGGCCGACCCGGCCGACGACGAGCTCGACGACGCGGTAGACACGTCGAGCGAACCCGAGCATGCGATCGCAACGGCACCACTGACCACGGCCGCTAGGGCCCATCCGGGCATCGGCTTTGACGACATCGAACCTCTCCTCAGACGCAATGAGGTTTGTGTAAACCCGCTAGATTAGAACTGTCTCATGCGAGTCGTTCTGAGTCCAAGGTTCGAGTTCACGTTTCGACGTTCGCGGAAAATTTCCGAGTCGACGTCGCGTGTACTCCAAAGTACGACTCGCGAAAGCGCACAGCGTTTTGTTGCGGGTCGGAGCGTTGCGTGGGAGCCCCACGCGGCCACGACCCCCAATCCCGACTCGTCTCCCTCAGCCAGACTGACCGGCTTTTTTCTACCTCTTCCGGCCGGAACGCTGGTACCCGGCGCGGGTCTCGCGCGCGAGGTCGTCGAGGTAGCGGTCGAAGTCGACTTGCATGGTGTGACGATGCGTGGCGACGAAGCGTCGGCGAACTTGCTCGCGCTCGCGCTCGGTGCGGCGGCGCATCTCGCTCGGGTCGGGCAGCTCGTAGTCGCCGCTCAGGTAGCGCGCGAATAGGCGTCCTTGCGCCTCGACGAGCGGCATGATGGCGCCCAGCGGTTGCGCCAAGCCAGCGAACATCAGCCCGCGATGTTCGAGGTGAAAGCAGCGCAGGAACAGCGGCAGCTCGTTGTCCGGTGCCGACACGAGGCACGCGTCGAAGAACGGAAACGTCACCTTGTAGCCGGTGCAGAAGATCACGGCGTCGGCGTCGACGTGACTGCGATCCTTGAAATGCACGGCGTGGCCGTCGAAGCGGTCGATGGCTGCTCGCGGCGTGATGCGTCCGCTGCGTAGGAGCGGCAACAGCTCATCCGACAAGGTGGGATGCGCGTGCAAGAGTCGATGATCGGGTGCGGGCAAGCCGTGCCCCCCCGGGTCGCCGACGAACAAGCGGTACGAAAGCTCGGACAGTCGCGTCTTCCAGATAGCGGGCAGGCGCCCAGGAATGAGACCAGGCTGATCGATCGGCCTACCCAACAGGAACTTCGGCAGTACCCAAGCGCCGCGTCGCACGGACAGCGTCACCGCCGCGCCCGCGTTGGCGAGCTCACTGGCGATATCGACCGCGCTGTTGCCGATCCCGACCACGACGACGCGCTTGTCCCGCAATGAGTGTGGCTCGTCCGGGCTGACGTAGCCGTGTGAGTGCATCACGACGCCGTCGAAGCGCCCGGCCACGGGCGGATCCGGCAACGCGGGATCCCAATGGTGGCCGTTCGCCACCACCACGGCGCCGAACTCGAGCTCCGCACCGTCGCTCGTGCGCACGCGATAGCCGTCGCGGCATGTCTCCACGCGCTCGACGGCTAACCGAAACCGGATGCTGGGCCTGAGACGGAATGCCTCGGCGTACGCCTCGAAGTAACGCGCCACTTGTTCGTGGCTGGCGTAGGCAGGGTAGTCGGCCGGCATCGGAAAGTCCGAGAACTGCATGCGGTCTCGGGACGTGTTGATCCGCAGCGAGCGGTAAATCCGGCTCTGTTGGTTGTCGTTATCGAAGCACCAATTGCCCCCGACCTTCGACCCCCGCTCGAAACAGACGGCTGGCAACCCCGCCTCGAGCAGGGCCTTTAAGACGGTGAGGCCCGACGATCCGGCTCCTATTATGGCGGTTGTTGACCACATCTCAGAAACTCAAAAGGCGGCGCGGCCCCACCGACCCAAGATCCTGGCTCCAATTACCGCGGTCTCACACTCAACCCGCCGACCTTGCCACAAATGCGCTTGGAAAAGGCGCGGGATGGTATGCTGACGCTCAATGCGCCGGGTGCTGCTCGTCGAAGACTCCGCCAGCATGCGTGCTTTTGTCCGGGCGGCCCTGACCTCGGCGCACGCGCTCGGTGAGCTGGAGATCGCCGAGGCTCAGAGCGGCTTCGACGCGCTCAGGCTGTTGCCGCGCGGCGCGTGGGATCTTGTCATCACCGACATCAACATGCCGGACATCAACGGCCTGGAGCTGATCTCGTTCATCAAGAAGAGCGAATCGCACAAGAATACGCCGATCCTGATCATCTCGACCGCGTCTTCGGAGCGCGATCGCGAGCGCGGCATGACGCTCGGTGCCAGCGCCTACCTGGTCAAGCCGTTCACTGCCGAAGCCATCGTAGAGCAAGCGCTCGAGCAGATTGGAGCAGAGTCTGCCTCGGGGGCGCATGCCTGACATAACCGACAAGGCTCGCGAAGAGTTCTTCTCCGAAGCGCAAGAGATCATCGAGACCTTGAGCCGGAATTTGCTCGCGCTCGACGCGGCGCAGAAGTCGGGCAAAGAAGATCCATCGCTGATTAACGAAGCGTTTCGCGCCGTCCACACGCTGAAGGGCTTGGCCGGGCTGTTCGGCGCCGTCCGCCTCGGCGCGTTTTCGCATCGGCTCGAAGACCTGCTCGACGATCTGCGCCTCGGCCGCATGGATCTGCGACCCGAAGTCCTGGACGTGCTGTTCTCGACCGTCGACGCGTACGGTCGCATCCTCACGATCGAGAAAGAGGGTCGCGACGAGGACCTGCCGAGCGTCGACGAGCTGTTCCGGAGACTCGATCGGCTGGGCGCCGCGGTCGAGCGCGGCGAAAGCCCGGTCGGCGGCTACGAGCTCGATCCGGGCATGTTGGCGGTGCTCACCGAGTACGAAGAGCACCGGCTGCGCTCGAACATCGAGCAGAACCTGAGGCTGTATCGGCTGCGCGTGCAGTTCGATCTGTCCACGATCGACAAAGCGCTCGACGACATGAAGGAACGCGCCAAGCGGCACGGTGAGATCATCACCTACTTGCCGACCGGCGAGGCGACCGGTGTCGACGCGATCGAGCTGGATCTGCTGCTGGCTTCGCGCGACGACCTGGCGACGCTGATCGGCTCGCTCGGCGCCGACAACATCGTGATCGAGGAGATCCCGCGCCGCCGTCGCTCGCTGGCGCCGAGCGTGGCGCCTTTGCGCGGCAGCGTGGCTGGCGCCATCTCGACACCCAAGCAAGAGCAGTTCGATCGCATGGCCGAAGCGGCTGCCGGCGACGCCGCGCCATCGTTGCGGTCGCTGACGCAGACGGTGCGCGTCGACATCCGCAAGCTCGATCACCTGATGAACATCGTCGGTGAGCTGTCGATCGTGCGCAGCTCGCTATCGCGGATCGCCGAGCGTTTGCGCGGCGAAGGCTCGCGCCAGCTCGCCACCGAGCTGATGCGCCTACACCGCAATTTCGATCGCCGGTTGGGCGAAATGCAGGACGGCATCCTGGAAGTGCGGATGGTGCCGCTCGGCCAGGTCTTCGATCGCTTGGCGCGCGTCGTGCGGCAAATCAGCCGTGATTTGGGCAAAGAGATCCGGCTGGTCATCACCGGCGCCGAGACCGAGATCGACAAGCTGATCGTCGAAGAGCTGAGCGATCCGCTCATGCACATGATCAGGAACGCGATCGATCACGGCATCGAATCGGCCGAACGCCGTGCCGAGGTCGGCAAGCCGTTGGCCGGAACGATCGCGCTGAACGCCTTCCAAAAAGGCAATCACGTCATGATCGAGGTCGAGGACGACGGCCGCGGCATCGACGAAGTCGCGTTGGTCGAAAAGGCGGTCGAGTCGGGCAAGATCGCCCGCAGCGAAGCCTCGGAGCTGGTGCGCGACGAAATCTTGGCGCTGATCTTCGTGCCTGGGCTGTCGACCCGCGAACAGGTCGATGACGTGTCGGGCCGCGGGGTCGGCATGGACATCGTCAAGACCAACATCAACAAGTTGGGCGGTGTCATCGACGTTCACAGCGAGACCGGCATCGGCACGAAGATGGCGATTACCTTGCCGATCACCTTGGCGATCGTCAGCGCGCTCTTGGTTCGCGTGTACGATCAGGTGTTCGCGATCCCGCTTTCGACGGTGTCGGAAGCGCTGTCGTTCGACCCGGGCCAGGTACGCCGCGTGGAGAATCGCGAAGTCATCACCGTGCGCGGCAGCTCGCTGCCGATCTGCGATTTGGGGCGCTTGCTCGGCTTGCCCGAGCCGCGGGAAGAGCGCAGGCGTCGCTTCGTGGTGGTGGCGGCGCTCGGCAATCGCCGCCTCGGCTTGGTCGTGGATCACCTGTTCGGCCAGGAAGACATAGTGATCAAACCGCTCGGGTCGTCGCTGTCGCGCGTGCGCGGCTTCGCCGGCGCAACTGAGCTCGGCGATCAGCGCGTCGGCCTAGTGCTGGACTCCGGCGCGGTGATCGAAGAAGTGTTGTCCGGAGCGGAGGCGCCGCGCGAGCGGCCGAGCTTGATGCATGGCTGACCTCACCCGAGCTCCGGTTCCGCGTCTGTCGCGGCGTGGCAGCGAAACCACGCCACTGCGCGAGTTCTTGATGTTCGTCGTCGGTGGCGAGCTGTTCGGCATCGAGCTGACCGGTATCAAAGAGATTTTGAGCCCGCCGCCAATCACACCGGTGCCCCGCTCCGGCCCCGAGGTGCTGGGCGTGTGCAGCGTGCGCGGTCTGCTCGTGACGGTGCTGTGCTTGCGGCGCAAGCTACGCTTGGCCGAAACCAGCAGCGGCCGTCGCTCGCGCATCTTGCTCACCACTTCCGAGGCGGGCGAGTCGGTGGGCCTGCTGGTCGACGAAGTGCGCCAGGTAGTGCGCTTGCAAGCCTCGGAGATCGAGGCCGCCGCCAGCACGCTGGGCAGTGATGCATCGGAGCACGTGGTCGGCGTCGCCAGGCCGCCCGGCAGCTTCGTGGTCTTGCTCGATTTACGCGCGATTTTGCCGAGCTGATTTCGAATATGACCTACCGACCCGAGCGTCCCGATCCACAAAAAAGCCTGGTCGGCTTCATCGTCGGCGACGTTGCGTATGCGGTGCCGATCGATCACGTGCGCGAGATCGTGAATCCGTTGCCGATAACCGAGCTGCCGCACGCGCCGCCGACGATCGCCGGGGTGGCTGACCACCGCGGAGAAATCGTGCCGGTGGTGGAGCTGCGCGTCCGTTTCGGATTGCCTGCCTTGCCCGATCCACGGCGCGCGAAATGGATCTTGATCGACGTCACGGGTCGCGGCGTCGCCCTGTGCGTCGATCGCGTGACCGAAGTCTTCGGCACTGCTGGCGCTGATTTGAAACCGGCGCCTGCGCTCGGCGGTGGCGATGACCTGCGCGGCATCGCCGGGGTCGTCAGCCGCTCCGACGGCTTGACCTTCATCTTGGATGTCGTCGAGTTCGACGTGTTGACGAGCTCGCTCGCTCAGGCCCAGCTTCTGGGAGCGAGTGAGGCCCGACGGTGAGCGCCGAAGACGACGTGGCGCGCGCGCTTTCGGCCGCGGACCCGGAAGACCGGCGTCGTGCTGTGGCGCGCATCTCCGAGCTGACGCCGGCTGTGCGCGTGGCGCTGCTCTTGGCAGCCCTGGGCGACGCCGATTGGCGAGTGCGCAAAGAGGCGATCGGGCTGGCGGCCGAGCTCGGACCGGACCAGGAGCTGCTCTCGGCGCTGGCCGATGTGTTCGAGCCGGGCGAGAACGTCGGGTTGCGCAACGCTGCAGTCGAGGCGCTCGGCGCCTTCGGCAGCTTCGCAGTCGAGACGCTGGCGACGCGCCTGCCTCGGCTCGACGCCGACGGCAAAAAGCTGGGGATCGAAGCGCTCGGTCGCTCGGGTGAGTCGGCGGCGCTCGACGTGCTCGGGCCGCTGGTCGCCGATCCCGATGCCAACGTGCGGGTCGCAGCGCTCGAGGCGCTCGGCGCGATCGGTGCGTTGCGGGTCGACGACGCGCGCGGGCTGCTGATTGCTCGCCTCGATGACAGTCGTCCGCTCGAGACATTGGCCGCGCTCGAGTCGCTGGCGACGATCGGAGCCGGCTTGCCATTTGCGACCGTGGAGCGGTGGCTGCAAGATCCGTTGCTCGGCCGCGCCGCGCTCGCGTTGGCCGCTCAGTCGGGCGATCCGAAAGCCGCAAGTCCGCTGGTCGCCGCGCTGCTGGCCGGTGGCGATCCCGACGCGGTGTGCGCGCTCGCCGACTACGTGACGGCTTCCGAAGTCGCGCGCCGCGCCGCGCTGAGCGAGCTTTCGAGCACCGGGCAGCGCGGTGCAAGCCTCCTGCTTGGCTGTTTGGAGCGACGCGACGGCGACGTCGAGTGCGCGCGCGCCGCTTTGACGGTCGTCGGCGCGCTCGGCATTGCGGCGGCTTCTGAGTTGGCGGTCAGCTGGCTCGCGGACGCGCGCTGTTACGCCGAGGCGGATCACGCGTTGTTCTTGCTCGGCGCAGTGGCGATTCCGGCGCTGTTGCGCGGTGCCACTGCCGGTGAGCCGGAGAGCGCCGCCGCCTGCCTCGACCTGATTGGCCGCCTGCCGCCCGAAGCCGTAACGGGCGACGCGCGGCGCAGTTTGACGACGGCGCTCACGTCACCGTCGCCCGACGTGGTGCGCGCCGCGCTCGGCGCCCTAACGCGCGTCGGCGACGCCGATTGCATGCCGGGCCTGATCCGCTTGCTCGACGATGAGTCGCTCGTCAGCAGCGTCGAGCCAGCGCTCGTCGCCATCAGTCAGCGCAACCCGGATCGCGCGCTGGCTTTCGTCCAGCTAGGCAGCCTGCAGGGCGCGCTTGCGCACGCGGCTGCGCTGGTGATCGCGGCGCTCGCGCCGCGAGCGCGGCTCGGCTCGCTCGACGCCGCTGACTTAACCGCGTTCTTGGTGCGGTTGCTGATGAGCACGTCGCACGAGCAGCGGCGCGCGGCGCTCGTCGCGCTCGCCGAGCTGGGCGGTGCCGAGGCGCTCGACGCCGTGCGTTTCGCGTTGGCCGACGAAGAGCAGGCGGTCCGCGTCGAGGCTGTGCGCGCACTCGGCCGCCTGAAGGGCAAAGATCAAAGCGTAGTCGGCGTGCCCGCGCTGCTCGAGGTCGTGGCCGAGGCGCGCGATTCGGTGCTGCTGTTGGCGTCGCTGCGCGCGCTCGGTGAGTCGTCGGATCCGCGCGCGTTGCCGGTGCTGGGGCCGCTCGTGCGCTCCAACGACGCGCGCGTGGCCGTGGCCGCCGTCGAGGCGTTGTCACGCCACGCTGATCCGCGGCGGCTGTCGTCGCTGTTCGATGGCTTGCACCACGCCGAGCCCGAGGTCGTGAAAGCAGCCATGTTGGCGATCGCGGCCGAGCCGGATCCGCGCGTCGTGGTGCACCTCGGCGCGTGCCTCGATCAGTCAGCGTGGGACGTGCGCCGGTTGGCCGCCGACCTGCTCGGGCGCGCGCCTAGCGAGGCCTCGGCGGCGCTGCTGCGCGCACGGCTCGCGGTCGAGCAAGATCCGATGGTTAAGGATGCGCTGGCCCGAGCTTTGGAGAGCAGCGGGCAACGTCGCAGCCGTCCGCCGCGCAGACCGCAGGGAGAGCTTTGAGCTTGCGCCAGCCGCCGGCACAGTTTCGGCGCCTGTCGGTGGAGGACTTCCGCCTGCTGCGCGACCTCGTGTATGAGCACGCCGGGCTGGTCTACGACGAGTCGGCGATGATGCTCTTCGATCGGCGTCTCGGTGAGCGGTTGGAGGCGCTTAGCCTGCCGAACTACCAGGCGTACTACAAGTATTTGCGCTTCGACGCGCGCAACCACCAAGAGCTGGAAGAAGCCGTCGAGCGCCTGACCACGAAGGAGACCTACTTCTTTCGTCAGGAGTACCAGCTGCGCGCGTTTCAGGCCGAGCTCTTGCCGCGCTTGGAGCAGGTCAATGCGCGGGCTCGGCGGCTCTTGGTTTGGAGCGCGGGCTGCTCGACGGGCGAAGAGGCGTACACGCTTGCCGCACTGATCCTCGAGTCCAAGCTGTTCGACGGCTGGGACGTTCGCGTTATCGGCACCGATCTATCCAAGCAGGCCGTTGCTCACGCCCGGCGCGGCGTGTACCAGGCAAGCTCGCTTCGGGCGACCTCGGCCCGCGATAAGCTGCGCTATTTCTTGGAGCTGAACGATGGCTTCCATGTCAATGATTCAGTCAAAAAACTATGTCAATTCGGGCAGATGAACCTCTTTGACATCGGCCGGGGTAACTTGGTCGGGCGGGTGGACGCGATCTTCTGCCGTAATGTTCTGATTTATTTCGACGTTCGATCCAGAAAGCGCGTGATCGACAACCTGTACCAGCGGCTGACGCCTGGCGGATACCTGATGCTCGGTCACTCGGAGTCCCTTTTGAACCTGAGCACTGCCTTCGAGCTCGTGCACCTGCGCGATGATCTCGTTTACCGAAAACCGCTCGGCGCCGAGCGTGCGGGAGGGCTGTGATGCGGACCGCCGGCTCTCTTCCGCTGCGCGTGCTGGTCGTCGATGACTCGGTCTTCAATCGCCGCAGCATCGGCGAAATCTTAGCGCAGAGCCCTGAGATCGAGGTCGTCGGCAAAGCCGCCGATGGTGAGGAAGCGCTGCGGCTGGTCGCCAACCTGAAGCCCGACTGCATCACGCTCGATCTCGAGATGCCGCGCATGGACGGCTTCACGTTCTTGCGTATTCTGATGACGAAGATGCCGACGCCGGTCGTCGTCGTCTCGAGCTACAGCCAAAAGGAAAACGTCTTCAAGGCGCTTGAGCTCGGCGCGCTCGATTTCGTCGCCAAGCCCGAACGCTTCTCCGACCCCGACCTGGGCGGGATCCGCGATCAGCTGGTCAGCAAGGTGCTGTTGGCTCGCAGTGTGCGCCTCGGCGTGCCGCCGCAGCGCCGCGCCGTCGATCCGGCGCCGTCACTGGTCGAGTCGCGGCCGCAGAAGCAGCTCGTCCCGCCCAAGAACGTGATCGCGGTCGCGTCGTCGACCGGCGGCCCGAGCGCGTTGATGGACATCTTCACGCGCTTTCCAGCCAACTACCGCAACGCGATCGTGATCGCCCAGCACATGCCGGACAAATTCACGCGCACATTTGCCGACCGACTGTCGCGTCGCGGTGCCTTGCGCGTCAGCGAGGCGCAGGATCAGGACGTGGTCAGTGAAGGCGTCGGTTTCGTGTGTCCGGGCCGGCATTGCATGGAGCTAGAGGTCTCGTCGCGCGGCACGATGAAGCTCAAGGTGACGCAACCCGGTGAACGCGACCGCTACGTGCCGTCCGCCGATCGGTTACTGACGAGCGTGGCCGTCGGCGTCGGTCGTCGCGCGGTGGGTGTGATCTTGACCGGCATGGGCGACGACGGTGTCGAGGGCGCCAAGCGCATCATCGAGGCCGGCGGGATGGTGATCGCCGAGAGCGAAGAGTCGGCGGTCGTTTACGGCATGCCGGGTGCTGCGGTGCGCGCGGGCGCTGCTAGTCAGAGCTTGCCGCTGAGCGAAATCGGCGAGCTACTGGCCAAGCTGTAGGCCGCGCCAGCTGGAGAGCGAGACAACAGGAAGGCGGGGAGGCGGGAAGGACGAGAATTTTTGGGTGGGCTTGCCGTTGGCTTCGAGGCGGCAGGCCAGCGAACTTATCTCCAGCCCGCCTGCTCGAACAAAAGAAATCTTCCCGCCTTCCCGCCTTCCTGTTTGATTCCTCTCGGGTGCGCCGGCCGGGGAATGAACCCACGGTTTGCCTGGTTGGGGCCTCAGAGTAGGCAGCAATCAGGCTGCGGTCCTTGAGGAAACCCCACCATGACGAGACTGAGATACGGGTTCGTTTCTGCTTTGACGCTGGTTTTCGCGGTGGCCGCTTGCGCTCGCAACAATGGAATTTCCAGGAGCGAGGTTCGTCCTGAGCCGGGGCGCTCGGACGTGACGGTGCTGGGTCACCCGGCCCTGACGCAAGTCGGCGGTACAGTTTCGATCGCCGACGTGGCGGAGCGCGTGTTGCCGTCGGTCGTGACGGTCTCGACCACCGTCGTGAAGCACCAGCAGCCGTCGATGTTTCCGTTCTTTGGCGGCGCTGGTCCGAGCGAACGTCAAGCATCCGGTATCGGCTCGGGCGTGATTGTGTCGGCCGACGGTTACATTCTGACCAACAACCACGTGGTCGCCGAAGCCAGGGAGATCAAGGTTACGGTCTCGGATAAGCGCGAGTTCGACGCGACCGTCGTCGGCACGGATCCGAAGAGTGACTTGGCGGTGATCAAGATCAAGGGCGCCCCGAGTGGTCTGCGGCCGGCCGAATTTGGCGATTCCTCCAAGCTGCGGCTGGGCGACGTCGTGCTGGCGATCGGTAATCCGCTGGGTGTCGGTCAAACCGTGACGATGGGCATCGTTTCGGCCAAAGGCCGCGCTGATTTGGGCATCGCCGCCTACGAAGATTTCATCCAGACCGACGCGGCCATCAATCCCGGTAACTCCGGCGGCGCGCTGATCGACACCGAAGGCAAGCTGGTCGGTATCAACACCGCGATCTTGTCGCGCAGCGGCGGCTACCAGGGCATCGGGCTCGCGATCCCGAGCAGCATGGCGCAGCCGATCATGGAAACGTTGAAGCAGTCGGGCAAGGTCTCGCGCGGCTTCTTGGGCGTCGGCATCCAAGACGTCGACCGCGATTTGGCGACGGCACTCAAGCTTAGCGGCCCGAACGGCGTGCTCTTGACCGAGGTGCGCGGCGGTGGACCGGCGGGTAAGGCCGGGCTTTCACGCGGTGACGTGGTGGTCAAAGTCGACGGCAAGGCTGTCACCTCGACCGGACAATTCCGCAATCTGATCGCGTCGAGCGGCGCCAAGAAGAAGGTCACGTTGGAGGTCATGCGCGACGGTAAGCCGCAGTCGTTCGGCGTCGAGTTGGGTGACTTGCCGGACGACGCTGCGGCCGAGGCGGCAGCCCCTGACGCATCAGGCAGCACGCAGCACGCCACGAGCGGTGGTGCGCTCGACGGCGTGACGTTCGAGGAGCTGACGCCAGAAGTTCGCCGAACGTTGGGCCTAAGCCCGGCGGCGGTTGGAGGTGTCGTGATCAGCGACCTTTCGCCGCAAAGCGCGGCGGCCAAAGCCGGGCTTCGCCCAGGCGACGTGGTGCTCGAGCTGAACCGCAACGCCGTCGATTCGCTGGCGAAGTTCAAGGCACATTACGCGAAAGCCGCGGGCGATGTGCTGCTCCTGGTCCAGCGTCATGGCGCCACCATCTTCATGGTCGTGCGCAAGTAAGTAACCCACCCACCTGGATGGCGCGGCCAGTCTTGCGCTACGCTCGCGGGCCTGATGGTTGGTCCCCGCGCACCGTTGGGCAGCGCGCCCCTGATGTCACCGGCGCGCGGCTCGCAGGCGAGCTTTTCGGACGCCGCGTCCGGAGGCATGGCCAATTCGCGGCGTTGTCCGGCGTGTGACCGGCGTTTCCCAGCCGCTTTCAAAGTTTGCCCGCATGACGCGACCCCGCTCGAAGACGCGCCCGACGACGAAGATCCGATGATCGGCGCCGTGCTCGGCGGCTCGTACGAAGTCATCCGCATGGTGGGTGAGGGCGGCATGGGGCGAGTTTACGAGGCGCGCCATCAACGCCTGACCACCAAGCGCTTCGCGGTGAAGATGCTGCACCCCGATTTGGCGCGGCAGCCCGACGTCGTCACCCGCTTTCAGCGCGAGGCGGAGGCGTCGAGCGTGCTGTCGCATCCCAACGTGGTCGACGTCTTCGATGTGAGCTCGAGCGCCGACGGGCGGCCGTACATCGTGGCGGAGTTGCTGCAGGGTGAGGAGCTCGGCAATCACCTCGATCGCGTGCAGCGGATGACGCCTTCAGCGGCCGCGCACGTCGTGCGTCAGGTTTGTGCGGCGCTCGGCGCAGCGCACGCCGCTGGCATCGTGCACCGCGACGTCAAGCCGGAGAACGTGTTTCTGACCGGTGACCACGCTCACGTCAAAGTGCTGGATTTCGGCATCTCCAAGGTTGCGGACAGCAAAGACGGCCTGACCAAGACCGGCACCGTGATGGGCACGCCCGACTACATGGCGCCTGAGCAAGCGCGCGGCGATAGAGTCGATGCGCGCGCCGATATTTACGCGGCGGGTGCCATGCTTTACCGCGCCGTTACCGGCAAAAAGCCGTTCGAAGGCCTGGATGATCCGATGGCGACGCTGACCGCCGTGCTCACCCAGGAGCCGCCGCGCCCGACCGAGCTCAATCCAGGCGTTCCGCTCTCGCTGGAGCTGGTGATTCAGCGCGCGATGGCCAAAAATCCGGCGGAGCGTTTCCAAACGATGGCTGAGCTCGATCTGGCGCTCACGCCGTTCGACGAAGAAGCTCCGCACATCGACGTCGTGCCGGGCGCGCCGATCACCGATCGCTCGGCGGCCGCGACCGCCAAAACCGTGCTGCGCCAATCAGCGGCGACCGTGCAGAGCGCGAATATGGACGCGGCAATGCGCTCGGTGAAGTTGGCGCGCCCCGGGCTGGTGTTCTTCACGGGCCTCGGTGGCTTGTGGCTCCTGGCCGGAGCGCTGGTCACTGTTGCCAGCAGCATCCGCATGATTCGCGGTGGGAGCGATTTGACGCAGTCTGAAGCGATCATCAGCTTCGTGGGTGCGCTCGGCGCGCTCGGCACGCCGGCGGTGCTGTGGATTCGCCACCTTGCGCGCGAGGTTTGGCCGAGCACGCCGCGCGCGATCGAGGCGCAACAACGGCTGCGGCGGACGGTGCTGTACAGCGCCGCGACGGCCGGTATCGGCGCCTTGATCGTTCAGCTGTTCGAGGTCGTGCTCAAACGCCACGGCGAGGGTTTGTCGCGCCCCGGCTGGGCGCTGGCGATCATCGGCGCTGCGCTGTTCGTCGGCGTCGCCACCTGGGTCGCCCTCCGCCGTCGGCTCGCCAAGAGTTAGCAGTTAGGAGTTAGCAGTTAGGAGTTAGCAGTTAGCAGTTAGCAGTTAGTTCCTAACTCTTCTTG
The DNA here is from genome assembly GCA_038230915.1 of Polyangiales bacterium. Taxonomy (GTDB): domain Bacteria; phylum Myxococcota_A; class Polyangia; order Polyangiales; family Polyangiaceae; genus PMG-095. Next base: position 26,201 of record JBBRMI010000005.1, on the reverse strand, counting down.
GCGGCAGCCAAACGTTCGCGGAGCTTGATCGCGTAGCCCGGCTTATTGACCTGACGGCCGCGCCCGATTGCGAGCGCTTCGTCGGGCACGTCTTCGGTGATGGTGCTGCCGGTGCCGACGTAGGCGTTCTTGCCGATGACGACTGGCGCGATCAACTGCGAGTCGCTGCCGATGAACGCCCCTTCGCCGATCGTGGTCTGTCGCTTCACGAAGCCGTCGTAGTTGCAGACAATCGTGCCGGCGCCGATGTTCGCGCGCTCGCCGACGTCTGCGTCACCCAGGTAGGCCAGGTGGTTCGCCTTGGCGCCGCGCCTCACGCGCGTCTTCTTCGTCTCGACGAAGTTGCCGATGTGGGCTTCGGCTTCGATCTCGCTCTCGGGGCGCAGGTGCGCGAACGGGCCGAGCTGCGCGCGGTCGCCGACGTTACTCTGCGAAATCACGCAATACGGCCGGATCTCGACGTCGACGCCGATCACCGCGTCGACCAACACCGAGCCGACGTCAACGCGCGTCCGGGCGCCGATCTTGGTCTTGCCGCGCAGGCTCACGCCAGCGCCGATCTCGGCGTCGGCGGCGATTTCGACGCCGCTGTCGATGCGCGCGTCGCCGTGGATCGTCGCGCCGGCCTTACGGTGCTGGTCGCGGTGGCGTGCGAACAACAGCTCTTCGGCACGGCCCAAATCGGCGCGGTCATTCACGCCGAGCAACGCTTCGGCCTCGCCCAGCACCGGCGCAACGCGCGAAAGCTTGGCGATGCTGGCGACGATGTCGGTTAGGTAATATTCGCCCTGCGCATTGTTCGGCTTCAAGAGCGCGATCGCAGTGCGCAGCTTTTCGGTGTTTGCCGCGTACATGCCGGCGTTCACCTCGCGGATCGCGCGCTCGGCGTCGCTCTGCAAATCGCGCTCTTCACGCACTTCGGTGACGGCACCGGCGGCGTCGCGCAGCACGCGGCCGTAGCCGAACGGCACGTCGAGCAGCGCCGTCAAAATCGCCAGCTCTTGCCCCGCCACATCGAGCGCGGCTATAAGTTCGCTGAGATCTTGCGCGCGGAGCAGCGGCGTGTCGCCGTACAAGATCAGCGTGCGCGGGTGTTTGATGGCGCTCAGGCCCGCCCGAACGGCGTCGCCGGTGCCGCGCGGCGGGTCTTGCACTGCCACCGAAAGACGCTCTTTGCCGTAGCGCGCTTCCAGAGCCCGCGTGAGCTCCGGCTGGCCGCTGGTCACGACCACGACCTGGTCGGCGCCGGCCTCGAACGCTGCCGTGACGGGGTAGTCGACCAGCGGCCGACCGCACAAAGGGTGCAGCACCTTGGGCAACTGGCTCTTCATGCGCGTGCCCTGGCCGGCCGCGAGCACGATCGCTGAAAGACCGGGCGTGGTCGTCGTCATGGGCTCCTTTTCGCATGCTGGGCAGGCCGCACCGAGAAAAAACCTCGCGCCACCGGACACAATGCTGCTGTATGCACTCCGTCCAAGCCGTGAGCCCCGAAAATCCCAGCCGGCCCGAAGACGCGGTTTTGCTCGAGAGCGGGCCGCTGGCGCTAGAGCTTTGGCCCAGCCTCGGCGCCTGCATAGCAGGGTTTTGCTGGCAGCACGCCGGGCGCCGCGTCGAGCTGATGCGGCGCGCCACCGCGCGCGCTTCAATGGAGCGAGACGCGCGCGAGCTTGCGAGCTTTCCACTGTTCCCGTTTTCAAACCGCGTGAAAGACGGGCGTTTCAGCTTTCAGGGGCGGGACATCGAGCTTACGCGCAACACGCCGCCCGATCACCCGATCCACGGCCATGTCTGGCAGCGGCCTTCCGCGTTGGTGGCAAAAACGGCCACTACGGCGGAGCTGGTGTGTCGCTATCCCGGCGCCGATTGGCCGTGGGCCTACTCTGCCTGCCAACGGTTCACGCTTTCGTCGGACGCGCTCACGGTCGAGCTCGAGCTCCGCAACGAGAGCGATTCAGCGATGCCGTGCGGCTTCGGCATGCACCCGTACTACGACCGCACCGAAGGCGTGCGGTTGCAAGCTCGGGCGCCGGTGCGCTGGGTCGGCAGCCAGTACCTCTTGCCCGAATGGAGCGAGCCCGTGCCAGATATCTGGGACTTCACGGAGCCGCGCGAGCTGTCGCCGCTGGCCGAAATGGACGGCTGCTTTGGTCAGTTCGGCGGCACCGCCCGCCTACAATGGCCGGAAAAATCCGTCGCGCTCGACATCGAGGCCGACCCGATCTTCGGCGTCGTGATCTGTTACGTGCCGAAGGGCCAAGACTTTTTCTGCCTCGAAACCGTCTCGAACGTCAACGACGCCTTCAACCTCGAAGCCCGCGGCGTCCCAGGCAACGGCACGATCGTGCTCGCCCCGGGCCAAAGCGCCCACGGCACCATTCGTTACCGCCCAAGCGCTTTGTAGTCTCGTGCCGTGATCGCGTTGGGACTGCCAAGTTGCAGCTCGAATCGCCGAAACGTCCGTGTCGTCCCTAGCCAAAGCCGAACGGCCGCAGACGGCAGACGTAGGAGAACCAGTCGCCTGCTTTCGACCGTGGCGGTGGTCGAGATTTTTTCACAGGGAGATCGTGAGATCGGGCGCGAGAATTTGGGGGTTCGATACGGACAATGTTCAACAGAGCCTGCGCAGTCGCCGCGCGGCGCCGTGCGGCTCGAACAACAAAACCTCCCGATCTCCCGATCTCCCTGTGAAAAAATCTCGATCGTACGGCGCGGCCACCGCGACGCAACGAAAGCTTCTGCGATTCAGGCTGCGGTTTGGCAGCCCTAAGATCGCGACTAGTTGCTGCTCGTCACGAGCACGTCACCCGGCGCGAGTTTGCCGCGCTCGGTGTAGACGATGATGCGTTCGCCGGCGGCGACTTGATCGGTGCGGCCGCGGCGATTGACGCGCTCCATTTGGCCGACGGTCATGCCGTAGCGCTTGCCGATGCTGGTCAGGTTGTCGCCGTCGCGCGCGGCGACAACCAGGCGTTTCTTGCCGTTTTGTCCCTCGAAATAGTCGCAAAATTCGGGGCTGCCGGCGACTAGGATTTTGGCGTGCGCTTCCGGCACGTGCATAACCTTCGAGAGGTCGGCGTTTCTGGCGACGAAGACTTGCAGGCTCATGCCCGGCTCGAGTCGGGCCTGCACGTCGAGCGTGTTCCAATCCGCCAGCTCTTGCGGCGTCACGCGAAACGCCGTCGCGACGCCCATCGCAGTGTCGCCGGAGACGACGCGATAAAACACGCGCTTGCGCTCAGGGTATTCGACGCTACGGCTCGGCACGACGACCAGCTCCGCGGCGGTGGTTGGATCCGGCTCGACGACGCGCGTCATGCGCGGCACCAGTAGCACCGTGCCCGGGGTCAAGACTTCGTCGGCGGCGACGCGGTTCTTCTCGCGCAGCTCGCGCTCGCTAGTGCCGTAAGCGCGCGCGATGCGCTCCACGGTTTCGCCCGCCTTGACGACGTACGGCTCCAGGCCGTCGTCGGCGCTGGCGCGCGTCGGCGTCCACTTGGCGCCGCTGCCTTCCGGCACACGGACGCGGTACGAGCCGCGGGCAGCGCCGGGAGCCGAAGGTGGCGTGCGGCCCGCCAAAAATTGCGGATTCAACGCATCCAAGCTGTCCGGGCTCGCGCCGACCGCGCGCGCGATTTCCGCCAACTGGACCGACGGGCCGACCACGACCACGTCGAAACGCTCCGGCGCATCCTCCGTTACGCCGTCGAGCCCGAAGGCACGGCGATTGTTCATCACCACGGCGGTGGCCAGAATTTTGGGGACGTACAGTGTCGTCTCCCACGGAATGCCGGCTTCGTAGCGCGCCAGCTCCCAGAAGTTGTTGGTGTTGAACTTTCGCACCGCGCGCGAGAGTCCGCCGTAGCCCATGTTGTAGGCGGCCATCGACAAATCCCAGCTACCGAAGCGCCGGTACAGATCGGCGAGGTAACGCAGCGCAGCTTGCGTGGAGCGTTCGGGATCGAGCCGTTCGTCGACCCAGCGATCGACGGTCAGGCCGTAGCTGCGCGCCGCGTCGGGCATGAATTGCCACAGGCCGGCGGCTCCGACTGGCGACGCGATCGTCGGATTGTGGCTGCTCTCGATCAAGCTGAGCCAAACCAAGTCCGTCGGCAGACCTGCGCGACCGAGCTCGGTTTTGATAGCGGGCGCGTAACGCCCGGATTTTTTTGCCCAAATGCGCGCGATTGCGCGGCCGCCTGGCGTGTCGCGATAAAAGTGTAGGTAGCGGATGACGCGCTCGTCGTAGCGCGTCGGCAGATCGGGTTGAGTGAGGCTCTTGAGCCAAGTCGCGTCGCTGCTGCTGGTGGCGTCGGCGTCGGTGCCGCTCGTCACGCCCGGTGGTAACCCCGAAGCATCGACCTCTGGACCCGTCGCGTTCGGCGCCGCAAAATCGAAGCCGAGCTCCACGCCTGCGAGCGGGCGCGGGAACAACACCCGCTCGGCTTCGCGCAGGCGTTGCAGCTCGGGATCGTCCTTGCCGCGTTTGATTTGGTCGTCGGTCGGGGCGCCGCCCGTGATGTGTTGGCGCGCACTTTCGTCGGGCGCTCGCGGCGCCACACCCGGCGGCAGCGACGCCGCGGGCCTAGCAGGAGGGCGGCCTTTTTGGTGCGCGCCAGCGGGCGCGGGGCTGAGCGGCTTTTCGGTGGCCGCGACTGCCGGAGGTTCTTTCGGCGGTGGCGGTGGCGGCGGCGCCACGCTGCGGCTACCCGCGCCGCGTGCCGGATCGGCGGCAGGCTTGGTCGCGCTCGGGGGCTCCGCAGCGGGTTTGACGTTAGCGGTCGGTGCCGGGGTCGGCTTGGCAGACGCTGCGGGGTCGGCTTTGACTGGCGGTGCCGGGGGCCTTTTCTCGGCTTTTGTGGCGGCTGGTTTTTCGGCAGGCGCGGCCGGCAGGCTGCCCGGCTTGGCCTGCGCCGCTGCGAGAGCAGGGCTGAAACAGAGCCCGACCCACACCGGAAAGCGCGCCACCAGCCATCGCATCATCGAGGCTTAACGGACCTCGGGCCGCAAGGTCAAATATCGTGGGTTGAGCGTCAGCTTTCGTTCGACGCGGCGCGCACCAGCGGGGCGGGGGCGACCGGGCTGCTGGGCAAGTCGTGCTGCATGCGGCGGCGCTTCACTTCCAGGTACGAAGCCGAGAACGGGTTGGCCGGCACCAGGACCGGGACGCGCCGCTCCACGTGCACGCCGAGCTTACGTAAGGAGTCGAGCTTGAGCGGATTGTTGGTGAGCAGATCTATCGAGTCGACGCCGAGGTTGCGCAGCATGGCGGCCGCTACGTCGTAGCTGCGGGCATCGACCGGCAGGTGCAGCAGCTCGTTCGCCTCGATAGTGTCGGCGCCCTTGGCTTGCAGGGCGTAGGCGCGCACTTTGTTCGCCAGGCCGATGCCCCGACCTTCTTGGCGCAGGTAGAGCAAGACGCCGACGCCGCGCCGAGAAATCTCGGCCTGGGCGCGGTCGAGCTGCTCGCGGCAGTCGCACTTGAGCGAGCCGAACACCTCGCTGGTGAGGCATTCCGAGTGCAGGCGCACCGGGATCCCGCGCTGACCGCGGACGTCGCCCATGACCAACGCGCAATGCTCACGGCTCAGGGCCGGATGCGCCTCGGCGTCCTCCCAGTTGAAGACGTGCAGGTCGAAGGTGCCGTAACGAGTCGGGATGGGGGCACGGGCCTGGTGCTCGAGCCTAAAGTCACGCTCGTGTGAACCGAACGGGGACATCGCGGGAACTTCGGTGAACATGATGCGTGGGCCCGCGGGGGTCAAGTTGCGGACCGCTCCTCTTTTCAGGGAATCGGCCGGCGCGCCGCCGTGCCCGAACTTCGACAGAGCCGTAAAATAGCCGACTCGAGCACCGCTTGAGGGGGGCGCCGTGTCCCGCCCTTCAGCTCTAAATCGAGACGGGCCAGCAGCTCCGGCCAGCGCTCGAGGTCGGCTCGGGGCAGGGCTTTGACTTGTTGGCTGAGCTCGCGCGCCTTGAACGGCGGAGCCCCGGCGCGAATCGCCGCTTGGTCGGGTGAGGCACCGCCGCGCATCGCCGAGTCGAAGCGCAACAGTTGTCGGGTCGACCACGCCAACACGCCCAGCAGCCGCAGCCCACGGTCTTGCGGATCGTAGACGTCGGCCAGCGCGGCCAGCGCGGCGCCCGCGTCACGCCGCCCAACCGCCGCGACCAGCTCCCAAACGCTGGCTGCGCGCAGCCGCACGATGCACACGGCGACGCTGTCTTCGCCGATCTCATTGCCGTCGCCGACGTACAAGCAGAGCCGTTCGACGGCGTCGGCTACGGGCGAAAGCTCCGGGCCGGTCAGCTCGGCTAGCAAATCTGCGATGCTCGGGTTGATCTTGCAGCCGCGGCCGGCCACGCGCCGTTCGATCCAGCGTGGCAGGTCGGCGCGAGCGAGCGGCTCGCAGGCCACCAAGAAGCCGTCGGCCTTGGCCTGCGTGTACAGCTTGCGGCGCTTGTCGACGCCGGCGCCGAACAGCACGAGCACCGTGCTGGGCGAGGGCGACTTGGCGTAGTCGAGCAGCTTCTCGAACGGATCCTTATCGGTGCCCTTGCCTTCGCTCTTGCTGCCGGCCTTGGGCTCCCAGCGCTCGAGCCCGCGCAAGAGCACGAAGCGGCGCTTGGCCATCATCGGCAAGGTGCGGGCCGTTGACAGCACGCGATCGACGTCGGCCTCGCCGGCTTGGTACTGGTCCTCGTTCAGGCCGGCGATGCCACCCTTCAAGGCGGCTGCCTTGAGCGCCAGCACCACGCCGCTCGCCAGGTACGCTTCCTCGCCGGCCACCAGGTAGAGCGGACGCAGCTCGCCCTTTTCGGCCTCGGCCAGCGCTTGATCCGGCGTCACCAGCCACTTCTATCACGGCGGGATTGGAACGTCGCCCGGTGACGTAGTAAAGCGGCGACGTGTGCTCCCAGCGCGTCTTTGGCGCACGACAGCTGAGCTCTCGAAAGCCATCGCTCGTGGCGATCGGCAATTTCGACGGCGTGCATCGCGGACACCAGGCCGTGCTCCAGCAGGCGCTCGGCCTGGCGCGTGAAGGCGGCCTCGCGCCACTCGTCCTGACCTTCGACCCGCACCCGTCGGTCGTGCTCGGGCGCGGTGCGCTGCCGGCGCTGACCAGCTTGGACCGCAAGCTCGAGCTGTTGTGCCGTCAAAGCGCGGAGCTACAGGTGGTGGTCGAGCCGTTCACGGTCGAGCTTTCCCAAACCGAGCCGGCTGATTTCGCCCGCCAGCTGCTGGTCGAGGCGCTGGGCGCCAAGGTCGTGTTGGTCGGGGAGAACTTCCGCTTTGGGCGCGCGCGCGCCGGCGACTACGCGCTCTTGCAGCAGCTGGGTACGGCGCAAGGTTTCCGCGCGCACGCGACCGCGCTCGAGCGTGACGCAGTCGGGCCGGTGTCGAGCACGCGGGTCCGCGCAGCGCTCGAGGCCGGCGATCTTGCCGACGTCGAAGCGCTGCTCGGGCGACCGCACGCGTTGACTGGTGTCGTGGTACCGGGGCAGGGGCGCGGCCGCAGCATCGGGGTGCCGACGGCCAACCTGAGCGGTTTCGCCGAGGCACTGCCGCCGCACGGGGTGTACGCGGTGCTGGTCGATCAGCGTCGTGATGGCGTGTTTACGGCGCTCGCAGCGGGCGTCGCGAATTTCGGCGTGCGGCCGACGCTGGGTGCCGGGCCGAGCTTCGAGGCGCACCTGTTCGATACGTCGCTCGATCTCTACGGTCAGGAGCTGCGGGTGCACCTCTTGGGCCGGCTGCGCGAAGAGCGAAAGTTTTCGGGTGTGGACGAGCTACGCGCGCAAATCGCGCGCGATATCGAGGCCGCCCGAGCCATCACGGCGCCGCGCTTGCCGGATCCCAGCGCCCGTCCGGCGTGGTACTAATCCGCCCGCCCATGGACTTCGACCCCGCCGAGCTCGATACCCTGTCGCGTGAGGATTTGATCCTGCGCGCCCGAGCGCGCGGCGTCGAACGCCCCGAGCAAATGACGCGCGTCGAGCTGCGCGATGAAATCGTGCGCCGCAGCGAGCCCGACCTCGAGCGCCAACGTCGCTCACGCGGCTGGCTCGGCGTCGCGCGCGATCTGCTCGCCAGCGTCGTCGAATCCGGGCTCAATTTGCCCGACGCCGCTGCCGCCATTCGCGGCGAGGGCAAAGGCGAGCACGACTTTCAAGGCCCACCGCCCGTCGCAACCGTAACGCTCGCGGAAATCTACGCCGCGCAGGGCCACTACGAACAATCGCTGCGCATGCTCGACGAAGTCATCGAGCGCGAGCCCGAGCACGCCACCGCCCGCTCCTTGCGCGAGCGCATCGCCGAAGAACGCGATCTCGGCCCCGGCCGCCGCCGCAAAGTCGTGGAGACCAAAGCCGAGTCGATCCTCACCCCACAACCTCCCTCAGTCGCCCCCGCGCCGGAGCCGCTCTCGCCTTCGCTCGCCCCTTCCGCGCCCCCCGTCCCTTCCGCGCCCTTCACCGCCCCCGATCCACCGGTCGCTGCAGCCGCCGCCGTTCCTCAGCCTGAACCCGCGCCTCAGCCTGAACCCGCGCCTCAGCTCGAACCTCAAGGCGAGCCCGAACCCGTCGTCCCTACGCTGCTTGTGCTCCAAACCTCCGACCGCGCTTTCGTCTACTGGCGGCTTCCGTCGGTCTCCGATTCGCTCCGTCTCCGCGCCGTCACCGTCCGCCCCGAACACCAAGGCCCCACGATCGAAGAGCAGGATCTCCCGCTCTCGCACGCCATCGGCGGCTTCTGGCTCGCACGCTTCACGCCCGGCAGCGAAGTGCGCGCCGCCGTCGGCGAGCTTTCAAGCGACGGCTTCACCCCTGTCGCCGTCGCTCGCGTCTTCGACGCCGACTCCGCCGTCTGCTTCGACCCGCTCGGCATCGAAGCCGAGCCCGACCTCGAAGTCGCCGCCCGCATCGCCGCCGGTCTCTAACGAGCCGCGAGTCTCTAACGAGCCGCCAGTCTCTAACGAGCCGCCAGTCTCTAACGAGCCGCCAGTCTCGTCTGAGTGAGGGGGCAGGCCTTGTCTCGCGCCGCCCAGCTGGGCGGCGCCGCCCCACACGCGACCGGGCCTCCCTGACCAGCACCAGAAATGGAGTCGTCGCGTCGCGCGCGCGCTCGCGTCGAGCAAGGTTGGTGACCGACCCGTCGTCGCGCGACGTCGCGCACCGTCGCGCGTCGCGCCGCGTGGGGAGTGCCCTCTCACTTTGGAGATTCGTGTCGCAAGTGCGACACGAAAAACGATCGGCGGACCGACTCTCGTTTGGTTTGGCGGTTTGGTGGTTTGGTGGTTTGGTGGTTTGGGTGGTTTGGTGGTTTGGTGGTTTGGGTGGTTTGGGTGGTTTGGGTGGTTTGGGTGGTTTGGGTGGTTTGGTTTGGTTTGGTTTCGTCGCTACTCGGCGAGAACGGCCAAGCTCGTCGCGTCGGGGACGATGGTGCCGGGGGCGGTGCCGGTGATTTGGATGTTGCCGAGCTTGTTTTCGCCGGTGGCATCGTCCCAGACGTTGGTGTTGGCGAGGCGGAGCGCGTAGTTGGGTTGCGGTTGGAGGCTCTGCGCGGCGTCGGGCAGCCAGAGCGCGAGGCTGTAGTTGCCGGCCGGCAACGCCGAGGGCAAACGTAGGCGAGCGCTGATGGTGCCACTGGTGAGCCAACGTCGAGGTTCGGGTTTTTCGAGCTGAACGCGCAGCGGAGCGCCCGGGCCGCGCAGGACGACGAACACCGGGCGCGCGTTGAATGGCGCCGCAAATCCCTGGTTTTCGAGCTCGACGCGCAGCGTGAAGCTGCCGCCGGGGCGTGCCATCGCGGGTAGCTCGGCGCTTTTCAGTGCCAGTCGGTAGCCGAGGCGCTTCTGCATTTCAGGCAAACAGCCGCTCCAGCTTGTCAGCACGTCCGCTTGAAACTCGCCGTTGATGTAACTGAAGTGCAGCTTCGCCATTTCGGCGAGCGCGCTCGCGCATTCCGAACGCGGTGGGCTCACCGCGCACGTCTCGCCCCCCATCGGGACGAAAGCCGCGTCCGCACCCACGTAGTCGCGATAGAAATTGATCTGATCGGTGGGGTAGGTACCGACGTCGTCGTCGCTGCTCACGAAGCAGTCGTTGTGGTGACCGACGCGCGCCGCGCGCGTGACGCCGAACGCATCCGCTGCCGTGAGCGGGTCGCCGTAGAGCGCGCGCTTGTACGGCGGGTAACGCAGCTGGACGCTGCGCGACGTGGGCACGGCGTCGACCAGCGCTTCCAGAATTGCTTGGCGCGTGGCCGGCTCCGTCAGGTTGTTGGTCGACGTGTGCCACTCGCCCCACGCACCAATGAAGCCGGCTTGCACGACGGCGATCACGTCGGCGTTGGCTTCGAGCAGTGGCCGGAGTTGCTGGATGTGGGTGAGCACCCAGGTCTTCGGCGCGTCCGGCTCGGAGTTGGGGTAGGGACCGAAATTATAGGCAAAACGCAGGATGATCTTCACCCCGGCCTGGCGCGCCTTCTGAAAGCCGGCTGTCACTTCGGTGAGCAGCGATTGTGGAATGTCCAGAGTGCGGTAGGCATCGAGCCGCACGTAGCTGTGGACCAGCGTCACGCCGGACGCGCGCATGCCCGAAAGATTCGAAGCGTTGACCAAGCTGGTGGTCGCGTAGAAGCCGCGCTCTGGATTCAAGATCACCTCGTCGGTAGCCGTGAAAGTCACGAGGTCCGACGGCGCGTCGTCGCGGGGATTGCCGATATGGTTGTCGTTGCCTGCAGCACCGCCGTTCGATGTGCCGGCTTGGGCTCCGCCACCGGCGGCCACCGCGCCTGCTTGACCCGGCTGGCCGCCAGTCGGGTTAGTGGGCGCGCCGGCCGCGGACGAGCCGGCAGCCGCAGCTGGGGTGCCTGCGTTTGCGCCGGGGCCTGGGCGCTGATCGGCGCCGCACCCGCCGAGCGCGGTGGTTACGACGCCGACCAGCAGCGACACACTTCGGATGGGGTCGCGCATCTTCTCAGCGTACACAGATGTGAAATTCGTTCAAGCGACGAAACTGGCGGCAGGCTTGGCCGATGGGGTGGCATGGGTAGGTTTTGGGCAGGGTTTTGCGTCGCTTGGGGCGTGGCGGGCGGCGCTACGGCAACCGCCCAAGCGCAGTCCATACCGCCCACGTCGGCCGTGTCGAGCCTGCCGCTGCCGTCGAGCCCTGGGCATTTCGAGGTCGCGCTGCACGCTCGCAGCATGCACGCCAGCGCGCGCGCCGAGCAGGCGGCGTGGCTCACGCTCACCTTGCCACTCGACAAGTTGGCCCGGCCGCGCGTCGCGCAGCAGCCGAGCATCCCCGAACCTGCATCGCCCGCGCCGGCGCCCGCAGCTCCGAAATCTCCCGACGTGGCGACTCTGGGCGCGTCGGCAACAGCTCCGCCCGCAGCACCCGTGTCGGAAACGCCGCTCGTCACCTTCGAGCAGCTGCGCGCGCTTTCGGAGTTTTCACGGCGCGCCACGGTCGTAGCGCTGAGCGTTGCTGGTGCCGCTGCTGACCGCCGCCGCCTCGACTCGCTTTCGTCGCGTGCGCGTGGCTCCGCGCTTTTGCCCGAATTGCGGTTGCGCGCGGTGCGCAACACCGACCAAGCCTTGCGCTGGGTCCCGACCACGGACGATCCGTACCGCGTTACGCAAGCCGATGGCGCGGGCATGATCCTGGAAGCGAGCGCCACGTTTCGGCTCGACCGCTTGCTGTTCGCCCATGAAGAGCTGATAGTCGAGCGGCTGCGCCAGCGCGCCGGCGAAGTGCGGCTCAAGCTCGAAGCGCGCGTGCAAGCGGCGGTGCTCGGCATGTTCCGCGCGCACCAGCTTGCCTGCGCCGACGACCCGAACGATCCGGCGCAGCTCCACGAGGTGGTCAAGGCGCTCGAGGTGTTCGAAGAGCTGGACAACTTGACCGCCGGCTGGTTTTCGGAGCAGGCAGCGAGCTTGGGCCGCGCGGTTTGGGGCTTTCCGGAGGCGGTCTTGGGCGTGTGTAGCGCACCTTTTCCGGCTTCGGTCGGTGCGGCGACAAAGCCTGTGGCGAGCCTGGAAAACTCGGAGTAGATACGCCCCGCCATGCTCGCCGATGCTCGCAACCTCCTCTCCGACCTCCAAAGGCGCGTCGATGCGCTAAGGGGGTCTCTTTGACGTCCCGGCATTAAAGCGGGAAATCGACGAGCTCGACGAGCTGTCGAGCGCACCCAACTTTTGGAACAACCAAGAGAAAGCGCAGGCGTTGATGCGCAAGCGCGCCGCCGCGGTCGAAAAGCTAGAGCAGGCTCAGTCCCTCGAAAAGGAGCTGACGGACGCCGCCGAGATGCTTGAGCTCGCCGCCAGCGAAAACGACGAAAAGCTGATCGACGAGGTCGAAGCCAGCCTGCGGCCTATCGATGCGAAAGTGCGCGCGGCCGAGCTGCGGCGCATGCTGAGCGGACCGGTCGATCACGCCAACGCGATCGTCAGCGTGAGCCCCGGCGCCGGCGGCGTCGAAGCCAAAGACTGGGCCGAGATGCTGATGCGCATGTACCTGCGCTGGTGCGAGCGCAAAGGTTTCAAGACCGAGATCGTCGACTACGAGCCGGCTGAAGAAGCCGGCATCACGGGCGCATCGTTCACCGTCGCCGGCCCCAACGCATACGGCTATTTGCGAGCCGAAGTGGGCGTGCACCGCTTGGTGCGCATCAGCCCGTTCGACGCCAACGCGCGTCGGCAGACCAGCTTCGCCGCCATCGAAGTCACGCCCGACATCGAAGACGAGATCGACATCGTGATCGAGGACAAAGATATCGAGCTTACGACGATGCGCGCTGGCGGAAAGGGCGGTCAGAACGTGAACAAGGTCGAGACGGCCGTGCGCCTCAAGCACTTCCCGAGCGGACTCAATATCGTGTGCCGCGCCGAGCGCAGCCAGCATCAAAACCGCGCCACGGCCATGAAGATACTGAAGGCCAAGCTGTACGAGCTCGAAGAGCAGAAGCGAGAGCAGGCGCAGCAAAGCTACGAGGCCGGTAAGGGCCAGATTGCCTTCGGTAGCCAGATTCGCAGCTATGTCTTGCAGCCGTATCAGCTGGTCAAGGACCTGCGGACCGATCACGAGACGGCCCAGGTGCAAGACGTGCTCGATGGCGATCTCGATCCGTTCATCGAGGCGTTTCTGCTCAAGAACGCCGACAAACAACTGCAAAACGTGCCGCCGACCGCGTCGTGACGCAGCGCCGGCGCGTGACGGTGCCGGCGACTACTTTCGGTAGTCGTAGCCGAAGCGCATGATCGCGTTGGGCAGAACGGTGTTCTTGCAATCCCACTGCCAGACGAAAAACGCGTTGCGAAACGCCGAATAGGTGACGCCGTTCGCCATGAACGGCAACGGATCGCCGAGCGGTGTCCACGTCATGCCGTGATCAGCCGATGCCATTAGGGTGGTCGCGCCAACCGTGACGAGGCGGCCATCTGGTAGCTCGATCGGCGCCAACGCGCGCGATTTGGTGGGGTCGGCCGCCTGTGCAAAGTGCTGCCCCTGGTCGGTGCTCTTGTAGAGACCGCCCTGCTGGTGCCCGGCCCAATAAATACTGCCGTCGGAGGCGCGCAACGGCTGCTCGGCGACGCCGAGGTCGCTGACTTTGGTGAACTGGGTGCCGCCGTCGGTCGTGCGATAGATGCCGGGCGTGCCGCCGTACCAGCCGCCGCAGCCGACCAAAAACGTCTTCGAGTCCAGGATCGTCGAAGTGGTGCAGAAGCCGGTACCGGCCGGCAGCGCCATGCCGATGTCTTTCCAAGTTGCGCCACCATCGGTCGAGCGAAATAGCTTTTGCGCCTGCTCGTGGCTGCCCGCCAACAGCGTCATACGCGCCGGGTCGCTGAAATCGACGCTGACCGAATCGCAGTGCGCGACGTCACCAGCGCGCTTGAACGTGGCGCCGCCATCGGTGGTTTTGTAGACGCCGCCGCCGTTGTAGATGCCAGATTCCCAGAACGTCTTCGGCGAGCTTGGATCGTAGGCAATGTAGGAGATGCGGTTGGTGATCACGTCGCCACCAGCGCCGAGCGGCTTCCAGCTCGCGCCGCCGTCGGTGCTGCCGAAGAGTCCCTTTTGCGCCACGCCGACAATCAACAGATCGACTTGCGGATCCGCGTCGACGCGCCCCAGGTTGCCGCACTCCGAGGTCATGCCGGCGAGATTGCCGGTGACATTGACCCATTTCGCTTCAGGCGTGCCGCCGACTGGATCCGGCATGGGCGGCCCACCCGCGCTGCCGCCGGCCGCCGGCGCACCGCTAGCGCTAGTCCCGGCTTGCGGCATGCCGACGGAGCCGCCCGGGCTGCCGCCGGTGCTGGTACCGTTGCCGCCGTTGGCGTTGCCGCCGCCGCTGTTCGCACTGCCGGCTAAGCCGCCCGGCGCCGTGCTCGCGCCGGCCCTGCCAGCAGTCGCGGAGTCATGGGTGTCGTCGGGCGAGCTGCAGCCCCAGGTGAGCGAGATCAAGACCGCGGTACAAGTTAGTTTGTTGGCTAGCATCGTTTCCTCACGGGTGGACGGCGCTGATCACTTTGGCCCACTCGCCGCGCAAAAATTCCTGGCCCTCGGCGTTGGGGTGAACGTCGCCGGCCGGAATGTAGTCGAGCCGATCTTCGAACGCTTTCCAGAGGTCCGGGCCTTTCACGATCTCTGGGTACTTGGCGTAGAGCGCGTCGATCTGTTGATTCAACAGCGGGCCCTCGTCGAGCTTGGTATTCGACCACGGCACGTGCGGGACGACCGGCACCTTACCGAGCGCGATCACTTTCTGCACCAAGCTCTCCATTTTGTATTCGGCGGCGTGGTCGTTGGTGCCGTACGCCAGGACGACGTAGTGACCGTCGAACTCGGCCAGCGAGGTTTCGATGATGTCCTGGGCCGTGGTGGTGTTGGTGCCGCCGAGCGCGCCGTCGATCACCAGCGGAACGCGACCTTTCGCGCCCTTTTCGACCAACGCGGGCAGGTCGCTGAAGGCGCGTTGCGTGGTCATGTAAGTGATGGAATCGCCCATGAACAGCCAGCCGTCGCTGCCGCCACCGGGCGCGCTGTACAGATCCAGGTCGATCGTCACCTTGGCGGCGTCGCTGCTCTTGGTGACCGTGAGTCGCACCCAATTGGCGCCCGCCAAGTCGAACGAGTGTTGGCGTGCGCTCTTGGCGTTGGCGGTAACTTTGGCGACTTCCTCCCAGCCGTCGGTCGGTGGCTGGCCACCGCCGGCAGCCGCGTTGGTCTCGACCACGTAGTCGAGTGGCAGCATCTGCTCCGGCTTGGGCGCGGGCACCAAGTAGTCGGCCCAGTAGCAGTACCAAGCGAGCAGCAGCTTTTGCCGCTGCGCCATCGGCACCTGTGACACGTCGTAGGCGAGCCACGCCGGCAGCGCTTCCGACGACCAGGCGATGTTCGGCTTGTCGTCGTTGGCGTTCGCCGCCATGCCGGTCGAGGCGAACGCTGGCGCACCGCGGCTGATCAGTTGCATCGGGCCTGCGGCAGGCGTGCCGGCATTGCCGCCGTTCGAGCCAGCTTGGCCGGTGGTGGCTCCGCTTGCCTGACCGCCACCTCCAGCCTTCGAGGTGTTCCCACCTTGTCCGGCAGCGCTGTTGGCACCACTGGCGCCGCCAACCGTCGCCGCGTCAGCGTTCGGCGTGGTGTCGGGCGCGCAGCCAGCCAGCGACATGACCAGCGCCGCCGCGAACCACACCTGCACGACCCTCACTCGGCAACCTTCAGCGCCCAGACTCCTTGCTCCCACATCGAAGCGTAAAGCACGCGGTTTACCTGATCGAAAACCATCTCGTAGGGTCCGCCATTTTCGAAGACTTGTCCGGCGCCGTACGGTTTCCACGTCAGACCGTCACTTTCGTCCGAGACGAACAGCGGATTTTTTCCTAACGCTGGCGCACTGTACAAGTTCTTGCCGTCGCCGAACACACAGGTGCTACCGCCCGGATCCGTCGGCGTCCACGTTGCGCCGTTGTCGGTGCTGCGCAGGTTCTTGGGATTACCGCTCGCGAACAGCACGCCGTCGCGGTTGTAGTAGCTGGTGCCGCCGCCGTGCGCGATGCCGTTGTCGCTGACCTTGGTCCAGGTTTTCCCAGCGTCGGTCGTACGCCAGTAGCCGGGCCCCTGCGTGCCCAACAGCCACGTGTTGGCGTCGCCGATCCCCAGCTCCGGCTCGTACAAGAAGCGAATCGAATGGCCCTGGCCCCAACCTTGGCGCTCGATCACCCGCCACGTGTCGCCGCCGTCTTTGCTTTCGATGACTCCAGCGCCGGCGTCGTATTCGTTCCAGCTCCACGGCGAGTGAAAGCTGAGCAAAACGTGCTGAAAATCTGTCGGATCGACGCCAACGTCGTAGATGTCCTCCATCCCGGACGATTGCGTGATGCCGATCGACGCGGCGACTTTTTCGAAGCCGTCCGGCTTGGCCCACGTCTCGCCGCCATCGTTCGAGACCCAGAAGCCCTGCGTGGTGCCGCGCACCCCGTCGCCCACGTACAGGTGCTTGGTGTTGGTCGGATCGATGCGGACGTGCAACGGCTCGTCAAACGGGCCGATCTTGGTCCAGTTGCCGCCGCCGTCGGTCGTCTTGAACAGGCCGCCCTTGTCCGTTTGGTATGGCGTCGTGCCCCAATACAAGGTCGCGCTGTCGCACGGATCCATCGCGAGGCCTTGCGCGATCATCGTCTCCGGCGCGCCCAAAAATCCGAGGTGCGTAGCGGGCGTGATGTTCTTCCAGATGCCGGCCGCTAACGTCGGTGCCGTCGCTGGCAACGTGGTCTTGATGGGATCTGAGCACTGCTGGGTGTGGGCGCCGTTGGCGGCGCCGCCGGCCGTCGAGCCGCCGCTGCCACCGACTGAATTGGCCCCGCCGCTGCTCCCGCCGGCCGTGGCGCGGCCTCCGCCGCCGCCCTGGTTGCTGTTGCCCGCGGTGGCGGTGACGCTGGCTTTACCGCCGGTCTCCGCAGCGCCGCCGGCGGTCGCGCCCGCTCCGCCCGCGGCGCTCGGCGAATTCGAGCCGCAGCCGTAAAGCAGGACCACACCGAACCAGGTGAGTTTTCGCGCCAAAAGTCGCTCCTGGTGACCCAGTAGGAAAGCGCCCCAGAACGGGTCAGTGAATTTTTCGCGGCGCTAGCGGGTGAAGAAGCGGGAAACGCACGGCAGCCGCGCCTCGTCCCATGCCGGCGCCGGCACGCCGCTCTTGAAGCCGAGGTTGTCGAAGTGCCGTTGCGTGTCGTGGTACAGGTGCTCGCGCACGAAGCCGAAGAACTGCAGTTGATCGTTCGATGAGTGAAACAGCACGTCGCCGAAGGTCACCGTCACCGGCCCGACGGGTACGCCGCTAGCCGGCAAATCGACGCAGCCGTACGGTTCGCCATCCAGCAGCAAATACGCGCGCGTGGTCGACACGTAAGCCTCGAAACGCGTCGCGCGATCGACCCCGACGTGCTCGCCGACCTCGGCGTTGGGCAGCAGGCTCAGCTCCTTCTTGGCGTCGCTAGGATCGAAGACGTGTCGGAGATCGACGAACGGACACTGCTGGTTCACGTCCCACGTGCGGTGGTCGCAGACCTGCAGCTCGAACAGGTTCGGCCAGTCGTCGAACGGCTGAATGACCAGGGAGTTGCCGTTCGGGAGCTGGTGCTGCACCGGCGTCGCTTGGTCGGAGATGATCAGCTGCGGATAACGCCGGCCGGTCGTGAACGCGTTCACGTCCATCGTCACGTGCAGGAACGCATCCGCGCTGATCTGGCCTTTTTCCGGTGGAGTCATGCGGAACTTGCCGTTCACGCCCGAGTCCAAATCGGCGAACACGACCCACAGCTCCCCGAGCAGCGGTGCCAACACGTGGCGATCGGTCTCGACGTAATGAAACGACGTGTCGAAGCGCTCGGAGCCTTGCCGAAAATCTTGAAAACAATTGCCCGAGGGATCGCCGCATGGCTCGGTAGTAAAGCTGCCGAGCGCGTCGTCGGCCCGAAAGCCCCAAGACCAATCCAGGTCGGGCAGGGGAGCCGGCGCGACGTTCAAGAAAGCGCGCGCCACCGCGTGGGGGCGGCTCGTCTCCGCGAATTGTCCGTTCACGTACAACGCGCCCTCGGCCGACGCTGCACGCGCTTCGTCGAGCGTGAGCCACGCCGGGTGATTGGCGGAGGCCGGCAGCGAGATCGGCGATAGCAGTCCGGGCAAGCTGGGGCAGCCGGGATTGAGCGCTTCGACGACCAACGTGGTCGGCCCCGTGAGTCCCGACCAGTGCAAATCGAATAGCGGCAAGCTGTCGCCTTGGCGCCGCGCTCGCTCGAACCTGGATTTTCCGGCCAGCAGCTCGTCGTGGGAGGCGCCGCTGAAATTCGCATAAAAGACGCGCATCAGCGGGGCTGTGCCCGGCGCTGTGTCGCGCAGCGCCTGGAAGGCCGAGCTCCAGCCTTGCCGCACCGCAGCTTCGTTGCCGCTGGTGAAGTAGTAGCGCGCCTTGCTATCGGTGCTGGTGTAGACAGCGCGCGTTGCGGCGCTTGCGCGTGCCGGAACATAGAACGCGATGCCGTCGTCGCGGAATCCGCTCGCCAAGAGCGCGTCGCGCTCAGCGGTCGTGGTCACGTATTGTTTCACGCGCGAGGCGGCCCAGCGCATGAAATAGTTCTCGTTTTCGGCGTTCGGACTCGAGTCGCCGAGCGCGTAGACCGGCAAGCGGTCGGGGCCAGCGGCGAGGTAAACGTGGCCGAGTGTCGCTTCGGCAAGCGAGCGCACGTAGCCATTGACGTCCTGCCCGTCGACCAGCGTCTTCATGTAACCGCTCGTCAGCAGCGCCGCGCCGTCGATCGCTACCGGCGGCGCTTGGCGTTTGCCGGCGCAGCGATACACGGCGTCCTTCACCGTTACTTCGCCGTCCTTGCCGACCGAAACGTCCTGATTTAGAGGCAAAGCGTAGACGCGGTAGTCGACCGCGTCATCGAGCGGCACGAGCGCTATGCTCACGCTGTCGCCGGTCACGTTGGCCTGCACGCCTGGCAAGGGCGGCAGCGCAGGCAGCGACGTGGCCGGTGCGGCACCCCGATCGAGCCCCGCTCCTCCCGCTCCCGCTCCTGCGCTTGCGCCGCCGACACCCTGCGCGAGCCGGTAACCGACGTCGTTTCCGTTGTCGGCGCAGGCGTTGGTGCTCAACGCGAGCGCGAGCAGCAACGCGGGGGTGACCCGTGTGGCTCGGTTCTTACACTGGACGGTGGCCAGCATGCGTGGGTCGATTGTAGCGTTGATGCTCGTTGCCTGCGGGCAAGGAGCGCACCCGGCCGTAACGAATGCGGGTGGTACGGTCGCGTCTGCGGGCGCCGGCCCGGCGCTCGGGGGTGCCGGCGCAGCGGGGGCAGGCGCCGCGGGGCAGGTCGCGACGAACGATGACCCCGACCCCGATCCGGAGATCACCGAAGAGGTACGGGCGCGCTGGTCTGCCTTGGCGCCCAGCGCGCTGTCCCCGCCGCCAGCCGACGCCAGTAACGCGTGGGCCGACGCCGTCGCTGCGGCCGCGTTCGGGCAGGCGTTGTTCTTCGACGCCGGTTTTTCGGGCGCTTTGCTCGACGGCGACAATGACGGCAGCCCCAACGCCCTCGGCGTGAAGGGCGACGCCGGCAAGGTGGCCTGCGCCGGGTGCCACCAGCCAAACGCAGGTTTTTCGGACGCCCGCACGATCCGCAAGCAGATTTCCCTCGGCTCGGGCTGGGGGTCGCGTCGCGCGCCGTCGCTGCTCGACGTCGGGCAGAGCACGCTCTTGATGTGGGACGGCCGGCGCGACTCGCTCTACGGGCAGGTGTTCGGCCCGCTCGAATCGCCGGTCGAGATGAACAGCTCGCGGCTGTACGCGGTGGCGCAAATCTTCGCCCGCCACCGCGTCGCCTACGAAGCCATTTTTGGCGCGTTGCCGCCGCTCGACGACGTGGCGCGCTTTCCGCGGCTGTCGGCGACCGAGACCGGCTGCCAGCAGCTCGACAAGAACGGCAAGTGTGTCGGGGTACCGCGCGGCTCGCCCGGTGACGGCGCGGAGTACGACGCGCTCGCGCCCGCTGACCAAGCCGCGGTGACGCGCGTCTGGGTCGACGTCGGCAAGGCGATCGGCGCGTACGAGCGCCTGCTCGACTGCGGCGCCGGCAAGTTCGACGCCTTCGTTCACGGCGACACGCAAGCGCTCAGCCGTGCCGAGCAACGCGGCGCCGCGCTGTTCGTCGGCAAAGCCGAGTGCAGTGATTGCCACTCCGGTCCCTACTTGTCCGATGAAAAATTTCACAACGTTGGCTTGCAGCCGCAAGTCGTGGCCACGGTTTTTCTGGACGCCAACGACCCGGGTGCAAGCCAAGGTCTGGCATCCGCAGAGGCCGATCCGCTGAACGTTGCGGGCCCGTACAGCGACGGCGACGACGGCCGTTTGCCGAAAAGTCTGCCACAAACGCTAGTCGGCGCGTTCCGCACTCCGCGTCTGCGTTGCGTGGAGGGTCGTCCGTCGTTCATGCACACAGGTCAGCTGCTCACGCTAGCGGAGGTGGTCGACTTCTTCGACGGCGGCGGTGATCATTTTGGATTTCCCGGCCAGAGCGAGTTGTCGCCGCTCGGGCTAACGGCGCGCGAACGTGCCGATCTGGTCGCGTTCCTCGCGACCTTGACCGGACCTGGACCGCGCGAGGCGCTGCTCTCGCCTCCGTGATCGAAAGCCAAAGCCGAGGTAGCCATGCAAGCTCGATTCATCTCCACCCTGACCACACTGCTCCTACTGCTGGCCTGCTCGTCGACCGAGCAGAACTCGAGCACGCCGGCTGCAGCCGGCGCTGGCGCGGCCGCCGGAGCGCCAGCCACGTCGGGCGGCGCGCAAGCGGTAGCGGGCAACGCCAGCGGCGGCGTGAGCGCCGGAGCCAGCGGCAACGCGACCGGCGGCAGCGTGCCTGTCTTTGGCGGCGCCGACTGCCCGGGTGATCTCGGGCTCAGCGCCAGCGCCGTGCTGACCAACGTGAAAGGTAGCGTCGACGGCACTGACGTCCGCATCACCTTCGACCCGACAGCGGGTGCCAAAGATTATCGTGTCTACGTGCTGCCGAAGGCCGGTGACGTCACGGGCGACACCGTGAAGGGCGCCACCTACCGCTGCGCCGGCAACTACGCCGTGCCGTTTCCGGCCGAAGACGATAACAAAATGCCGGAAAATCCCGGTATTCGCACGCGCGTCGCAAGCTTTGTCCAAGGCTTCGATCGCACGTTGCCCGATGCCACGCTCGGCTACGTCTTCAGCACGCCCAGCGACGATCGCGTGCCGGTCTACACGCTGGGCGCGCCCGATCTGAAAGCCGACAACGTCGACTGTTACTTCATGCGCTGGCCCGAGAGCCGCGTGAAGACGTACACGGCCTCTGACCAAGAACGCACGGATTTACTCGCTAAGCATTGGCGCGACGATGGCATCGCCTTCTACGCCCCGAAGCCGGGCGCCAGCGGCACGCAGCAAGTGTCGCTGCTGATCGACGCCAAAGATCAGAACCCGGCACCGTTTTACCTCTTACCCGGCGCCGAGCTCGACTCGCGCAAAGCCAAAGGCCTGGACGCTACCGCGGCGTTCCCGGTCTACACCGATGCAGTCGCCGGCTCGCAGCCGCTGATGCGCGTCTACTATGAGCAAGCTTGTGCCCGCGGTCACGACGAGCTCGCAGTCGGTCAAGCACGCTTCGAAAAGGCGTTCCACCAAGGTGCGTCGCCGGTGGCCGAGCTGCACTTCAGCGGGCTGACGGCCGACACGACGCTCGTGGTCGAAGCGCTCGACGCTTCGTGCCCGTTCCAAGGCATCGTGGCGCCGGCCTCGCGCCCGGCACGCAGCGATCCGTTCATGGGCTTCAACGTCGACTATCCGGCGTTCCAAACGCCCGACGAGTTGGCTGCGGCTTCGACCGCTGGCGAAGTCTTCATCAATGGCCAAGGCGACGGCACCAAGCCGCACGCCGTGGCGCGCGCCTGCTTGAAGGTGGCGCCAGTCAAAGCGCCCGAAACCGACTGGAGCTACGCCGGCACGCCAGAGAGTTTCACGGAACCAGCGCAGAAGGGCTTTCAAATCTGGGAGCTCGAGAGCCGGACCTTCAACGTCCAGTACCACACGGTCGCGACCGACGAATTCACGATCGGCGGCATGTTCGGCGAGCTGTGGGCGACCTACGGTGACTGGGCCGCCGACACCAACGGTAAGCTGCGCATCACGCCCAAGACGCGCGCCACGTTGGCCGCCGACGCGTTCGTCCATGCGACGATGGAAGTCGACATGATCAGCACCCAGCGTCGCTACCCGCAGCTCTTGATCAGCGATCAAGAATGGCCGGTACAAGACAACTTGGTCAAGGGCACGACCGTGCTGGTGCAAACGTTCGGCGGCATCACGATCCCGATCGAAGCCGAAATTCAGTTTTGCGACCGGCGCACTTGGGACGTGAATAACCAGTGCCCGATGTACGATCTCGAACGGCTCGGCACCGGCGACGCGCGTTTTCTGTCACCACGGCCGGAGATCAACGGCTTCTCCGGCGTCGACCGCACGATGCGCTTCGACGTCTACGTCTCGACACAACGCGCGTACCTGCTGACCAACGGTCAACCGTACGCATGCGTCGACCTGCCCGCCGACAAGCTTGCCGCCGGCAACGCCACCGTCACGTTCGGCGACGTGCTGTACCACTCCGGCGCCGACCTCGAAGCTTGGTACCCCTTCCACCTCGCCAAGCTCCACAATCTCACCTCGCGCCACTTCTCCAACCTCGCCTTCTCCAGCAAGGTCGCCGCCCCGCCCTGGGACGAAGCCCGCCTCCCCTGCGTCCCCGCCAGCGCCCTCAAGTAGCCGAGCGCGAGAGCGAGAGCGAGAGCGAGAGCGAAACAACGGGAAGGCGGGAAGGCGGGACGGGTTGTTTGTTCGAGCGGGCGATCGAGGCCCCGAGGTGTGCCTGTTGGATGGACCTGCCCCGATCGCCCACCCAAGAACCCTTTTCTCGCCCGCTTCCCGCCTTCCCGCCTTCCTGTTCGCTCGCTGCTCGGTCTTGGTTGGGTGGTAGGCCCGGTTGCGTTTGGGGGCGGCGGCGCCCAGCTGGGCGCCTGAAACAGGCCTATATCCAGCAACCGGGCGGAGCCATGGTATCCTGGTGACCCGTTTCGGGCGGTTTTTACACCGGAAGAAGCAGTGAGCATGTACCGCGTCATTCCAGGGTCTCGGCCTTCCGAGCCCGCGCCGCCGGGTGGTGGGCGACGGGATGAGCTCGCGGGGTTGGCGGCGGCGGTCACGCGCGGTGACGCGCAGGCGCTCGGCACGTTTTTGTCGGCGATCGTCCCACAGCTGCTGCGCGTGGTGCGCAGCGTGCTCGGGCCGGCGCATCCGGATTTGGAAGACGTGGCGTACGAGGCCGCGTACGCAGTCGTCGACGGGCTGCCGCGGTTTCGCGGTGAAGGCACGGTGCTGCATTTCGCCTGTCGCGTGACGGTGTTGTCGGCCATGAACGTGCGCCGCCGCGACGCGGCGCAGAAGCGCGCGCTGACGCGTTCGCCGGTTGAGGTCGACGAGGTCGCGTTGGAAGCGCCGAACCCGGAAGAAAACGCGCAGGCGGCATCGCTGGCGCCGATCGTGCGCGAGCTGCTGGCCACCTTACCCGACACGCTGGCCGAGGCGCTCGCGCTGCACGTCGTGCTCGGCTACACGGTGGGTGAGATCGCGCAAGCTGCCAGTTTGCCGGTCGAGACCGTGCGCAGCCGGCTGCGGCTCGCCAAGCAGGCGCTGCGTAAGCGCGTCTTGAACAACCCCAAGCTTCGCGAAGCGGTCGACGCCAGCGTGGAGGCCGAAGCATGAGGGACAGCGTCGAAGATCTGAGCGCGCTGTCGCGCCGCGGTGAGCTTGACGCTGCTGAACGACGTCGGCTGGAGCTCGCGCTCGCCAGCTCGTCCGAAATGCGCCTACTGCATGCGGCGGGGCTCGAGCTTGACCAAGCCGGTTCGGTGTTGCCGGGTGACGACGCGCTGGCCGAGCGGGTGAAGCGCCGCGTGCTGCTGCGGGCGCTACCGGTCGCGGTGCCGTCGAAGCGACGACGACTGCTGCCGTGGGGTATCGCGGCTGCGGTGGCGTGCGTGGCGGTGGCGGCGGGCGGTACCGTCGCCGGGTTTCATCCGTTGCGCGCGATGTTCTCCACGCCGGCCGCGCTGGCGCCCAAAGCGCCCGGCAAAACGGCTGCATCCGCGCCCCGACCGGTTTCGGCGGCCGTGGTCGAGCGCGAAGCCGCTCAGCCACCAGCAGCCGTTCCGGTCGCGCCCGCGCCGGTCGCGCGGCCGTCGCCTGCTCCCGCGGCCGAAGGCACGAGCGCGGGCGAGCTGTTCGCGAACGCCGCGGGCGCGCGTCGGCGAGGCAAGCCGCAAGAAGCCATGCTCTTGTACGACGCATTGCAGAGCCGTTTTCCCGGCTCGGCCGAAGCCAACGCTGCCGATATGGCGCTCGGCATGTTGCGCTTGCAGCGCGGACAAGCGCGCTCGGCGCTCGATCACTTCAGCCACTACCTCGCGCACAACCCGCGTTCGGAGCTGGCGCCCGAAGCGCTGTGGGGCAAAGCGCAAGCCTTTTCCAGCTTGGGCCGTGGTGCTGAAGCGCGCCGTAACTACGCGAGCCTGCTCGAGCGCTATCCGGACTCCACCTACGCCGCGGCGGCGCGGGCTAAGCTCGAGGCTTCGAAATCGGAGCCATGAGCCGTGCGTGGCGGCGGGCGTGGCCCAGCTGGCTCGCGCTACTCGTGCTGTTGGCGTTCGTGACGGGTTCGCGCAGCGGTTACGCCGAGCCGCAACTGATCCGCACTATCGAGGTCGTGCTGGTCGGCAAGCTCGGGGAAGATCCGGTGTTTGCGGCGCGCGTCACCAGCTGGTTCGCGCCCGATCGGTTTCAAGTCACCGTGCGCAAAGCGCCTTGGTTGGAGCCGAAACAGGTGCTGGCCCCGACCGGTGACGCTGCGGTGCACGTTTGGGTGACGCTCAGCGGCAGCAGCGTTGCGCGCCTGTACTTTGCGAGCGAAGGTGGCTCCGGCGGCGCCCCGAGCTACTTTTTGCGCGAGCTGCGGCTCGACGGCGGCCTCGACGAAATCGGCGCGGAGCACGTGGCCGAAGTGCTCAACTTATCGACGCAGGCCTTCCTGGAAGGCCAAGCCGAGAGCGCGCGCGAAGAGCTCGAGCGAACCCTGAGCGCCGAGCCAGTGCCGGAGCCAGCGCCGGAGCCAGCGCCGGCAGCCCCGCCGCCGCCGAGCCCCGCCGTCAAGCCTGGGCCGGCTCCAGTGTCGCAGCCGAAGCCGGTTGCCAGGCGCGCGTCGCCGCGCGTTTGGGGCGCGCGGGTTGGCTACGCCGCGAGCTACCGCGGCGACGAGGGCATCTGGCACGGTCCATCGGCTGCGGTCGAGCTTTTGCTGTGGCGCAAGCTCGGGCTGCGCGTGGCCGCGCTCGGGGCGCTGCCGAGTGAACGCGAGCTGTCGCCGCTCGAGTTGCGCTTTTACGGCGTGGCGTTCGTCGTGGCGCCGACGCTGCGGCACGCGCTGGGCGCCGGCATCGATTTGCAATGGTTCGTCGGACCCTCGCTGGAGGTCGTTCGCTACGCTCCGGTGCGTTCGCTGAGCGCCGAATACGCGGCCGGCGGCTCCGCCACCGAGGCGCGACCCGCGTTCACCGGTGGTGTCGGCGCGCTGTGGGGCAAGGCACCCACGCTCGGGCTGGTGGCTCAGGCGACGTTGCTGCTAACCAAGACTCACTACGACGTGTTGCTGGCAAAGAGCCGCGAGGTGATCGGCCGGGCCAGTCCCGTGGTACCGACTTTGGGCGTCGAAGTCGGCTTCTGAAGTCTCGGTTCAACCGGTGACCACGCTCGGCTCCTGGCTTGGTTTTCGCTCCGCGCCGGTGCTCACGTACTCAAGTACTGTCCGTGGCAGGCGCCCACGGTCGCTTGGTGCTCACGAAAGCCTCCCCAGGAGACAGGCTTGACGGGCGGGTTGCTGCACGGTTGCCGCGGATGCGCCGGCCTAGGGCCGCAGATGGATGGCAGCCTTGATTGGTGATCGGGCCGGGTTGGGGAGCGGGATCGGCTGATCGGCAGCGGGATCGGGGTCGGTCGGGGCAGCGGTTTCGGGTCAGCACAAATTCGCAGTCGGCAGCGGTTTCGGTGACGGCAGCAGGTTCGG
>JBBRMI010000004.1:0-129012 GCA_038230915.1 Polyangiales bacterium | reverse complement strand
GCCGGTCACCTAGCTCAACGCGTCCAAATTCCTCCAAAGCCCAGTCATGCGTACTGTCCATCCGCGGTCAACGCGTGCCACCAGCAGAAATTCCCGGGCAATCCTGAGATGGAACCAATGCTCAGCCGCCTTCCTGTTGTTCCCCTACTCGTTGCGGCAAAGATGCGATGAAAGTTCAGTCCCAAACTCCCCCCTCCCTGTTAATGCTCGAGCCGCTGGGCGTCGCAATTGCCGTCAATGCAACGTGTGCCAGGTGCCGTCGTGCTCGACTTTGGGCACTTCGATTTCCGGCAACCGATGCATGGCTGCGGGCGGCATGCGGGGTGGCGCGTCGTCGGATTGAGAGCGGGCGAGAACGATGTGGACGCGCGGCGGCGGTGGGGCGGCGTCTGCGCGTAGGGCGAGGCGCTTGCGCGCTTCGTCTTCGGCAGCTTCTT
The DNA here is from genome assembly GCA_038230915.1 of Polyangiales bacterium. GTDB lineage: Bacteria > Myxococcota_A > Polyangia > Polyangiales > Polyangiaceae > PMG-095. Next base: position 128,575 of record JBBRMI010000004.1, on the reverse strand, counting down.
CGCGTTCCCAGCGCGCGAGCGTGAGGGCGGCCTTGCGGCGTCGTTTGCGCCAGCCGAGCGCGAATAGCCCCATCGTGCCGACCCAGATCACCGTGCCGGAGAACAACACCGGCCAGAACGTGCAGCGCTTGGCGACGTCGTCGCGCCACTCGCTCTCGAGCGTCGCAGTCTCTTCGCCGTACGAGTTCAAGAGGGCGCTGTCCATCGTCTCGCCGTCGCGCAGCCGCGACACCAAGCCGCGGAAGCGGTGCTGCTCTTCGCGCCGCACCAAAAAGCGCACGACGTCCGCGGCTTCGGCGTAGGCGACGTCGGCTTCGTTTTCGTTGGCGGGAAAGCTGCGTTCGAGCTGGCCGAGCGTGAGCAAGTTGTCCGACAGCGTGGCCGTCCACAGCGTTTGCAGCCGCACGTACGACGTTTCGCCCGAGGCCATGACCGCGAAGCCTTCGTTGAACCAGCGCGGGATTGGCCGACCGTTCACCGCGTCTTCGAGCGCCACGTGCGCCAGCTCGTGCCGGAACACCTCGTTCAAATCTTGCTGCGAGTTGGGGTGTACTGGCTTGACCGTCAACAGCACGAGCCCGATTTCCGGATACGCGACGCCCGCTGCGTAGTCCGGGAACGGCGAGTTCGGCGGCGCCAGCGTCGCCATCTCGCCCGGCGTGCGCGCGACCACCACCCGCACTTCCGACAACACCGGCTGCCCTACCCACTCAGTGAGCGCCGTACGTGTCGCAGCGGCATCGGCGATTAGCGGCTGGACGCGCTCGCGGATCGACGGGTGATAAACGAATTTGATCCAACCGCCGTCGTACGTGTTGAAGCCAGCCGGCACGCCGGGCAAACGCAACGTGCCGCCGTGACTGCGCGGCGCGTCCGCCGGAGCTTCGTGTCGGCTCTCGGTTGCGCCAGGCGCGTCGGCGTCGCGCACTTCCGTCGTCCCGGTGCGGACACCCGCTTCGTCACCCGCTGGTGCTGGTGCTGACCAGGCGGCTTGCGGCCAAACCGCCGCAAGCCAGACCAGGAGCAGACCCGAGAGGCGCATCCTGACCCAATATGATGCCGCTAGGAGCCGCCGCCAAGCCAGGATAGCGCCGCGAACGAAACCGGCGCCTGGGTAGTCAATGACCTCACGAGCTCCGGGTTTCGGAGGGCGACCACCGCGCAGGCAAGCAGCGCCGCCCACCCGGCCAACACCACCGGCAACCGCGAGCGCGCGAGCCAAGTTGGCGTTTTCATGACGCCGGCTACCGAAGCGGCGCCGACCAGCGCGAGAAAATCCACCAGGCCCGGACGGGCTCCCGAAGCGCCGCCGAGCAGCAGCGCGGAAGCCAGCGACAATCCACAGCCAAGGGTGAAAAGGTTTTGCCACGTAGATTTCACGTCGGCGTTGCCGACTCCCCGGAGCACGCGGAAAGAAAGCCCGACGCACAGCGCCAGCACGCACAGCGCCGCCACCGCGAAAGTGGCGCCGCCCAAGGGACGATGGTGAGTCGTCGATTTGAGCACGCCGCCCAAAAGCGCAAGGGGGAGCGCCGACAAACTCGCCCCGGCCAGCAGCGCCTGGTCAGATCGGGGTAGCCCCGCCGCCACCGCCCGCCGCAACCACAACCCGACTGGTACGACGACCAACGACACCGCTCCGACCAAGGCTGCCGCCGCCATCGGCCCAGCGCCGCCAGGTAGGATACGCAATAGCGCCGGCAACGCCGCGGGCACTGAACAGAAAAGCCCGCAACCGAGCGCTCCCGACCAAGTACCGGGCGACCGTTCGCTCAAACCGGCCGCAGCTCCAAGCGGACGCGGCTGGCCGCCTGCTCGGAGACGTAACCGTTATCCAAGAACCAGCGCACCGAGCGAGCCAGCGCTTCGCGCGCGCTGCGATGCGTGTAGCCGAGCTTGGTTTCGGCTTTCTCGCTCGTCACCCAAACGTTACGGCCAACGTAGTCGCGTGCGATGCGCGAAGTGAGCAGCGGCTCCAAGCCGCGCAAGCCGGCCCAAAACTCCCACAACGAGCCGACCAAGCGCGCCATGCCGGGGCTGCTCGGCTTGCCGGGCTCGGCCAAGCCGGTGATATCGGCGAGCGTCTCGAAGATCTGCGTGAAGGTCATGTTGTCGCCGCCCAGGATGTACTGCTCGCCGACGACACCTTTTTCCATCGCCAAGATGTGACCTAGCGCCACGTCTTCGACATCGACGATGTTGAGGCCACCGGCCACGACCGGGAAACGCAGCGACGGCGAATGCTTGAGGTAGCGCAGCAGTGTCTGGCCGTTGGGCGTCGGCTTGCGATCACCGGGGCCGGCGATCGTGCCCGGCAGTACGCTGACGATCGGTGTGCTGTCTTCGAGCGCTTCGGCCACGACCTCGGCGGCTTTAATCTTGGCCAGCACGTACGCTTCCGGATCGCTCAGGTTCAGCTCGTGCGACTCGTCCATCTCTTCTTCTTGAGTCGTGCCGAGCACCGCCACGCTACTGGTGACGACGATCTTCTCGACGCCGCGCGCCTTGGCCGCGCGCAACACGTGCCGCGTGCCGATCTCGGCCGGACCGACGATCGTCTGCGGGTTCTTGTCCCACAGCTTGAAGTTTGCGGCGCAGTGGTAGACGCGATTCACGTTGGTGAGTGCGCGGTAGAAGCTGCCCTCCGACAGGATGTTACCGACCGACAGCAGCATGCGGTCTTGCGGCAGGCCTTCCAGCGAGCGCAGATCCGTTTCGGGCCGCACGAACGCCTTCACGCGCTCGCCGCGTTCCAGCAGCTTCCGCACCAGCGTGGCGCCCAAAAAGCCGTTCGCTCCGGTGACCAAACTGTACGATTCATGCGCCTTCATTGAGTCGCTCTCCTACCACTACTTCGCGCGGGTTTGCCAGATGGCTAGCGGCACGTCGCGCTGTATTGGCTAGACTGCCGCCGTGGCTGGTTTTTCGTTTCGCGCGACGCTGTCATCGGTCCTGGTGTTGGGGGCGCTTTGTGGCGCCTCGCGCGTCGCCGATGCGGCGCCGGGGCCAGGCCTTCCGGCACACGCGCCGGGCGGCGCTGGGCAACAGGCGCTGAGCGTTTTCGACGCCAAAGGCGACATCGTGGCGGCAGCTTGCGCAGCCACGCCGTGCAGCGCCGGTGCCGTCTCGCTCGGTGTACCGACGGAGCTGCGCGGCAAGTCGGCGCACGCCGAGGCGGTGGCGCTCGGCGCCGGTCGTCGCGCGATCGTCGTCACCGTGAGCGACGGCGCGCGCACCTTTCAAGCCGTGGTGGCGGCGCCGCTCGGCGCCGGTGCGCCCCACGTGCTGTTCGCGGGCTTGGTCGGCTTGCTGAAGGGCGAAGATGGCACGCGCACCGGGCCGCTCGTGCAAGTCTCGGAGCCCGACGCCGACGGTGCGCGGCGCGTGTTGGTCGGCGAACAAAACGAAGGCGTGTCTTTGTGCGGACGCCCGACAATCCTGGCGCCACAGCTGCTCAATCCGCAAACGCTGCAGCTCCATGCCGCCAAGGTGCAGCGGCTGAGCGTCGCTGAACGCAACAGCGCGCGCCAAGTCACGGCCACGCGCTTGGCCGACGACGTTCCGAGCCGCGCGGCGCGCTCGGTGCTGTCGGCGCTAGCGGCGTCGAGCGCGGTCGGCGCCCCGCAAGCGCTCACCGACGGCAACCCCGAGACGACTTGGTCCGAGAACGTCGGCGGCGACGGCAAAGGCGAGTTCGTGGTGATGCACGCCCCGCCCGAGCTGCCGATCGCTGGGCTAGAGCTGACGATTCGGCCAAAAGTTGCGGCGGTGGCTGACGGCGCGGCGCCCGAGCGGCTGTTCATCGCCGGCCCGCACGACGTCGTCGAGGTCACGCTGCCCGAAGACGCTTGGAAAATCCCGGGCGCGCGTTACGGCATCGTGCTCGACCCGCCGCTGCAAACCAGCTGCTTGGCGTTGGTGCTCGATAGCTCGTTCGATACCAGCAAGGCTGCCAAAGTCAGTGTGGCAGAGCTGTCGGTGATGAGCGAGCTGTCGGAGAGCGAGCTGCCGGCGCTGGTGGCCAGACTGGCCGGCGGTGGACAGCGCGCTGAAGCGGCCAAAGCTTTGCTCGTCGCCGGCGGACCGCAGGCATTCGCGGCGATAGCGGAAGCGTTCGAGGCGCTCGACGAAGGCGGTAAGCGCGTGGCGCTCGATGTCTTGGATCAAGCGCCTTGCGAAACCAGCGCGCCGGTTTACGTCTCGGCGTTGACCGGCAAGATCGACGGGCAGGTGCGCCACGCGCAGGGTCGGCTGTCGCGCTGCGGCGCGGCCGGTGGCGAGGCGTTGGCGCAAGCCCTGGCCAAGGTCGACAAGACCGACAAACGGCTGATGCCGCTGCTGGTTGCCGAGCTCACGCTCACCGATGCGGCGCGCGCCGTCACCGCGTTCCTACCGTTGATGGACGAGAAGAAGCCCGGCCTCCGCCGCCTGCTGCGCACCGCGCTCGGGCAAGCCGCGCGCGTGGCTACCGCCAACAAGACCGTCCGCGGCGCGCTGGCGGATCCCGCGACACCGCCGGTCGCGTTGCTCGACCTGCTGCGCGCGCTGGGCGATTTGGCGCCCAGCTACCAGCCCGAAGCTGGCCAAGCGCTGGCACGGCTGGCGAAAACCGCGCCGGAATTTCGCGCGCGCTACCTGCTGCTCGGCCCAACCTCAGTGCTGAGCCGCGTGAGTCCCGAAGCCGACGCGGTCTTCCGCAAGAGCCTGGCCAGCGATCCCGATCCGCACGTGCGCGCCACCGCGCTCACGCTCGTGCGCGACCCAAAGCTCTTCCAAACCGAGCTGCTCAAGGCGCTCACCGATCAAGACGTTCGAGTGCGCGAAGCCTCCGTTCATGCGCTTAGCGTCGCCGACGCGCAGTTCGCGAGCCCGGCGTTGACCGAGCGCCTCGAGCAAGATCAATGGCCGTTGGTGCGCGCTACCGCCGCCGACGCGCTGGGGCACCATCCAGCCGGTGCGGCGCTCGACAAGCCGCTAGTCAAAGCGTTGAGCGACGATTCGCCGTTGGTGCGCGCGCGCAGCATCCGTGCGCTCGGACAGCGCCGCGCGAAGGGCGTCGGCGAGCGCGTGCGCGAGCGGCTCGTCGACGCCGACGAGTGGCCGGAGGTTCGAGCCGAAGCGGCCCGTTCACTCGGCGCGCTGTGTGACGACGACTCGGCCGACGTGCTGACGGCGTTCGCGAAGAAGCTGGCGGACCCGATGGCGAGCCCGGACGCGCAGCTGATCGCGACCGGCGCCGTCATGTCACTCGGACGCCTGGCGCAGCCGAATCTCCAGCAACAACTCGCGCCGCTGACCGGCAAAAAGGCTCCGCCGCAAGCGCGCCGCGCCGCCGCGACCGCGTTGTCGACGCACGAAACCGACACCTGCCGCGTCCGAGCCAAGCGTTAAGCCGTGATTCCGCCGGCGCGCCTGGCGTGGGATGGTCACGGAATGCGTCGGGCAGGGCGAGCACGCCTGTTCGTGCTTGGTGGATTCCGGGGCTAGCGGCGGTTTTGACCCCGGGGCAGGTGAACAGCGGCTGCGGTTGGAACCTCACTCGATAAAAATGAGGTCACGACTGCTCAACCCGTCGCGCACCGACGACTAACTCTCTAGGTAGCGTGGAAAAGGAAAAGGCCGGGTGGGGGGGGATCTTATTCACTCGTGCAGTGGCCGAAGCGGCTTGGGTCGCGACGACGCTTCCGCTCCCGCCGCCGCCGTAGTTGGGCGTATATGAACGACTGTGAGTCGCCGCGTCGGCCTCTGGCAGCTTTGCACGGCATGCGCGCTGCTCGGCGTTGCCTGGCCTGGCCGTGCGCGCTGCGAGCCGCCGGCAGCGCAGCAGCACCTCACTGTCGTGTTGGTGCGCATGGACCCGGCGCTTCGCGACGCTGCCAGTGTCGACGGCCTCGAGGCGCAGCTCGGCGAGCTCTCGGCCAAGGTCGTCACCGCACCCGCCGTGAGCAACCTCACGCTCGCGAGCCAAGCATTTCGAGCCAGCGAGCTGGCGCGAGCAGCGCACGCGCTCGGCACGATTTGGTTCAGCCCCGGTGACGACCAACGGTTGCGCGTCTACGTCTACGACGCCACGCACCGGCAGCTCGCCAGCCGCACGCTGAGCGGGGCCGATGCCGCCGAGCGTGAAGAGCTCGCGGTCGTGCTGCGCTCCGCCATCTCGGCCCTGATCGCCGGCGAACAGACGGAGCTCGAGCCGGTGACGATTCCGCCGCCGCCGCCCGCGCCACCGCCCAGCGTGCTGCCCGCGCGCCCCGCGCCCGACCAGAGCTGGCGCCCATTGATTGGCGCGGCTTACGCGGGCACGACCTACGCCTCCGGCACGTTCCAGCACGGCTTTCAGCTGCGGCTCGGCGCCGAGCTCGGTCCGCGTTTGTTGCTCGGCGTCACCGGCACTTGGTTTCAGCACGTGCAGCTCGCGGGCGGCGGCGCCGAGGCGATCGTCGATCGTTACCCGGTCGAGCTTTCGGCGGGCTACGCTCTCGCCCACGTACGGCGCATTCGTTGTTTCGCCAACGTTGGACTGGTTCTCGAGCGTGTGGCGCGCAGCACACGTGTCACAGATCCGCGCCTACACGCGCTACGTGATGAGAATCGTTATCGATTCGCGCCCGCGCCCTCGCTGGAAGCGGTGTTCGAGCTGGCGCCTAGACTGCTTGGCTTTGCCGGTTTTGGCGCGGAGATCGCGACCGATCGCTACGACTACGTAGTACAGTCGGCGTTTGGGTCCCTCCGGCTTGCGCCGCGAACTGTTCGGCCCCGGCTCGAGGTCGGCGTCGTCGTCCGCCTCCAGTGACGGGGTGGCAACAGATTCTTACCCGGCAGAGGGGCCTCGCGGCACTTCCGAACTGGAGCCACCCGAAGCCCGTGCCGAGCGTTGGAAGCGAGATTTGGAGCTGATGCAGCGCGCTGCCGCCAAACAAGAGACCGCTCAGGAAGAAGTGGTGCTGCGGGTCATGAGCCGCACTACGGCGGTGTGCCGCTCGATTCTGGGTGCGAGAGAAGAGCACACCGACGCCACGCAAGCGGCGCTCGAAGCCGTGCTACGCAGCGCGCCGCGCTTCCGCGGCGAGTGCGGGCTCGAGACTTGGTCCGAGCGCATCGCTGCTCGCACGGCGCTGCGGCTGGTGCGCCGGCAGCGCTTGTTTCGGCTTTTCTCGTCCCGCGATGAAGAAGAAGCCGCGCTCGAGCTGCCCACGGCCGAGCAGGAGGCGAGCGACGACGAGCTGCCACGCCCCTTGCAGCAGTACCTCGACGCACTGCCGGCGGCGCGGCGTGAGGTGCTCGCGCTGCGCTACCGGCTCGACTACTCGATCGCCGAGATCGCCGTGGCCACCGACTTGAAAGTCGACACGGTGAAGTACCGGCTCAAGCAAGCACTCGAGCAGCTGCGCGCCTTGGTGCGCCGTGATCTCGCTCGACGCGGGAGGTCGACGTGAGTCAGAGCGAGCTCGAGCACGGGGCGGGTGACGCGCTCGAGCCGGAGCTGCGCCAGTTGCTGCTGGGCGGAGCGGCGCGGATCGGCGACGCAGACCGCGCTGATCGCGCGGCGGCTCGACAAGTCTTGAAGCGTTTTCGCAGTCGTGAACGGCGCAATCGCCTCGTGGTCGTTGCGGCGACCGTGGTTTCGTTGGCGACTGCCGTTGCGTTGACGCTACGGCTCCACGCCCCGAGCGGCGCGGTGGAAACAGCTGCGCGCCCAGCCGTCACCGCGAATGCCAGCCGCTACGCATTGCAAAGCGGCGCCGCCACTACGCCCTCGGGTCGCGCGTTCGCGCTAGGCCTGCCGCTCGAGGCAGGGACGGTCGTGCTCGGCGCCGGCGCCTGCATTGCCGGCAGTAACGAGAGGTTGTGTGCGCGCATGCCGCTCGGTGCCGTCGTCATGCTGCCTCAGGCTTCCGAGCCGCAAGTCGTCACGCTGCTGCGCGGCGGTGTCTCGCTCACGGCGGAGAGCGGCGCCAGCGTCGCGACGATTCGCGGCGGTGTCGTCGCGCTCAGCAGCGCCTTGTTCACGCTCGATCTCGACGGACCTCCCGCGTCGATGATCGTCGCCGTGCAGAGCGGCAGCGTGCGCTATCGCGACCCGGAAGGTGTCGAGGGCGCGCTGTTCGAAGGCCAAAGCGTGCGCTTGCCCGTGCCACCTCCCAGCGAGCGCGTCGCGCCTGCCGCGCCGGTTACTCTCGAGGCCGCGCCGTCATCCGCGCCGTTTCACCCTGCTCCTCCACCGTCAGCGCCGAGCGCCGCCAGCGCCGGCGAATTGCTCGAGCTGGCACGACAGGAGCGTGCCGCACGCCACTATTCGGCTGCGGCGTTGGCCTACCGCAAGCTCGAGCAAACCTTCCCGGGCTCCGCCGAAGCGCGCGCGGCTCTGGTATCGCTCGGGCAGCTGCAGCTCGGCCAACTGGGACAACCCGAAGCCGCGCTGCGCTCGTTTCAAACGTACTTGGCGGCGCCTGGCCAGCTGCAGCAGGAAGCCGAGCACGGCAATATCCTGGCCTTGCAAAAACTGGGGCGAAAGGCCGAAGAGCGCCGCGCCATCGACGCCTTCATCGCGCGTTACCCGAAGAGCGTGCAAGCCGGCGCGCTCAAAGAACGGCTGAAGCAGCTCTGAGCATGGGGCGCGAGTTGCGGACGAGCGCGGCGGTCGTGATCGCGTGCGCGTACTGGCTGAGCGGTTGCCGGCGTGACGACGACTTGATCGCGGCGCTGAACAGCAGCGCACTCGGCGGAGCGGCACAAGCCGGCAATGCCTCCGGCGGCGCCAGCGGCAGCGCGAACGGCGGCAGCGCTGGCGACGCGGGTAGCGCCGTGGCGGTGTCGCCCTGCGCGTTGCCGGCTGGAGAAACGGCTGCGCTGGCGCGCTACGATTTCGAAGATGCCGAAGGCGCGACCACGCTCATCGACGCCCAAGGCTTGCAAGACGCCGCGCTGCATGGGGGTACCTTTACGTCCGTGCCCGGTCCCGATGGCTGCGGTCGCGCGATGTCGTTCGCGGCCAACGGCGTGTTCGCGGTCGTTCCGAACGTGCCGGCATGGGACCTGACCGAAGGCTCTGTCGATTTCTGGTTTCGAGTTCCGGACGTCGTCGACAAGGCCTACGGCGTGCTGGGGCGCGACCGCGTCGGTACGGATTTACCCGGACATCTGTCGGTATGGCTCACGCCGGATCGCACGGTGACGCTGCGGCTCCAGGGCGCGACCCAGTTGGCCACCATGTGCAGCGAAGACGCGCTGTCGCTAGGTCAGTGGGTGCACGTTGGTTTCAACTTCGGCGCCGGCGGGAGCGAGCTGTGGGTCGACCGCAAGCGGGCGGCCCGCACCGGTGACCCGCGCATCGCCACCGTCGTGCCAGCGTGCGGCGGAACCACGCCGGACGGCATCGCTGGCAACGAGCAGCCGTGGGTGCTCGGATTCGACACCTCGCGCTCGGGCGACGTGCTCGACGGCTTGCTGCAGCACTTTGACGGTGGGGCGCTCGACGCGCTGCAGATCAGCGGTGTTCAGCGCGATTTTTCGAAACCGTGATTTTTCTTACCCGGTCGTGCGGGAACCGGCACTCCCTCTTGACCGGCTGCTGCTGCGGCTGGGTTCGCCATGAAGCATGCATTGTTGTTTTTGGTTGTGCTGTCAGCTTGCAGCGTCCAAACGCTAGGACCCGACACCGTTGCGGGTGGCGCCGGGACTTCGGGCGCTTCGGGTAGCCCGGCCGGCACCGCGGGCGGCAGCGGTGAAATGCCGTCTGGAGCGGGCGGAACTTCCGGCGGCGGTCCGGTGTCTGCCGGCAGCGGTGGTGTCGCGGCTGGCGCGGGCGGCGCGCTTGCCGCAATCAGTGGCGGTGGCGCGGGCGGCGCGAGCGCCGGTGCCGGTGGCGTTGGCGGTGCGGGCGGCGCTGGTGGTAGCGCTGCGTTGGCGTTCGCGTGCTCACAGTTGACGGGGCCGAACGTCGCGGGCGAATGGTTCGCAGCCGGCTTCGAGGACGCGGTCGGCAGCGCGAAATGGCAGGTCAAAGCCCCGCATCACTCGTTCGTTGAAGATTGGGCAAACCCGAACCACGACGTGTGGCGCGACAGCGACTGCCAAGGCACCTACGTCAATTGCGAGACCAAGTCGCGCTGCGACAATGCCATGCCGGATCGCGTGCTGTTCGTCACTCAGCAGGGTGACTACTTGGGCACGCCTCAGGCCAGCTGGGAATCGTTGATTCAATCGGCACTCACCACCTTCAAAGGCAAATACTCAGGTCTGAAGCGGGTCGAGCTCTTGACCTTCGTGCGCGCCCCCAGCGGGCAAGACTGCGGCAGCGAAACGACCATCTCGCCAATGCTCGATGCCGCTCAAAAGGCGGTGGCCGACGCCTCCGGTGGGTTCGTGACCGTCGGCCCGCATTTGACCGCATCTGCGTGCTCCACGTTCTCCGGCTCGCCGCACATGACGGCGCAAGGCAACATGGAGATCGCCCAGCAGCTGGCGGCGCACTACAAGCTGCCCTGAAAAATCTAGCGGCAGGTGCGATGGGCTTGCGTACGACGCCCCTGGTAGCCCGCGGCAGCAACTGCCAACTGCCAACTCTCAACGCGCGCAGCTCCTGAGCAGCGTTTGCGCTTGTCGTTCGATGCGGGTGCCGGCGCGCCGATTCGTTAGCGAGCGCGCCAGCGCACAAGCGCGGTTGCGATCGCCGTGGGCCATCAGCAGCTGGGCGCGACCGATGTCGGCTTTGTTGCGCGTGCCCTGGTCGTCGCTTGCTGACAGCTCAGCTAGCGCTGCCAGCGCTTGGGTCTCGTCGCCGCTCGCCAACGCTTGCCCGACGCGGCCCCAGTCCGAGACCGCCACGGCGGCGTCGGGCGCCTCAGCTGCGGCCTGCACCGCAACCGAGGTTGAAGACGGCTGGAGCTTTTTCGTGGGCTTCGCCTCGTCGACTACGGCCGCAACCGGCAGAGCAACAGCCACCGGTGAAGGAATCGCCGCTGCGGCTCCGTTCGCCGCCGGGATGCCGTTCGCCGCTGCGGCGTCCGTCGCTGCGACACGGTGCGTGTCGTGCACCGTTGCCCGCGTCGGTGTTTCCGTCGGCAAGCTCAAAGCCGCAGCACCTACGCCGCGCTTGGCGCCGCCTGCATCGTCGCGCGGCAGCACGTTTTCCAAAAGCTCGCCGAGTGCGTGCGGCTTGGCGTACGCCAGGCTGCCGATCGCCAGCGCGACGAACACCAGTCCTTTGCTAAACCAGGCGCGGCGCGGCTTCGGCCTGCCGAGCGACAGCCGCGCGCGGCGCACGCCGGTTTGAATCTCGTTGTCGGTCGGCTGCGCTGCCTTGTACGCGCGCAACGCCCGCTCGAGCCGGGCCAGATCTGCCGCGTTCATGCCGGCACCTCCGGATCGAACAACGGATCTTTACGCAGGATCTCCGCCAGCTTCTTGTGTGCGTCACGTAGGCGCGAGCGCACCGTGCGTTCGTTGGCGCCCGAGATAGCCGCGACGTCGGCGACGTCGAGCCCTTCGAGATCGTGCAAGATCAGCGTCGCGCGCTTTTGATGGGGCAAATCGTCGAGCGCCGCGTACAGCCTTCGCGCGCGTTCGAGCTCGCGCAAATCGGTCTCGGAGGAGCGCGGGAACATCAGCTCCTCCGGCTCTTCGCGGGCGTCGAGACTGAAGTGACGTTGGAAGCGCCGGTACCACCGCTGCTGATCGATCAGCGTGCGGTAGACGATGCCGTACGTGAACGTCGAAACCGAAGAGCGCCCTTCGAAGCGCTCGAGCGCCTTCAGCGCACGCTCGGCTGCGGCTTGCACCAGGTCGTCGAGGTCTTGTCGTGGCCCCGCCAGCGCGCGCATCTGCCGGTACAACAGCACGAGCAATTCATCCGGGCTGTCGCGGACGAGCGTGTCTTCGAGCGGCCGACCGGGGGCGGTCAGCTCGAGCGCCGTGTTGACGAAAGACTGAGCCATCCCCGATTGGTGCGTCTGGCGGAGCCGCAGCCGCGCCGTTTGCGTGCCTCTTACTTGTTACGTTAGTCGTCTGACCCACGCAACCTGAGCGGCCTTGCCCGCATTTTGTTCGGGCTGACCACGGCTTTCTGGCACACTGGCCGGCGTGGTGGGTTCACTGCGGGCTTCTCGGAAAAATCGAGTCAAAGCGCTGCTTTGCGCAGCTGGCCTCGGTCCTGTCGGCGCACTTTGGAGCTTGCCTTGCCGCGCCGACGGCGCCCACATCCAGAATCGCTGTCCGCAGCTGTCGACTTCCGCGTACGAGGAGCTCGATGCGCGGGTGCTGCTGCTGTTGAAGGGCGACGGCGGCGCACGGCCGTTGCCGGCGGTGGTCTGCAACGACATCGGGTCGTGGGTCGAGTGGGGTGGAAAGCGATTCGACATCCTGGGGCGCGCCCCGATCGCCGACGAGGTAGTCGACATCGTGGAAGCCGAGCTGCACCGCGCCGACGCTTCCTCCAAGGCGGCTGAGGACTCGGCCGTCGAGGCCGGCGAGCCGATGCTGAAGGCGGGTGGCGGGGCCGCGCCACCGCTACCGTCCACCGTCCAGCCCGCCGACAGAACGGCGATTCGAGCGGCCGACGCGCGCGGTGGTGGCATCTCTGCCGCTTTCGAAGCTGAAGCGGTTTCCGACAGCATCGGGATCGCGACGGGTCCCGCCTTCGACTTCGGCAGCAGCGTCGGTCCGATCTTGCTCGGCGGGCGCGAGGCGTTTCGCTTCACCTACGCCAAGCGACAAGTCGCGCTGATGGACTTCGAAGCCAGCGCTGGTTACGGCGCGCCGTTCAATCCCGACGCGCGGTTCGGCGTCGTGCTGCGCTTCGGAGCCGAGTGGATGGTGGCGTATCCGGAAGGCAACTCCGGACAGGCTGCGGTGGTGCCGATCGTCGACGTGGGCATTCGCTTCGCGCACGGCTTTGGCCTCGTTGACTTGTGGTTCGGTGTTGACGCTCGCTTTCGGACGCAGCGTCTGAGCCTGCGCTCGACCGAGTCGTTGATCGCCGGCGACGTCACCGGCAGCCTCTCGCTCGGCGTCGCGTTCGTGGATTGGAGCAGAAAATAGGCCCCCGGGAAGCGCTACCACGCCTCACGCGTTGGGCATGCGCCGGGCCGCTCGAGGTGCTTTACTCATGTAGCAAATCGGAAGCCAAACCAAAGCTTCCGGCTCGTTCGTTCGTCTAGGGATCATTGCAACGCTAGAACCTATGAGCCAAGCGAACCAAAGAACGGCCCATGAGGCGCTATGGCGGCTGCAGCGTGCCGCTCGCAATACCGGTCGCAGGCTCAAGTTGCGGCGCGCGCTGACGGCTGGTTCTGGCTGGTTGCCGTTGCCGCTCGGCTACTTGGCGCTGGTGATCGGCGCGGCGAAGGCGCTGCCGCTCGGCGCGGCACAGGCACGGCCGTGGTTGTGGGGAGCGCTCTTACCCGCCGCGTTCGTCGTCGCGGCGGCCGTGCGCGCGGCTTGGTCCCGGCGCGCTCCGTTCGAAGGCGCGCTCACTCTCGATCGCCATCACGGTCTCGAGGATCGGATCAGCAACGCGCTGGCGTTCTCGCGTTTGCCCGACGCCGAGCGAACGCCATTGATGCAAGCGGCGATCGCCGACGCGACCGAACGCGCCACCAAGCTCGAGCCTGGCCGCGCGGCGCGCATCATCGTTCCGCGGGAGCTGGGGGTGAGTGCGGTGCTGTTGCTGGGTTTGCTCGGTCTTTCGGCGCTCGAGGTGCGGCAGCTTCGGATCGTGCCGCCGCCGGTCGTCAAAGTGCAGTCGATGCTGCTCAGCGCCGACGATGTCGAGCTGTTCCGCGAGATCGGTCAAGAGCTGAGCAAATCGGCGGATGATCCACTGCTGTCGGCGGCCGCGCGTCGCTTCAACCAACTGGTCGAAGACATCGCCGCGCACCGCATGGATCGGCGCGAGGTGTTCGAGCGGCTCGGTTCGCTGGAGCGCGAGCTGGCGGAGTCGAGCGAGCTCGAGCGCGAGGCGATCGACGACGGATTGAAGGAGCTAGCGCGTGAGCTCGAAAAGAGCGGCCTGACCAAACCTGCGGCGCAAGCGCTGTCGGAGAAGCGGTTGGCCGACGCCGAGCAAGCACTGCGTGAGCTAGCAGCGCGGCTGAAGAAAAAGCAGAACCCGCCCAGCAAAGCCGAGCTCGAAAAGTTGCGTAGCGCTTTGCAAAAGGCCGGTGTGGCGTCGAGCGAGCACATGGCCGGTATAGAGCAACGCCGGAAAGAGCTCGAAGAAGAGCAGCAGAGCCTGCTGAAGAAGAAGCGAGAGGGCGACAACTCGCCCAAAACCGACCAAAAGCTCGCCGAAAATAAGCGAAAGCTCGAGCGCCTCGGTCGCGACAAAGAGCGTGGTGAGCGCGGCAAGCAGCAACTGTCCGAGCTCGACAAGCAACTGCAAGAAGCCGCGCGCCAGCTGATGCAAGACGCACAGGCTGCCGGTCAGAGCATGGAGTCTGCCGCCGAGGACGTGAACCGCATGGGCAAGCAGCAGCAGACCGACGAGCAAAAGAAGGAGATGCTCAAGCGGTTGCAGGAGCTGCGTGAGGTGCTGCGCCAGCAAGGCAAGGGCGGCAAAGAGCAGATGGATCGTATGCAGCGCTTCGGCGAGCGCGCGCGCGGCGCTGGCAAGCAGCCGGGCCAAGACGGCAAGCCCGGCAACGGTTCACAACCCGGGCAGCTGCGCCTGTCACACGGCCAAGGCGACGGACCGAGCATCGACGTGCCGATGCCGGGCTCCACGCCCGCGGCCGGAAATCCTGGCGAAGCGGAGACACCCGGGTCGGCAGTCGGCAAAGGCTACGGCCAAGGCCACGACGACCAGCTGACCGGTGATCCAACGAAGCTCGACGGCAAGACCCAAGACGTGACAGCCGCCGGCGTGGACAGCGGGCAAGGTGCTGCATCGGCGGAAGTCATTTACGGAGCGGCTGAGCGGGGCTTTGTCGGCAAGGGCTACCAAAAGGTCTTCACCGACTATCAGACCGTCGCCGAGCACGTCATGACAGCGGACGAGATCCCGCCTGGCTACCGTTTCTACGTCAGGCGCTACTTCCAACTGATCCGGCCGCGCGACTGAGCCTCGACTGGTCCATGATCCGCGCCAAGGATCAGGGCTCTCTGGCGCTGACCCCTTCTCGTCCCTTTGTCCCTCGCTCCGACTAACCCCTGACCCCCGACCCCTAACCCCGAGAGCCAAACATGAGCGCGCCAGTCGAAGAAGCCCGCGAGGAAGTACAGACGTTCACCAAGCACGTCGGCACGCTGCGCGAAGAGATCGCCCGCGTCATCGTTGGCAATCGTGAGGTGGTCGACGGTGTCATCACCTGCGTGCTGGCCGGCTCGCACGCGCTGCTCGAAGGCGTGCCGGGTCTCGGTAAGACGATGCTGGTGCGCACGCTGGCCGAGTCGCTGGCGCTCGATTTCTCGCGTATCCAATTCACGCCGGATCTAATGCCGGCCGACATCATCGGTACGGTGGTGATCGACGAATCGGCGCAAGGCGGAACGTCGAAGTTCGAGTTCCGCAAAGGGCCTGTGTTCGCGAACATCGTCTTGGCCGACGAAGTGAACCGCGCTACGCCCAAGACGCAGAGCGCATTGCTCGAAGCCATGCAGGAGCACCGGGTGACGGTTGGCCGCACTACCTACCAAATCCAAGAGCCGTACTTCGTGCTGGCCACGCAAAACCCGCTCGAGATGGAGGGCACGTACCCGCTGCCCGAAGCTCAGCTCGATCGCTTTTTCTACAAGTTGATGGTGCCGTTCCCGTCGCGCGAAGAGCTGCACACGATCATCGATCGCACGACGACTGATCACGACGTGAAGGTGCAGCCTGTACTGACGCGTGACGAGGTGCTCGGGATGCAGAAGTTGGTGCGCCGCGTACCGGTCGCGCGCCACGTGCAGGACTACGCAATTCGGATGGTGTTGGCCACGCATCCCGGCAACGCCGAGGCGACCGACCTGGTCAAGCGCTTCGTGCGCACCGGCGCGTCGCCGCGCGGCGTGCAGGCGATCCTGCTCGGCGCCAAAATCCGTGCGCTGTTCGCTGGTCGCTTTGCGGCGTCGCTCGACGACGTGCGCGCCACGGCGCTGCCGGCGCTCCGTCACCGCATCCTGCGCAGCTTCGAGGGCGAAGCCGAAGGTGTGGCAGAAGACAAAATCCTCACAGAAATCCTGACGAAGCTGCCGGAGTCGAAGGCCTAGTCCAGGCAGCGTCGGCCGAGGCCAACATGGGACTTCTGGAGCTGTTCCGTCCGAAGAGCGCGCCGCGCCGCGCCGAGGCGCGCCGTGCGGAGCTGTTCGACGACGACTTTCAGAAGAAGCTCGAGTCGTTGGCGATCGTCAGTCGGCGCGTGTTCGCCGGGCGGATGCGCGCGGATCGACGTAGCAAGAAGAAGGGCAGCGGCGTCGAGTTCGCCGATCATCGCGACTATACGGCCGGTGACGACTTTCGCTCGGTCGATTGGAGCGTCTACCAGCGCTTCGGTCGGCTGTTGGTGCGGCTGTATGAAGAGGAAGAAGATCTGAGCATCTACTTCATCGTCGATTCGTCGAGCTCGATGGCGTTCGGCGACGCCAAGAAATTCGACCAGGCGCGACGGCTGGCGGCAGCGCTGGCGTACGTGGGCCTCGCCAACCTCGACCGCGTCACGATCGTCGGCGCCACCGATTCGGTCAGCTCGCGGATGCCGACGACGCGCGGCAAGGGCCGCATCTTCAAGGTGTTCGAGTTTTTGACCGACCTGCAGTCGGGCGGCACCACCGACTTGGGCGACGCGATGAAGACGTTCGTGGCGCAGCACAAACGTCGCGGTTTGGCGGTGTTAATCAGCGATCTGTACGATCCCGCAGGCTTCGAGCGCGGCATCAATACGCTGCGCTTCGCCAAGTTCGAACCCTTCGTGCTGCACGTCGTCGACCAAAAGGAAGCGCGCCCGGAGCTCAAGGGTGACGTGCGGCTGTACGACTGCGAGACCGGCGAAGAGCGCGAGGTCACCGTCACCGATAGCTTGCTCGACGACATGGCCAAGGCTTTCGGCGACTACCAAAAGAACATCGAGCGCTTCTGCACGTCGCGCCAGGTGCCGTACTTTGCCGCCGACGTGAGCATTCCGTTCGATGAGCTGGTGCTGCGCGTGTTTCGGCGCGGGGGGTTCTTGCGTTGATCGGGCTAGCGGGGCTGCCGATCGGCACGCTGCTCGGCATCTTCGGGGCGGCCGCGGCGGTCGTGGTTGCGTTCTACATTTTGAAGCTGCGGCGGCGTGCGGTGCCGGTACCGTTCTCGCGGATTTGGGATAGCGTTCTCCGCGACAAGCAAGCGACCGAGTTGTTCTCGAAGCTGCGGCGACTGCTCTCATTGCTGCTGCAGCTCGGGCTGTTGGCGCTGATGGTGCTGGCGCTGGGCGACCCGAAGCCGAAGGAAGACCTGCGGGAGGGGCGCCATTTGGTGCTCCTGCTCGACGCGAGCGCGTCGATGAAGGCGGTCGACGTGAAGCCGACCCGACTGGCGATGGCCAAAGCCGAAGCCGAGAAGTTGGTCCGCGGCTTGGGCGCTTCGGACCGCGCGATCGTCGTACAAATGGGCAGCGTGCCGGCGCCGCGCTCGTCGATGAGCGGCGATCAAACCGAGCTGTTGCAAGCGATCGGTCAAGTCAGCGCAAGCGACACACGCGCTGACTTGGAGGCGGGCTTGTCGTTCGGTCGTGACAGCCTGCGCGGCTTGCCACACGGCGAGCTGGTGGTGATCGGCGATGGCGCGTACGGCGAACCGACGGATTTGGCCGAGTTGTCCGCGCGCGTGAACCTGGAAGGCGCCGTGCCGCGCTTTATCCCGATCGGCAAGAGCGGCAAGAACCTGAGCATCACCGAGTTTTCGGTGCGTCGCTACCCGCTCGACAAGGGTCGGTACGAAGTGATGCTCGAGGTCGCGAACCTGAACGACGCGTCAGCTGACGTCGAGCTCGAGCTCTCGGGTGACGGTGTCGTGGTCGACGTCACGCGGCTCAAGCTCGGTCCGAACGAGCGGCTGCCGCGCTACTACCAGGACCTGGCCGGCGCGAGCCGCACGCTGACGGCGCACATCAAAGCTGCGCCCGGCATGGACGATTTGCCTGCCGACGACGTCGCCTACGCGCTCTTGCCCGAGCGGCGCCGTGCGCGAATTTTGGTGGTTTCGCCTGGAAATACCTACCTCGAGGCGTCGCTGTTGCTCGACGAATACCTCGACGTTTCGCAGATCGCGCCCGGCGCCCCGCTGCCCGACGGTAAGTTCGATGTCGCGATCCTCGACGGCGTTGCGCCGCCGCTCAGTGACCGCGTGGGCGCGGCGCTGTACCTGAACCCGCCGGCCGAGGGCTCGCCGGTGCCGTTCGGGGCATCGCTCGAAGACTTTGGCTTCGACACCTGGGAGCGCAAAAGCCCGGTCTTGCGCTTTATGTCGATGGGCGACATTCAAGTTTCGAAGGGCCACGCCTTCAAGCCGAGCCCCGGCGACAAAGTGCTCGGCGCCAGCGACCACGGGCCAATCTTGGTCAGCGGCGCCCGCGACGGCCACCGGTTCCTAGCGCTTGGCTTCGATCCGCGTGACAGCGACTTGGTGCTGCGCATCGCTTGGCCGCTGTTCGTGCTCAACAGCATCAACGCCTTCATCGAGGAAGACACCGGCTACGTGTCGTCGTTCCGGACCGGCGACGTTTGGCACATCGCGGTGCCGGGCTCGCTCAGCACGGTGAGCTTAGTCGAGCCTGGTGGGGTCAAGCATGCGGTGCCGGTCAGCGACGGTCGCGCGGTGTTCCGCGGCGAGGTCGCTGGCTTCTACAAACTGAGTGGCGGCGCCGACGACGCGCCGCTCGGCGAGTTCGCGGCCAATCTCTCAGACTTGGACGAAAGCCGGATTCAGCCCAAGAAGGAGCTGGTTTTGGCGGGCAAGAAGGCCACCGCGGTTGCAATCGCAAAGGTCAGTCTGCGCCGCGAGATTTGGATCTATCTCTTACTCGCGGTGATCGGCATCTCGCTGGTCGAGTGGATCACCTACCACCGGCGGGTGACGGTATGAGCGAGCGTGCGCGTCGCCTGCTGTGGCTGGGCAGCCTGGTAGCGCTGTTCGGCGTGCTGGCGTTGGCGCTGCAGCGCTACGTGCTGTCCGCGCCGACGGAGGCGTTCCACTGGCAACGAGCCGGCATCAAGTACGAGCTGCTCGAACCGCGCGCGTTGGCGGTGCTGCTGCTGGCGCCGCTCTTGCTCTACGTGCTCGGGAAGTCGCTTGCCGACTTGCCTTGGCAACAGCGCCTGCTGTCCGTCTTGCTCCGGCTTGCGTTCATGGTGCTGCTCGGCTTGGGCCTTTCCCGGCTGGTTCGCTCCGACGAAACGCACCGCGTCGCGACCGTCGTGTTGCTCGACGTCAGCGAGTCGGTCGCCGACGCCACGCTGGACAAGGCGCGCGCCGAAGTCGAGCGCCTCTACAAGGCCAAGGGCGATAGCGACGTGATCAAGCTGGTCGCGTTTGCGGCACGCCCACGCGCCGTGCCGCTCGAGCAACAGGACCAGCTCTCGCTGCCGAAAGCGGCGGATCTGCGCTGGAAAAGCGGCCCCAAGGCCGCCAAAGCCGAAGCTGGCAGCAACATCCAATCGGCACTGCAGCTGTCGTACGGCCTGTTTCCACCGGGCTACTTGAAGCGAATCGTGCTGCTGTCCGACGGCCTCGAGACCGAGGGCAGCTTGCTCTCGGAAGCCAATAACGCCAAGCGCTTTGGCGCGCGGCTGTACGTGCATCCGTTCCGCGATCCGCCGCCCGGTGAGGTCGCGGTGCGGGCGCTGCGCTTGCCGGACAAGGTCGACATCGGCCAGCCCTTCGACGTCACAGCCGAGGTGTACGCGAGCCGCCCCACCACCGCTAAAGCGCGCCTCTACCAAGGCGAGACCTTGAACGGCTTGGAGGGCGTGCGCGACATCACGCTCAAGGCGGGCGAAAACGAGGTCAAGTTCAAGAGCGTTGTGCGCGTCGGTGGGGAGGTGACGTACGCGCTCAAGTTGAGCGACATCGGCGACGACCGCTTCGCGCAAAACAACGCCATGGACGTCACGCTCGACGTGCCGGGCCGCCCGCAAGTCCTCTACATCGAGGGCCAGCCGCAGCGCGGTAGTTACCTGGTCAGCGCACTCTCAGCCCAGCAATTCGACGTCGATTTGCGGCCCGCCAGCGCAATGCCCGGCTCGCTGCGTGAGCTAGAACGCTACGATTTCATGATTCTGTCAGATGTACCGCGCGAAGCCATCAGCGAGGCGTCGCAGGATCTGATCGAAAAATACGTGCGCGACCTGGGTGGCGGTTTCTTGTTCGCGGGTGGCGAGGCCGGTTACGGCTTGGGCGGTTGGGGCCACAGCACGATCGAGCGGCTTTTGCCCGTGCGGATGGACGCCGAGCGCCGCAAGGAAATGCCTGGCGTCGCGATGGCGCTCGTCATCGATCGCTCGGGCTCGATGACCGGCTTGCCGATGGAGATGGCGAAAGCCGCGTGTCGCGCCACCGTCGAAACTCTGCAGGGTGACGACCTGATCGAGGTAATCGCCTTCGACTCCACGCCGACGCGCTACGTCAAGATGCAACCGGCACGCTACCGCTCGCGCATCCAAAACGACATCGCGCGCATCCAACCCGGCGGCGGCACCGAGATTTTCTCGAGCCTGGACATGGCGTACCAAGATCTATCGGTCGTCCAGGCGCGCAAGAAGCACGTCGTCTTGCTGACCGACGGCCAGGCCCCGGTTCAAGGCATCAAGGAGTTGGCGACCGGTATGCTGGCCGAGGCGATCACGGTCACGACCGTCGGCCTCGGCGAAGGCGTGAATCAGGAGCTTTTGCGCAGCGTGGCCGACGCCGGCGGCGGGCGCTTTCACATGGTGCCCGACCCGAACAGCCTGCCGAAAATCTTCACCCGGGAAACCGAGCTGATCGCGCAACAAGCCGCCGTTGAAGAGTGGTTTCCGGTGCAGCAAGTTGGCAATGCTGACTTCTTGAAGGGTGTCGCGATCAGCGCGGCGCCGCTGCTCCACGGTTACGTGTCGACGCAACTCAAGCCGCCGCCCGCTCAGCTAATCCTGCAGAGCGAACGCGGCGATCCGATCTTGGCGCGTTGGCGCTCCGGCCTGGGTTGGGCGGTGGCGTGGACCAGCGACGTGAAGAACAGCTGGTCGGTCGATTGGCTGCGCTGGAGCGGCTTCTCCAAGTTCTGGGGGCAATTCGTGCGCGAGCACATGCGGATCAAGCGCCGGCAAGAGCTGCCGATGCAGATCGAGATGCGCGAGAACACCGTGCACGCCGTGGTCGATGCGTTCACGGCCGACGAACGCTTCGACAACCAACTCGAATCGAAGCTGATCGTCACGGGCCCGGCCACCTCCAAAGGCAAAGGCGAACGCCGCGACGTCCCCATGCGTCGCACCGCACCCGGTCGTTACGAGGCGGAGCTGCGGCTCGACGACTACGGCTCATTCTTGCTGCGAGCCGAGCATGCCCGCATCGCGCCCGACGGCAGCCTGCAGCCATTCGCCAGCAGCTTCGGCCACGTCAGCAACCCGTACCCGCGCGAATATGGGCGCTTCGAGCCCGACGTGGAGCTGCAAACCCGCGCGGCTGCTGCCGCCGGTGGCAGCGTCGATCCGGAGCCGGCGCGCGTGTTCGACGCGCAGGGCGAAAAAATCATCTACTATCGCCCGCTCTGGTCGCGCTTCGTGCTGGCAGCGATCTTCGTCTTCTTGCTCGACTTGCTGATCCGTCGCGTGCGCGTGTTCGACCGCAAGTTCCTGCCGCGCCGCAGCCTGCCGCCTCCGCCACGGGCAGTTTAAGCTCGGCGCCGCGACGGGTGGGCCGCTGGCGCGAACGCCCGCCCGCGTAGATCTTGTAGCGGCTCCGCCCAGCTGGGCTCTGACCTTTAGCAACATCTTTGCCGCAAGCAGGGGAACAACAGGAGGGCGGGAAGGGCGAGACCTCAGATTTGGAGAATCTTCCCGCCTTCCCGTTCGCTCGCTGCTCCGAGCCACGAAATGTGATGAATGGCCAGGGCTGGGCTAGCCCTACCGCCCTCTCAGTTCTCGTCCTTCGTCTTCTCCCTGACTTTGTCGCCAGCGTCTCCGATGGCATCGCCGGTCTTCTCGGTGGCCTTTTCCGCTCCTTTTTTGGTCGCCTCACCGGCTTCGTCGACCTTCCGGCCGGCATGTTCCATCGGCCCTTCGGCAGGGCGCGAGTCGCCACAGGCGAGCAGTGAGAGACCGGAGAGGACGGAAGCCAGGATTAGGGTGTTTCGCATGTCGGGCGCTTAGCAGCCGACGTGCCACGTTCGCTCCGCCGTGAATATGTCGCGTTTCGTGGGAGTCGGCGCAAGCACGATGGCGCGCGGGCGCCTCAGTGAGACGGAATTCAACGAGTCACGTCGAGGTGGTCGTCCTTCAGTTGCTGGAGCGTGTTTGACAGATCGGTCGGCAATGGCGCTTCCAAGTGCAGCTCGCGGCCGTCCGGTGCGCGGACGCGCAGCGCGGCGGCGTGCAGGGCCAATCGGTGCAGCGCGTAGCGTTCCCGGAACACGCGATTGTGCTCGCCTTTGCCGTAGCGCACGTCGCCGATGATCGGGCACGAAATGTGCTTAAGGTGGCGACGGATTTGGTGCAACCGACCGCTCTTCGGGCGGGCCTCGACCCACGCATAGCGACCGAACTGGGTCAGCAGGCGCACGTCGGTGATCGCCGGCTGCGGTACATCACTGTTGTCGGGCCGCAGCGGATGATCGATGACCAGCGCTTCGGGCGGGGCGCCGCGCACCAGCGCCACGTAACGCTTTTCGACTTCATGCCGTTCGAAAGCGCCACACAGCGCGCGCGCCGCTTCTGGCGACAAACCGAACAAGAGCACACCGCTCGCCCCGCGATCCAGCCGATGCACCGGGTACACCCACTGCCCGAGCAGGTCGCGCACGACCGTCATCGCGAACTCGTCATCGTCGGCCCAACCGCGATGCACCGCCAAGCCGGACGGTTTATTCACCGCCACGACGTCGGCGTCGCGATAGAGAATTTCGATGTCGGGCATAGGCGTTTGCGAAGAACTGTATTACCTGGAAAGTGCGAATTGCGCGGCGCGGCCCTTGCCATGCCGTTTTCGCGACACAAGTGTGAGAGGCGCAATGAATCAGCAAAAGTCGTCTGGCAAGGCTTCGCGTATTTGGGGGCTCTTTCCGGCACTGGCGCTCGTCATCGGGCTCGCCGTGCCGGTCTCGGGCTGCGGCTACAACGACGTCATCACGCTCGATGAGGGCGTCAAGGGCAACTGGGCCGAGGTCGAGAACCAATACAAGCGTCGGGCAGATTTGGTGCCCAACCTAGTCAGCGTCGTGAAGGGCGCGGCCAACTTCGAGCAAGACACGCTGACCAAGGTGGTCGAAGCGCGATCTAAGGTGGCAGGCCTGAAAATCGACGCTTCGACCATCGATGATCCGGAGAAATTGAAGAAGTTCGAGGCTGCGCAATCCGAGCTGTCCGGGTCGCTCTCGCGCTTGCTGGTCGTGTCCGAGCAGTACCCGCAGCTCCGAGCGACCGACGCCTTTCGCGATCTGCAGTCTCAGCTTGAAGGCACCGAGAATCGTATCGCCGTCGCGCGCAAGCGCTACATCGAAGCGGTCGCCGAGTACAACGGGCTCGTGCAGCGCTTCCCGACCAGCATCGGCGCGTCGATGCGCGGTCGCGCCGTGCGGCCCACGTTCGCAGCCGCGCCCGGCTCGGACAAAGCGCCAGAAATAAAGCTCTGAAGGGAGCATCTACCATGGCTGGCTCCGCCGCCCCGGCATCGCGAGCCCTGATTCGGCTCGTGCAGCTGCTGTTCGCGCTCGTGCTGTGGGCGCCCGCGACGGCGTTGGCGCGCGACGTGCCGCCGCTGGTTGCGCACGTGAACGACACGGCGAACATGCTGTCGCCAGCCGCCGAGCAAGCGCTCGAGCAAAAGCTGACCAGCTACGAGCAAAAGTCGCAGCATCAGTTCGCGCTACTCACGATTGAGAGCCTTGACGGCGACGCCATCGAAGATTTTTCGATCCGCGTGGTCGAAGCGTGGAAGCTCGGCAAAAAGGGCAAAGACGACGGTCTTTTGCTGCTGATCGCCAAGCAAGACCATCTGCTGCGGATCGAGGTTGGCTACGGGCTCGAGGGCGATATCACCGATGCCTTTACGGCGCAGGTGAGGGGCAATGTGCTCACGCCCGCGCTGCGCGCTGACCAAGCCGAACGCGGCATCGACCAAGCCTTCAACGTCTTGATCAAAAAGGCTTCGGGCGAGGCTGTGCCGGACGCCGCGGTGGCGCCGCCGCTGCGCAGGAAGCAGAGCGGTCCGTCGCCATTCGCGGTGATTGCGCTGTTGCTGTTCTTGTCGCCGTTCATCTTGCCGCTGATCTTTTCGCGTGGTCGCGCGCGACGCACGGGATTCATGGTGGGCGGGTTGGGCGGTTGGGGCGGTGGTGGCGGCGGCTGGGGCGGTGGTGGCGGCGGCTGGGGCGGTGGCGGCGGCTGGGGCGGTGGTGGTGGTGGCGGCGGCGGTGGTTTCAGCGGCGGCGGTGGTGGCTTCGGCGGCGGAGGTTCTTCCGGCTCATGGTGAAGTCGCTGTTGTCCGAGGCCGACGCGCGTGAGGTCGAGGCCGCCGTCGGGCGGGTCGAAAGTCAAAGCGCGGCCGAGGTCGTCGTCGCGGTCGTGCCGCAAAGCCAAGAATACTGGCAGGGGCGCGTGTTGTTGTCGGTGCTGTGGGCGCTCGCCGCCGGCTTCGCTTTTCTGCATCTCGAGCCGTGGCGCGAGCCGGCCCTGGCGTTGCTGATCGAGATCGTGATCGGCGGTCTGAGCTTCGCGCTCAGCGGCCTGTCGGCGCTGCAGCGTCGGCTGATCTCCGGCAGCGCCGCGACGCAAGCGACGCAGGCGCGGGCGTTTCAGCTGTTCGCCCAGCGCGGTCTGCAAAGCACGCGCGGCCGCACCGCACTTTTGATTTTCGTGTCGGAGCTCGAACGGCGGGTGGTTCTGCTCGGTGATCGCACGCTTCACGATGCCGTCGGGCAACACGGTTGGGAAGAGCACGTCGCCCTGCTCGTGCGGCACATTCGCGCCGGCCAAGCGCGCGTCGGCCTGCTCGAAGTGTTGGAGCGGCTCGGTCCGCAACTGGCAGCCGTGGCGCCGCGCGCCGTCGACGACGTGAACGAGCTGCCCGACGCCGTGCTGCGCTCTTAGCGCCACTCGAACGCGAAATACGTCGCTGAGCCGTCCGCCGGCCACCCAGCTCGGGAATGCTGCGCGTCAGCTCGTGCTGGCTAACACCGACGAGCGCCGCCGTTTCGATCATGGGCGGCGGTCATGCAGCGCGCTCGCCTCGCTGGAAATGTGCACCTGCTCCTGTCGCATCAGCAATCCGAGTGACTCGGGCACGGATCTTTCATAGCCTGCCTGGCGGTATGTCGGTTTCCCTTCGGTTGCGGCAAGTGCTCGGCGCCCGGTTCACCCTGGTGCTGGCGCTTGGGCTCACCGCAAGCCTGGTGGCGTCGGCATGCGGGCAGCAGACGTCAGGCGGCTGCATCAACCCCCAGCCCGATCTGCCGTTCTGCAACGGACCGCAGCCCAGCACCGCAGGCAGTGGCACGAGCAGCGGCGGTCAAGCTTCGACCGGTGGATCCGCGAGTTTTGGCGGCGCCCCGGGGACAGCTGGCGCTTCGTCGGGCGGGGCCTCGCTCGGCGGAGCTGCCGGGGTCGGGACCGCGGGCACCGGCGGCGCGGGTGGCGGGCCTAGTGGTGGTGCGGGCGGCGGTCTGCCGACGGGCGGAAGCGCCGGCGGCCCCGGTCAGGGCGGCGCGAGTGACGGCGGCGCCAGTGACGGCGGTGCGAGTGACGGCGGCGCTGCCAACTAGCTGCTGACCATGACGCCGACGTCGTGTCGGCTGTGCCAGCCTGGGTCAACGGAGCTGCGCGCGCACGGGGCGGCGGTGTGCGTTCCGGGCTCGTCAGCACCGGACCTGGTGTGGTAGCGAGTGGCCCCGGAGATGAACATGATGCGTCGGCGTACCGTCGTGACGAGCGTGATCGCGTTGGGCTTTTCGCTCTCTGGCCAGGCCCTGGCACAGGGCGCCCCGAAGCCCGCACCGGCACCTGCCAAGCCCGCACCGGCGCCGGCCAAGCCGGCACCGGCACCTGCCAAGCCGCCACCGGCCGCCGCCAAGCCCGCTCCCGCACCAGCGCCCGCCGCGCCTGCTGCGCCCGTCGCTCCGCCGCCCGCTGCTGCGCCCGCTTCGGCTCCGGTCGCGCCGCCCGCGCCCGTCGCACCGCCCGCGGCTGATGTCGCGGTCGCTGCGCCGGAGCCACCCGCTCCGCCGGCGCCGATGCCGCTCGAGCCTGCACCCGCTCCCCAGCCAGCTCCGGCGTCGACCGAAGCCGTGCCGGCCGATCCCGAGCCCGACCTGCCGCCGGCCGAGAACTACTCGGAAGGTGGCGACAGCTGGTACGACAGCATCGAATTTTCGGCGTTCGCCGACGGCTACTTCGGCGTCAATTACAACTTTCCCAAGCCGCAGTACGGCAAGAACGTGCTGCGCGCTCACGACTACGCGAACGGCTTTGCGTTGTCTTGGGTCGGGGTAAACGCCAGCTACGCGCCGGATCCGGTCGGCGCGACGATCAGCCTGCGCTTTGGACCGACCGCGCATCAGATCGGCACCGGTTGCTTGGGCGACGACAAATCGCACTGCGATTCGGGCGAAGGCCTCGAGAACGTGAAGCAGGCGTTCGCATCGTGGAAGCCGGGCGGCGCCGACGGCATGTTCCAAATCGATCTCGGCAAGTTCGACACACCGTTCGGCGCCGAAGTGGCGGAAAGCCACCTGAACATGAACTACACGCGCAGCATGCTGTACGTGTCGCAGCCGGTGGTTCACACCGGTTTGCGCGCCAGCTTCACCGTGTCGGACGCGCTCGACTTCAAGGTGCTGGCCGTCAACGGCTGGAACAACAGCATCGACAACAACGTCGGCAAGAGCTTCGGTGGACAGGTCAACTACCACCTCAAGAGCGACGACGCGGACTTGCTCGGCGTGTCGCTCGGTTACTTGGGTGGGCCGGAGCACGACGACACGCTCACGATCGCGTGCGATGACGGCACGGCGTTCGACATCAACGCCCCAGGCGGCTGCTCCCGCACCACGCTGGCGCGCGCCGACGTGCTGAAAGCGCACCTCGACTCGGGCGTGTTGGACAAGGCCACCTCGAACACCAGCGGCTGGCGCCACCTGGTCGATTTGGTCGTCACTTCGAACCCGATCGAGCGGCTGCGGCTGGTCTTGAACGCCGATTTCGGCGTCGACAACTTTCGCAGCGCGACCGACGTCAACAAGTTCGACAGCAAGAAGTGGTACGGCGTGCTGGTCGGTGCGCGCGTGGCGGTTGTCGACCAGTTCGGCGTCGCTCTGCGCGGCGAGTACTTCCGCGACACG
Source organism: Polyangiales bacterium (assembly GCA_038230915.1). Lineage (GTDB taxonomy): Bacteria > Myxococcota_A > Polyangia > Polyangiales > Polyangiaceae > PMG-095. Next base: position 101,093 of record JBBRMI010000004.1, on the reverse strand, counting down.
CACGGCTTCATCAACCCGTACCCGCAGTACGCGCAGAACCTGTTCGGCGGCACGCTGACGCTCGATTACCTGCCGTCGGACTACCTGACGATTCGCCTCGACAACCGCCTGGACTGGTCGAGTCGCGAAATCTTCAACAAAGCCATCCGCGACACCACCGGCACGCAATTCACGTCGACCTTGGGCGTCGTTGCCCACACCGACTGAACGGCGCCGGCCAGGAAGTGTTTGCCGATAGTCAGCGGCCGCGTAGACTCGGTGCGTCAGCGGCCGCCATGCACCACACGCTTCGAACCCGCGATCTCGAGCTTGCCATCGACGGCATCGTCAAAAGCTACGACGGGCCGGAGGAGATTAACAATCTCGAGAGCGCAGCCTTGCCGAACAAGCGCGCCGTGGTCGAGGCATACAACCACATCAAGCCGATCATCTACCTCGGCTTTTACAGCATGCGCTCGCTGCAACGGGACAACTTGCACTTCGCCGTCAGCGAGCACCTGTACCCGGCCTTCGAGAGCCTGACCGAGCAGATCGAACGCGCCCTGACTTACGAGACGGGCGTTGGCCGCGCGGCGGGTGGCTTTCCGGCGGGTTGGGCGGAGGAGGTCGTGCTGCGCTTGTTCAAGGCGCTGCCCGAGGTGCGGCGCGTGCTCAACACCGACGTGTTGGCGGCGTTCGACGGTGATCCGGCGGCGCAGAGCGTGGAAGAGATCGTCTTCAGCTATCCGGCCATCGAGGCGATCACCGCGCACCGCGTGGCCCACGTGCTGTACCAAGAACAGGTGCCGATGATCCCGCGTATCATCGCCGAGTACGCGCACAGCCGAACCGGCATCGATCTGCATCCCGGCGCCAGCATTGGTGAGGCGTTCTTTCTCGATCACGGCACCGGAACGGTGGTCGGCGAAACCAGCCGGATTGGCAACAACGTGAAGCTGTATCAAGGCGTCACGCTCGGCGCGCTCAGCACACGCCGGCGCGAGTGTGAGCAGGATGGCTTCCACAAGCAACGTCACCCCACGCTCGAAGACAACGTCACCATCTACGCCGGCGCCACGATTTTGGGTGGTGACACGGTCGTCGGCGCAGGCTCGATCATCGGTGGCAACGTATGGCTCGTCAGCTCCGTTCCGCCCGCTTCGAAGATCTTCGGCCGCGCGCGCGAATAGGACGCCACGTTGTTACCCTCTGACGCCACCACCCGCTACGCCGCGTGGCTCGTCGACCTCGACGGCACGCTGTATCGCCACAAGCCCGTGCAGCTGGCGATGGCGCTCGAGTTGTTGCTGTTCGGTTGGGGCTCGATCAAGACGCTGCGCACGTTTCGCCATTCTCACGAGGCGCTGCGCGACGAAAGCGCCGACTCTGCGTCGCTGGCGCTGAGCCCGTTTCAACGCCAACTCAATCACGCCGCCCAGAAGCTCGGCCGCTCGCCAGAAGACGTCGAACGCACCGTGCGTGACTGGATGTTCCGACGGCCCTTGAAATGGGTGGTGCGCAGCAAGCGCGCGGACCTGCTGGGTGCGATCGCTGGGTTTCACCAAGGCGGCGGCAAGACCGCGCTCGTCACCGATTACCCGGCGAGCGCGAAGCTGAACGCGCTCGGCGCCGCGCCGCTGTTCGACTTGGTGGTTTCGAATGGTGAGCCTGGCGGGCCGAGCAAGCTCAAGCCTGATCCGGAGGGCTACTTGAGCGCCGCTGAGCGCTTGGGCGTGGCGCCCGATGCTTGCTTGGTGATTGGTGATCGCGACGACGCCGACGGCGCGGCAGCGCGCGCTGCCGGCATGAGCGTACACATCATTCGCTAGGCGGGCGCACGCTGACCTCGACTTTGTCGTAGCCGAGCGAGTGCACCAGCGCTTCGACCGTACGCCGCGCGTTTTCGGCGGCGCGCTTCAAGATGCCGGCTTGTTGCGCCGATTCGATCAACGTGCGCTCGGCTTCTTTGCGCGCGCGCGACTCGAGGTTTTCATGCCGCTCGGCAAGCGTGCCGGTCTTGCGCGAGTGGACGTACGTCTTGTCGTTGTCGAGCGCAGCGTGCAGCACTTCCGGCGCTGGTAACTCGATGCGGGCTGTGCGGCGCGCTGGATCGACGGTCACGTCGGCCGCGGTTAGCTTCTGCAAGTCGATGCCCGCCGTCACCTCGGCGACGGCGACGAGCAAGATCGCGTCCTCGGTGTTGATCATCCCCCACAGCTTGGATTGCTTGTCGCTCAGGTCGATCACGCGCTCCATGTGAAACGACGCGGACTCGAGGCGCGCCAAGTCGCGCACGGCGACCAGCACGTCGGGCGTCGGGCGCACGACCGTGACTGACGATGCCATCGGCGGCAGCAGCGGTGGCGGCGTTACGCTACAGCTCTTGAGCGCGAACAGGCCCACTCCGAGCCCCAGGCAAAGCGCACCGCCGCCGACCAAAAACGGCACGAGGCTGCGCTGAGGTGGGCCTGGCATTTCGGAAACATAGTGCACTCACCTCGCCCTCGCATTCGCTAAGTGTCCCGGCCGTCGCAGGGGCGAAGAGTCACCGGTATTGCCATGCGCCAAGTCGTGCCCTGACCGCACGGCTACGAACACGGCTCTAGCCTCGGGGGCGTTTCTTTGCCGCGTCGGTTTGTCTGAGGGCCGCGGGCGTTCGGTCACGAGGATCGCGAGGCATGTGGGCCGCCGGAGGACAAACCAAAAATCGCCACCTCGTCCACCGCGCGCTCGACGGTGAGCAGATCCACTGGCTTGTACAGGACTGGCTGTTCTTGACCGTCCAAGAAGCGCCGCGAAGCTTCGTCGGTGACGCCGCCGGTTACGAAAATCACCCGCGCGGCCGAGTTGGGTCGTTCGCGTTTTAACCAAGAATAGAAGGCTTCGCCGCCGCCTTCGTCCATCATCACGTCGCACAAGATGGCGTCGAAATGCGCGCCGCTCACGGTGCGCCGCGCGTCGCCCACGCCGGAAGCCGTCTCGACGTCAAAGATCTTCGACAGCATCCGCGACAAGCTCTCGCGCACGATCGGGTCGTCGTCGACGATCAGCAACCGCTGTGTCGGCCGCGCGCTGGGTCGGGAAGCCGGTGGTGGGACGCTCGACAAGCGCAAGCTCGAGCGGATCAACAGCTCCATCGTCGTGCCCGCCGCGGACGACTGAGCGACGCGCAGGTCGCCGCCGACAGCCTTGGCCAGGCCGAGCGAAACCGACAAGCCGAGGCCCGTGCCCTTGCCGAACGGCTTGGTGCTGAAAAATGGCTCGAAGGCGCGGCGCACGACCTCGGCCGACATGCCGTCGCCGTTGTCGGTGACGCTGATCTTCACTCCGACCGTGAACGCCTCGGCGCGAATCGTCAGGCGCGGCGGCCGCGACTCCGGCACCGCCTGCGCGCCGTTGACGATCAAATTGACCAGCACCTGCTCGACCATCAGCTGGTCGCCGACGCCGAACATCGCTGGCACGTCGAGCGTGAGCTCGAGCGGCCGCTCCAGCGCGGCGCGCGCCGTCTGCACCGCGTGGTCGACCGCGAGCGCGATGTCGAACGTGCTGCGCATCGAGGTGTCCGACGCAGCGACCCGGCCGGTGTCGAGCAGTTGGCGCACGATGCGCGCGATTTTCCCCATCGACGTCAGCGAATCGTCGAGCGCGTCCCCGGCGTCGCTCGGCATCTCACCGGCCGCGAGCGAGGTCTTCAGGTAGGTTAGGTTCGAAACGACCGCCGCCGACGGATTGTTGATCTCGTGGGCGACGCCCGCCGAAAGGCGACCGACCGCGGCGAGGCGTTCGGCTTGGGCGAGCGCCTCGTGCGCCTTGGCCAGCTCGCGCGTGCGCTCCGTGAGATACCTTCCAGCTGCGTCGACAGCATGTCGAGTCGATGCGTGGCGCCCGTGAAGCGCTCCGTCAGCACGCTCCACACCAGCACCACCATCAGCAAGAACGCGATGTCGAGCAGGTAAGGCAACGGAAACTTGCCGGTCGCTGCCAGCAGATCGTTGACGCTGGCGGCGCTGAGCAGGACCAGGCCGGCTGCGTAGCGCCGGGCGTCCGCGTTGCGGCGCGCCTCGCGCACGAAGCGCGCGAGCGGGATCAGCAGCGCGCCGTACAGCGGCAGCGACGAGAGCGAGCCGAGCAGCGTCGTCGGCGGCTCATGGAACGCGACACCCAAGAACCAATGCGTCACGACGCGTTGCTCCAGGAGCAGGCCAGGAATCAGCGCTAGCAGGCCGACTGCAGCAGCGCTGGCGACGAACGCTTGCTCCAGCCGACCTGGCGTGCGGTGGAAGTGCGCCGTGCTGTGGAAGTTCCACGCAACCACGTGCAGCGCCAGCGCGGCCCAGTTACCGTGGGCGCCCAGCAGCACGACCCAATCCGGCACGTCCAGTGTGACGACAACGTTGAATCCGGTATCGAGGCTGGCGCTCGCGGCCAGTAGCCAGAACCAGCGCTGGTCTCGCCAACCCGGAAGACGCGCGAACCGGTAGCCGAGCACGGCTAGGCACGCCGCCACCGTCATGGCGATCAGGGAGATGGTCGGGAAGAGCAGCCGCAAACTGAACGCAGACTATAGGCCGTGGGCGCTAGGAAGGTGGCACCAGTCATTTAGTGAGGACTTATGCGGCAGAAGAGCTATCGAAGCTTCTGGTCGGCGTGCTGTTCAGTGGCACGGGAACGCCGCCCGCAAAATAATCTTCAAGCCGGGTCGCGCCTTACCGTTCTACGTAACGTGCCCATTCGACCGCTCATGCAATCGGCTCTGGCTGGCCTCACGGCTCAGTCCGACGCGCTCGATCGCGCGGCAGCTGAAGTTACGCAGGCCGGCGCGGAGCCGTCCGAGGCCGAAGCTAGCGCGACGGTTAAGATTTCCGCCGGGGCGCGCGACGCCAATCACAACCCGGATACGGCGCTCACATCGGGTCTGGAAAGCGCGATGGTCGATACGCGGATTGCCAAATACTCTTTCATGGCCAACCTCAAGGTCTTGCAGACCGGGGTCGAAGTCGAAGAAGCCACGGCCAACCTGTTGAAGCCCAAGCACTAAAGTCCCGGCGCCTACATTGGCGTAGGCGCGCCGCGGTCGAGCTTGAGTTTGGTTGGTTTCCGAATTGACGCGTGTTACCTTTGGTGACGCGCGCGAGTGTCTCGTTGCGCTGGGAATGGGTGGCAGCGATGGCAAAGACTTCTGGCGTTTGCTCGGTGTTGAGTGGGCTCGTGGCGGTCGGTGCGCTCGGCGCGTGCGGTCCGGGTGACTGGAACACCACCCCAGACACGAGCTACCCGACGACTTCTCCGAGGTCCGGCTCGGCGCCGCTGTTTGCGGGCAAGACGCAACGCGCGACCAGCAAGGTCGCACCGGTCGCTGGCGGAACGCTCTTGATCACCAAGGATGGTCACGCCATCGCGTCGGATCCCGATCGCGATTTGGTGCACGTCGTCGATCTCGCCAAGCAGAAGGTCGTGTCGGTTCAGCTCGAGGAGGGTGACGAGCCCGGCCGCGTCGTCGAAGGCGACGCCGGAACCGCGTACGTCGTCGCGCGTCGCGGTGGCGTGGTGCTGGCGGTCGATACCGCGCAGGGCACAGCACGGCGCATCCCGGTTTGCGCGGCGCCGCGCGGCATCGCATACGACGCCACGCTTTCGCGGCTGTACGTGGCGTGTCGCTCCGGCGTGCTGGCCGTGGTCGACACCGCGACCGAAACCGTGACCGAGCGCCATCGCCTCGACGGTGATTTGCGCGACGTGCTCGTGTCGGGCGACAACATCGTCCTCACGCGCTTCAAAACGGCCGAGGTGCTGGTCGTAAGCCGTGACGGTGACGTCCTGCGCCGCGCGCAACCGGTCGTGCACAGCCTGAACGGCGCTTCGGTGACGCCAGCGGTCGCTTACCGTGCGTTGTCGCTGCCGAACGGCGGCGTGTTGGTCGCGCACGTGGAGGCCAGCAACACCACGCTGCCGTCGGGTGCGGGCGCCTATTACGGCGCGTTCTGCGGCGGGTCCGTCGCAGACGTCGCGGTTACCGCGATGGATGCCTACGCCGGTACCGATCACGGCACGTTGGCGACTTTAGCCGCGACTCCGCTCGGTGGCGTGGCCGGTCCGCTCGACATGGCGGTCGCGGCCGACGGCCAGCGCATCGCGCTCTTGGCGACTGGCAATTCGTGGTCGCCCACCAACACCACTCGCCCGGCCAATTTGTGGATCACGAACACCTCGCAGGTGAAGGGCGGCACGGTGACTTCGGCGTGCAGCGGCCTGGGCACCACGGGAGCAGACGCGCCGATGGTTGCGGGTGGTGAGCCGGTCGCGGTGGCGTTCGACGCCAAAGGGCGCTGGGTCGTGCAGTCGCGTGAGCCGGCGCAGCTTCAGCTCGAGCAAGGAAGTATCATCTCGTTGGCCGCCGACTCGCGCTTCGATACCGGCTTCGCCATGTTCCACATGAACACTGGAGGTGGTATCGCCTGCACGTCGTGCCACCCCGAAGCTGGCGAGGACGGCCACACGTGGAACTTCTCGGTCGGCCCGCGCCGCTCGCAGACGCTGGAGGGTGGCGTCAGCCACCGCGCTCCGTTCCACTGGTCGGGTGATCTGGCGACGTTCGATGATCTGGTCGACGAGGTGATGCTCAAGCGCATGTCGCTGACCGCCAGCGTCGACAAAGCTCAGCGCGACGCGCTGCGCGACTGGATCGACAGCGTGCCCAAGTCCGCGACGGCCGACGACTTGGATGCTACGGCGGTCGAGCGCGGTCGCGCGCTGTTCAACAACGAGCAGCTGGCTTGCGCCACCTGCCACGCTGGCCCCGATTACACCGACAACCTGCCACACGACGTGGGCACCGGCGTCCAGGGTTCGGCGTTCATCACGCCATCGCTGGTGGACGTGAATGTTCGCGCACCGCTGTTCCACGACGGCTGTGGCCTGACGTTGGAGGGGCGTTTCGGCCCCTGTGGCGGCGGCGACAAGCACGGCGTGACCTCCAAGCTGACTCGCGCTAACGAGGCCGATCTCGTCGCGTTCATGCAGTCTCTCTGAGTCGGAAGCCGTCGGGCTTCCGTTTCGCGCGCTTCTGATTTAATCATCAGCGTTATGCAGACGCGTGAGTTGCTTTTTGGGTCGTTCGTCAGTGTGGCTCTGCTAATCGGGGCTTGCGGTGGCGGCGCAAAGCCAGCCGACGCGCCCGAGGCAAAAGCGGATGAGAAAGCGGCGCCCACCCCGGACACCGCCGACAAGGCGGGCGATAAGCCGGACGTCGCAAAGGCCGACGGCACCAAGCCGGACGCAGCCAAACCCGCCGCCCCCACCGACGACGGACCCAAGCCCACCCGCACGGCGCAGGACATCCTGACCGCGCCGGACGTCGTGTTCTTGTTCTCGTTCAACGATTCGGAGCCGAAGCAGGCGGCCGAAGAGAAGTGCACCAAGAAGGCTGGCGACAATCCGAAGAAGATGAACGAGTGCATGGCCGAAGAGCGCAAGGCGTTCCCGGCCGACGGTCACCGCTTCAAGAAGGACGACAAGGGTCAGTGGTGGTGGATCACCGTGCGCCAAAGCGGCAACCGCTTGACCTCGTTGCACAAGATCCCAATCGAGTTCGGCGAAGAGACCGCCACCAGCATCACGCTCAAGCCGACCGGCAAGGACAAGGGCAGCGCGCCGATGAATCCGCCGGCGAAGATCGTGTTCGAGGTTCCGAACGACTACCAAATCGCCCTCAAGGATCCCAAAGCGGGGCGGCTGGTCTACCAGGCCAAAGTCGGCGTCGTCACGGAATAACGAACGAGCGGGAAACAACAGGAAGGCGGGAAGGCGGGAAGTTTTGTTTGGCTCGCCGGGCCTGCGGCCCGCAGACGAGGCTGGCTGACGCACAGAACGACCCGCCCCAACAGCTGCCACCCCCAAAATCCTTCCCGCCTTCCCGTTCGCTCGCTCTTCTGCTCGCGAAAAAGGCGCAAAGAATGTGGTCGGAAACGGCCACGGCGGGCGGGCGCACGTGCGCCACAATCAGCGCTGTCATGGCCGAAAACACTGCAATTTCTGGCGGCGCTTCCGAGACCGCGAGCGCCCGCGTAGCATCCAGCATCGCCGTGTCTGCCACCATCTTCGATCAGGCGCCCGCCGTGGCACCGCCGCTTCATCCGAGTTTTCGTCCGATGTACTTGGCGTTGCGCGAGCACGCGCGCGCGGTCGGGCCGCACGGCGCCACGCTGACGTTGGCGCTCGAGCGCAGCGGCGGCAGTGTGTCGCGCTTCTCGATGCCGGTGTTTGCGGAGGGACATGCGCGAATAGCCGAGAGCCAGCGCTTGAGCGAGCGCGTGCTGAAGTTTCTGCTCTGGCAACGTGGCGGTCACCACGTGTTCGTGGCTGGGCCGCCGGCGATCGCCGAGTATTTGTCGGCACGCTATCGCGCCGCGGGCGAGCGCGCGTTCGATGCGGATTTTTTCGCGAAGATTTACGAGAAACCGGCGTTCGTGATCGAGGCCGTCGAGCTGTCGCAGCTGCCGGCCGAGCGCGAGCAGGGCAAGGCTGTTGGTGGTCACCTCGATGGCTGCCGGATTGGCTTTGATGCGGGCGGCAGTGACCGCAAAGTCGCCGCCGTGATCGACGGCAAACAGGTGTTCTCGATCGAGACGGTGTGGCAGCCGAAGCTCGAGAGCGATCCACAGTACCACTTCGACGGCATCGACGATTCGATCCGCCAGGCTGCCGCGCACCTGCCGCGCATCGACGCTATCGGCGTGAGCTCGGCCGGCATTTACGTCGACAACCGGACGATGGTCGCGTCGTTGTTCCGCAAGGTGCCGGAAGCGGCGTTCGAAGCGCGGATCAAGAGTATTTATCGAGATATCGCCAAGAAATGGGGCGATGTTCCGCTCGAGGTCGCTAACGATGGCGACGTCACGGCGCTGGCCGGCGCACTCGAGCTGAAAGACGATTCAGTGCTCGGCATCGCGATGGGCACCAGCCAAGCCGCCGGTTACGTCAACCCCAAAGGACTGATCACAGGTTGGCTGAACGAGCTGGCGTTCGTGCCGGTCGACGTGAGCGACGCCGCACCGGTCGACGGCGAGTGGTCGGGTGATCGTGGCACGGGCGTGAATTACTTCTCGCAAGACGCGGCGATTCGGCTGGCGCAGGCGGCGGGCATCGAGCTCGTGACAGAGGCTACGCCCGGCGAGAAGCTGAAGGCGCTGCAGAAGCTGATGTCGGTCGGCGACGCACGAGCGCGCGGCATCTTCGAGAGCCTGGGCGTCTACCTCGGCTATGGACTTTTGCTGTACTCCGAGTTCTACACGATCAAGCACGTGCTGTTGCTTGGTCGCGTCACGTCGGGCGAAGGCGGCAATCTGCTGCTCGAGACGGCGCGCGAAGTCTTGCGCACCGAAGCGCCCGAGCTTGCCCAACGCATCGCCATCCACCTGCCCGACGAAGCCACGCGGCGCGTCGGGCAGTCGATCGCCGCCGCTAGTTTGCCGCGGATCTGAAAGCAACCATGGCCCTTTCGCTGACTCAGAAGCATGTCGACGTCTTCGTGCCGGACGGCGCCGAAACCACGGTCGCGCTGGCCCGAACCACGCACTTGGCGATCGGTGCACATCAAGATGACTTGGAGTTCATGGCCGCGCACGGCGTGGTCGAGTGCTTTCAGAACGCCGCGCGGTGGTTCACCGGCGTGGTGGTGACAGACGGCGCCGGCAGCGCGCGCGACTTCGAATACAAGCACTATTCGAACGAGCAGATGATGAGCGTACGCCAGTTGGAGCAGCGGAAGGCGGCGTTCGTCGGCGAATATTCGGCGATGCTGCAGCTCGGTCACCCTAGCCTTGCCGTGAAAGACGCCGCGGCGCCCGGCGTGGTGAACGACCTCGTCAGCATCCTGACCGAGACGCGGCCAGAAGTCGTTTACACCCACAACTTGGCCGACAAGCACGACACGCACGTCGCCGTCGCGTTGCGCGTGGTCGCCGCCTGTCTGGCGTTGCCGGCTGCGGCGCGCCCGACGCAGATCATTGGCTGCGAGGTGTGGCGTGATCTCGACTGGCTTTGCGATTCGGACAAGGTGGTCATGCCGGTCGATCGCCACGAGAACCTGCTCGCGGCCTTGATGGGCGTCTTTGACTCACAAATTGCCGGGGGGAAGCGCTACGATTTGGCCACGGCCGGCCGACGCCGCGCGCACGCTACGTACTTCGAATCGCACGGTACCGACGCGCACAGCGCGCTGATTTGGGGCATGGATCTCACGCCGCTGCTCAGCGGCGCCGATCCGAGCGAGTTGGTTCGCAGCTACATTGCGCGCTTCGAGGCCGAAGTCGCTGCTCGGGTTGCCCGCTTGGCGCCGAAGTCCCTTCGGGCTCAGAGTCCATGAACGACTTCGCAATACCCAGCAGGGCCACAGTACGGCCAGTACGCGTCGCTTGGTGGCGCGATGCAGGCGGGGCAGCCCACCGGACCAATGCCGCACACCAGTTTTTCGAAGCTACCGTCGTTACGGACCGAGACCAGCTGGTCGTTGCTGCAACCTTCGCAGCAGCCCGTGCCGTGCCGCAGCCGGCACTCGTTGTTGGTCTTGCAGGCGGCGACCGGGCTGGTTGGCAGATATTGAACCACGCACTGACCTGCGACGCAGTCGGGCACGAAGTACTTCAGCGTGCCCTGATCCGCCGGCGGTGGGGGACAAGGCGCGCAAGCGATCGGGGCGGAAACCCCCGAGTCGGGGCCACCGGGCGGGGCGATCGGGGGCGCGACCGCGCACTCCAGGAAGTTCGCGTACTGTCGGTTGTACGCGATCAGGTCGTGTGACGTGACGCTCGGGTCGTCGCAGATGTCGCAGGGGCCGGCGCCCGTCACCACGCAGTCGCTGGGTGCATTGCACGCGTCGTAGTTCGGAGCGCCGCCCGGGCAGGCCTTGTTGCAGTCTTCGAGCGTCGGGTAGCGGTTCTTGTTACCGCCGCAGCCGCCGTACACGAACGGTCGACAGATGCCCGTCGAGGGATCGTGGTACCAGCGGGGAGACCCGTACCAGCTGGGATATCCTTCGCAGGTGCGGGACTCGGGCGCGGCGTAACATTCCTCGGCAGGTGCTCCGGCTCCGCCGCCGTTGCCCCCAACCCTCGAGCCGGCTACTCCACTGCCGCCTGCGCCGCTGCCGTCCGAGCTGGCGCCGCCCGCGCCGCTCCCCACGGGGCCCTCGCCGGTGGCACCGGCGTGGGCGGTGGTGCCGCATTGCCCGCGGCCGCGGTCACCGGAAACGCTCTGTCCGCCGCAAGCGCTGGCGAGCGCGATGGCGGTAGTAGCCAGCAGCGAAATGCGAAGTAAGGAAGCGAGTTGAGTCATGCGGCGGGTCCTCGCTCCTCCCGAGAGCAAGCGCTGTGCCGTCAACCGCCAAAAAAAGCCAAGTTCATTCAGGGATTTGGCATGGGTGTGCCGTTTCAGCTGGCACAAGCTACTGCGCTTTCCGGACCCCACTGCCACGGAACGGCCGGAACAGCATCCACACGCCAAAGTCGACCAGCACCGACGTGCCGCGCGACAAAAGCGCGGCGTACAGCGCCGCCGCAGGACCGACTGCGGCCGAAAGCGCGATCGACACCACCGCCTCGCGAACCCCGAGACCGCCCGGCGTTACCAGCGCCAAGAAACCCATCACCGGTGCGAGCACGTAAAAGCCCATGCTGCCCAGCGACACATCGACCGACGCATGCACCGCGCGGCTCGTGAGGTAGCCGTGCGCCGCCCACGTCAGCCAGTAGCCGGCGTGGATCAGCGGCAGCGCAGGCGGCACCAGTGGTCCTTGCCCGTCGAGCTGCAGCAGCTCGCGCAGCTTCAGCGGCAGATGCCGGCGATCGAGCAACAACAGCACCGCGAGCGCGACGACGAAGCCGAGCAAAACCAGCAGACCGAGCGAGCCGAGCGCGTCGGTCACTCGACCCAGCATGTCGCCCGAAAACACCAACACCAACAGCCCCGTCACGCCACCGCTGGCCACGAAGCACAACACTTCGATGAACACCGACGAACCGGCGATGCGGCTGGTGGTGCCGAGCCGCTCTGCGCCCAGCATACGCACCAGCGGCAAGCCGACTTTACCCGGCGTGTAGCGCGCAGCCTGCGACTCGAGGTGGAGCGCCATGCCCGGCAGGATCGGAATCTTCACGCCGCTCATCCGCGACAACAGCCAAATCCAGCCCAACCCGAGCAAGATACAGCCGATCGCCAGCGGCAACATCGACAGCGTGGCCAGGCCGTAGTCGACGTCGACCACGCCGGGTCGCCAGCGCCGCTTCAGATCCCAGATCGCCGCGACCACGAACACGACCGCGAGCGCGCCCATGATCGGACGTAGCGCAGCCTTCAGCCGCTGAGCACCGCTCAGCGCCGCGCTGCTGCTCGTTTCGGGCTGCATTCTGACCTTTAGCCACACCTTCCAGCTGGCCGCCCGCCAAGCCTGGTTTCTGGCGAGGCTTTCGCTAAAATGTGATTAAGGTCAGGTTGCATCAACCTTGGGCGGGGCGACCGATACCGCGGTAGCGCAGGCCGGCGTCGACCGCGGCGCCGGGTACGACCACATTGCGACCGTCGAACAGGTGGCGCCCGCGCATCAGCTGCTTAACCCGTGGCAGATCTGGCGAGCGGTATTCGTTCCACTCCGTGGCGATCACCAGCGCGTCGGCACCTTTGACGGCGTCGTATTCGTTCTGGAACAGCTCCACGCCGCTCAGGTCGCCGGAGCTCGACAGCGCCGCCCGTGCCGTCTCGAGCGCTTCCGGATCGGCCGCTTGAACTTTGGCGCCGCGCTTGAGCAGCTCGGAAATCAGCTTTAGCGCGGGGGCTTCGCGCACGTCGTCGGTGCGCGGCTTGAACGCCAGGCCCCAAATCGCGACAAGCTTGCCGGACAAGCCGCCGAGCTCAGCTTCCATGTGCCGTAGCAACATTTGCGGCGGGCCTTCGTTGGCGCGCACGGCCGCCTCCGAAATCTCCATTTTTACGCCGAGATCTTTGCCGGTGCTGACCAATGCGCGCAAATCCTTGGGGAAGCAGCTGCCACCGAAGCCGAGGCCCGGATACAGGAACTGCATCCCGATTCGTTCGTCCGAGCCGACCGCGAGCCGCACTTGCTCGACATCGCCGCCAGCCGCGTCGCACAGCTCGGCGATCTCGTTCATGAACGAGATCTTGGTGGCGAGTAGCGCGTTCGACGCATACTTGACGATCTCGGCGCTCTTCGGGCTCATGCGTTGCAAGCGATTGCGCTGGCGGTTGAACGGCGCGTACAGGCGCGACAAAAGCTCGAACGAGCGGTCATCGTCCACGCCGACGACGATTCGATCGGGCTTCAGGAAGTCGGACAGCGCGTCGCCCTCTTTCAAGAACTCGGGGTTGCTGACGACGTTGATGCGGTGCTTGGCGAACGGCTCGATGTGCTTGCGAACGCGTTCGTTGGTGCCGACCGGCACGGTGCTCTTCAAGACCATCACCAAGTCGTGCTCGGCGGCCTTGGTGACTTGCTCGGCCACCTTCAACACGTGCGATAGATCAGCCGAGCCGTCCTCGGCCGGCGGCGTGCCGACGGCGACGAACACGATCTCGCGACCGCGAATCGAGTCGGGCAGGTTGGAGCTGAAGTCGAGACGGTGCGGCCAGTTGCGCTTGACCAGCTGCGCCAGGCCCGGCTCGAAGAACGGCACCTCGCCGGCGCGCAGCTTGTCGAGCTTCTTTTCGTCGACGTCGACGCAGGTGACGTGCGTACCGGAATCCGCGAAGCAAGCGCCTGCCACCAGGCCCACGTAGCCAGACCCAATGACTGCGATTTTCACGGTCCTGCCCTAAATCGAGTCAGGGTCCCGCGCAAATAGAATCTTTGCCTGGAAAGTTTTCGCCGGCTTGCGAAAGGGCTGAGCCTCACGCCAAAATGGCGTTCGGACCAATTTGCGCGCGCTTCGCTTTCCGATTTTGCTGCTCGTGTGCTCGGCCAGCTGCGGACAACGCCTCGTTCCCTCGTCCGTCGATGAGCCAGCGCCGGCGCGCTCGGCGACGGCTGGTGGTGCGGTGCCCAGCGCGAGCGTGGTGCAGCGCCCGCCACTGGTCGGGCGCGCGTCCGACTCTGCGCTCGCGGCGGTGCCCAGCGCGCGGGAGCCGGTGGCTGGAGCCGTTGCCGCAGAACCTGTGGCGGGCGCCAACGAGTCGGAGCCGCGCATCGTGTTGGCTGCCGGCGGCGACGTGAATTTTGGGCGCGAGTGCGGGCAGGCGATCTTGAAGGATGTGGCTTACGATCCGTTCGCCGGCTTGGGTGAAGCGTGGCGGTCGGCGGACGTGCGCTTCGTCAATCTGGAATCGCAGCTGAGCGACCAACACGGCTTGACGCAGTCGCCCTCACATCGGCTGATTTTCACCGGGCCGCCGGGTGGCGCGGACGTGTTGGCGCATGCGCAGGTGTCGGTGGTTTCAACGGCGAACAACCATGCCTGGGATTTCGGCAAAGGCGCGCTGCTCGAGACGATCGAGAATTTGGAGCGCGCGCAGGTGCCGTTCGCGGGCACCGGGCGCGACGCCGAACACGCGTATCGACCGGCGGTGATCCACGTAGCGGGCCGCACGATCGCGTTGTTTGCGGTGACGCAGGTTTGGAACCAGCCGCCGTTCGAAACCTCGCCCGGCAAGGATTTCGTGGCCTGGGCCAACGTCGACAAGCTGAAGGCCGGCATCGAACAGGCGCGCCGCGAGAACGACTTCGTGCTCGTCAGTTACCACGGTGGTGAAGAGTACGTGGATGCGCCGGTCAACCGGACGCGCGCCTTCGCCAAGGCGGTGATGGCGCTCGGAGTCGACGCGTTCATCGGCCATCACCCCCACGTGCCGCAGGGTGTGGGGTGGGTGGAGGGGCGGCCGATCGTTTACAGTTTGGGGAATTTCGTGTTCGCCGGCCACGACGAGCGGCCGTGGACCAAGCAGAGCTTCTTCGCGCGCATCACGCTGAAAAAGGGCGCCGCGCCCGAGCTGTCGGCGTGTCCGTACGCGATCGACGGCCACCGGCCACGCTCGTTCGACAAGAGGCGCGAGGCGTTGGCGCTCGAGCGCTTTCGCCTGCACTTGATCGGAACGTCGACCAGCGTCGGTGGCTCGAACGTAGCCAGTGCCGACGAGCTCGGCTGCCTGCGCGTGACCGAAAAGCCCCCCCGTCAGCCGTCTTTGTCCTCCTCCAACTGATCGAGGATCTGGCTCGCGCGGTCGGGTGCGATACCGAACCACTCGGCCAGCTGGTTGATGAAGGCGTTCTCTTCTTCGGTGACCTCGTCGTCGGCTAGCGCGATCGCGGCCGAGAGCGCGAACGCGCCTTCGGCTTCGCTCGTCTCTTCGGCGATATCGGAAGCGATTTCTTCGAGGCGCGCGTCACGGCCTTGTTCAGCCAGGCGCTTCGCGTAGTTCTCCAGCATCACGTTGATCGTGCCGGAGCGCAGCAAGTTGTCGGTCAAGCCGCGAATCGCGCCGCGCACCGCGTCGCGCTCGTCATCGTTGACCTTGCCGTCGGCTGACATCATCAAGAACATCGCCTCGCCGAGCGGGTCGACGCGGTTCAGCGCGTTGGCTTCTTCGGGGCTGAGCAGGCCTTCACGCGTCAGCGTTTCGTACGCGGAGGACATCACCACGCTGGGCCGTCGTCCACTTTGCAGCAGCGCATCCCTCAAACGCTCGATGGTGACGGTCTGGATCTTCATCAGATCAACAAAGCTACACGTCGGGTGGGGCGAATCAACAGAAAGACGGTCAGAACACCGAGACCACGTCGGGTGACGGCAGAAACTCGGGGTCGGTGTCGCTGCACCTCGCTATCGACGGCACTCGCTAGCCGTGGCAAACGCTAAGCTGATGAGACTCAGCGCTTCGAGGACTACGCGGGTTGGCATGCTCACTCTCAGCGCGAGCTTGACCATGCGCCTCGACGACTTGCAGAATACAGCGCTCGGCAGCGATTCCTCCGCGATCGTCGGCCACGGCGATTGGTCTAAAGATCTAGGGTTCGACTACGCGCCCTACATCGGAATGTTCCGCACGGCTGGTGGCTCCGGGACCGCAACCGCAACTGGAGTTTCCTTGGAGATCACGCGCTACGTGCCGTGAGACACGATGCAGCTCCGTTTCGATCCCGTGGTGGCCGACGATGCTGGGCTGCTCGGTCAGTTTCTGGCGGCCAGCGATTGGCCGTACCACTTCGAGTCGAGTGTGGACGCCAGCTGGGTGCGCGGACGGCTCGAGTCGGGGCATTTCTTTGGCCAGGACTCGCGCTCTTTCTGGATTCGCGCTGACGCTGACGAGCCGATCGGGCTCGGGCGCGTCTTCGACTTGAGCGATCTCACGCCGCTTTTCGATTTGCGGATCGGCGCTGCCGTGCGCGGGCTCGGCTACGGAACTTTGGCGTTGCGCGGGCTTACGACTTGGCTGTTCTCCGAGTATTCCGAAGCCGGGCGGCTGGGTGGCTACACGCGGCACGACAATCTGGCGATGCGCCGCGTGTTCGAGAAATGCGGCTTCCTGCAGGAGGCGCAGCACCGTCGCGCGTGGCGCGTCGAGGGCGCCGAGCCGGTCGACGCCGTGGGTTACGCGATCTTGCGTGACGCAGTCGAGGCGCCGTGAAGCAGGCGGATCCGTGTCGCTTCTGTCGGTTGTACGCCAGCTTCGTGCCGGGTTTTGCGTTGCCGTTCGGCGCGGCGATTGCGCTGCAGTTCATGCTCGGGCTGACGACGTTGGGTGCCGGGGAATACATGTTGCGCGTGCTAGTGCTGAGCGCCGTTCGCTCCACCGCTGCGGCCGCCAGCGGTTCGGCCTTGTTACTGGCGCTGGTGCTTTGGGCCCATCCGCTGTCGATTGCCCAGGTTCAGGCGGATCTACGGCGCATCCTGGCGCGCGCGCTGATGATCGCGGTGCCGGGCTACGCGGTCGCGGTAGTTGCGGTGGTTGCCGCCGGACTTGCCGTCGCGGCCGGCTTTGGTCAGAGCTGGACGAGCTTCGAAGCCGGTCTGGGCATCGTCGGTTGGCGCGATGTTGGCGTGGGCGTGCTGGCGACTTTGCTCGATGTTGCGCTGATTGTCTTGCTGGCTTGGCGCTACCTGGTGCGGCTTCAAGCCGGCCGCATGAGCTTGCCCGCCAAGTTGATCGCCGTCGTGACCGTCACGGTCGGGTTACGAGCGACGGTGGGGCTTGTGCTGTCCTCGCTCTTGTCAGCCTGACAGTTCCACCGACGTAATTTCAGCCAGTTTGGCAGCGGTGCCGTCTCACCGTACGATGAGGTGAATGTCAATCGACGGACACGAAGACGTGGTCGGGCTCCAGCGCGCTGGCGCCGCCGTAGCCGAAGCGCGCGACACGATGGCCGCTCAGGTGGCGGCCGGCGTCAGCACCCGTGAACTGGACGCGATTGGCCGTGAAGTCTTGCGCCGACACGGCGCGCGCTCGGCACCGCAGCTGCCTACGATTTCCCGGGCACCACGTGCATCAGCGTCAACGACGAGCTGGCGCACGGCATCCCGTCGGCTCGCAAACTGCGCGACGGTGATTTGGTCAACATCGACGTCTCGGCCGAGCTCGACGGTTACTGGGCCGACAGCGGGGCGAGCTTTGCGGTCGGCAACGTCACGCCGCGCCTGCGCAACCTGCTGTTCACCACGCGCGCCGCGCTGAACGACGCGATCGGCGAAGTGCGGGCTGGCGCACCCATTCGCAACATTGGCCGCGCTGTCGAGCGCCGCGCCAAGCGCGCCGGTTTCCGCGTCGTGCGCGACTTGTGCGGTCACGGCGTCGGCCGCAACATCCACGAGCCGCCGAATGTGCCCAACACATTCGACCGCCGCAACGACGATGTGCTCCACGAAGGCTTGGTCATCACCATCGAGCCGTTTCTGACCACCGGTGCGACCAGCATTTTCGAGGCTGAAGATGGCTGGACGCTGTGCACGCCGGACGGCAGCGTCGGCGCGCAGTTCGAGCACACGCTGATCGTCACGCGTGGCGAGCCGATCGTGGTGACGCGCTAGGCGCATGCAAACGCTGCGCGCCGAGCGAGTGCTCTCGACGTTTCGGGGCAGCACTTGGCCGGTGCTGGTCGACACCGGTGAGCGCCGGGTCGTGGTCAAGCTGCGCGGCAGCGCCGAAGGCTTATTGCCGCTGATCGCCGAGCTGGTCGTCGGCGCGCTGGCAGACGCCGTTGGTTTGCCGACGCCGGAACGTTGTCTAGTCGAGTTGCCCACTGGCGTACCGACCGACGACCCGCACGAAGAGCTTCGCGATTTGCTCGCGCGCAGCTACGGCTTGAATCTGGGCCTGCGGTTCTTGGACGGCTTTCGCAACGTCACGGTCGCCGACGCCGCGCGCATCCAGCCAGAGCTCGCCGCGCGGATCGTTTGGCTCGATGGCTTCGTGCAGAATCCGGATCGCTCGCCGGAAAATCCCAACCTGATGATCAAGGCCGGGCAAATCTGGCTGATCGATCACGGCGCAGCATTGCCCTTTCACCACGACTGGCGCAGTGTCACCGAACAGGCGCCGCGCGACGCCGGCAATTTCGTCGCCGAGCACTTGCTGCGCGTCACCGAGCAGCAGCTGCAAGCAGCCGACGCGGAGCTAGCCCCCAAAATCAGCCGCGACTTTGGAACAAGCGCTCGCCACAGTGCCCGACTCTTTCTTCAGCGCGCTCGGCCCGGACAGCCCGGAACGCCAGCGCGCTGCCTACGTTGCCTACTTGCAAAAGCGCCTGCACGCGCCGCGGCCGTTCGTGTTGGCAGGGAAAAATGTGCCGTTTCAGTTCGGCAGGTAGCTAACTCGGCCCGTGGCCTTGCTGGCCAAGTAGTGCTCCCACGAGCCGTGCGCCTCGACAGGAGGCGGTCTGGTTGTCTTTGGCCCCGTCTAGCTGAGCGGCAAGCCGGTGACCGCCCCCGGGACCTGGTACACGGTCGGCATCGCCGTGAAAGGCACGACCGTCAATCTGACGCTCGACGGCATGCCGATCGGTGCGCCGGTGATGTGCACCGCGGCGATCTCCAGCGGCGGTGTGGCGCTTGGCGTCGCGGCGGGCAGCGCGTCCTTCGACCACGTCAAGGTCGTCGCCGCGCCGTAGCCCGTCGTTTCGGCTATGCTGCGCAGGCATGGCGGAGCGGGACGAGCGGTTCTGGGCGAATTTCTTGGGGATCGACGCGGCGAATTGGCACGTGCCAGGCGTTTGCGTGCGCGCACATGTCGGGTTGACCTACCAAGGTCTGTGGAGCTTTCGCCATGGCGATCGCGTTGTCGTGTCCGCGCCGCAAGCGTGGGTTGCGCACGTTCAAGGCTTGATTGAAGGCGAGTCGGCAGAGCGACTGGGCGAGCCGGCGTATTGGCGAGGCTTGCTCGGGCAGGCTTGCGCGAGGGTCATCGGACCCGCCTACCAAGGCTGCCTCGAGCCGCAGCAATTTCGTGCGGTGCGGGACGCCAACGTGAAGTTGGTCGACGGCGACCCAACCACCACCTTGGCGGAATTTCGTGACGCCGTGGGGGTGGCAATTTGGGACGAAGACGGTATCGACGCAGCGTGCGCTCACGTTTTCGTGCGTCGCGAAGGCGCCCAACTCGTCGCCGTCTGCGGCTATCGCTCCTGGGCGGAAGACGCGGGCGACCCGTGCGTCTTCGTTCATCCACAATTTCGCGGCCGAGGCTACGGTACGTCCGTCGGCAGCGCCTCCATTGAACGTGCCCTCGCGGCGGGCAAAACCCTGCTCTACCAAACCCTCGAATCGAACGTCGGAGCTACCGCCATCGCCGCCAAGCTGGGTTACCAACGCTTTGCGCAGCACGTCGCGGTTCGACTCACGACTGAGCGGCCTTCGTGATGCAACCTGAACAGACCGATGTGGCGGGTTGGTCGATTGGCGTGGCGTTCGTCTGGTTTTCGGCCGTCGGATTGCCGGTTTTTTCGGCGTCGCGCGCCATGGCCGCCACGCTTCAAACCGCGAGCGCGCGCAAGGTTCCGATGCGTTCGACCAGTGGCGGGTGCGAGTAGTAGAAGGCGGCGTAGAAGGGGTGAGGGTGGAGGTTGGAGAGATTTTCGGTGCCGAGCTTGGCGAGCGCGTCGGCTAAGTCGTGGGCGTGGCCGTGGAGCTCGACGGCGAAGCGATCGGCTTGGCGTTCGTCGTGGCGCGACCAGGCGGCGAACAGCGGCGTGAGCGGAAACATCAACGCAGAGGTTGCCATCAGCAAGATCACGACCCGCGCGGCGAAGGTCGCCGAGCCGAGGCCGACGAGCTGAGGCAACGCGGCGCTGGGCGCGAGCACGAACGCCAGGTAGGCGCCGGCCACGAGCAGCACCTGCATCGTCAACATCCGAAACAACACGTGGTGCTTCTTCCAGTGCCCGAGCTCGTGCGCCAAAACCGCCAGGATTTGCGAATGGCTCATCTGCGCCAGCAGCGTATCGAACAGCACAACGCGCTTCACGCGACCGAGCCCCGTAAAATAGGCGTTCGAATGCGAGCTGCGGCGCGAGGCATCCATCTTCAACACTCGCCCCACGTGCAGGCCCGCTTTCTCGGTCATCGAGCGAATGCCGTCGGACAGCCCAGCGACGTTGAGCGGCTCCATCTTGTTGAACAGCGGCTCGATGACGTACGGCGATAGAAACGTCATCAGCAGGCTGACGGCGGTGATCAGCGCGCTCACCCAAATCCACCACGTGTGGGGCGTGGCTTGCACGAGCGTTAGCGCGCCTGCCGTCAACGCACCGCTGAGCACGAGCGACAGCGCAGTGCTCTTCAGCCAATCCCCCCACCACAGGGCGGCGGTTTGGCGATTGAAGCCGTGACGCTGCTCGATGCGAAAGTCGCCATACAGTTGAAACGGCACTTCCAAGACCGCGCCCGCCAGCAAGAGCCCAACCACGAACAGCGTGCCGCTCAGGACGAAGGAGCTTGTCACGTGCGACACCCAGGCGTCGTAGACGCCAAGCCCGCCTGCAAACAAGAATGCGCCGGTCACCACGCTGGAGACCGCGCTGTGCAAGAGGCCGAAGCGCGCTCGCTCCGCCGTGTAGTCACTGATCTTGCGCAGCTTCTCGCTGTCGACCTCGCGCTCGAGCGCGAGCGGCACGCGGTGCCCCTCGCGCTCCAAGTGGCGCAAGTTCAGCCATGCCAACCCGAGCCGCGCCGCGGCGATAACGATGAAAATCAAGAGCACCACGTCACGCATTCCCCCAACGTAAGACGGACCGGCGGCCGCGCCAAGCTGGCGGTAGCCATAGCGTTTTGCCGCAACACGTTGACCCCGCCCTGAAACGACGAGCGGGAGGCGACGCTATTTGACGACTCTGCGCGCCGTTTCGAGCGCGCGCAACAGCTCGCTCATGCCGTACGGCTTGGGCAGAAAGACCTGGTAGGCGCCGGCTTCGAGGCGCTCGGCCGCGGTTTGCGCTTGGTAGCCCGACGACAACACGATCGCCACCTTCGAGTCGGTTGCGCGGATCCGACGCGCGACCTCGGCGCCGTCGATGTCGGGCATTGTCATGTCGATGACGAGCACGTCCGCGGGACGCTTTTGGTGTGCGTCGATGCCGCTCAAGCCGTCGCAGGCTTCGTCGACCTGGTAGCCGCGCAGCTCGAGCGACCGGCGCAATTGTGCGCGCACCAGCTGTTCGTCGTCGATGACGAGCACGCGGCACGGCTCGCTGGCGATGATGGCCGGCGCGTTCTTCTCCGCTATGGCTCGGCGATCGGTCGCGGGCAAGACCAACGAAAAGCGGCTGCCGCGCCCTGGCTCGCTCTCGAGCAAGAGCGCGCCGCCGTGGGCGGTGACGATGCCCAAACAAGCTGCCAAACCCAGGCCGTGGCCGTGCTCTTTGGTTGAAAAGAACGGTTCGAAGACGCGCTGGCGCGTGGCTTCGTCCATGCCGACGCCGTTGTCTTCGATTTCGGTCAAGACCCAGTCGCCGGGGCCGACGCTGGCGCCGAGCGCGTCGTCCCAGCGCGCGTCGAGCTCGCGCACGTGACGGGTGCGGACCTCGATTCTGCCGGGTTGGCCCGCCAGCGCGTCGGACGCGTTGGTCAGCAGGTTCATCATCACCTGTGTCAGCGGCGCGCGATCGCCGAGCACGATGCTGCTGGCTTCGAGCGCGAGGCTCACCGACGCTTTCTTCGACAGCGTGGCGTCGAGCAACGTGCGCAACTCCCGGAACAGCTCGCCCAGATCGACCGGCTCGCGCCGACTCAAATCTTGCCGCCCGGCGTAAGCGAGCATTTGCCGGGTCAGCGTGGCGGCGCGCTCACCTGCCGACATGATCGCCTCGGCGGCCTGGCGGTCGAACGGATCGGTAAGGGTCGTCAACAGCACGCTGGCGTTGCCGATCACGCCGACCAGCAGGTTGTTGAAGTCGTGGGCAACACCACCCGCCAGTACGCCCAAGCTGTCGAGGCGCTGGCTGCGTTGCAGTTGTTGCTCGAGCCGGCGGCGGTCGCCCTGCAAGCGGCGGGCTTCGCGCAGGTCGCGGAAGCCGGCCACGCGCGCGTCCTGGCCGTTGTGCGTGGAGCGCGCGCCGACGACTTCGACCGGAATTTCCTGGCCGTCCTTGGCGATCAGCACTGTCTCGTAGGCGCCCTGGCGGTTTTCGGCGATCGCGGCCGCAGCTGTCGGTCGCACGCCAGCGCTGACGAAGCTCGCTCCCTCACGCCCGACCATCTCCTCACGCGTGAAGCCCAAGACGTCGCCGACGCCGCCACCGACATCGACGATTATTCTGTTCTGCATCACGACCATGAAGTCGAAGGCGCCGAGCGCCAAATCGCGCAGATGCTTCTCGCCTTCTTGCAACAACGAGAGCGTGCGTTCGCGCTCGGTGACGTCGCGTACTACCGCGATCCGCACCGGGCGATCACCCAGCCGGCCTTGCTTCGACTGTAGCTCGGCGCGAAAGCGCGTGCCGTCTCGGCGCACAGCCGTGATCGTGTAGGCGCCCTCGTAGCCGCTAGCGACACGTTGCATAGTGGACGCCAAGTCCTCCGGCGCGATCGTGCGCCGCATTGTCTCGGCGCCGAGCAGATCCGGAATCTCACAGCCTGCCAACTCGGCCAAGCGCTGGTTGGCATCGATGACCACGCCGTCGATGTGCACCAGGATCCCCTCGAACGACGCCTCCGACAGCAACTCGAGCCGCTCGCGCGTACGCTTGTGCTCGTCTTGCTCGACGACGCGCAAAAGCGCCAAGCGCAACGTGGGCGCTAGCCAATTCGCAACCTCGCTCGTGCCACCGCTCAAGGCGAGCGAGCGGCCTTTCGCGTGCACCTCCAGCCACGCGGTACCCTCGTCAGCCACGTGCTCGCGAATCCCCAGCTCGGCGAGTCGCGACAGCGCCTGCTGCAGGCCTTGTCTGGCGTCGTCCCGCGCGAGCAGCTCGGCGAGCTCAAATGACAAGCTTTCTAATGGCAGCGACATACGGATCCAAGCGCCGTCCCCCCGAGGACTGGCGCAGCTTAATGTGCTCGAAGCGACGCTGGAAGGCGATATACTGAGTTCGTGCAGGACCGCCTTTTGCGAAAGTCTTGGGTATTTCCGGTGTACGTTGGGGTGCGTGGCCTGCAGCTATTCGGGCTGCTGGCGTTGGCGGCGGCGGCTGCGGGCTGCAGCGGCGGCGACGATGCCTCGAAGGGAGACCAAGGTTCGACACCGACCGGCTCCAGTTTTCCAGACGCGCAAGTCTATGTGGACGCGCACAACGCGGTGCGCGCCGCCGTCGAGAAGCCGGACGGCTACTCCGGCACCTGGCAGCCGCTGCCCGACGTGGTGTGGGCGGACGAAGTAGCGACCACCGCGCAGTCCTGGGCCAACCACCTCCGCGACACCGGAGCGTGCGGGCTGCAGCACGCGATGAACACCGGCTACGGCGAGAACCTCGCCGCCGGCACGCGCCTCGGTGCCCAGGGGGCGGTTGATCTGTGGGCGGCCGAGAAGAAGAACTACACCTACTCGGCCGAGTACGTGTTCTCGGGCGACACCGGTCACTACACGCAAATCGCCTGGCGTAAGACGACGCACATCGGCTGTGCCAGCGCCTCCTGCTCTGGCAGCAACGTCATCGTCTGCCGCTACGATCCGCCCGGCAACTACATCGGCGAGCAGATTTTTTAAGCTCTGCGGCGGTGCGATGCTCGACCATCGTTTCGCGTCGCAGTCGGGGTCACATCGCTGTGCCTGAGAAGAACGCCGCGCGGATGAGTCGGCCGCACTGCGCGGACCCGATGTAGGCCGCCCCCGTCAATTTCCTTCGGGCCAGCACACCGTAGTACCGCTTGGTCCGGTCGATCCACGGGTAGAAGCCATACAAGCCGGGGCTGCTGAAGGCGCCGTCACCCGTCGTCGGATCGTCCTCGACCCAGTGCCCATACGAGTAGTGCCAGGCCACCGGAACCGGGCTCGACTTGGCCGAGGGGCACGACGCGCCCGGCAGCGTGCACACGGCATTTTCCCCCAGGTGGTCGCGGATCGCGAGCCCTCCGGAAAGGATCTTCCTGAGGAACGCGGCGTAGTCCTCCGGTGTGCTCACCATGCCGCCCGCGGGTTGGGGTACCCAGTATGCGATGTGTAGCTCGCTCCCGAGGAGCGAGGCGAGCTCGGCGGCGAGCTTTAATTCGCCGTCCGGGCCGAGCCCCAGATCGACCGCGTATTTCTGGAAGTGCCCGCCCCCGTACGCGAAGCCGCCGTCGTCCGCGGCGGTGTACGTCGAGTTCGTGCCGGAGTCGAAGCACGCTTGCACGCTCAGGGCCCCGACGCAGTTGCCGAAGCTCGTGTACCCGCTCCGCATCGTCATCGCCTTCAGGTCGACGGCGCCGAGGTCGCTCTTGAAGCGCTCGACCACGTACGCGCCCCAGAAGAGCTTCGACGCCGACGCGATGGCCATGCTGCTCGTCACCGTGTATGACCCGTCCCCCGTGCTGCCCGACGCGAGCGGACCGTTTACGTCGCCGATTTCCCAGTAGAACGGCGCAGCGTCGATGCACGTGGCGTTCTTCTCGGCGGTGTCCTTCGCCGCGGCGAAGTGCGCGGGGTCAGTCGGAGCTGAGTCTTCCGTGCCGTCGCTCCCACCGACCGTGGTGCCGCCTGCACCGCCGCTGGCGTCACCGCCTGCTACCCTGCCCCCCTCGTCAGTCGGCGCGCCGCCGTTCAGCGCGCCGCCGTTCAGCGCGCCGCCGTTCAGCGCGCCGCCGGTGTCGGCCCCTGCCCCCGCCCCGCTCGTGGCGTCGCTGCTGCGGCATGCGACTAGCGCCGTCGTGAGCGACGCGGCGAGGACGCCCGCAAGCCCATAACCCATCCGTGCAAAGAGGAAGCGCATTGGCGGGCGGCGGTGCAAGCTCCGGGCCGAGGCGGAAATGCCAGCGCCGCAAGACCTTTCCGCGTTGATCAGGGGGGGCCGCGCCGACTCGTATCCAATCGCTCACGCACTGATTGAGAACGGTGGTTCACGTCTCAAGACGGCGGCAGCGCGGCGCCGTAGCTCGGGGCGGTCGGCGAACGGGAAATTCCTGACCGACAACGGGCTCGAGCTGTATTTTTCGTCGACGCGCGACGGCGATCACGCCGACTCGGATCTCTACGTTGCGCACCGCACCGCGACCGATGCGAATTTTGGCGAACCCGAGCCGCCGGTCGACCTCAACGATCCGTGGGATCGCTCGGAGGAGCGCATGCCGTGGCTCAGCCCGGACGGCCAGCAGCTCTACTTTGCGTCCGACCGCAGCGGGCAGTACGCGCTTTACGTGGCGCACAAGCTTCCGTAGCGCAGCGCGCGCTACTTGCCTTTGGCGGCCTTGGCAGCGTCTTGCGCGATCGCCAAACGAATCGCCGCCTTGAGCGGGTTCTCGTTGGCGAGCGGGAGCGGCGCCACTTTCGGCTTCGGCTCGGCCCTGGCGGCGATGGCGGGTGCCGGCTTGGCGCGCGTCGCGGGCGCAACGGCTGCTGCCACGGGCGTCGGCTTGGCCGCTGCGGGTTCCGCTGCCAGCACCGGCAAGGAGTCGAGCGACACCGTCTTCATTTCGGGCTCACTGACGGCGTTGCTGGGCCTTGTTGCGGGCGTCGCGGCTGCGATGGCAGGCGTTAGCTCTGACGTACGCGCGACGGGCGGCTTCGCTTCGGGCAGAGCGTTCGGCCCCGGCAAGAGTGCCAGCCGCTTGAGCACATTCTTCAGTTGGGTGGGCGCCTTGGCGGTGACGAACGCCGTCGCGCGGCGCTCGCCGCTCAAGTACTTGGTTTCGACGCCCATGCGCCGTGCGCCTTCGCGCAGCAGGTTCTGGCGGTAAGCACCCAACACGCCGCCGGTAACGAGCAGCAACGCCACCAGCCAGCGCGCCCAGCGCACGCCACTCGACGAACGACGGAAATCGACCTCACTCGGGATCGAGACCCGCCGCTTGGGCAACATATAAGGATCGGGCGCGTAGAGTTGCGGCGTGAACACCGGCGCGACGAGCTGCGGGGCAAACACGGGCGTGATCGCGGTGTGAAAGATTGCCGGTGCTGGCGCGCGCGAAGGCGGACGGGGCGCGGGCCGCGCCTTCGGGCGAGGCGGGGGCGGGGGCGCCATCGGTCGCGCGATCGTCTCCGGCTCGTCGTCGATACCGGCGACCGCACCCAAACTTTGCCAGGTCTTCATGCCCGCCTTCCAGACCATGGTCGACGCATCGACCAAGCTGAGGCGAAACGCGTCGTCGAGTTGCTCGACGTTCATACGCTTCATGTCGTCACTGGCGATCAGGACATGCCAAATCTCATTGTCCGCAAATGAGGCCGTCACGGTTCCCTCCGGGGCTTGAGCTGTTGACCCAGATTACCACCTCAGGATTCGAGACTGACTCTCAAAGGACGACACATCGTCGCTAATCTTCGCTTCTCGTCGATATTTTCCAGTCCGCTCGGCGTCAGCTCGCGTTCAATTGCCTGTGGGTTGCGTGGAGACTGGGAACAACGACGGCATTCCACAGCTCATTCGCCCAGCGCTCCCTGCTCGCCGCAAAACGAGGTTGCCTCCACCGCCCACGCGATGCGCGCGGGTTCACCCCAAAACTTGCGGCACAAGAAGTGTGATCGGATAGCATCAATTGAGACTATCGAAACTTTTCTCTGCCGCAGGTTTTGGATCCTGCGAAGGCCGGTCGCTAGCCGTGGCCTGGTTCCACTACGTGAGATTCTGCGAGGCAGGCCGCGGCGTGGCAGCCATGCTCGAGTTTATTCGCCTTTGTCACCGCGACGGATGCCGCTTCGGAAGCGCGCGTTCGGATCGGCGCCGATTAGGACGAGGGTTGCGTCGTCGCGGGCGAAGCGACCGGATTCAGACAAGCGGCCAGCCAGTAAATCGTAGAGGTCATCCGGTGTTTGGCCGGACAGTGCCAAACCTTTTTCGCAAAGCTCGAGATCGATCGCCAAGCGTCGCACGACTTCCGGATGATCGGAGCCGGCGGTGAAGCCGTCGGAGACGGCCATCCACGTCGAGCCCCATACCAGCGGCACGACTTCGACTGGCGGCGGCACCGTGGTCGTCGAGGTGAGCGGCGGCGAAGATGCCGGGTGCACGCTGATGTTGCCGCCCGGCATCGCACACGCCAGCGGTGGCATGCCGGCGGTCGTCATTTCGGCGCGTGCGTCGGCGACCGAACAGCGCATCAAGGTGACGCGCAGCTCGGTGCCCGGGTACTCGAACAGCGTGCGCACCAGGTCGAGCATCACGGCGTGCAGCGGCGTGCGCTCGGTGAAGCCTTGCGTCGCTTTCTCGAGCACCGCGCGGCCAACGTCACCCGGTTCACCGTGCCGCGTTTGCACGTCGAGCAGCACGATGCCGACGTCCCCGCCGGGGCCGGTGACGACGTCGAAAAGGTCGGTTTCGCACGGCCCCTCCAGGGTGTCGCCGGTGATGCGGAGCAGTCCGCGATGGAGTGGGAGCTTACGGGCTTCGGGCTTTCGGAACGCGGCGGCCAAGGCAACTCTCCTCTGCGAAAGCCGTTCCAGGGCGGGTCGGGGCTAGGCTTGTTTGAGGGGAGTCGCGTTTCTATAAGAAGATCACGTGGTTGCGCGGATTGTGCTGGGGCTGAATCCTGCCTTTATCCACTTTTCTCAGTCTCAAGCTGAGCTTCCGAGACGAAGGCGTCTAAACCTGGGACCGGATCGTGCGTTTGAGGTTGAGTAGCAATGCTCGACGACGAAACGGCGGCATCAGTGGGGCCCTCCCCGGTCAGCGTGGCGGTAGTGGACGACGACCCGACCGCTCGGCGTCTGATGCGCTTTTGGCTCGAGCGCGCCGGCTACTCGGTCGTCGAGCACGAATCGGCGCGCAGCGTGCTCGATCACGACGGTGAGACGCCGGCGCTCGCCTGCGTCGATCTCGGGTTGGGCGAAGTGACCGGCATCAAGGTCATTCAGCACCTGCGTGCGCGCGACGCCGAGCTGCCGATCATCGTCGTTACCGCGCAGCGCGAGCTGGAGACGGCCGTGGCCGCCATGCAAGCCGGCGCTTACGACTACGTCACGAAGCCTTTGGATCGCGATCGCCTGCTACTGGCGGTGCATCGCGCCAACGAGCGGCGCGAGCTTTTGAGCAACGTGCGGCGCCTCGAGTCGGCGTTGACCGAGCGCTCGGTGCTCGGCTCGATCGTCGGCAAGAGCCCGCCCATGCGCGAGCTCGCGCAACAGGTGCAGCGCGTGCTTGAAAGCGACGTCGCGGTCTGCGTGTTCGGCGAGTCCGGTACCGGCAAGGAGCTGGTCGCGCGCGCGATTCACACTGGCAGTGTGCGGCGCCGCGGGCCGTTCGTCGCCATTAACTGCGCGGGCATCCCGGAGTCTTTGCAGGAGTCGGAGCTGTTCGGTCACGAACGCGGTTCTTTCACCGGCGCGACCCAGCAGCGGCGCGGCTGCTTCGAGCAAGCCAACGGCGGCACGCTGTTGCTCGATGAGCTGGGCGAAATGAGCATGCAGACGCAAGCCAGCCTGTTGCGCACGATTCAAGAAAAGACGATTCGGCGCGTCGGCGGCTCGAGCGAAATCCCGATCGATGTGCGAATCGTCTGCGCGACGCACCGCGATTTGCGCGCCGAGGTCGAGGCCGGGCGCTTCCGTGAAGACTTGTACTTCCGGCTAGTCGTTTACCCGATTCATCTGCCGCCGCTGCGCGACCGCGTCGAAGACATCCCGACCTTGGTCGGTCATTTCTTGCGCGCGCTTTCCAAGGACGTGGGGCGCGACGTGCAAAGGATTTCGCCCGAGGCGCTCGAAGCGCTCGGACGCCACCACTGGCCCGGCAACGTGCGTGAGCTGCAGAACGTCGTGCATCGCAGCCTGTTGGCGTGCCGCAGCGACGAGATCACGCTCGCCGACTTGCCACCCGACATTCGAGAGTTGGTGCTGCCGGCGATTCTGCCGGCGATTCACGTCAACGGCGCCAACGGCAATCGCTTTCAACCGCCGAGCGAGGAAGACATTGTTCCGCTGCGCGAGCTGGAGCGTCGCGCGATTCAGCGTGCGCTGCGCGCGACTCACGGTAGCGTCGGTCGCGCTGCCAAGCTGCTCGGCATCGGCCGCGCCACGCTTTACCGTCGCATCGCTACGCTGGATCTGTCGCGAGACGTCGCGTGAGCCGGCGCGGGTCGCAGGACGAAGGTCCGAAGCTGAGCGGCGAACAGGCGGTCGAGCTGCTGCGTCGGCTCAGTCACGATTTGCGCACGCCGATGACCAACGTGCTCGGCTCGACCGAGCTCTTGCTCGAGAGCGAGCTGGACACATCGCAGCGTTTGGCGGCCGAAAACGTGCACCGCTCGGGACGCGAGCTGCTCGACGTGGTGGACAAGCTGCTGGCCGCGCATCAGATCAGTAAGAGCGCACCCCCGAGCTCCGGCGAGTTCAAAGCGGCGCCTCGCGTCTCCGCCGTGCTGTCGGGACGGCGCGTGCTTTTGGCTGAGGACAATGCCTTCAATCGCGCGCTGATCGAGCACGTGCTGGAGCCGATGGGCTGCGCCGTCGACAAGGCCGTCTCCGGCACGGAGGCGGTGCGGGCGTTCCGGCCCGGGCGCTACGACCTGGTGCTGATGGATTGCCAGATGCCGGAGATGGACGGCTTGACCGCGACGCGACAAATCCGTCGCATGGAAGCTGGTCAGAGTCGCGTGCCGGTGATCGCGGTTACGGCCGGCACGGTGTCGGGTGCGCGGCGCGCGTGCCTGGAAGCTGGCATGGACGACTTCTTGGCCAAGCCGTTCTCGCTCGGCCGGTTGCGCAAGAAGGTGCTCGCGTGGTTATTGCCCAGCATCGACTCGGAGCCGCCGGACGCTGACGATCGCAAGAGCGAGCCGGACGTGGTGCCGCCCACACCCAACGAGCAGAACGTGGATCTTTCCCGGCTCGAAGAGCTGGCGCGTGAAGCCGGTACGCCGCAAATCGTCGAAGAGCTGTCGCGCATCTTCTTGGACGACGTGGCGCGCCGCGTCGTAGCGCTCGGTCTGGCCGCACAGGCTCGCGACCAACGCGCGTACCTGAACGTGATTCACGCGATCAAGGGCGCCTCCGGCAACTTCGGCGCGGTGCGCATGGCGCGGATTGCCGAGGCCAGCGAGCGTCAGGCCAAACACGGTGACTTGTCGACTGTCGACGCGGCGGTCGTGGATTTGGGGCGTGAGCTCGAAGCGGTTCGCGGTGTTTTGGACCGCAAAGTGTTCGGGCGCGACAGCGCCGAAAGCGCGTAGTTCCGCGCCGCCCAGCCCCGGTTTGGCACTTGGTGCCCCTGGCGCCCGGCAGGCTGCACTATGCTGCGCCCGTGTCGTCCAAACCGGATGCGCCGGGCACGCCCGACTCCGAGGCTGAGTTTCCTCGCCTCGAGCCCGACGACATGCTCATCGAGGCCGAGCCGAAGCGCCTCGATCTGAGCGTCTGGAACGCGGCAGAGGCGCAACGCGGCGCCGCCAATCGCCAACTCTCCGGCAACGTGCTTTTCGCTGCGGTTGACCGGCTCGGCAAGATGGGGCTACTCGGCGCGCTGGCTTTCCTGACCTACTTGGGGTGGCTGGGGTTGCTCGGTGCCAGCAAGCTAGGGCCGGTGGTTGGGACCGCTTTGGGGGTTTCGATCACTGGCATCACGCTCAGCTTGGCGCTGTTCGGCGTGACCAAGCTGCCGAAGATCCCGGCGCACAACGTCGCTGATCTGGGCAACGTCTACCTGTTCGTGATTTGCCTGGCGCTGGGGATTTTGCGTCACTCGCAGACGTCGAGCGCGAGCGATTTGCTTCGCCAGGTGTCGCCGGTGGTGATTCCACTGCTGACGTTCGGTGCGTTGATTCCGACGGTGCCGGGCAAAGCCTTGACCGTGATGCTGGTGGCAGCCGCGATGGATCCGCTCGGGCTCTTCATGATGCGCGCGCACACCCACTACAGCGCGTCGGAGTTGGTGGTCGTGGTTTCGTCACCACTCTTGGCGGCGCTGGTCGCGCAGCAGATTTCGAAGGTCGTCCACCACTTGACGGAGGGCATCGTCAAGGCGCGCGAGGTCGGCAGCTACAAGTTGGTCGAGCGCTTGGGCGTCGGCGGCATGGCCGAAGTGTGGCGCGCCAATCACCGCATGTTGCGGCGGCCGGCAGCCGTGAAGTTGATTCGGCCCAAGGTGCTGGTCGACCATGGTCCCGCCGATTCCGAGCGGCTTTTGCGGCTCTTTACCCGTGAAGTGCGCACCACGGCTGCGTTGCGCTCGCCGCACACGATTCAGGTTTACGACTTCGGCATCACGCGCGAAGGCGCATTTTATTACGTGATGGAGCTGCTCGACGGCATCGACTTGATGACGCTGGTCGAGCGCTTTGGTCCGCAGCCGCCCGAGCGCATTGCCAGCTTGATGAAGCAGGTCTGTCACTCGCTGCGCGAAGCGCACGAACAGAACTTCGTGCATCGCGACATCAAGCCGGCGAACATTTTGACCTGCTCGGTCGGCGGCGATTACGACTTCGTGAAAGTGCTCGACTTCGGCTTGGTGCTAGATCGCCACCTGACGAGTGAGGAGCTGGAAGACGAAAAGCAATTCGTCGGCACGCCCGCGGTGATGGCGCCCGAGATGCTGCGCTTCCAGGCGCCAGTCGACGCAAGAGCGGATTTGTACGCGCTCGGTTGCGTTGGCTACTGGCTGCTCACCGGCAAGCGCGTGTTCGAAGCTCAGACGCGCGCCGACATGTTGGTCATGCACGCGCACCAAAAGCCGGTTCTGCCGTCCAAGCGGATCGATCGGCCGCTGCATCCCGCGCTCGAGGCGCTCGTGATGCAGTGCCTGGAAAAGAACCCGAACAAGCGTCCGCAAACCGCGCGTGAGCTTTCGGACGCGCTCGGCGCACTAGAGTTCGATCATCCGTGGACGGACGAGCGCGCCGCGCTGTGGTGGAAGCAGAACCGCCCCGAGCACCTGCGCGCCACCTCCGCGCTCGACGCAAAGGAACGCGCCCAGCTGCGCTCGATCGAGCCCGTGACGGATCCGCCACCGCCGGTCAAGCCCGCGCCTTCCGTTGCTGAGACCGAAACTTCGGCGAGGACTGCGCCTGCGACGACGCCCGAGTAACCTGGCGGTGGCCGTTTGTTCGGGCAGGCGTTTGAAACCGATTCGCAAACCCAACGCGTCGAGCCAACGGCATCACCCATCCAAAAACTCTGCTGTCCGAGCTTCCCGGCTTCCCGCCTTCTTGTTGTTTCGCTCGTGATGGGCATGACTAGACGCCGGCTTGGCGGTCGCCGGGGGCGGTGAGCAGCGGTTCGGCGGCGGCGGCTGTGGTGACGGGCGCGGAGCAGGCGAAGTTGCGGCAGACGTAGAGTGCGGCTTGGCCGTCGAGTAGCGATTTGCCTTCGGTGAGCGGGAGGCGTGAGGTGTGGTGGGGGGCGAGGCGCGCTTCAATGCGGTTGGGGGCGTAGCGTTTGGCGATTTCGGCGGCGAGGTCGTCGTAGCCGGATGTGCCAGGTTCGCCGACGAGCACCAGCTCGAGCGAGGCTTCGGTCATGAAGTCGAGCGCGTTGAGCGTGCTGCCGAAGGCGCGCGGTAGGCGTTCGACGGCTTGCGCGTAGCCGCGCAAGGCAAGCGCCGCGCGCTCCTCCCATTCGGGGCGGCCCAAATGTCGGGAAAGGCGTGCCAGCGCGTGCGCGGCGGTCGCGTTGGCGTTCGGAATGGCGCCGTCGTGGCCGTCACGGACGCGCGTGATCAACACTTCGTGGTCGTGCGCGGTTTGGTAGAATGGGCCGCCCTCGGGATCGCCGAAGTCACTCAGCAGCCGTTCGGCCAGGCGCGCGGCTTGGTTCAGGAACCGTTCGTCGCCGTTGACTTCGTACAGACTGACGAGACCTTGCGCGAGGTAAGCGTAGTCTTCCAAATAGGCAGATAAGTGCGCCTTTCCGCTGCGGTACGTGCGGTACAGACCGCCGTCCGGTCGCGCCAAGCGTTCGCGCAAGAACGTTGCGGCGCGTACCGCCGATTCGGCGTAGCCGCGCTCCGGGAACACCCGCGCCGCGGTCGCGAACGCATCGATCATCAAGCCGTTCCAGGCGACCAGCACCTTGTCGTCGAGCAACGGCGGCACGCGCTGGCTGCGCGCCTCGTACAAAATCGGCACGGCGCGCGTCAGCGACGCCTGAAGCTCTGCCACGGAGATGCCGAGCTCAGCCGCGACGACCTCGTACGGGCGCTGCACGCGCAGCACGTTCAGGCCTTCCCAATTACCTTGCGGAGTGACGTCGTAATAGGTGCAGAAGCGCTCGGCGTCTTCGGTGCCCAGCAGCGCTTCGACTTCGTGCGGCTCCCAGACGAAGAATTTGCCTTCGACGCCCTCGCTGTCGGCGTCGGTGGCGGAGTAGTAACCGCCCTCCGGCCCCTGCATTTCGCGCATCACGTAGTCGAGCGTTTCGGTCGCGATGCGCGCGTATTCGGCGTCGCCCGTCAGCTGAAACGCCTCGGTGTACGTTTTGGCGAGCTGCGCGTTGTCGTACAGCATCTTTTCGAAGTGCGGCACATGCCAGCGCTCGTCGGTCGAATAGCGAGCGAAACCGCCGCCCAATTGGTCGTACATGCCGCCGGCTTTCATGCCGTCCAGCGTGCCTTTCAGCATGCCGAGCGCGTCGCGATCGCCGGTGCGCCGGGCATACCGCAAGAACAGCTCGAGGCTTTGCGCGGGCGGAAACTTGGGCGCCTTGCCGAAGCCGCCGTAACGCGTGTCGTAGCTCTGAGCCAGCTGCCGCACGGCGCTCTTCTGGCTGTCGAGCGGTAAGCCGCCGCTCGGTCCAGGGCCGGAGAGCTTGCGCACGTGCTCGGTCAGCTCTTTGGCTTGGCCGAGCACTGCCTGGCGGTCGTTTTGCCAAAGGTCGGTGAGCTTCTGCAGCACGGTACGGAAACCGGGCCGCCCAAACCGATCGACCGGGGGGAAATAGGTACCAGCGAAGAACGGTTGCTGTTCGGGCGTCAAGAACACCGTCATCGGCCAGCCGCCGCTGCCCGACATGGCGACGGTGGCGCTCATGTAGATGTCGTCGATGTCCGGCCGCTCCTCGCGATCGACTTTAATGCACACGAACGACTCGTTCATCAGCTGGGCGATCGCTTCGTTTTCGAACGATTCGCGCTCCATCACGTGGCACCAGTGGCAGGCCGCGTAGCCAACGCTCAGCAAGATGGGTCGATCTTCGCGGCGCGCGCGCTCGAGCGCCTCCTCGCCCCAGGCGTACCAATCGACCGGATTGTGGGCGTGCTGAAGCAGGTAGGGGCTGGTTTCGCGCGCCAACCGGTTTTCCGCGGCCATGCCAGGTCGGTAGCACGGCGGAATTGGCGCGGCTTGGGCTTTTGACTACTGTGCCGACCGTTGTCCGAAGCGCGCAGCGACGAGCAGTTGATGGCGGCCTACGTGGCCGGCGACGCCGCAGCGTTTCGCGTGATCTTCGTGCGCTACGCGCCGCTGTTGCTGCGCGCTATGCTGCGCGAGCTCTACGTGCGTGAAGAGGCGAACGATCTCGTGCAGCAGACGTTCTTGCAGCTGCACCGCGCGCGCGCCGACTTCGACCTGGCGCAGAAGTTGAAGCCGTGGGTGTTCACGATCGCGATGAACCTCAAGCGGGAATACTTTCGCAAGAAGAAGCGCCGCCCGGAACGCTCGTTCGACGCCGACGCGATTCCGGAGCCCGCGGTCGCGGCGCTCGGCGCCGCCCGCGTCGACGCGCGACGCACCCTGGCGCGCGTGCTCCACGACTTGCCGGCGGACCAGCGGGAGGTCATCGAGCTCCACTGGTTCGACGGGCTCGAGTTCCCCGAGGTCGCGACGGTGGTGGGTGCGAGTGTGAGCGCCGTCAAGGTTCGGGCCCACCGCGGCTACGTCCGACTGCGTCAAGCTCTGGGCGACGACGCCACGCTGCCACCTCTGCCGGATGACAGTGGTGGGGCGGGCGACGCGGCCGGTAACCGCGACCGGGCGGGCAGCATATGAGGAGCGAGACCCTTGGAATGTGCTGAGATCCGCAGCCTCTTCGTGGCAGGGCGCGTTCCCGCGGGTCCTGACGTCGACGCACACGTGCGGAACTGCGGCCATTGCCGCGAGCTTTTCGATCAGAATGCCCAGCTCGGGCGGCGATTGGCCGAAGCCGCTCTGCCCGAAATGGAGCCGGGCGATTTGTTCGCGCTGGTCGAGCGCGACGTGCAGCAGGAGGTTGGCCTGCGCGCTCGTCTGCGCGGCTTGCCGACGCGCGTGAGGGCTGGCGCGTTGCTCAGCGTGGCGGTTGCGCTGCTGCTATTCGAGCTATTGCTGCGGCGACGGCCCGACTTCGCCGAGTACTCGCCGGCGGTGTTCTGGGGCGTGGTGCTGGCGTTTGGGATCGCGCTGGTCGTCGGTGTGCTGCGCGTCACGCGCGGGACGAGCGCGCCGCTCGACACCGAGCGGCGCAGTCGCGCGGTCGCGGCGGCGCTCTTGGTTGTGCCGGCTCTGGCATCGCTGGTGGTTCCGCTTGGTTCCGGCACGCCCGAGATGGCTGCGGTCTGGGGCCACCCAGAGGCCTGCTTTGCCTACGGCGCCGCGTTCGTCGCGCCGTTTCTGCTGCTTTACTGGCTGTTAGAGCGCCGCGATACCGTACCAGTTACGGCGCTGGTCTCGGCTGGCGCGCTCGCCGGCATCGCCGCCAATCTGCTGCTTCACGCGCATTGTCCGTCGGCGCACCTGGGGCATTTGCTGCTCGGGCACGCCAGTATCGGCGTGGTGTGGGCGCTCGGGCTTGGGCTGTTGTCGCGGCCGCTTCAGCGCTCGCGCTGAGCTGCTCCGAGCAAAAGCAAATGCTCGCGGCGCGGCTTCTTGACGAACGCCTCGCGCGAGCCGCCGTGAAAGTGCGGGCGCTCCTGCGAGGCGCGCGCGACCAGCTCTAGCCCAACCGTTGGCGCCGCCTTCTCGACCACGCGCTCGGCGTACAGCGGCTTGCCCGCCAGCGTGGAGTCGGCGATCAAGAGCGCGATCCGCCCGTCGGCACCGAGACTGCGCCCGAGCGCCGTCAGCGTCGCCGTCAAATCGCGTTCCCAGACAGCGAGCGCTGGACCGAACGACTCGCCCGAAAGCTCTCTGCGTGAGCCAATTTCGAGCTTCTCGAAGTCGTGTGCCGGCAACCCGAGCCAGCGCAGCCGATCGTCGTGATGGGCCAGGTAATCGTAGACCCCTGGATAAGGCGGTGACGAAACCACCAGCTTGACCGAGCCTGCGGCAAGCCCGGGCAACTTGCGCGCGTCGCCGAGCGTGCACGACGAAGGCGGCGCCTCCGCGGGCAAACTCTGGCGATATTCAGCCAATTGGCGACACAACTCGGTGGCCTTTTTGACGAAGAAGCGACTCGGAAAACCGGGCGCGACGCGCTTTTCGGTGGCATGCGCCGTGCTGTCGCCGGCGCGTTGACTGACCTTGGTCAGCAGCGCCGACAGCACCAGGAATAGCGCGCGTCGCTGCTCGGGTTGCGGAGATTTTTGCAGGCCGTCGCGCAAACCGTCGAGCTCGAGCAGCACGTGTGCAGCAAACTGCGCGCGGTCGGCGTCGGGGTAGCGCTGGGTGGCGCCGGCTTTGCGCTTGCGGCGCTCGTCGGCGTGCGCGGCGACGCGGGCGGCTTCTTCGGAAAGCGACGCCAGCCATGCGTCGCTGGGCGCCAACGTCTTCAGCCAGCTCAGTTCGCGGGAAAGCGGGTTCACATCGTAGCCAAGCCCGACCCGGCCAAGTCGTCGCGCCTCGACCAGCACCGTGCCGCTGCCGCAAAACGGATCGAGCACCGTCTCACCGGCTGCCGAAAGCCGTGCGATTAGCCGCTGGGCGGTGTCCGGGTGCATGCGCGCCGGGTAGCTGTGAAAGCCGTGCACGTCGGCCAGCTGCGCGGTTTCGGTCGCCATCACGTCGAACGCCGCGCGCAGCGCATCGACGCTTTCTTGGTCGCCCGCTACCTCGACCGCGCCGCCGAGCTGGCTGAGCGCCGTGCGTCGGCCTGGGGGCGCGGGTGGGGGCGCTGTCACGGCGCCGGTTCTAGCATCAACGCGCGCGGCGGCGACCGAGCAGCGCGAGACCCAGAATTGCGCTCGAAACCGCCAGCGTGCCGCCGTTCGTGGGCACGCCGCCGAAACTGCAAGCGCGCGCGCCGGCTTTAGCCTCTACCGGATCCTCGCTCTGGGCGTACAAAGTGCCGAGCGCGTCGACGTCGGTCGTTGCCAGCGCCCGCTTGTGCGTCTCGCACTGGTCGATCAGCTGGAACATCGTCGCATTGCTCTTGATCGGATCCTCACCCAGGCCGAAGAAGTGTCCGGCCTCGTGCGTGGCGACGTTTTGCGCATCGTAGCGGTTCTTGCAATCGACTGCCTCCCCTCCGCCGTTCATGCTCTTGCTGTTCGAGGCGCCGTGGTCGTCGTCTTTGCCGTCGTGCTTCACGACGCTGGCAGTCGTGGTTTGAGCTGCGGACTTGGCGGTCAAGATGGCCATCGGATAGACCGCGTTCAAGATGATGTCGGCCTCGACGATTTCGCCCGTTTGGTCATTGGCGTACGTGATCGTGATCGCCACGTCGTGTTCGTGACCCGGCACGGAGATGGGTCCGTAGCTCACGGTGCTCTTGCCGTCTTGAACCGGCACTGGCGAAGTCTTGCCGGTGTCGAAAGCCAGCGCTGGCAGGCGGTGGTCGCTGCCCACCCACTGACCAAACGCTTGCATCACCGCTTCGTTTGCGCCGGGACCGAGCGCCGCCAACGAGCCGTCGAGATAAACGGTCAATGCCGGCTTGGCCCAGTGCAGGTCGTGGCCGTTGGAGGATTGCCGGTAGCCCGGCGAGCCGCTGTGGACGTGCGACACGATCGGTGCGGGGTGACGCAGCGCGCTCAGGCCGAGCGCGCCGGCAACGCCCGCCAGTGCGGCGAAGAACCACAGTTTGCGGCGGGGGTTCCGTTTCGGAGCTTGCGGCTCGCCGTCGCGTGCGTTGTTTTCCGGCGGCACGGTAGTGGCAGCGCTCGGCACGCTCAGCATGCTGGGCTGGAAGCGGATCTCGGGGGTCCTGTTGGGGCGCGGTGTGATGGATTCCGTCACAAGGGCGATCAACGGCCAGCGCACCGTAAGCTTTAATCCCTGGGCGGCGTACGCCGATGTGGGGGCTTTAGCGCGCTCGCACTACCGCCAGCACTTCGTCGTCGCGTAGTACGCGGTTGGCAGCGCGGGCGCGCTCCAAAATGCGCGTCACTAGCGGCTCGCTCGGCTCGATGCTGTGGCGGCGCAACCAGTGCACGACATTCGACGTGCCTGACATGTAACCGATGCGGATGTCGTGACCGTTCGCGAAGCGGCTAACCGGCACCGAGCTGTAAACGCGATCCGCCAGCGCCGCGCTTTTGCCGAGCGCTTTGACGATCGCTGCGGCATGCACGCCAGTGGCAGTGCGAAATGCGTTCGCGCCCAACAGCGGATGATTCTCCGGAATCCTCACGCCCAGCGCGGTCGCGAAATGCTCCGAGTAGGCGCGTAAGCTCGTCGCGTCCGGCTCCTCACCGACTAGAAACGCCAGATTGGCCACCAACAGCTCGAGCGCCGTGTTGCCAACGCGCTCGCCAATACCGAGCGCGGTTGCGTGCACGCGATCGACCCCGGCTTCAATGGCGGTCAGCGCGTTGGCCAGCGCCAAGCCGCGGTCGTCGTGGCCGTGCCAGTCGAGGCCCACGTTGTGGCCCGTGCCCTGCACCAGCTGGCGCGCGAACGTGACCAGCCGGCGGGTACCGTCGCTGGAGGCGGCGCCGACGGTGTCGCACAGGCACAACCGTGTCGCGCCATGCTTAATCGCCAGCTCGAACAAGCGGCGGAGCGTTTCCGGCGGCGTGCGCGTGGTGTCTTCGGTGACGAACGTCACCGGCATGCCGGCGCCAGCGCCGAGCGCGACCGCTTCGCGCGTCAGTTTTGAGACGCTCTCAAAGTCCCAACCTTCGGCCTGCCACCGAATCGGGCTCGCACCGATGAACACCGAAACTTCGATTGCGACGCCGGTGGCTTCGGCCAGCTCCAGAATCGGCGTGACGTCGCCCGGTAACGTGCGGCCCGCGCAGACCGGCAAAAGACCCAGCCGTTCCTCCTGGATCAGCCGCAACATTTGCGCGGCTTCTTCGCGCGCCGCGCTCGACACCGACGGCAGACCCAGGTTCACCGCCGTCACGCCCAGCCGCGCCATCAAGCGCAAGCCTTCGAGCTTTTGCTCCAGGGACGGATTCTGAGCCGAGGGGCTCTGCAAACCGTCGCGTAGCGTCTCATCGAGCAGCTGGACCTTGCGGGCGCGCCAGTTGGCCGCGTCGCTCTCATTCCAGTCGTGTACCAACGAATCCTGACTCACGGGCGCCGGAGCCTAGCTCGGGAAATGGCTCGAGACTACCGCTTGCCGAGCTTTTGCGAGCCTCGAGCAGCGCGCCGCGCCGGTCGAGATATACTCCGCCCTCCTCTTCCGGCTTCGCCTTTCCTCGCATGCTCTCCGAATCCACACGGCGCACGATCGAAACTCGCCTCTCCGATGAGCGCGGTCGCATCGTAAAATCGGCGCCGCTCACCGTGGTGCTGGCGTACCCGTCGCCGTACCACGTCGCGATGAGCTCGCTCGGCTACCAGCGCATCTACCGCGCGTTCCAAGAAATGCCGGGCGTATGCTGCGAGCGCGCGTTTTTGCCCGACGGGGCGGATCGCGCCGGCACCGAGACCGAACGCCCCGTGACGTACGAGTCGCTGCGCGGGCTGTCGGAGTTTCCGATCATCGCGCTCAGTGTGGCCTATGAGCTCGAGCTGGCCGGCTTGACCCGCTTACTCGAAGCGTCCGGCATCCCCGCGCTGCGCACCGAGCGCGCGCCGGACGCGCCGTTCATCTTGTGCGGCGGTCCGCTCACTTTCTCCAACCCGCTGCCGCTGGCCGCGTTCGCTGATGCGGTCGTGATGGGTGAGGGTGAGGGCGTCGCCGAGTGGGTCGTGCGCACCATCGGCGAAAGCCGGTCGCGCGCCGTGGCGCTCCAGGCGCTGGCCGAGCATCCCAACGTTTTCGTACCCGAGCATCACGGCGACCAGCTGGCGAAAATCGCCGCCTGCGACGACGCGCTCTTGCCGTCTACCAGCACGATCGTCACGCCGCATACCGAGCTCTCGAACATGTTCTTGATCGAGGCTGAGCGCGGCTGCTCGCGCGGTTGCACCTACTGCGTCATGCGTCGCTCGACGAACGGCGGCATGCGCATCGTGCCTAAAGAAGTCGTGCTCGGCGCGATTCCGCTCGAGCACCGGCGCGTCGGTTTGGTCGGCGCAGCGGTCAGCGATCACCCGAAAATCACCGAAATCGTCAACGCTTTGGCCGACCGCGGCTGCCACGTCGGCCTGTCCAGCCTGCGCCCCGACAAGCTCAAAGACGACTTCGTCGGCGCCCTGCGCCGCGCCGGCTACAAGACCCTCACCACCGCGCTCGACGGCCCGAGCGAGCGCATGCGCAACCTGATCGAGCGCCGCGGCCGCGAGCCGCACTACCAAGTCGCCGCCGAAAACGCGCGCCGCCACGGCTACGAACGCCTCAAGCTGTACTTGATGGTCGGCCTGCCCGGCGAAGCCGACGAAGACATCGACGAGTGCGTGCGCTTCGTCGGCGAGCTCTCCAAAACCATCCCGATCGCGCTCGGCGTCGCGCCCTTCTGCGCCAAGCGCAACACGCCGCTCGACAAGATGCCGTACGCCGGCATCCGTACCGTCGAAGCGCGCCTCGATCGCCTGCGTCGCGGCTTGCGCGGCCGCGCCGACGTGCGCGCCGTCAGCGCCAAATGGGCCTGGGTCGAATACGTGCTCGCCCAAGGCGGCGTCCCCGAAGCGCTCGCGCTCTACCGCGCCGTCCGCGCTGGCGGGCACTTCGCCGCCTACCGCAGCGAATTCCTGGCCCTCGGCCACCGCCCCGACGGCCACGGCTACGCCGAAGTCGAAGCGCCCATCGCACCCGAACGCCTCAAACACAAACACCTCGCCCTCGCCCGCCCCTCGTAACTCTCTTTGCGGCGCAGCTGGTAGGCCGAGGTTCCTGGCGCGGGCTTGCCCGCGCGCGCCGCGCCCAGCTGGGCGCGCAGGCAAGGCCTACCCCCCAATCAACGCCGTCTACGGACCGTCGGGCACGAGCAGGCGCACCGGCACCGAAGCGAGAGCGGACGGAAGCAAAGGCGAACGCGAGTGACGAAAGACCGGCTTGCCACCGCATTCGGGAACGCCCGTCGCCCGCCCCAAAATGACTTTGCATGCCCAGTGATTGGAAATCCACCCACGCTGGCTAAAATACCGAAACAGTTGCAATAGGTTGCGTGTATGGCCAACGGCGAGCGGTGAATGACTTTGTATGCGCAGTCATTTTCGCGATCGGAAAGTGGCTTCGGCGGCGCGCCACAGGTGCAGGGCGAGGGGCGAAGCGCGAAGCGCGAAGCGCGAAGGGGCAGAGGGCAGAGGGCAAGCGAGAATCGAGGCAACGGGAAGGGCGCCTGCCCGTCTTCCTGTTGTTTCGCTCGTTCCCACTCTGCGCGTTGTCGTGCTCCACGCGGCTACTTGCCCGAGCTGGCGATGGTGACGTTGGCTTCGAAGGTGCGGCCGGTGCCGTAGCGGAAGTGGGCTTTGCCTGGGTGACTAGGGGTTGCGCCGTCGAAGCCTTTGTTGACGACATTGTCGGTGGCGTCTTCGTCGGCGGCTTCGTCACTGAGTTGGACGTCGATGACGAGACGTTCGGTGCCGGGTTGGTTGGAGCCGGAGAGTGCGAATTGGCCGGCGCGCAGCAGGATGAGCGTGCGGTCGACCATGCGTTCGAGGACGGCGGGCGGCGCGGGCTCGCCGGGATGCGCCTGCCAATGTTTGAGCGCGCCGATGTGGTTGGATTCGTCGACCTCGAGCTCGATGCGGATGGTGCCGACGTGGCCGACCGGGAGCTCGCGCCACGCCGCGTCGGCGGGTGTCGCGGCGGGAATGGCGCGCGTGAAGGCGTAGCCCAAGCGGCGCACGCCGGGTGCGAGTCCCTCTTGGCCGAAGGTGCCGGCGGCGGGTGCACCCGTGATGGGTGAGTTGGGGTCGGCAGCTGGCCGTACGGCCGCGGCGGGGCGAGCGACGCGAGTCGATTTCGGAATCGTGCGTGGAATGGGTTTGGGAGGAGGAGCGGCGCCCGGCTCGGGGTCGAGCTGGGGCTCGGGCTCCGTCGGGAGCGTGGCGACGTCGACCGTTTCGGGCTCGGGCTCGGGCTCGGGCTCGGGCGCGGCGGGTGCGGCGGCTTCGGGAGTTGGCGCCTCGACCTCGATCGAATTGCCGACCATCGCGATGCTGTTCGGCAACGTCTCGAGTTTTGGGGTCGGCGCGCGACTATACAAATGCGCCAAGACCGGCAGCAGCAAAAGCCCGGCGTGCAGCGCCACCGAAATGGCGAACGGCACTACATCACCTCCGGTTGACGGCTTCACGGCGGCGCTCATCTCCGGTACCGACACCGCCCGGCGGCGCAGGTTCCACCGTGAGCCTAACGCCGTAACGCTGTCAGCGGAACCACGTTACTGGCGACGCCGCCGCTGGGCGCTTCTTCGAGCGCTTCGTCGACGCCCATCGCGCGTCGCAATTCGACGTCGAACAGGTGCGACGGCCGCACGTTGCCGAGCGCCGCGAACACGTTGGCGCGCACGGTCGGATTCTGATCGTTGAGCGTCGTGAGCAGCTGCTTCACTTGCTTCCGCTTCAAGTTGTCTTGCGAGCCGCAAAGATCGCACGGAATGATCGGAAACTGCTTCAACTTGGCCAGCTCGGTCAGCTCGACTTCTGACGCGTACACCAGCGG
Source organism: Polyangiales bacterium (assembly GCA_038230915.1). Classification (GTDB taxonomy): domain Bacteria; phylum Myxococcota_A; class Polyangia; order Polyangiales; family Polyangiaceae; genus PMG-095. Next base: position 57,779 of record JBBRMI010000004.1, on the reverse strand, counting down.
CCGAATCACGACGTTGCGCCCGTCGTCCGAGCGCAAGCGGGCCGGCATGGCCTTGAGCTGTCCGGCGTAGAGCAGATTCAACATCAGGGTTTCGATCACGTCGTCGCGGTGGTGACCGAGCGCGATCTTCGTTGCGCCTAGCTTCTGCGCCTGCGTGTACAAGATGCCGCGGCGCAGGCGTGAGCACAGCGAGCAATACGTCTTACCCTCGGGGATCTTGTCGGTGACGATCGCGTAGGTGTCTTCCTTCACGATCACGTATTCGTAGCCTTCGCGCTCGAAGTACTCCGGCAAGACTTCGCTCGGAAAGCCCGGGTGACCTTGATCGACGTTGAGCGCGAACAGCGAGAACTCGAACGGCGCCTTTTTCTGCAGCTCGCGCAACAGATACAGCATGGCGTGCGAATCCTTGCCGCCGCTGACCGCCACCATCACGCGATCACCCGGCTCCAGCATGCGAAAGTCGGCCGAAGCCTTGGCCATCGAGGCCAGCAGTTTCTTCTCGAGTTTTTCCATGACTCAGCCCCAGTCGGGGTCGATTCCGGCGAGCTCCGCCAACGAAACGGGGTGATACGGCGGGCGCGGCGTGATGCCCTGGCCCGGATCACCGCCCTGTTCCGCCAAGATTCGCGCGCACGTTGCCACGCACCACTTGCCCTGGCAATGACCAGTACCAAAGCCGGTGTAGCGCTTGAGCGACTCGATGTCGCGGTGACCGCGCTCGATGCCGCTCATCAGCTCGTGCAAGGTCACGTCTTCGCAGCGGCAGACGAATTGCTTCATCGTGACTCGTCGCTGTCAGTCGGGCGTGAACTCGCCGCACAGGTTGGCCATCGGCCCGTGCGGTTTACCGCCTTCGAACGTGACGCTGCACTGAATCGGGTTGTTTAGGCTCTCGGCCAGATCGATCGTCATCGGGCTGGCCCAGCTGCGACCGCCGTCGAAGCGCGCGCGGATCACGCCTTGCTGATCGATGAACCAAGTCTCGGGGAACAGCTTGGTGCCGTATTTCTCGCGCACCACGCTGCTCTCGGCATCGATCAACACCTCGAACGGCGGCTCGCCGCCGCCGAGCACGCTCTTCAGCGTGTCGCGCGCGTCGGTCGCGCTCTCGTCGGTCGTGATCGTGATCAACAGCACGTTTGGGTGCGCTTTCAGCGCCTTGCCCAGATCACTGATTGACGGCATCTCTTCGAGGCACGGTCGGCACGTCTTGGTCCAAAAGTTGAGGATCACGGCTTTGCCGCGCAAGCTCGAGAGCCGAACTTTGCCGCCGTTGATCGACGGCAGCTCGAAATCGGGCGCCAGCCGGTTGCGCGCGGCGTACTCCGGCCGGAGCGCGCACAGCGAAGTGCAGGAGCGGCGCGTCTCGCCATCTTTGGCGGCGGTCACGAAACCGTACACACCGAGCGCGGCGCAGCCGATGAACGCGAGCTCGACGATTTTCGCGAACGCCATCCGTCAGTCTCCCTCGTACTCGCAGCGCGCGTCGCACGTCTCGTGGACGATCACGCGCTCGAGGGCCGGCAGGCTCGGCCGCAGCTTGTGCCACAGCCAATGCGCCAGGTTCTCGCTGGTCGGATTTTCGAGCCCGGCCACTTCGTTCAGGTAGTTGTGGTCCAGCTGATCGTGCAGCGGTTGCCACAGCGCATCGATCTCGCCGTAGTCGATAAACCATCCCGTCTCCGGGTTGACGACACCAGACACGACCAGCTCGATCTTGAAGCTGTGGCCGTGTAGCCGCGCGCATTTGTGGCCAGCCGGCACCTTCGGCAAGCGGTGGGCGGCCTCGAAGCGTTGCTCTCGGATCAGTCGGACTTTCACGGCCGGCGCAGTGTATCACGCGGTCCCGCGCGTCAACTTTTCCCCGATTTAGCGGGCGTTTGCCCACTTCGCGGCAGTGTAGGTCCACGTCTGTGAAGCGCTGCGCCGCGCGCATTTTCGCGCCTGGTCGGACTCGTGCGGCGGCGCTTCTGCCCAGCCAAATGAAAGCGGAAAGTTTCTCGATGGCCCCCCGCATTAATCGAATGTGGCCAGGCATGCAGTAGCCAAGCCTTTTTCTCCGCTCGCGCTGACGATGGCGGCCTTTCGTAGGCCATGCCGGCGCGCCGTGATGCGTGGCGGCACATTGAAAAGCCATAACGATTGGCGCAGCTTCGAGGTGACATGTGGTCAACCGTTTGACTCCAGGAGTTTGTAGGCTAGATAGCCACTTCTGCGCCCCGCGGGGTGGAAGGAGCCGAACCGTTGGGCGTAGCGTCGAGGGTCGGGCTGAATCGAAGCTCGCTGGTTTGGATCGGCGCGTTGCTCACGCTCGCGGCGTCGCGTCCGGCCCGTGCGGACGAATCGACCTACCGGCTGCAAGTCGTGCGTGCGGACGGCGCGGGCAGCTGTCCGTCGGCGTCGATCATCCAGCGCGAGGTAGCGCAGCGATTGGGGCGCAATCCGTTTTCGGACGCCGGCGAGCGCGGCATCGAGGTGATGCTGCAGCGCACCGAGACCAAATGGCTGGCCAAGCTGTACTTGCGGATCGACGCGGGCGATGCCGATTCAGCGCGGCTGATCGAGAGCGACGCGCTCGACTGCGCGGAGCTCGGCAAGTCAGTCACGTTGGCGGTAGCTTTGGCGATCGCACCGGAGCTGCCACCCACGCCGGAGCCGGAGCCGAAGGCCGAGCCGGTCTGCCCGCCCGCGCCCCCGCCCCCTGCGCCGCTGCCCCCCAATACCCTGCACGGCGAGGTGTCGCTGCGCGCGTTGTTTTCGCCCAACCTGCTCCCGCACTTTTCCGCGGGGACGTCGCTTGCGGTGACCTTGCGTGGTGATTTGGTAGGCGCCAGTTTTGGAGGCTTTTTCTACCCTGAAAGTGAGTTGCACACGCGCCAGGCCCACCTCGGCTTCGGTGTCAGCGCGGCTTTCGCCTCTGGCTGCCTTTGGGCGCGCGTGCGTGACCCGCAGGTCTGGTCGTGTATTGGCGCGCGCGTGGGTGCGCTACACTCGGTCGTGTACGCGCCACAGCCTGAGCGACCTGGTGATCGCTTTTGGTGGGCGGCTTCCAGTGAGCTCGGCCTGCGCGAGCACTTGTTCGGGCGAGCCTTCTTCGAGGTCGGCGCCGCCGCTGTCTTTCCTTTGCTCAGACATCGCTTCGAGGTCGACGCCTCCTCCAACCCGGTTTACGAACAAGGGCCAGCGGTGTTCGAAGGTTTCGCGGGCCTGGGCCTGCGCCTCGACTAACAACCGCTCGGTGAGTGCCATGCGCGGAGTACCGGACGCCATCCCACGGATTACCGATCCTGCGCCAGCCACTGACCTGGCCAAGGCCGAGGACGAGACGCCTCTCACGGTGACGCAGATCCACGAACGTCACGGGGAGTTCGTGTGGCGGACACTGTATCGAATGGGGGTGCGCCCACCCCATGTCGAAGATGTTTACCAGGAAGTGTTTCTGGTCGTGCACAGGCGCCTCGGCACCTTCAATGGGCAAAGCGCGATCACGACCTGGCTGTACGAGATTTGTTTCCGGGTCGCTGCCGGCTACCGCCGGAAGGCTCACTTCCGGCGGGAGGAACTGGTCCCCGACTGGTCCGAAATGGAGACGCTGAGCTCACCCATCCCGTCGCCCGAGCGGCAGCTGGTCGCATCCCGCCAGGCAAAACAGTTGGAGCGGATCTTGGACGACATGCCACTTGAGTACCGTGTGGTGTTCGTCATGTTCGAGATCGAGGGCATGAGCTCCGAACAGATCGCCGAGAGCCTTGGAGCCCCGCTCGGCACGGTGTATTCTCGGCTCTATCGTGCAAGGAAACGCTTCGCCCGTGCGCTAGCTAGACTCGGTCCCGGACAGATGGAGAACAGGTCGTGAATACCCCACTGCGCTGGCTTGAAGCGGGCGGCAGCCCGCCGCAGGGCGCGGCCGAGCTGCTGTCCGCCGCTACGCCACCACCGGCATTTTCCGACGCTCTGCGGTACCGGCTAGCAGTGGGGGTCGCCAAAACTGCTGCGCTGCCCGCCACCTCGGTGTGGACGACGTTGGCGGCGAAGGGCGCGTTCGTGGCCGTCATCGGCGGAGCGAGCGGGTTCTTCGTGCACGCTGTCGCTAGCAATCACGACGCGCCAGCTGCGCTGCCTGCGTCGGCTTCGCTGGGTGCGCCGCTGGTCGTCACCGACAAAAATCAACCGCAGCCGGTCGCGGTCGAAGCACTGCCCGCGCTCGAGTTACCGACAGCTCCGCCGGACCGCGCCCCCAAGCTCAAGCTCGATGCACGGCTCGAAGAAGCCGAGCTGCTCGAGAAGGCACGCGCGCTCGTCGGCTCCAACCCAGCCGCCGCGCTCAAGCTCACCGCCGAGCACAGCCGTGATTTTCCCAAGGGCCGTCTCGGCGCGGAGGCGGATTTGATCGCCGCGCAATCCCTGCTCGGTATGGGTAAGGTCGCGGCCGCCAAGCAGCGCGCCCAAGCCAGCCTGTCGCGCTACCCGCGCGGGTTGTATGCGCGCCAACTCCGCGAAATCGTCGAGCAGTAGGCTCTGCCCGAATCCAGGATCGGCGGGCGTGTTGGCCCGTCGAGACGAGTGCGCTACGGCCCTGGCCCGGTGTCGACGCGGACGACGATGCCGGTGAAGCGACTCAAGTCGTGATGGTCGTCGGCTTCGTGCGGATCGAGCACGAAGTCGACGGTCGAGCCGACCTGCAACGCGGCTACGACTTTGTAGGCGCGGCCGCCGCCGTATTCGCCGCGGATCAGCGTCGTGTACACCAAACTGCCGTCGACGTAGACGCTGGCGTCGACGCCGTTCGAGCCCATCACGGCGACGTCAATCTTCGCGACCTCGCCCGAGATCGTCACGTCACCGGCGAAGGTGCTGACCCAGCGTCGAACGGCGCGCTGCAAGATGGCGTTACTCGGCGTGCTCGTGACGGTGCCGTTGGGGTGCGCGCCGAGCTGGAAGATTTGCGTCCAGTGCGCGGTGTTGTTCGCCCAGCAATCCCAGACGTCGTTCGACGCCGGAACGTATTGGGTGATCACCGACTTTCGGGTCATCAGCGTAAACGTGTCGAGCGTGCCGGTGTCGTAGCCGTAGTACCAGCCGCGTTCACCCTGGGTGAGACTAAAGTCCGCGACCGAATCTGCCAGCAACCGCGGCGCGACGATGATGCCCTCGGTGCCGCCGTCGCCGCCGAGCGCGGCGGGCAGCACGTCGCCGGTTCCGCTGCTGTCGCTTCCGGCGCTGCCGGGCGTCGCGGCGCCGCCTCCGCTACCGCCAGTGCCGGCGCCGTTGTCGTTGCGCGCAATCACGACGTCTGGCGCGCAGCCGAAGACTGACATGGCCGCCCCAGCGGCGAGCAGCGTCACTAGGTTGGCGAGCGATGGACGTAGCATACGTAGGTCAGTGCCTCTGCGAGGGGCGAACCTTCGCCCAAATTGCGTCAGCCTCAATCCTCACCGCGAAGCCGGAGCTTTGGGCCCAAAGTCGCGTCCGCGCGCAGCCTTGCCACGGCAAAATCGACGAACGCGCGCACGCGCGCTGGTGCGCGCCGCCCCTCGCGGTACACGACGTGGATCGGGATCGGTTCAATCTCGTAGTCTTCCAAAATGACGCGCAACCGGCCAGCTTGGATGTGGCCGGCGACCATGTAAGACAGCGCGCGCGTGATGCCGGCGCCGGTTACCGCCGCGTCGATGCCGACCTCGGAGCTGTTGACCAGCAACGTCGGGCGTGGCCGAAACGACAGCTGCCGTCCGGCCTTTTGGTAGGCCCAAGACGGCGCTGAGCGTTCGCTGGAGAAGACGAAGCAACTATGGTCGGCGAGATCGCGCGGCGTTTGCGGCGTGCCGTGCTTCTTCAAATAGCCGGGCGAAGCGCAGGTGATGCGTCGCACGGCGCCGACTTTGGTCGACGTGAGCGTCGAGTCGGTGAGGTGCGCGATGCGCACGGCGACGTCGATCGCTTCATCCATTAAGTCCACGACTTGGTCGACCAAGAGCGCGCGGGCGGTGACTTGCGGGTGCTTCGCCAAAAAATCGACCAGGATTGGTCCCACGAACAGCCGCCCAAACATCACCGACGCCGTGACACCGAGCACACCGCGCGGCCTCGCGTGCGCGCCGGTGACGGCTGCTTCGACGTCTTCGACCTCGGCCAGCAGCCGTTTGCAGTCGCCCAGGTAACGCAAGCCCGCTTCGGTCACGCGGACCTTGCGCGTCGTGCGCTCGAGCAAGCGCGCTCCCAAGTGCTCTTCCAACGCGAGGATCGCGCGCGTGACCACCGGCGGCGAAACGCCGAGTCGACGAGCGGCGGGCGCGAAGCCTTCCGCCTCGGCTACGGCCACGAACGTCTGCATCAGCATCAGGCGGTCCACAGATTGTTTCTGAAATAGGAATAGTAACTTGTCAATGGCGTGGATTGTTGTTCTACGCAGTGCACCTCAGGATACCCAGGATGGAGCCCAATCAGCCGATCCGCCTTTATCGTCACCCGATTTCCGGCCACAGCCATCGCGTCGAGCTGGGCTTGTCCTTGCTCGGTTTGCCCTACGAGCTCAGCCACGTGGACTTGATCAAGGGCGCACACAAGCAGCCCGAATTTTTAGCGAAAAACATCTTCGGCCAGGTGCCGGTGATCGAAGACGGCGACGTCAGGCTCGCCGACAGCAGCGCCATCCTCGGCTACCTCGGCGAGCGCTACGACGAGCCGGGTCGGTTCTGGCCGCGCACGGCGCAGGGCAAGGCCGCGGTCCAGCGCTGGTTCTCGATCGCCGCCGGGCCGCTAGCCGCCGGGCCAGCGGCGGCACGGGCGGTGCGGCTGTTCGGCGCCAAGCTCGACTACGAACGCGCTGTCACGATCGCCAAGCAGCTATTCAGCACCCTCGAGATCGAGCTCAGCGGGCGAAGCTACTTGGTCGGGGCGACGCCCACGTTCGCCGACGTTGCGCTCTACGCCTACGTGGCGCGCGCACCTGAGGGTGACATCTCGCTCGAACCGTATCCGGCGTTGCGCGCGTGGCTCGGCCGCATCGAAGCGCTGCCCGGCTTCGTGCCGATGCTCGCGACCCCGAAGGCTTGAACATGACTGGCCCGCAGTTGCGGCGATTGCGCAAGCCGAACGGTTGGGCGCAGCAGGAGTCGCCGTTCCACGATGGCGAACAGCGAGTGCAGCAGCGCGTCGGCGTGCGTGACCGCGTCGAGCACATGGGGCGCAACATCATGCGCGACTTCATGTCCGACGAACACCGCGAATTCTTCGGAGATTTGCCGTTTTTGCTGGTCGGCAGCGCCGATGCCGGTGCGGCGCTGTGGGCCTCTTTGTTGATCGGGGAGCCGGGCTTCGTGCGCGCATCGACGCCGCGCAGCTTGCTCGTTCAAGCCGAACCGCTGCCGGGCGATCCGGTGGCGGGCAATCTGCTCGCCGGGGCGCCGCTCGGCTTGCTCGGTATCGAGCTGACGACGCGCCGGCGTAACCGGGCCAATGGGCGGATCTTGCGGGTCACTGACGGTGTGTTCGAGTTTTCGGTCGAGCAGAGCTTTGGGAACTGCAAGCAGTACATTCAATCGCGCGCCGGCACGTTCGCCGCGCCCGAAGCGCGCACCCCACCGAGCGCGGAAGCTGCCGTGCTGTCGGCGGATGCGCAGCAGCTGCTCGCGCGTGCCGATACGGCGTTCATCGCGACCGGCTCGCGCGACGCGCAGCGCGGCGGTGCCGAGGGGATCGACGTGTCGCATCGCGGTGGGCGACCCGGCTTCATTCGCAGCCAGACGATCGACGGCGCAACGACGCTCTTGCTGCCGGACTTTTACGGCAACTTCATGTTCAACACCTTCGGTAACCTCGAAGTGAATCCGCGCGCCGGCTTTCTGGTGCTCGACTTCGAGTCGGGTGCGGTGTTGTCGGTCACGGGCACGGCGCGTGTGATCTGGGACGGCCCACTCGTGGAAAGCTTCGAGGGTGCCCAGCGTCTGCTCGAAATTCGCGTGGATTCTGGCTGGTTATGGCACGGCGTGTTGCTCGGGTGGACCGAAGCGCAACTGTCGCCGCAGCTGCGTGGCACGGGTACTTGGGGTGGCGCGGCTCCGGGTCAGTGAAGCGTGATGTAGCGCGGCGTGATCTCGAGTCATAGTTTCTTATAGCTGCCGGTGAACGGATCCTGCTTGCAGGGGAACACTGCAGCGTTGGCGGGGCGGTTAGCACCCGCTGCGCGGATCTGGCCCGAGAAGGCATCGCTGAAACAGGTGACAACGGTCGCGCTCGGCTTGCGTACCGAAGCTGGTGCGGGCGCGGCCGGGGCTTCCGGAGTCGCCGGCGGCGTCGGCTCCGCTGCTGGCTTGTGCGCGTCGCCGCTCAGCGCGTGTTTGCTCGGCGCCGGTTTCGATCCGGGGTCGAGCGCGGTTGATGTCGCGGGTGCGGTCGCGAGCCCGACGTCGTGACTCGGCGCCGCCGCGGCGGCGTTGGCAGCGCTCGCCGCGGTCTCGGCCGAGGCTTCGTTGGACTTCGGGCGCATCAACAGCACAGTGGCCCCGACCGCGCCGAGCAGCAGCACGGCCACGAACAAGATCCACGGCAAAGCGTTCGAGCCGCTGCCGCGCCCGGCCGTGTCCAACGCCTGCGAGGTGTTGATCGACGAGACGGACGGTGCGAAGCCGTGCGCAGGCGGCGGGGCCGGCACTTGATTGACGGTTGCGGCAGGCGCGTACGCAGCTTGGCCAGGCGCAGCGCCGGAGTAGGTCGGGGCGGGCATGAGCGCCGTCGGTGGGCTCATTTGCGGCGCGAATGCGCGCGCGCCGGAGGCAGCGGCTACGACGTCTTTCAGCGTGCTCGCCAGCTCTTGAGCGCTGGCGAAGCGCTGGTTTGCGTCGCGGTTCGTCGCCTTGGCGAACCACTCGTCGAAGCCGCGCAGCACCAAGCCTTGCGATGACGGCGCCGGGATCGGTCGGGCGCAGATGTTCAGCAACAGCTCGCCGAAGGTCGAGCCATCGAACGGCCGCACACCGGTCAGGCACTCCGACGCGATCACCGCCATCGCCCATAGGTCGGTTCGGTAGTCGACGGCCTTCTTACCCTCGACCTGCTCGGGGCTCATGTAATACGGCGTGCCCATCGTGACGCCGGTGCGTGTCTCCATGCCGCCGAACTGCGACTGCGGTGTCTTGGCGATGCCAAAGTCCAAGATCTTGACCAGCTCCTGATCGTCTTCGCGAACCAGGAAGATGTTGTCGGGCTTGAGATCACGGTGAACGATGTCGGCCGAATGCGCACGACCGAGCGCGCGCGCCACCTGCGTCATGACCGCGACGGTGCGCTCGGGGGTTAGGCGCTTCTCGCGTTCGAGGCAGCTGGCCAGGCTTTCTCCCTGCATCAGCTCCATCACCAGGTACGGTGTCTGCTCGTGCAAACCGTAGTCGAGCACTTGCACGACGTGCGCGCTGCGTAACGATGCGGCGGCTTGTGCTTCGCGACGGAAACGCTCGGCGCCTTCCGGGGTCGCCGCGATCGCCGGATCCATTAGTTTAACGGCCACCCACGAGCGGAGCGCCAGGTGCTCTGCGAGCCAGACCGAGCCCATGCCGCCTTTGCCGAGTTGGCGTTCGAGTCGATAGCGACCGGCTAGCACACCCTGCATTGGCATAACCCTGCCAGCCTGGTCGATTTGGGTCCAGCAGACGCCGACGCGGGCGGCGTTTTTTCGAACGTCAGAGGCTCCGCGTCGGCCCACGACGGGGCCCGTCGGCTTCCGTTGTTTCTGCTAGCGCCTGGCACTACGCTCCCGCCCATGCTTTCTGCAGCGGGAATCAAGCGTAGGGCGTGCTCCGTGGTGCTGGGTGCGGTATTGTCGGTCGGTTGCGGTGGCCGTTGGCAACCGGCCACGAGCTACGACGTGCCGACGCAAAGCGACCAGCAGGCGGGCTACAGCGCGGTGCTCGAGGTGGCGAGCGCCAAGCAGTACACGGTGGTGTCGAAGGACGAAGTCGCCAAGAAGGCGCGCCTGCAAGCGCACTCCAGCAGTAGTTCGTTCATCGATATCGAGGTCGTGGCGGGCGAAGTGAAGCTGGTGGCGGCTGGAGCCTTGGTGCACGGCGACAAGGTGCACAAGAGCCTAGCGAACGAGATCAGCAATCTCGAAGTCGACTTGAAGCAGCGCTTTGCTGCCGGTGGTGCGCCGGTCGCTGGTGCGGCGGGGGTTGGCGGCGCGCCGGCGCAACCGGCTGCGAGCACGTCCGGCGTACCGGTGGCTTGGAGCGAGCCAGCGTACGACCCAAGCGTTTGGGGCAACGGCAACTTCACGTGCTTGCCCGTGCGCGTGCCGGCGGAACATCAATCGGCGTTGACGCTTCAGCTCACCAACGGCGAAAAGGCCGATCTGCAGCTGTCGCTCGCCTACGCGCCCGAGCTGTGTCGCTCGCCCGTGCAATGCAAACAGCCCGGCGGCTGCCCGGCCCTCGGCATCGGCGACGCCGAGCGGGTGCAACGCTTCGCGGGTCGCCTTTCGCGCGGCGAAGTCGGCGCGCAAGCCACGCTGCTCGACGGTGGCCAGCCCGTCGCCACCATCGATCTCGCTCACCACGGCTCGATCGTCCAAGCCATGAGCGAGATCAAACACTAGGCCGGCGCCGCTCCAAGATCGTCGCTTCGAGGACCACGACGCGCGCCAATCGCTCGTCGCTGAGCTCGTGGTAGTTCGGATCTCTAAACAGCGCCGTGTCGGTGACCATGACGGCGGGTATTGCCGTCATGACTGTGATCGCGGTCTAGTCGTGTTCGAATTTGCAGCTGATTGCGCAATAAGGAAGGTCGAGGTGTGTGCTGCACCTCTCTTGTTGTGACGCACCGCTAGTGTCACCCTGCAGTCAGTCGAAGTGGCTGGCCCGTTTGACGGGTGTTTCGACACTAACGAGCGAGCTGAACATGAAAGCAAACGTTCGCTGCGGCGTGGTTGCCTTGCTGTTTGTCGTTGCCTGCAACAGGCCGAACGCCGATCTGTTCGGCGTCGACGGATCACCCCCCGATGACGCCGCAACCGGCACGGCCGGCACCACCTCGACCGCCGGCGCTGGCGCCACGAGCGGCGTCGTCACCAGCACCGGCGGCACGTCGCACGGCGGTACGGCCAGCGGCGGCGCCGCGAACGAGCCGGCAACCGGGGGTGACGCGCCGACTGGCGGCAGCCCAGTCGCTGGCGGTGGTGTCGGCGGTGCGCATCCGCCAGACAACCAAACAGGCGCCGGTTCAGCCGGTACCGCGGGCGCCCCGGAGCAAAAGCCACCACAGCCGGTGTGCGGCAACGGCATCCTCGAAGCGGGAGAAGCGTGCGACGACGCCGGTCACGCTGGCAAAGACGGTTGCGACGCGACCTGTAACGTCGTCTGCGCCGACTACGGTCCGGACACCATCGAGTCCGACGACCACCATTGCTACAACGGCTACGACCAAGGCGATTTCCAAGCGGCCCAGCAAGGCTGCGTCAGGCGCGGTGCGCATCTCGCCACGATCTCGAGCGCCGCCGAGAACAAGCTCGCTCGCTCGCTCGTCAACGACTCGAAGTGGCTCGGCGGCTACGAAAACGTGCCCCTGACCTCCGCGGGCACCGGCACGTACACCTGGCTGACCGGCGAACCTTTCACGTACACGAACTGGGCCGAGAGGGAACCGAATCGCAAGGAGTCGCACTGCGGCGCCGCGTTCAACACGCCCTGCTTCGAGCATTGCGTCAACATCCTGGGCGACGGCACCTGGGTCGACGCCCGCTGCGACGTCGTCGACGGCTATGTCTGCGAGTGGGACCCCGCCGGCAGGGCGCCGTAACCGCCTCCCAACCAAGAGGTAGAAAAAGTTTTTCGGCGTCGGCGATCCCGAGGAGGTTGGCTTCGTCCAGGACTTCGCGCGGGACCCAGCGGGGGAACGGCGTGGAGCACGACTTGTGAGCGGGCGTCCCGCCAGCGAAGCCCTTCCCGATCGAGAAAATGACTGGGCATCCAAAGTCATTTTGGGGCAGGGGACGGGGGTTGCCGGACCGGCTGACGCAGCGGCGTACCTCCCCCTGACGCGCGCAGCGCCCGCCGCGGGCGCGAGCACGGATTTGGGGGAAGTCGGCGGCGCGCAGCGGGCGAAGCCCGCGAGCACCGACGGATGGGGGCAGCCCTACTCGAACTCCATGCGCCAGCGCACGTCGGCGCCCAAATTGCCCAGCGACGAGGACGAGATGTCGTTGACGTTGTCGTAGGAGCCTTCGACGGAGACGCGCGGGGAGAGTTGCCACTCGACGTTGGAGCGGATTTCGCGCGACTCGGCGACGCCGCTCGTGACGTTGGCCCGGATGCGTTCGGCTAGGCGCTTGCCGATCGTGATCGTCGGCTCGGTGCGGCCGGTGCGTGACGAATAGGCGCTACCGAAGCGCAATTCGTCGATGATCGGTACGGCGTCGGTGACGGCTTTGTCGGCGCCGCTGAGCGTGCCCAGCGCTTCGAGCGCCACCGATTCGCCGACGCTCGCTGATTGCGCTTGGTCGAGCTCGGCGCGCGTCAGGCCGATCGTGATCAACAGAAAGATGTCGTCCTGGGCCAGCGGCGGGTCGCTGGTCAGATCGATCTTGAGCTTGTCCGCGTCACCGTGGGCGCGCATCGTGATGCGGAAGCGTCGTCCGCGCGCCGCGGCCGCGCTGCTGGCGGAGCCGCTGCCGGTGGCTGCGCCGGTCGCGCCGGTCGCCGACGGACCGGTTGGCGAAGACGTATTGTAACGTCGGTACTCGGTCACGGCCGTCACGTCGACCTGTGGCGCGATTCGCGTGACATCGTCGAAACGCACCCGGCCTTCTTTGATCTCGAACTCGCTGCGCCGCAGCTTTATCCGCCCGCCCGGCTTGAGACTGACATCGCCGCGCAAACCGTAGCGCGCGTTGGTGCCCGAAAGCTCCAGACCGCGCTCGTCGAGCAACAGCTCGGCTTCGACCAAGTTGTTCTGCAGCTTGAGTGGGCGCTCGCTCGAGATGCGAATGTCCATCTCGAGCGCGTCGTCGTTCGGGTCATACGCTTCGAACTCGGTGCGCTTTCCGCGCTGCGCCAGCGCCGAAATGTCGGCGGTCATCGTCACCGGTCGCTTGTATTCGAAGCTCTTCAACATCACGTTGCCGGTCACGCGCGGCAGCGTGTGCTCGGTCGCGCCATCGCGCGCCGACTGAAAGGTCGCCAAAAGGTCGGCGTCGGCCACGGCGTGGATGCCGTTGGTGCTCGGAATCGACAGGTTGCGCCCGGTGATCGCGATGCTCGCCGCGCCAAGCTCGAAGCCGTGCAGCGGCGCGCCGCCACGAATCGCCAGTGTGCCACCGCCCAAACGCGCGTTGCCGCGCACGATGTTGATCTCGCTGCCGTCGACGCTGAGCGCGACCGAGATGTCGCTGATCGGCGTGACTAGGCCGTGCAACGCGATCTCGCCGTCGTTTAGCTCGAAGCCGCCCTGGTAGTGCGGCGCCGAAAGTGGTCCGTGCAGGCGCAGCTTGCCGGACAATGTACCGTCCGCGCGCTCGACGCGCGACACCATGCCGAGCACGGTCTGGAGCGGCAGCGGCTTGAGGCCGAAGGTCGCGTCGATCTCCGCGCCTTGCCCAATCTTCTCGAGCGAGCCTTTGACGTCGAAGCTGGCGGCTTGACCGCGCGGCGTGCTCATTTCCAAGGTCAGCGCTGGTATCGAAAGCTTGCCAACGTCGAGCGCTAGCGGCGCGGCGCCGGGTGGCACACGCACGTGATAACCCGCGTATTGCGCACGCACGTCACCCAGCTGCAACGTCCCAGCAGCCGTGCGCGGGTCCTCCATGTCGAAGCGCTTGACGTCCATCGTCGCGCTCAACGTGCCTGACGGGCGCACGTCGGAGAGCGCGAGCTGCGGCATCATTTCGGCGGCGGCGCCCAGGTCGAACTTGTCGAACGCGACTTTGCCGGCCAGCGCTTTCTTGTGCTGGCGAGTGATCGTCAGGTCGCGCAGCTTGATCTGCCCGCCCAGCATCTCGCCGTCGACGTGGAAGATGCCGTCGACCTTGTCCGCGTTGTACTCGTTGCGATCGAGCGGCGGAAATAGCGGCAGCCCGCAGCGGCTGGTGCCGATCGGCTTTACTTCGCGCACGACCGGATCCAGCCGCACGCTGAGATCCGACGGTGGAAACGTGGCGCGCCCGAGCCGCAACTCGGAGATCTTCGCGCGCGCCGTCAGCGAAAGCGCGTCGAGCGTCCCTGACAGCTCGCCGCTGGCGCTCACGCGACCGTCGGCCGCTTTCATCAGCGACGGCAACGTATCGAACTTCGCCAGCGGCACTTCGGTGCCGGTCAGGGTCCCGCTGACGCGCGCGCCGCGACGCAGGCCGAACGAGCCCAAGATCAAGCCCGACCCCTTGCGCAGCGTGATGCTCGGCACATCCAAGTCCACGCCCTGAATCGTCGCGTCGCGATCGAACCAGTTCATGTCGTACTCGCCCTCGCCGCCGTCGTACCGCTCGCCGAACATTTCCAAGTCGAGCACCTTCACGTGCCCCTTGGTCTGCAAGATGCCGCCGCCGCACTTGTCCTCGGGCCCGCCGAACACGTAGCGCACCTGGGTATCCAGCCCGACTTTGCCCTTCACGTCGTCGAACCGCGGATCTTCGTCGAAGTGCCACATCGCGAACAAGTCGCGCAGGTCGAAGGCATCGCTCTTGGCGTTGACGTTGACCAGAATCGAGGCCTTCGTTCCGAAATCGAGCCGCGCGCTCGGCGCCCGCAACGTCGACGTGCCCTTCTTGGCGACCAAGTCCGTCAGCTCCAAATACAAAAGCCTGAACTTGGCCTTCGTCGACTCGATGTTGCCGACCGGGAAGCCGCCGATCACGAAGTCGTCGATCTTGGTGTTCCCGAGCAACGTCGGATCGCCGTCGTCCATCGTCATCTTGGCGTCGAGCTTGGCGTGGCCGGAGATCGGAATCGTGACCAACGGCGAGATGTCCGCCAGCTCGAGCGTGGTTAGCGTGTCGGCGTCGAGCGTGACGTCGCCGTTCTCGTAGGCAATGCTGACCAGTTTCGCCAGCATCTGGCTGCGTCCGAACTCGGTCTTCGCGTCGTAAATTTCGAACGCCTTCGGGCGCACGCCCAAACGCGCGCGAATCGTGATCGGCGATTTGATGCCGATCATGTGCGAGCGCGTCGGGTCCTTGTAACCTTTGTCGAATAGCTCGAACTCGTTGGTCTCCGCCAGTAGCTCGGCGTCGAGCTTCACCGGATCGAGCGTGCCCTGAATCTTCGTCACCTTGGTGCTGGTCAGGTTCCAGTGCACCCAGGCCTGCGGTGATACGTTCAGGTCGCGCATCATCGACGGGAACAGCATGCCCTTGCCGTCCACCTTCTCGACGCTCAGCGGCATGCCCTCGGCAAACGGGCGAATGTGCGCGTTGAACAGGTTCACGTCCCCGTCGGCAAAGCGCATGTAATAGTGCGGGATGCGCACTTCGTCGTCCTGCACGCTCAGGTCGAGGTCGAGCTTTTCGGCGAGCGCGACTGGGCCAACCTT
This sequence comes from Polyangiales bacterium, assembly GCA_038230915.1. Taxonomy (GTDB): domain Bacteria; phylum Myxococcota_A; class Polyangia; order Polyangiales; family Polyangiaceae; genus PMG-095. Next base: position 42,266 of record JBBRMI010000004.1, on the reverse strand, counting down.
GATTCCGCCGCCGGTGACTTTGCCTTGCACGGCCGGCAGCTTGTGCGAGCCGTCCCAGCGCACGTCGCCCGCGAAGGCGACAAAGCCGCTCAGCTTGGTGGCGCGTACGAAGCGATTCACCAGCGGTACCGGCGCGCGCATCACCACGTGACCGTCGATCAGCGGCGGCTTGCCGTCGGCCATCACCACCCGCACCTGGGACAATCGGGCCAACACCGTGCCGGGCCGATCGCCACCCTCGACGTCGCAGCTCGGCCGCGTGCCCGGCTCGGGATCCAAGTCGGCGTTGCCCAGCAGCGATAAGCGTCGCAAGAGGATGTTGCCGGGCTCGTAGTGCAGCCGCAGATCCAGGCGGCACAGCGCGTCTTCTTCGAACAGGGGCGGTCGCGCCGGATCCGGAACCTTGATCAATGGTGCGTGCTGTCGATCGATCTTGGTAGTCCCGGCGCGCAGCGCCACCTCGAACGCGCCACCGGGCTCTGCGAACACGTCCAGATCGATGGCTTCGGTGTCGACCGCCACACCATCGACGTCGATGCGGAACCGCCCCTCGCCGATCGACAGCGAGCCGAACGGCGTATCTTTCGGCCGTTCGGTCTTCGACTTCGACTCAGGTAGCCGGTAGCGAAGGTTGGCGAGCTTGCCGTGCCGCAGCACGATCCGCGCGTCGGGCCGGTCGATCTCGATGTCGCCCAGATCGATCTTCCCGGCGAGCAGCGAGAAAAATCGCGGCGTCACCGAAGCGCTCTTGGCGGTCAAGAACGGGGAGCCACCGTCCGACGCCGGCACGCTCAGGTTCTCGATCGCGAACCGCAGAGGCAAAAGCCGCACCTTCACATCGAACTTCGCCGACAGCCCCAGCTCGCGCGCCAGCGCCAAGCTGGTCTGAGTTGCTGCCCAACGCTCGACGGGCGCCGACGTCAAGAAGGCGGCCAGGCCAATCGGCACCGCCCCCAAAAACGCGAGCGCAAAACATGCCAGGCGCGAAAAAGTCCGCATCAGGTCGCGCCGCTGGGTCCTGCCGGCCCGTAACACCTGCGTAGCCTATCCCCGAAGGCTTGGCAGGGCCCGTTTTCTGCGAGAAAATCGGCTTCTTTCCCAGCGGCCGTCCGGTCTTGGCCCGATTTTCTTGCGTCTTCGATACTTGCGCGTAGAAAGGCCCGCCCGCTCGACCGATGACGACCCCGTCCCAAGCTCCGTCTGCGCCGCCCGATCGCGACCGCGCCGTTCACGCGCTTGAGCGCGCCGTCGAGTGCGCCGAGCGCGGCGTCGCCGAGCGTCCGGTCGTGCTCATCGACGCCGCCGACCTCGCCCAGCTCGAACCGCAGGGCGTGCGCGCGTTGCTCGACCGCGTGATGCTCGGTCAGTTCGCTGACCAGGGTCTCGACTCCTTGCTCGCGACCGGCGTGCTCGACGCGATCTTGCCCGAGGTGAAAGCGATGGTCGGTTTCGGCGACGGCGAGTGGCGTCACAAAGACGTGTGGAAGCACACCAAGCAAGTCGTGACGCAAAGCGTGGCGCGCATCGAAGTGCGTTACGGCGCACTGTTCCACGACATCGGCAAGGTGAAGACGCGGTCGATCTCGCCCGACGGTGAGGTGCACTTCTTCGGTCACGCCGAGGTCGGCGCGCGCATGTTCGACAAGATGGAACGCCGCGGTAAATTGTTCAGCCACGAGCAATCGCTGCGCGACGAAGTGCGCTTCTTGGTGCTGCACCACCTGCGCGCCTCGCAGTACGACGGGAAATGGACCGACAGCGCCGTGCGGCGTTTCGCGCGCGAGATCGGCCCGTCGCTCGACAACCTGTTGTGCCTGTCGCGCGCCGACATTACGACCAAGCGCCCGGAAAAGAAGCGCCGCGGCATCAACATGATCGACGGCCTGGCCGAGCGCATCACCGAGCTTGCCGCAATCGATGCCAAACAACCGCCGCTGCCGACCGGCCTCGGCACCGACCTGATGAGCGCCTTCGGCATCCCACCTTCCAAAAAGCTCGGCGACATCAAACGCGCCCTCGAGCTCGCGGTCGATGCTGGCGAAATCGAAGAACGCCTCGACTCCGCCGCCTACATCCAGTTCATCGCTGAACGCAAATCCCGCTTCGGTTTGGAGTAGGTCCCGTTACAGGCGCGCAGCTGCGCGACTGAACGAAAGCGGGCTCATGCCGAGCGCGCTGGCCAAGGCTCTGGCGGCCGCCCCGCGCCGGACCGCGGCGCCGGTGCGGTGGCGCGTGGCGACAAGCTCGTGGCGTGGGTGGAAGCGCGTGGCGCGCTGCGGTTGAAACAGAAATGAGGTGTGGCGGTTGCGTTTCGACTTACGGCGCCGCCGGCCGGCTGTGATACAGAGCGTCGCCGGATACGAGCCAAATGTTTTGCGCGCTCGTGGCCGCCACCGATGTCACTCCGCTGGTGCCGTCAGGAGGAGCTAGTCTCGCGGGTACGTCTAGCTCGCTGAACGCCGCTTGACCGACGGGCCGCCACCAGAGCCGACGGGGCCGGTCGGAACCGCCCTGCCGCTCTGATCCTTTGTTGGTCTCAGGCAGGGTGATGGCGAACAACGTACCGTCGCCTGCCAGTTCCGCGCCCACGACGTAGCCATTGAGGTCCACGCGTTCCGTCGTCCAAACCTTGCCGTCGAAACGCGCGAGCACAGGGCGGTCATTCTCTCTCAGAAAGAACACGACATCGCGCTCGGAGCGCCCCAGCAGCGGTGTTTGCCACAATTCGAGAGAGTCGGGGAAGACGTGAACTTCGCCTTGAACCCGACCGGGCATCCAATGCTCCACGGCCGGCACCGCGTTCGCGCACGTCTGCCCCAGTACGAAAACGTGGCCGTTCTCCAACACGAGCAGCTGCCGCGGCACGACCAGGGCCTTGAGAAACTTGCACTCCAGGTTCGGGTCGTTGGCACGCGGCACCGGAGTTGGGGTGAGCAGGGGCAAAGGCGCAGCCGGGCCCGCTACGAGCTGGAACACGAAGCGTGCGCCCGGTCCCGTGGCCCTCGAGCCACCGTGGAGCAGCAACACTCGACCGTTGCTCCAATTGCCGATGCCTACGTACGATTGCGCTGGCGGCAGCGGCGTGCCGACCGCCGCCCAACCAGTCTTACCCGTGTGATAGAGCCCCTCCCAGCCCGCTCCAGCTGCGCTCTGAACCACGGTCGCCCACAAGGCATTCGGCAGCCTGCCGGCCAAGCCGGTCACGCTCGGGGTGAAGTCCTCGGAGTCCAGAAGTCCCTGTCGCAGGAGCTCGTCGGGCACGATACCGGCGTCGCTCAACCGGCCGACAACCTCGCCCGCCGCGGCCACGATTTCGCCACTGGAGAACTTGAATAACGACAGCGGCTGAGACGCCTCGTGAATCAGGTGAAAGCTTGGCTGGGGTAGGCCAGTCTGCGCGCCAGCTGGCGTGCTCGCTACAGCCGCGACAACTGGCGGCGCGCTCGCCGAGACAGATGGGGCCGGAGCGGCAGGCAGTTGGGGTGGCGCCGAGCCCCCCGGCGGGTGCCGGCTGCAGCCCAGCGCGACACATGAAATCAGCTGAACGAAGCAGAGCAGGCGCACGGGTCACCAGTACCCTGCGAACGTCCCGCCGTTCAAGCTCCGCGCTGTGCACGGGGAATTCGACCGTAGCCCGCACGTCTGCAACGTCGACCTCGCGCCAGCGTCCCCCGATGCAGTCGCCGGGCGACCGCGCTCCGGGCACCTATCTGGCCGGTGGCGTGGCGATTGCGACGGCCTAGGCGCGTACGGCGGAGACGAGGCGTTCGCGCAGAGCCCTGGCCGGCCGCCGGAAGCGTTGTGCGGCCCAAGCCAACGACCACAAGGTTACCGCCATCAGCGCGTACAGCGCCAAGAACGCCGGCAAGGTTTGGCCTTGGAACCACTCGTCGAGCACGAACGCGATCAGCGCGACGTGGATCACGTACAGCATCAGCGACGAGCGACCGAGCACCACCAACCACGCCAGCGAGAAGCGTTTTTCGAGTTTGTCGAACAACGCCAGCGCCAGCAAGACCGACCCAAACGCGAGCGCCACGTACTGCGGGCTCGGCGGGTAGAACAGCTCACTGTAGCCGTCGCGCGTCACGATCGCCGGTGGTGCAGCCCACCAGCCGAGCGCGCCCAGCGCCACGAGCAGACCGCCCAGCGGCACCAACCACGACCGGCGCTCGTCCGAAAGCGGGTTCAGGCGACCGACCGCTCCGCCCAGCAGTGCCAGGCCGAGCCACGGGAACACTGGGAACCAACCGTCGACCAGCATGCGGCGCCAAGCCGGCCATGGGTATGCAAGCTGATCGGGCAAGAGCGGGCCGTAGCCGACCGCGCGATGCAGCCACGGCGTGACCAGCACGATCGCCGTAGCGATCAGCAGGTGCCCCCACAGCTCGAGCCGCGAGCACAAGCCGGCGAGCGGTAGGGCGAGACCGAGCAAGTACAGCACGTCGAAAGTCTCGAACGGATCGATTCCCCAGCACAAAAGATCGATGCTTGCGGCCAGCAGCAGCAACAGCGCCGACCGCTTCAATAGCCGGTGCATCGGCGCCGGCCGGGCCGACATGCTCGTCATCATGCCGGCGAGCAGCACGAATGCCGGTGCCGCGAAACTGCCGTACACGCGCAGCCACATCGGGTGCGGTGGGCGCAGGCAGGGGCCGGCCAGGTTGGCGGCGAACATGCTCACGATCGCGGCTCCGCGCAGCGCGTCGATGGCGTGCGAGCGCGGGCGCGCGGGGTGCTGGCTGGGGGCGCTCATGGCTGGGCGGTGATGGCGTGGCGAACGGCGGCGAGCGGAGCCGAGTCGGACAATTGGACGGCACCTTGCGCGTCGCGATTCACCCCCAAGGCCGCGAAAAGCGCCGCCAAGTCGAAACGGCTACCGCGCGCCGCGTGGGCCTGCGCAATCGGAGCCAAGGTGGGAACGCCGAGCGCTTGATCGACGGTGCGGATCGCGTCCGCCAAGTCCCAAACCTCACACGCGTTGCCGCCGGCTTCGCGCAGCGCACGCAACCCAACTTCCAACCCGCGCCCGACATCCCGCTTGCGCGCCTCGACGTCGGCGACCAAACACGCGATCGCGCCGCCCCAGTAGACACCGCGGAAGTCGTGGGCCTTTTCGAGCCCGCGCTGCGTGAACGCCGGCAGGCCTTGGGGCATCGAGGACGACAGCTCGTCCCACAGCTGCGTTTCGGAATAGAGGCCGGCTCGCACGCGGATGATCGGCTCGTAATACGTAGCGAGCCCTTCATCCAACCACTTTCCTTCGGCATAGAAGCTGGGGAAGCCTAAGTGGAACAGCTCGTGCACCAAGATCCAGTCTGAATACAGGGCCTTGCGCGGCGCGTGCTGGCCCAGCAAAAGTACGATTCCAGGCTCACTTTCCGGCAATACTTTTCCGTAGACGACCGAATCACGCCTAGGGGTTGGAATCACCGTGATGCTGGCGTGCGGCACCGGGAACGTCCGGTAGAAGTTGCGCACGGCGTACGCCGACTTTGCGATCCAGACATTCAAGTCGTCGAAGGATTGGTCAGTTGCGCCGTCGAGCTGTGTGACGTCGAGGCGCGCGCCGTCGATGTCGAGCGTACGTTTCTGCAGCTTGCCGAATGCGAAGTAAGTCGCGACCGCGATTTCGTGCGCCATCAGCTTGTAGGTGTTGGGTGCCGTGTCGCGCGCCAGCCCGACCGAAACGTCGAGCGGCGGCGCGGCGTGGACGTGGACGTGGACGCGGACAGCGATCTCGGTCGTCAGCGGCTCGGGTACCAAGAGCACGCTCGACATCGGCGCGACGAACGAATTGCCGACGCGCGCCGCGCGGTCGAAGTCGTGCCGGCGCCCGGCTAGGCGCGCCAGGTCGACGCGATAGGTCAAGCGCTTGTCACGGCTCGGAAACCAACCGGTTTTGCCGCGCACCGTGCTCTTCACGCTGCGCGCCAGGCCGGCGTTTGCGACTCGAAACGCGATTGGTCCGTCGGCTTGGCACGAGGCCTCGACCTGGGCGACGCCGTCGGCGTTCAGCTCGACTTGGTAGTCGCAGCTTTGGATCGCCGTCGGGCGGACATGCCGGGCGCTGCTTGGAGGACACGCTGTGCAACCCAAAAACAGCAGCGTCGCGAGCGCACGACGGGTCACGCCGCGCCTGCCGCGCTCGGCGGTGAGGGGGTGGCCGGCGGTTTGGCCACGCTGATCATGAACGCCTGGGACGCATACGGCATGAGCAGCCCCGGCAAACCGAGCTTCGGCGCCAGCTGCCCGACTAGACCGAACAACAACGCCAGCGTGCGCTCGACGTAGAAGTAACCCTCCGGGTACTCCACGCTCTTCATCACCTGGCGGATGTTGCCGCGCACTTGGTCGTAGCCCGAGAGCTTCTCCACTTGCCCGCGGTCCAGCTTCGAAAAGTCGTCGATTTTGACCGAGCTGAGCACGCCCAAGTATTCGCGTCCGACGCGCTTCAACAGCTCGCGATCGCCACCTTCGGCGACGAAGCCCATCCGCTCGAGCCCAGCCAAGATCTCGTCGTCGTTCCGAGCCATCACGCCCATCGCCACGCGCTTCATGCCTTGCTGCAGCCGTTCGGTCACTTCTTCGACCGCGCCGTAGTCCAAGATCACTAACTGTGGCCCGGGTCGCACCAGGAAATTGCCCGGGTGCGGATCGGCATGAAACACGCGGTGCTGAAACAGCATCGTGACGTAACATCCGACCAGCAGCTTGGCTACGGCCTCCGGCTCCACGCCGATGCCGGCCAGCGCGTCGCGGTCATTGATCTTCACGCCGGCTTCGAACGACATCGACAGCACGCCGGCGCGCGTGAGCCCGGCGTCTACCTCGGGCACGACGACGTCGCTGCGACCGGCGAAGATTATCCGCAGACGCTCGATGTTTTGCCGCTCGTGCACGTAGTCGGTCTCGCGCGACAGCATCGCCGCCAACTGCTCCAGCACGCGCTCCATGCGTGACACCGGTAGCAGCAACCGCGCGACCGGCAGCAGCGACCGCAGGACGCCCAAGTCGATGCGCACCAGCCGCTCGATATCCGGATACAGCACCTTGACCGCCAGCGCCCGGCCATCACGCGCCGTCGCGCGGTGCACTTGGGCGAGCGACGCAGCGGCGACCGGCTGCTCTTCGAAGCTGCCGAAACGCGACAGCGCGTCGGGGCCGAACGCTTCCTGGAGTCGGCTCGCGATTTCGCTGAACGGCCGGGCCGGCACTCTGTCTTGCAGCTTGGCCAGCGCTTCGCCGTACGCGATCGGCAAGAACGTACCGGTGACGCTCAGCACCTGACCGGTCTTGATGAACACGCCGCGCAGCTCGACAAAGCCGTTCGCGAGCCGTTCGGCGTTCTTCTTGTGCGCCCGCTCGAAGCGCCGCGCGCGCGCCTCGACCGAGCTCCAGCGCGCAAACACCCACACCAGCGCATACGAGGCGATGATCGTCCAAAACAGCCGGAGGGCTCGGAGCGCGCGCAGCACGACGTTGGGCGGAGCCTAGCAGCGCGGTAGGGACAGGGCCGCTAGAATGTGTCGTCATTTCGCGGATTAAGCCTGTCCAACCTGAACTGGCTGAGTCGCCGGCTCCGCGGCGCGCCTCGGGGACTTAAGCTGCCGGTGGCTAAAGCCGTTGTTCTTTGTTGAGCGAGAAGATGGCGGCGCTTCAAGGACTCGGTGAAACTCGTCCCAGGCGGCCTCGAGCATGAAGATACTGCTAGCGGATGATGAGCCCATTGCGCGAACCATGCTCGAGCATTGGCTGGCGGGCTGGGGCTATCAAGTCACGCTCGCGCGCGATGGCGAGTCCGCTCTTCAAGCGTTGAACGACGATAACGAGTTACGGCTGTTGGTCGTCGATTGGGTGATGCCGAAGAAAGACGGCATCGAGGTATGCAAGGCGATTCGCGGCGGTCCTCAGGAACCGTACGTGTACATCGTGCTGCTCACTGCCAAAGACGACAAGAGCGACATCATCGCCGGTCTGGACGCGGGCGCCGATGACTACCTGGTCAAGCCGTGCAATCCGCTCGAGCTCAAGGTGCGGCTACGCGCGGGGCGCCGCGTGATTGAGTTGCAAGAACAATTGGTCAAAGCGCGCGAGAGCCTGCGCTTCGAGGCGATGCACGACTCGCTCACCGGCCTCTTGAATCGCGGCGCGGTGCTCGAGCAGCTCACGAAAGAGCTGGTGCGGGCGTCGCGTCGTGGCGCGCCCGTCTCGGTGCTGATGGGTGATCTCGACCATTTCAAGACGATCAACGACACGCACGGTCATGCCGCCGGCGACGCCGTCCTGCGTGAAGCCGCGCGGCGCCTGAAAGCCGGCGTGCGCGCCTACGATTCCGTGGGGCGTTTGGGTGGTGAGGAATTCATCGCCGTCCTGCCCGAATGCGACGCCAAGACGGGCCTAAGCGTCGCGCAGCGCCTGTGCCGCTCACTGGCCGACGCGCCGACGCAATACAGCGGCACGCCGATCGCACACAGCATCAGCATCGGCGTTGCCGCCACCGACCAATTTGGGAGCTCCAACGCCGGCGAGCTGATCCGCGCCGCCGACGCGGCCCTCTACCGCGCCAAACACGCCGGCCGCTCGCGCGCGCTGCTCGCCATCGAAAAGGAATTCGAGCCCGTCCAAGAAGTTTCGCAGACTTTGCCGGCTTCTGTTCCTGCGGAATAGAAGCCGGGCTTGGTTTTTGTTTGGTTGAGCTTCGCCCTTGGAGCGTGGCGGCTCGCGTCTGCAGAAGCGGAATCGGCGCTCGGCCTCGCCGGGTTTTTGTTCACTCCGGCCTTCTGTGGATGATTGCGATCGGATCGTGCCAAGGTTGGGTAAGGGTGATCCAGCTCGCGCTTTGGGCTCGCGCGCGAAGTAGCAGCTGGGCCGCGGGACAGGCCTACCGGGCGGGACGCGCAAATCTGGCTAAAATGCCCGAAAATTGAGCTGTTGGGGCGGCGTGTCGGGCTGTACTTGGCGGATCTGCTGTGGCACGCTCGGGGCCCGTGAATGAGGCGCAGCTTTTTGCTCGCGCTTGGACACGGAGGCGGTGGCACGTGACTAGCTGATCGAGCAGCCATGAAGGTAGGCGTTCCGAAGGAAGTTAGGCGAGGCGAGCGACGAGTGGCCGCGACTCCCGAGACCGTCGCGCGCCTGATCAAGCTCGGGTTCGAGGTGTTCGTCGAAAAGGACGCCGGAGCCGGCGCGTCGTTTCGGGACAGCGACTACGTCGCGCACGGCGCCACCATCGCCAGCTCTGCTAAGCAGATCTGGCAAGAGACCGACTTGGTGCTCAAGGTGCAGCCGCCCGAGCACAACTCCGACTTGAACGAGCACGAAGCCGACTTGCTGCGTGAAGGTGGCAAGCTGATAGGCTTCATCTTCCCGGCTAAGAACCAAGAGCTCGTCGAGCGGCTGGCCAAACGTAAAGCCACCGTGCTCGCCATCGACCAGGTTCCGCGCATCACGCGCGCCCAAAAGATGGACGCGCTCAGCTCGATGGCCAACATCGCCGGCTACCGAGCGGTGATCGAAGCCGCCAGCTTTTACGGCCGTTTCTTCACCGGTCAGATGACGGCGGCCGGCAAAGTGCCGCCAGCCAAAGTGATGGTGATCGGCGCTGGTGTCGCCGGGTTGTCGGCGATTGGCGCGGCGCGCGGCCTCGGCGCAATCGTGCGCGCGTTCGATACGCGAGCTGAAGTGCGCGAGCAGGTGCAGAGCATGGGCGCCGAGTTTCTGACCGTCAGCCTGCACGAAGACGGCAGCGGCAGCGGTGGCTACGCGAAGGAGATGAGCAAAGAGTTCATCGCCGCCGAGATGGCGCTGTTCGCGGTGCAAGCAGCAGAAGTCGACATCATCATCACCACGGCGCTGGTGCCCGGCAAACCCGCGCCGGTCTTGATCACCGAAGACATGGTGAAATCGATGCGCCAAGGCTCGGTGATCGTCGACATGGCGGCGGAGTCGGGCGGCAACTGTTCTCTGACGCAGCCGGGCCAAGTCATCGAGCAGCACGGCGTCACCGTGATTGGCTATGTCGACTTGCCCAGCCGCTTGGCGCCGACCGCCAGCCAACTGTACGGCTCGAACCTCACGCATCTGCTGGCCGACATGGGCGGCGCCAAGAGCTTTCACATCGACTTGGAGGATGAAGTCGTGCGCGGCGCGATCGTGCTGCGCGACGGCGAGCTGCTTTGGCCGCCGCCACGCAAAGAACCGCCCAAGCCGGTCGAACGTAAAGAGCGTGCGCCCAGCATCCCGCCGCCGCGCCCGAAGAAAGCCGAAGAAAGTGCCGGGGCTTCGCTGGCGGTGATCGCCGTCACGCTCGGCCTTTTGCTGTTGGCGGGTGCGTTCGCGCCGGCGGCGTTCGTCGGCCACCTGACGGTGTTCGTGCTGGCCTGCTTCATCGGCTGGCAAGTCGTGTGGAACGTGTCGCCAGCGTTACACACGCCGTTGATGAGCGTCACCAACGCTGTCAGTGGCATCATCTTGGTTGGCGGTATGCTGCAGATTTCCGGTCCGATCGCGTCGCCGGTGACGATCTTGTCTGCGGTCGCGGTGCTGATCGCGACGATCAACGTCGCCGGCGGCTTCTTGGTCACTCAGCGCATGCTGAAGATGTTTCAGAGGTAGGAGGCATAAACATGACGATCCCGGCCAGCCTCATCACTGTTTCGTACCTGGTCGCAGCCGTGCTGTTCATTCTCAGCCTGGGCGGGCTTTCCACGCAGGCGACCGCCCGGCGCGGCAACGGCTTCGGCATCGTGGGCATGCTGCTGGCCGTCGCCATCACCGCGCTCGGCCACGTTTCGAGCTTCGGCATGTTGTCCGGCGCGATCGCGGTTGGGGCCGGCATCGGCGCGCTCTTGGCCTCGCGCGTCGAGATGACCGGCATGCCCGAGCTGGTGGCGGTGCTGCACAGCTTCGTCGGGCTGGCGGCGGTGCTGGTCGGTATCGCCAGCTACTTGGGTGGCCACGCCTCTCCCACGTCGACTGAACAGCTGCTGCATGAAATCGAGATTTTCGTCGGTGTGTTCGTCGGCGCGCTGACGTTCACGGGCTCGATCATCGCGTTCTTCAAGCTGCGCGGCACGCTGCGCAGTAAACCGCTGCTGCTGCCCGGGCGTCACGCGTTGAACGCCGGCCTGTTGGCAGCGTGCGTAGTTTTGGCCTTGCGCTACGTCGGCGTACCAACAGACGTTGGCTTGCCGTCGCTCTTGATCATGACCGGTATCGCTGGTTTCATCGGCGTACACATCGTGATGGCGATCGGTGGCGCCGATATGCCGGTCGTGGTCTCGATGCTGAACAGCTACTCGGGTTGGGCAGCGGCTGCGGCTGGCTTCATGCTCAGCAACGATCTGTTGATCATCACCGGCGCGCTGGTTGGCTCGAGCGGCGCGATCCTCAGCTACATCATGTGCAAGGCGATGAATCGCTCGTTCCTGAGCGTGATCTTCGGCGGCTTCGGCGCCGACGAAGGCGCCAAGCCGGCCAAGGCGGCCGGCGAGCCAGAGGGCGAAGTCACCAGCATCACGCCGGCCGAGACAGCGGCGTTGTTGCGCTCCGCCAAGAACGTCGTCGTCGTTCCCGGCTATGGCATGGCCGTGGCCCACGCGCAGTACGCGCTGTTCGAGATTGCCGAGCTGGTACGCAAGCGTGGCGCCCGCGTGCGCTTCGCGATTCATCCGGTTGCGGGGCGGCTGCCCGGTCACATGAACGTGCTCTTGGCCGAGGCCAAGGTGCCGTACGACATCGTGCTCGAGATGGACGAGATCAACGAAGACTTCCCCGAGACTGACGTGGTGCTCGTGATCGGAGCCAACGACATCGTCAACCCCGGAGCCCTCGACGACACCTCGAGCCCGATTTACGGCATGCCGGTGCTGGAAGTTTGGAAAGCCAAGACCACCATCGTCATGAAGCGCAGCATGGCGAGCGGCTACGCTGGTGTCGAAAATCCGCTTTTTTTCAAGCAAGAAACCCGCATGCTGTTTGGCGACGCCAAGAAGAATGTTGACGCGATTTTGACCGACCTGCGCAGCGAAGGCAGCTCCGCCGCGGCGTGAGCGCGCACCGCGAGGCCTGTCGATTGCGCGGCGGCGCTACCTGACGAACGCCTTGAGCGGCAGGTCGCCGCCTTTGACGGCGGCCGACACCAAACCGGCGACCGAGCTTGCGCCCAAGCTGGTCAGATGCGTACCGCTGTCGACGAACAGCAGCTTCTTGTCCGGTACCGTCTTGTAGTAGTTCCGCGATAGCAGCGTAAGATCGATGTATGCGAGCTTTTCGGCCGCAGCCAGATCGCGCACTTGCTGGTCGAGCCCAGCAAAACCAGGGTCCGCGTCGGAGCCGCCGGAGCGCGAGACGGGCGTGAACAGCACCGGTGTGGCGTTCTTCGCGCGCGCGTCGGTCACGTACTTCATCAGATTGGTCTTGTAGTTGGCGATGTCGGTGGCGCTCTTCTGATCGTTGTGACCGAATTGGACGAACAGGTAGTCGCCGGCTTTCATCGCGGCCTTCGCCAGCGGGAAGAACTTGCCGTAAAAGCCGCCCGCGGTCTCGCCTGAGTCGGCGTAGTTGGCGACCGCGACGCCCGGCTTGAAGTACTGCGCCAGCGCCTGGGCCCAGCCGGTTTCATCATCGTTCACGGCCGACGTGTTGCTGCCGATCCAATCGCACAGCGTGGAATCACCGGCGACGAAGACCGTGATCGCGGTCGGCGCGGCGCGCAGTCCCACACCGCCCAGCGTGGGCGCGTTGCCATCGATCGTCAGGTCGAGGATGCTGGAGGGCGCGCCTTGTCCGCCGTCGTGCTTTTCCATCCGAACATTGGCCGTAAAGCTCAGGAGCTCATGCGCGCCGACGGTGGTGGCGCGGGTGTCGCCGTAAACGTGGCGTGTCTCCGCCGCGACGCGCGAGTTGCCGGCAACGGTGTCGGAGCCGACGTCGACCGTGACATCCCAATTGCCGTCGGCCGCGTCCAAATGGCAAACGATCGGCTTCGCCCCGCTGCACTTGCTCAACAGCGCCGCGTCGAGCGGGACCGACGGCGCGGCGCCACCGATCCCAGCACCGCCCGCCATCGCGCCCGTCGTGCCGGCGCTGCCGGCGCCGCTGCTGCCCTGCGTGCCGGCGCCGCCGTGGGGTGCCGTGCCGGCTATGCCGCTGCCACTCGCTCCGGCGACCGTCGCAAGCCCACCTGCTGAGGTGCTGCCGCCGAGCGCGGAGCCGCCGGTGTCGGACATTCTGCCACCGGCCCGCGCGGTCGGGTCCGCACCGGTATCGGGCCCGGTCGTCACCGAGCATCCGAGTAGGCACGCCGCCGCGACGCAGGCGATGGCGGTTACCTGGGGCCAAGAGGCAGAGCGCGAAAGCCGCATGGAAAACCAAGGGGTCGGCCGCAGGTTTACTTGCCCCAATTGCCGGCGCCGCGGAGTCTCAGTAGTGAGGTCACATGCCCGAGTTCATCTTCACGATGCAGAACGTCACGCGCGTTCACCCTCCCGAAAAGCGCGTGCTCGAGGACATCACGCTGGCGTTCTTTCCCGGCGCCAAGATCGGCGTGATCGGCAGCAACGGCTCGGGCAAGAGCTCGCTTCTGCGGATCATGGCCGGCGTCGACAAGGAGTTCATCGGCGAAGCCAAGCCGTATCCGGGCACCAAAATCGGATATTTCGCGCAAGAACCGGATCTGGGCGCGCTTAAAACCGTGAAAGAAGCGGTCGACGAAGCCGTCGCCGACATCCGCGGGCTGGTGACCGACTTCGAAAATATCAGCATGAAGCTGGGCGAGCCGATGTCGGACGATGAGATGACCAAAGTGCTCGAGCAGCAAGGCGCGCTGCAAGATCGCATCGACGCGATCGACGCCTGGAACCTCGATTCGCGCGTCGAAATGGCGATGGACGCGCTGCGCCTGCCGCCGCCGGAAGCCGAGATCGCCACGCTGTCCGGCGGTGAGCGTCGTCGCGTGGCGCTGGCGCGCATTCTGTTGTCGCGGCCCGACATGCTCTTGCTCGACGAGCCGACCAACCACCTCGACGCCGAATCGGTGGCGTGGCTCGAGCATTTCCTGAAGGACTACGCGGGCACGGTGGTGGCCGTCACCCACGATCGTTACTTTTTGGACGACGTCGCCGAGTGGATTTTGGAGCTCGACCGCGGCAAGGGCTACCCGTTTAAGGGCAATTACTCGGGCTGGCTCGAGCAGAAGGCTGCGCGGCTTTCGCAGGAAGAGAAGCAAGAGAGCGCCCGTCAAAGGAAGCTCAAGCAAGAGCTCGAATGGGTGCGAGCGTCGCCGCGCGCGCGCCAAGCCAAGAGCAAAGCGCGCTTGACCGCGTACGAAGACTTGGTCGACAAGTCGAGCAAAGGTCCGAGTGATCCGACCGAAATCGGGATCCCGCCCGGCCCGCGCCTCGGCGATTTAGTGATCGAAGCGACCGGCTTGAAGAAGGGCTTTGGCGATCGACTGCTGGTCGACGACTTGAGCTTCCGCCTACCGCGCAGCGGGATCGTCGGCATCATCGGCCCGAACGGCGCCGGCAAGACGACGCTGTTCCGGATGCTGGTCGGTGAAGAGAAGCCGGACGGCGGCGAGTTGAAGGTTGGCGAGACCGTCAAGATTGCCTACGTCGATCAGTCGCGCAGCGCTTTGGCTGGCGATCAAAACGTGTGGCAGGTGGTCACGGGCGGCGAAGAGAAGCTACTGCTCGGCAAACGCGAGGTGTCGTCGCGTGCGTATTGCGGTTGGTTCGGCTTCAAGGGCAGCGACCAGCAGAAGAAGGTCGGCTCGCTTTCGGGTGGTGAGCGCAACCGCGTGCACTTGGCCAAGCTGCTGAAGGAAGGCGGCAATCTGTTGCTGCTTGACGAGCCCACCAACGACTTGGACGTCGACACGTTGCGTGCGCTGGAGGAAGCCTTGCTCGGCTTCCCGGGTTGTGCGGTCGTGATCAGCCACGATCGCTGGTTTTTGGATCGCATCGCCACGCACATCTTAGCGTTCGAGGGCAACAGCAAGACTGTCTGGTTCGAGGGCAACTACCAAGCCTACGAAGAAGATCGCAAACGGCGGCTCGGCTCGGACGCGGATCGCCCGACGCGGATCAAGTACAAGAAGCTACAGATCGATTGACCCTTGAAGGTCGGCCGCAATCTCGCCATCCTCAAGGGTCGAGGACGGTGGCAGCCGCATCCAGAAAATTCCCGCGAACGTGCTGCGCGCTAACGCTCGTGTTGGGCGCAGCCCCCATAAACCAGCCGCTGTATTGGGTGATCGGCAACGGTGCCTCAAAGCTGACGCCTGGTCGTTCCACGATCTATATCGACGACGCGCAGATCTCGACGTCGTTCGCACGGCCCTAGACGCCGCGATGCCGCTGAGGCGGCGCGCTACACGCGGACCAGCACGCTGCCCCAATGGAAGCCAGCGCCGAGCGCTAGCAGGCAGACCAATTGGCCTTCGCGCAATCGCCCGTCGCGGCGCATCTCGTCCATCAGGATCGGGATCGTGGCTGCCGAGGTGTTGCCGAAGCGATCGATGTTGCTCGGAAATTTCTCGATCGGCAGCTTGAGCTTGTCGGCTACGGCCTCGTTGATGCGCTGGTTGGCCTGGTGCGCGATGAACCAATCGACATCGCCGACCGCGAGCTTGGCTTTGTCGCAAACGGCCTTCACCGAACGCGGCAGCCGCGTGACCGCGAACTTGAACACCTCGCGGCCCTCCATTTGGATCAGCCACGAGTCGGCGTCCGGGCCGGCTCCGCCGGTCCACGGCCGCCCGCGGAATCCGGCCGGAACGCACAGCTGTGAAGCGTACCGACCGTCGGAGTGAAGATCGGTGGCGATGATGCCCGCGCCGTCACTGCCCTTGCCGACCACGATTGCGCCGGCGCCGTCGCCGAAAATGATCGCCCAGCCGCGGTGCTTGGTCGCCCTGGCATAGGCTTCGGGCGAGGGCTTGCGATCGGTCGTCCCCTCCAGGATGTCCCAATCACTCCACGGCATCAGGCCAGCGTGCGCCTCAGCGCCGACAATCAAAATCTTGCGCGCCGCGTCCGCCAGCAACAGCGCGTCGGCCATCTGAAACGCAAACACCATCGCCGCGCATTGGGTGCGCAGATCGGGCGCCGGCACGCCCGGGCAGCCGAGCTTCGCGCCGAGCAGCGCGCCGGACCCCGGAAACAAATTGTCCGGCGTCATCGTGCTGAACAAGATGTAGTCGAGCTCTTCCGCCTTCATGCCCGCGGCTTCGAGCGCGCGCTGGGCGGCCGGCACGGCCAGGTCGGACACGCCCTGGTCCGCTGGGCAGAAATAGCGCTGCGCGATGCCCGTGCGCTGGCGGATCCACTCGTCGCTGGTATCGAGAACCCGCGCGAGATCGTGGTTGGTGTACGGCCGGCCCGGGACGTGGTGGCCGGTGCCGAGGATGCGAATGCCTGGCATTTTCAGGAAGGGAGCAAGCGCTCGAGAATCCGGCCTCTTACCCGACTTCCTGGGGGTCGTCACGAGCGCGCCCCGTCATTTTTTGGTTACCAAGGCCGTACGGCCTGGCTCGTGGTTAAGACGGGGACCACGCGCCGCCGTAAGCGTCGGCCAAATCGCGCCAAAACTCGGGATATGTCTTGGCGACGCAGGCCGGATCTTCGATCGAGACTCCGCTCTGTGCTGCGCCCAAGATGGCAAAGCTCATCGCCATGCGATGGTCCTTGTAGCTGTGGACGACGGCAGGCGAGACCGGGCGTGGCTCGATCCGCAAGGAGTCGGGCCCCTCGTTCACGACTTGGCCGAGCCGCCGCAGCTCCGCGACCGTCGCTGCTAGGCGGTCGGTCTCTTTGATGCGGATGTTCGCGACGTTGCGGATCGTAGTCGGCCCCTGAACGAGTGGCGCGATCGCGGCCAGCGTCATCACGGTGTCCGAGATGTGAAACATGTCGGCGTCGATGCCGCGCAGCGTCGCGCCGCCGCGCACGGTGGTGGCGTGCGGCGCGCGCTCGACTTGGGCGCCCATCTGCTGCAACAAGTCGACGAAGCCGTAGTCGCCCTGGAGTGCGCCGGGTCCGAGGCCGGGCACTTGGATCCGGCTGCCCGTGGCGGCTGCGAAGGCGAACGCGTAGCTGGCGCTCGAAGCGTCGGGTTCGATGTCGTAGCCGCGTGCCGCGTAGTTGCCGCCGCCGCGCCACCAAAAACCGCGCTCGGTCAGCTCGATTTTGCCGCCAAAGTCCGCGACCATGCGGCGCGTGATTTCCACGTAGGGACGGCTAACCAGGTCGCCCTCGATGCTGAGCTCGGTTTCGCCTTCGGACAGGGCGCCGGCCAGCAGCAGCGCCGAGAAGTACTGGCTCGAGCGGTCGCCGCGCATCGAGAGCCGCCCGCCCGGCAGCTTGCCGCCGTACACTGTCAACGGAGGGCAGCCGGTGGCGCATTCGATCTTCACGCCCAGCTGAGTGAGGCCATCGACCAGGTCGGCGATCGGTCGCTTTGCCATCGCGTCGTCACCGACCAGCGTGACCGGGCCGTCCACCAGGCAGGCCAGCGCGGTCAGGAACCGCACCGTTGTGCCGCTATTGCCGACGAATAGCGGTTTCTTCGGCGCCTGCAGCCGGCGGCGCCCGCCGTCGATTTCCAGCGTGGTTGCCGAGAGTTTGCGCACCTCGATGCCCAGATCGAGCAGCGCCTGCTGCATGTGGCGGGTGTCGTCGCTCTCCAGCACGCCGTCGAGCCGCGTCGTGCCTTCGGCCAAGGCGGCCAAGATCAGCGCCCGGTTGGTGATGCTCTTCGAGCCCGGGATCCGCCAGATCCGGTCTACCGGCGCCGGCAGCTGAGGAATAGCGAGGGGGCCGCGTGGAAACATCGTGTCGGCTTTAGCACGGAGGCGAAGGTGGCCAGGGACCCACCGACCCCGAGACAGCGACCCGCCTACCCCGAGACAGCCACCGCCGGAAACATCGCGGGGAGGCTTAGCACCGCTCGACTTATGATCGAAGCAGTAGGAGCATGACCGCGTTTATGGCTGCTTCGGACGACAAGCTCCGCCGGCTGGAGCTGCTGCTCAGGGTCGGGGTCGCGCTCTCTGCTGAGACCGACACCAACCGTTTGCTCGAGACGATTTTGCTCGAGGCCAAGGAGCTGACGCGGGCTGATGGCGGCACGCTGTACCTGCGCCAAGACGAAGACAGCCTGCATTTTGCGATCATGCGCACTGATTCGCTCGGCATCGCGATCGGCGGCACGACGGGGCGGCCGACGACGTTGCCGCCGATTCCATTGCGCGATCCGGATTCGGGGGCGCCCAACCATCGGCACATTGCCAGCTACGCAGCGCTGCGCAAGCAGTCGATCAACATCCCCAACGCGTACGACACCACGCGCTTCGACTTCAGCGGAACGAAGGCGTTCGACGCGCGTAACGGTTATCGCTCGCAATCGTTTCTGACGATTCCGATGCTCGACGCCAACGGTCGCGTGGCGGGCGTCTTGCAGCTGATCAACTCACGTGACGCAGTGACGAACGAGGTCGTGCCGTTCGACGACCTCGATCAGCAGACGGTCGAGGTGCTGGCGTCGCAAGCCGGTGTCAGCTTGCAGAACAAGCTGTTGCGCGACGCGCAGCGCGATCTCCTGGAGAGCTTCATCAAGATGATCGCCTCGGCGATCGACGCCAAGAGCGACTATACCGGCGGCCACTGCGAGCGCGTACCGGTGATCACCGAGATGCTGGCGCGCGCGGCTTGTGACGCAAAAACCGGCCCGTTTGCAGATTTTTCGCTGAGCGAGCTCGAGTGGTACGAGCTGCACATTGCGGCTTGGCTGCACGACTGCGGCAAGGTCGTGACACCTGTCCACGTGATGGACAAGTCCAAAAAGCTCGAGACCATCAACGACCGCATCGACACGGTGCGCGCGCGCTTCGAGGTCATGCAACGCGACGCGCGCCTCACGGCCTACGACCGTGAAAAAGCCGGCGAGGATCCGACCGCCGTCGCGCGCGACCTCGAGCAAGCCCTGGTCAGCCTGAAGGACGATCTGGCGTTCCTCGAGAAGACCAACTTCGGTGGCGAATTCTTGCCGCGTGAAGGTCAGGACCGGATCAAGCGCATCGCCGAGCGGACGCTCGAGATGGGCGGGCAGCGTGTGCCGCTACTCACCGCCGAAGAAGTGCAGAATCTCTCGATTTCGCGTGGCACGTTGACCGAAAAAGAGCGCTTGGTCATCAACGCGCACATGGTTCACACCGTGAATATCTTGAACGCGCTGCCGTTTCCGCCGCAGCTCCGGCGCGTGCCCGAGTACGCCACCGGGCACCACGAAAAGATGGACGGCACCGGCTACCCGCGCGGCGTCTTCGCCGGCGACATGTCGGTGCCGGCGCGCATCATGGCTGTCGCCGACGTGTTCGAGGCGCTCACGGCCATCGATCGCCCCTACAAACAGCCCAAGAAGCTGAGTGAAGTCATGTTCATCATGGGCAAGATGAAAGAGCAGCACCACCTCGACCCCGAGGTGTTCGATCTCTTCATCACTTCGCGCATTTACCGCAAGTACGCCCAGGATCAGCTGCCGGCCGAGCTGGTCGACGCCGTCGACGAGCAGAAACTTTTAGCGATCAAGCCGCCCAGCTTGACGCTGCCGCCCGAGCACGAGAGGAAGCTTCGCCTGAAGTCCGTGCTGCCCGAATACCGCGAGTGGGAGCGGCGGTAGCCAAGCCCTTTCGCCAGATCTTTCAGTCGCTTGCGAAGTCGCTTTCCGCGCGCGCGCGGCTGGGGTTACATGCCGCCCCATGCGCTTGGTATCGCTGTCGGGGTTGTGCTTGGTGTCGTCGGTCGCTGCCGCGATGGCGTTCTCGGCGTGCGGGTCGTCGGACGCGAAGCGCCGACCAAGGATCGATTACACGAACGGCGGCGAAGGCGGCGTCGGCATCACCGGCGCTGCTGGTGAGATGACGGGTGAAGTCGTGGCTGGCGCCGGCGGAATGCCTGCCACCCTGGAGCCGCAGGGTGGAGCAGCCGGTGCTGCGGCGGTCGAGCTGACGGGCGGCGCTGGGGGCGAGCCCGCGGTCGTGTCGATCAAAGGCCTTTACGTGAGCTTGACCGGCAACGACACCAATGCTGGCGGCGAGGTCGAGCCATTCCTGACGCTCGCTCACGCGGCCAGCGTCGCCAAAGCGGGCGACACGATCGTGTTTTTGGACGGCACGTTCTCGATCCCGGCGCCGTCGGTCGTCATCCCGGCCGGCGTCAAAGTGATGGCAAAAACCTCGGGTGCCGTGACGCTGAAGCTTGACGCGGCGCAAGGCACCGCCGCCTCATTGTTCACGATCAAGGGTGATACGCGGATCGAAGGCCTCAAGTTCACCGGTCATCAAAGCGTCGCCACGTTCGCTGGCCTGAGCGCCAGCGATACGCCCGGCACGCTTACGATCGTCGATAGCTCTTTCACGGCCTGCGCCGTGTCGTGCCTCACGCTCTCCAACGGCGCGAAAGCCGTGGTCACATCGGCGACCGACGCGGTGCTCAACAACGCGGGCAGTGCGTTCGCCACGCTCACCGCCAACGCTGTCCTCGGCGTGAACGGCGGCATCCTCGAGAATGCTGGAAGCGGACCGATCGTGCGCGCGACCGACAGCACGCTGAATCTCACGAACGTGCAGGTGCTCGATGGAAATCCGACTTACGCCATCAATCTGCGGGGAACTACCGTAGCGACGTTGGACGCTGTCACCATGTCAACCAAAGGCGTCGGGTTGATCGATGTCGCGGGCCTAGTGAACCTGACGGTCAAGAACTCGGACCTTTCGATTCAGGGCGTCACGGGCGTGATCGGCATCTTCACGACAATGGACGGCGTTGGCTCGGTCGTGATCGAAGACACCAAGGTGCATCGCTGTGGCACCGGCTTCAAAGGCGCGGTGCCGGGGAAGCTCACGCTGTTGCGCACGGAAGTTTACGACATCAACTACGGCATGGATTTCGTGACTGGTGCCACAGCTGTCGGCGGCACGGTGAACTTCACCGACTCGAAAGTCCACGACTTCGTGAACTGGGGCTTTCGGCTCGGGGATCCGAGCAGCTTGATGGTTTTCAAGATGCGCGGTACTCAAATCACGGTGCCGGGGACGGCCGGCTACGACGGACTGATCCTCGCCGGCTCGAATGGCTCGACGTTCGACTTGGGAACGCTTGTCAGCCCGGGTGGTAATACCATCCTGGGTGCGACGGCGAACATCACCGGCCTTCGGCTGAACATGAACGCCGCGACCGTCCAAGCCGTCGGCAACACCTGGACGCCCAACGTCGAGGGCGCGGACGCGCTCGGCAAGTACAGCGCGCCGACTGCGAATGCCGGCGACAAGCTCGACATCACCGTCGCCGTGTCGACGGGAATTAACTACATCAAGACCTACCCGACCTCGACCCTGCGGCTCGCTCAAAACCCGTAGCTTCTAAGGCGCAGCCGGCGCGCCCAGACACGTGTCTCGCGACAATACCGCGGGCGCCGGAGCGCACTCGTTGGCGATGCGGTTGCAGTCGAACGACACGCATTGGTTGCTCTGTACGCAGCCGGTGCCGCCAGCGTTGACGGCTACCTGACACAGGGCGGTGTCCGGATCGCAGAAGCTGCCGAGGCCGCAGTCAGTGCCTTCGAGCACGCTGGCGTCACAGCTCTCGCCGGCGGCGCCGGCTTTCACACAATGCCCGGTCGTACCAAGGCCCGGCGCGTCGCAAGCCAATCCGTCGTCACACACCGAAACCGACCCCGACGGGAACGGGCACTCCGCGGCCTCGGGCAGGATTTCGATCACGCGGCACACGTTCTTCACGCATTCGGTGGTGGCGGCGCCGGGCGGGTGCTTGCAGGTGGTGGTGATGGCGCAGCCGCGGCCGGGCTCCGCAGTGCCGTCGAGCACGCGACAAGCTGAGTAGATTTTCTTTCGCAGCTCGAGGGTTTGCTTCCAGGTCGGGGTGCAGACGGCGTGAGCGGCAGCGTGCGCGGCCAAACAATCGTCGACCGCGCCCTCATTGAACGTGGCTTTGCCGGCCGTCACCGCGTCCGCGCCCGGGCGACACACCTCGCGCTTGAACGTGGCCAGGCAGCCGTCGGCGCTGAAATTACCGTACGCGGTGCGGCAGCAGCCCTCCGCGTCGGCACACAGCCGGGTGGCGAAGTCGACGCAATTGTCGAACACGGTCGTGTCCGGCATCGTCGGCGTCTTGTCGACGCCGTCGGTAGTCGGCGACGACGAACAAGCTGCGATACCGAGCGTGAACAGAACGAACGGTAGGCTGCGCATTCGAGCCAGCCTACACGGGTCCCAGTATTTTGCAGCTCACCTCAGCAGTGGACGGACTTGATCGGCGCGAAGCGTGCTCATCAGGCAGCCGTCGAGGTTCTTGATGAGCGTGGCGGTCTGTCGGTCAAATCGCGCAGGCCGCCCGAGGTCGCAAGCTCGGCCACCAAGACCCTGGTCTCGCGGACGACGGAGTCGATCAGCAGCCTGACGTTCACGACTCTGGTTGTAGCTGTGTCCGCCCCGCCGGGGGAGGCGGCAGCTTTGACATCCCGGTGGCCCCGCGCGGCTCCGAACCGGCGCTGCCAGCGGTATTGGGCGCCCGGGCGAAGCAAATTACCGCCGCGGGAGGGTTGCGCTATGTTCGCGCCCCCTGGCGTTCCAGGCGCCCCGTTTCTACTTGCCCGATCGTTTGCCTATGCAACTTCTCGATCATCCCTACGCCAAGTTTCTCGACAAGGTCGAGAAGCCCAACCGCTACACCGGCGCCGAGCACGGCGTGCGGCGCAAGTCTTGGCAAGGTGTCGAAGCGCGCGTCTGCCTGGCGTTCCCGGAAATCTACGACATCGGGATGAGCCACCTCGGCTATCGCATCCTGTACAAGATCTTGAATGACGACCCGCGCACGCTGGCCGAGCGCGCCTACCTGCCGTGGACCGACATGCAGAAGAAGCTGTACGAGTACGGCAAGCTCCTGGTGTCGCTCGAAAGCTCGCGCCCACTGTGCGACTTCGACATGGTCGGGTTTTCGCTGCAGTACGAGCTGACCTACACCAACGTGCTGACGATGCTCGAGCTGTCGGGTATTCCGCTACGGAGCGCAGCGCGTAGCGACGCGGATCCGCTGATTGTCGCGGGTGGTCCGGTCGCGACACACTGCGAGCCGGCTGCCGATTTCTTCGACGCGATTCTGATCGGCGATGGTGAGGAAGGCGCGACCGAGATCGCGCTGTGCTGGGCCGCCAGCAAGGGCAAAGGCCTATCGCGGCGTGAGCGGCTGATTCAGTTGGCGCACCTGCGCGGCGTGTACGTGCCGTCGCTGTATGAAACCGCGATCGACCCGATCGACGGCTTCATGATCGTCACCGGGCCGAAAGAGCCGGGCCTGCCGTTTCCGATCGAGCGCCGGCTGCTCGAGAACATTTCGAAATTTCCGTTCCCCGACGACGGCCCTGTTGGCGGTCCGGAGGCGATTTTCGACCGCATGAGCATCGAAGTCGCGCGCGGCTGCACCGAAGGCTGCCGCTTCTGCCAGGCGGGCATGATCTACCGTCCGGTGCGTGAGCGAAATCCCGAAGAAGTGATCGACACGGTCGTGCGGGCCCTGGAAAAGTCGGGTCAAGACGAAGTTAGCCTGACCGCGCTCTCGACCGCCGACGTGAGCTGCATCTCGCCGCTGATCAAACGGCTGGTGGAGAAGACGGCGCCGCAACGGGTCAGCCTGAGCGTCGCGTCGCTGCGCGCCTACGGCTTGGCCGAAGACCTTCTCGACGACATGCGCAAGGTGCGCGCGTCCGGCCTGACGTTCGCGCCCGAAGCCGGCACGCAGCGCATGCGCGACGTGATCAACAAGAACGTCACCGAAGAGCAGCTGCTCGAAACCGCCGAGCGAACGTTCTCGCGCGGCTTCGATCGGATGAAGCTCTACTTCATCATCGGCCTGCCAACCGAAGAAGACGAAGACGTGCTCGGCATAGCGTCGGTGGGCAAGAACGCGCTGCAAGTCGGCAAGCGCGTCGGCGGTCGCCCGAAGGTGACGGTCAGCGTCTCGACCCACGTGCCCAAGCCGCACACGCCGTTTCAGTGGTGCGCGCAGGATTCAATGCCGCAAACGCAGAGGAAGCAGCAAATGTTGCGGCAAGCCGTGCGCCAGGTGCGCGGGCTCGAAATCCGCATGCACGACTCGGAGACCAGCATCCTGGAGGGCATCTTGGCCCGTGGCGACCGCCGCTTGAGCGACGTGATCGAGCGCGCGTACCACGAAGGCGCGCGGCTCGATTCGTGGGAAGAGCACGTCAAGCTCGACGTGTGGAAGGAAGCGCTCGAGCATTTCAACATCGACCCGGCGGTGTTCTTGGGCACGATCCCCGTGACTGCGCGCTTGCCGTGGGACCACTTCGACATCGGGCTCGAAGAAGGATTTTTGGCGCGCGAGTATCGCAAAGCGCTGGCCAGCCGCCCTAGCCCACCGTGCGGCAAAGTCGTCGGGCAGTTCATTCACGCGACCAACCTGGCCGAGGCCGACGCCGAGAAGCGGCGGCTGGTTTGCTACGACTGCGGCATCGCCTGCGACCTCACGAAGATGAGGAGCGACCGCAAGGACTTTTTGGGTGCGCTCGGTGCGCGCGAGCCGAACCAGCGCGTCAGTTTGCCGATCGTGCAGGACCCCTCCAAGAAGGCGAAGAAGGCCGCGGAACCGCTGGTTTTTGGAGGCGAATTGCCACCCGAAGAGCTCGCCAAGCCGCCAGCCGAGCGAAAGCGCCTGCGCCCCGAGCTGTACCGCCCAGTGCGGATCGGCACGCCAGTACGTTTCCGGTTGCGCTTCGCTAAGACGGGCGCCGTCGCACTCCTCGGCCACTTGGATTTGATTCGCGAGATCCCGCGCGTGATCCGTCGCGCCGGCATCCGCACCGCATACACCGAGGGCTTCCACCCCAAGCCGGACATGTCGTTCGGGCCTGCGCTATCGCTCGGTGTAGCCAGCCTCGACGAGTACGCGGACGTGAAGCTGCTCGACCCGCCGCCGCTGGCAGAGCTGGTCGAGCGGCTCGAGGCGCACACCTCGGGCGGCTTGCGCTTCCTCGGCGCCGAGCTGCTGGAGCAGCAGGACAAAGGCGTCTGCGCCGTGATCACGGCCGCGCGTTATGTTCTAGCGCTGCCTGAGCGCGTTGTGGCCGAGCGTGGCGGTTTGCCATTCATCGAAGCGGCGATTGCGGAATTTCTTGCGAAACCCGAGCTGATCATCCGCCGTAATATCGATGGCTTGGGTAAGAAGGTAGACGTACGGCACTTCGTGCAGAGCGTGCACGTCGGTAACGACGAAGATCGCGAGGCGCTCTCGCGCGCCGGCTTGCTCGGGGACCTGTTGCCGATCGTGGCTGTGGTAGCCCTCGGTCCGACCGGTTCGGCCAAGGCCACCGAGGTAGCGGAGGCGCTGTTTGGCCCCGGTTTCCCTCACAAAGCCGTGCGCGTGCAGCTCCTGGCCGGCTCGGCCAGCCCGCTCGACACCGCGCGCTTGCGCAGCACCCAAAAAGTCGTGGAATCGGCGTCGGCCCCGGCATGAGCAAGTCGAAAAAGAAGAAGGCGCCGCGCCTTCCGCCAGCAGGTCCGCAGGCTCGAGCGCTGCGGCTACTCGGCGAGCGCTACATCGAGACGACGATGGAGCGTTTCCCGAGTGTGGGCAGCGCGATGGGCCGGCACGAGTTCGACGGCGAGCTCGAGGTGCCGTCCGAAAAGCTGATCCGCGCCCAGCAGAAGCTGCTGCAAAAGACGCTCGAAGAAGTCGAAGCGATCCCCGAAAACGATTTGCGCGGTGACGATTGGCTGGACCGGCGCGCGCTGTTGGCCGAGCTACGCACCGAGACTTGGTCGTACGAGCGTGAAACGTTTCGTCGGAACCCGGAGAGCTGGGTCTCCGGCGCGCTCGGCAGCGTGCATCACCTGGTAGTGCGCAACGCCGATGACCTGACGCCAGTGGCCGAGGCGATCGCGTCGCGGCTAGCCAGGCTGCCCGACTACTTGGATGGCGCCGCGGAGCTGGTGAGTCGACCGGTGCCGCTGTGGCGCGAGACCGCTCAGAGCTCGGTTGCCGGCGCGCCGGCGTTGTTCGATGCGATCCGCGAGCCGTTGGCCGCGACCGGAAAAGTTCCGCTTAAACGCCTAGATTCACTGCTCACCGCCGCCGCCGCTGCGTTCAAACGATACGGCAAGCACGTGTCGCGCGTCGCCGCCGGAAAGCCGCGCGATTTCTCGCTCGGGCGTCCGCGTTTCGAGGCGCTGATGCGCGAGCGGCTCGGCTGGGATCTCACGGCTGGCGAAGCGCTTGCCTACGGCCGCACGCTGGTGACACGCATCGAGCAGGAGATGGAAGCCGAGGCGTCGCGGATCTCGTCGCGCAAGCGCCCGCGCGACATCTTGGAGCGCGCGGCCGCCGACTGGTCGCCGGTGCGGGGCGACTTGTTGAGCGAGTACGCCCACGAGACCGCACGGGTGGCGGAAGATTTCCGCCGCGCCGACATCGTCAGCTTTCCGGTCGGCGACGAGCTGTTGGTCAAACCGGTGCCGGAGTTCTTTCGTCACCAGTTTCCGACTGCCGCATACTCGTCGCCCGGTTGCTACGACAAGAAGCAGCTCGGCGTGTTTTGGGTGAATGATCTGAGCCTGACGCGCGCCACGCCGAAGGAACGCGCGGCCGAGGTGAGCCAGCATTTCGGGGTGCCAGCGACCTGCGCCCACGAGGCCTATCCCGGCCATCACCTGCAGTTTTGCATCGCCAACCGTCACCCGAGTCCGGTGCGGCGCTGGTTCGCGCACGCGGTGTTTTACGAAGGCTGGACGCTGTGGTGCGAGCAAATGGCCGTCGATCACGGCGTGAATCACGACCCCACGGCGCGGCTCAACTTGCTGCACGACGCGCTGTGGCGCGCGCACCGCATCTTGGTCGACTGTGGCCTGCACGCTGGCGAGCTCGACTACGAAGGCGCGGTGAAGCACCTGATGAAGCATGTCGGCTTCACACGCGGTCGCGCCGAAGGCGACGTAAACTGGTACACCGCTGCCCCGACCGTGCCGATGAGCTACCTGATCGGCAAAATGGAAGTGATGCGCCTCAAACGCCGCAAGGTCGACGAAGGCGGCTGGTCGCTGAAGCGCTACAACGACTGGCTGCTCTCGTTCGGTACCATCCCGCAGCGCTGGATCGAACAAAGCGGGCTTTGAGTCGCGGCGGCCGCCATGAAAATTATCTCGATCGCGAAGCCGGGTAGCTTCGAACGCCTGCGCGTCGTCGACGCGCCCGAGCCCAAGTTAGGCGCCGGTGACGTGCGGGTCGCGACGCGCGCGGCGGGCGTCAATTTCGCCGACGTTGTGGTGCGGCTTGGCCTGTACGAATCCGCTAAGAAATACGTGGGTTGGCCGATCACGCCGGGCTTCGAGTTCTCGGGTGAAGTGGCTGAGCTGGGCGACGGTGTCGCTGACTTGGCGGTCGGCGAACGCGTCTTCGGCTTGACCCGCTTCGGCGGCTACGCCACGCAAATCTGCGTGCCGCGCGCGCAGCTGTTCCGCGTGCCGGCACCGTGGTCTCACGCCGAGGCCGCCACCTTTCCGACCGTGCACTTGACCGCTTACTACGCGCTTCGCGAAATTCTGCGCACGCATCCGGGCCTCGGTGAGCGCGTGCTCGTGCACGCGGCGGCCGGCGGCGTCGGTTTGGCTGCGCTCCAAATCGCGCGCGCCGACGGCCTGGTGCCGATCGGCGTCGTGGGCGCGAGTCACAAGCGCGAGGCGGCGCTCAGCTATGGCGCCAGCCACGTGATCGACAAGAGTACGCAGGCGCTCTGGCCCGAGGTCGAGCGCTTGGCGCCCGGCGGCTTGCACTACGTGCTCGAATCGAACGGCGCTGAGACGCTGAAGCAAGGTTACGCGCACCTGCGGCCCACCGGGCGTCTGGTCGTTTACGGCTTCACCAGCATGTTGAGCCGCGGCAGTGGTCGCCCGAATTGGCTCAAGCTGGCGTGGGACTTTCTGCGTACGCCGCGCTTTCATCCGCTCGAGATGGTCAACGTCAACAAGGGTGTCGTCGGCTTCAACCTTTCGTATTTGTTCGAGGAGCAACACCTCTTGGGGGAGGCGATGACGCGCATGTTGGCCGAGGTCGCCGTAAACGCACTGCGCCCGTTGCCCGTCACCGAGTTTCCGTTCGCTGAGGCCGCTCGGGCCCACGAGGCGTTGCAAGGCGGGGCTACGGTCGGAAAGCTCGTGCTCATTCCCTGACGGAAAGTGGTCATGCTAGCCTGGCGGGTTTGATGTCGCGCTCACGTTTGGTGCACACGGGCTTGATCACGTGCGTGCTCGTAGCGAGCGGTTGCAAACCACCGGCAGCGGCGCCTGCCGTGCCCGCACCGCCCGCCAGCCATGCGCCACGCGCAATGCAGCCGGCGCAGCTCAGCGAGGAGCCGGAGCCCGGCACGCTCCAGCTGCGCACCGGTCGCATTCAGCCGGTCGAGCATGCCGAGCCGCTGCTGCTCAAGGTGCGTCACCACGCCATCGACGGCGACGAACAACTTCTCGAGCTGGTACTGCCGGAGTTCGCAGCCGAAGTGCCGGGCGACTTGTTTTGGCTCGGGACCGAAGCGCGGATCACCGGCGGTAGCGCGCCATTTCAACTAGTCAGTCGCGGTAAGGCGGCCGAGATGGTGCTGTGGCTCCGTCGCCCGAAGGCCGAGCTCGCCTCCGAGATCATGGGTGATGCCTACACGCCGTCGGTCGGCGCACAGCCGGGGCATCATTTCCGGTTTCTGGCGCCGGCGCCGTCGGGCTCGCTGTCGCCCGAGCTCGCGGGGCAGTGGGCGACGGCTGCGGTCGACTACCTCGCGCGGGAGGGCGGCGTTTTCGGCGCGTCGGCTGCGACGCGACTGCGCGCTCGCTACAAGCTCACGGGGGGCACGAATCAAAGTTTCTCCGGCGTCTCGGGCGGAGCCGAGCTGACCGACTTGATGGACACGTTCGCGGGGCGCTCGGCGGTACAAGCCGCGCTCGCCACGCGCCGTGGCACCGTACTGTCGGCTGGGAAGCAACCGCGCGGCGTGGCGCTGGCGCAGCTCAAGCCGCCAGAGCTTTCGCGGCATCCGTGGGCGGCGCTGTCGAAGCGCCTCGACGCGACGCCGCCGGAAGAGCCGCTTGCTCGGGCGGTTCCCGCGGATTTCTACTTCGTGCGCGCCCAGAGCTTCAGCGCATTCACCGAGATTCTGTCGTTCGCCGAGACGTTCGGCGCGCCGGCGGCGGACCTGTTCGACGGCGCCGCGACCGAGCGCGGTTCCTTGCCGCGCTACCTCGCCGAGCTCGGCATCGAAACCGGGGATCTTTCGCGCGTGCTGGGTCCGGAGGTCGTCCGAGACTTCGCGCTGACCGGTAGCGATCCGTACGTCCACGAGGGCAGCGACGTCACGCTGATTTTCCGGCTCAAGAGCCCGCTGCTGTTTCGGGCGGCGCTGCTCAAAGCGCTGGCCACGCACGGCGCCGCGCACGGCGGCACGCAGAGCAGCAGCTTCACCCACGAAAGCATCAACGTCGAGGTCGCGCGCTCGTCGGACGGTCGCGTGCGGCAGCACCACGCCGTGGTCGGTGAGCTCGAGTTGGTCTCGAACAGCGACGCGGCGATCAAGCGGGTGATCTCGACGATTCAGGGCAAGGCGCCGAAGCTCGGCGACGAGCCCGATTTTCAGTACATGCTCGCGCGCGACGCCGACGTACCGGCCGAGGTGCTGGGTTTCATCGGCGATCGGTTCGTCGAAAGTGTCGTCGGGCCCGCGCAAAAGATCGCCGAGGCGCGCCGCCAAGTCGCGTTGGCCGAGCTCACGGCAGCGCCGGTCGCAGCGTTGCTTTTCGGCTGGGTGCACGGCAAGAGCCCGAGCGACAAGAACGAGCTCGCTCGCTCCGGCTTGTTCGCCGCCACGGAGCTTCGACACCTGGACGGCACGCGCATCGACTGGGCGCCTGGCACGGCGCCGCGTTCGGCCTGGGGCACGCCTGCCGCGCTCGAGCCGCTGATCGATCTGCCAGCCGTTACCAAGGTCTCGGCCGTGGAGCGCGACAGCTACGTACAATTCGCGCGCCAGTACCAGGCGCGCTGGTCCGCGTACATTGATCCGATCGCGCTTCGACTGTCGAGCGCGCGGCGTGGCGACAGCAAGGGGATACACGCCGAAATGCGCGTGTTACCGTTGGTTCCCGCCGACGAAGCCAGCCGCTTCGACTTGGGCGGCGACGGTCACGTCGCTCCGGCCGAGCTCGCCTCGGGCGCGCGCTTCAGCTTGGGTATTGGTGCGCAGTCGGCGCTGCGTCGCGAGCTATCCGGTTTCCTGCGTTGGGCGTCCGCAAGTGGGCCCGGCATTCAGCTCGACTGGTTGGGCACCTACGCGATGGTCGGCGTCGCGGATCGTTCCGAGTTGCTAGTGGCGTCGCGTTTTTCGCGGCAAGGGCGCGACATGCCGATCGAACGACCCGCTTCGGCGGAGGAGCTTGGGCACGAAGACGCGCCGCGCGACGACTTTGACTTGCTGAGCGGCTTGCCCGTTTACGCGGTCGTTGGTTTGCGCAGCAGGGTGGCGACCGTGGTCGCGCTCGCGGCGGTGCGCCAATTGGCGGAAAGCGTCGCTCCGGGCGCGGTCGAGTGGGCGCCGTTTGCGGCGTACCGTGGCGTGGAGGTGGTGCGAATTTTGGCGCGTGAGCGGGGCCACGAATTGCCGGTGTATTACGCGCTCGCCGGTGATGCATTGATCGTGAGCGCCAACCGTTCGGTGATGCGCATGCTGATCGAGCAGGCGCTCGACGGAAAGCTGCCCGTGCAAGGCAACGCGGGTGCAGCCGCGCGCGCAAAAGCGCCCACGAAAGATGGCCAGGTCGTGTTCGAGCTTGCTCCCGCCAAAAAGGGCTCACTGCGCACGATCTTGAGCTGGGCGATGACGATGGCGGCGCAAGACGGAGCCACCCAAGCGCGCGCGATGGCGGAAGCGGTGTTGCGCGGCGTTCCCGAAAGCGCGCACAGGCCGGAGCGCAGCGCCGAGCTTTCGCGCGCCTACTTGGGCGCGACTCCGCTCACGCCCGACGGCCGTCGCTACTCGCTCTCACCCGAGGGCGTCGCTGACCCGTTGCGCGGCACCGCGCACGCGCCCGAATGGCCCGCTTTGCCTACACCGGAGTCGTCGGCCGAGCGTGTGTTGAACGCGGTCAACCGCGTGCGCTCGGATCTCTCCTTCGACGAAGAGCCCGAGCTTGCCGGCAAAACGCCCCGCCTGCGCAGCCTTCGCGCGCGGCTGGATTTGTGGCTGCGTTGAAGGGGCGCGCGCGCCGGGCTGGCGTCGACGTCGGATTGATTCCCTGGTCAGGCACGCGGATTGCTACTCTGTCAGGCATGCTGGCCTTATCACGTAAATCGCTCGCTATTTTGCTGCCGCTACTCTGGCTATGCGGCTGCGGTAGTGACAGTGAGTTCACGGGCGACGTCGCCGGAAACTACACAATCGCGATCACCAACGGCGCCAGCACCTGCAAGTTCGACAACTGGGTCGAAGGTAAAACGACCAGCGGAATCGGTCTGGCCATCACTCAAGACGGGCAGAAGATTCACGGCACGCTCGACGGCGTGACGGGTGCGCTCTTTACCTTACTCTTCGGCTCCGCCGACTTCGACGGCACGATCAAGGGCAGCTCGCTCAATCTCACCAACTACGGCTCGCGCGCCACGCAAGACGGCAATTGCTCGTACACGTACAACTCGACCGTCAGCGCTACGCAAAGCAAAGACACGATCGAAGGCACCATCACCTACGCCACGAAGACCAACGGCAACCCGGACTGCTCCGCTGTCGAATGCTCGGCGACACAACGCTTCAACGGCACCCGCCCGCCGCAGTAGGCCTGCCTTTTCTCATGTCTTGAGCGGTGAGCACGCCGGCCGATTTCGGGTTTTGGCTTCGTTTTCGCTGCGTTCCGATGCTCACGTACTCAAGTACGCTCCGTGGGGGGTGCCTGGCCTGCCAAGCACTTGGTCCTCGCGAAAGGCTCGCCAAAGCCCGAACTTGGCCGGCGGGTGTTCCCGGTGCGTCTGCGCAGTCGGCCAGCTCAGCCCTCGACGCTGACGACGCTGGTCGCGAGCCGTCGCAGCGCCTCGAGACTGCGGCGCTGCCAGTGCATGTCGGGATCCGTCAAGAAGCGAATCCGATAAACGTTGGCCGCGTTCTTGACGGTGTCGATCCAAACCACGAACGCTTTGAAACAACTCGAGTTCATGAACGAGAGCTTGCGGAAATCACACGTCACTTCGCTTAGGCTCAAGCGCTGGGCTTCGCCGTGAACGCGCTGCAAATAGCTGGCCAAAACCTCGATCGCGGCGACGTCGCCAGTGCCGCCGAAGCTGACACTCAGTTTGCCGTCGTCGAAGCGTGGCTTGCACGTGAAAGCAGCGGTCTCGATCGTCGGAAGGTCGAGGTCTTGGCTCACGGAAGCGCACCCTTCTTCAACCAAACCTCGCCGCTGGCCACGATCAACAGCGCATCGCCCTCGAAGCGGTGGCTCAGGCGGTACTCGGTTTCGGCGTGGATGCGCGCAAGGCCCAGGCCCGAGCCGGCCGGTTGCCGCGCGCTATAGGCGATGATCGAATCGTAGTGCTCGAGCGGGTCGGCCGCCGCGGTCAGCGCTACCAGTCGCTGTGCGGCGTCTTGACGGTTCTGAGTGCGCGGCACGTTGCGCGTTTGCACCGTGGCGGTGAGCGCGCCCGCGCTGTTCCTTCGCAGCTCGAAGCGCAGCTCGCACGGGTTCTCGGCGCTGTACTTGACGATGTTTTCGAGCAGCTCGTGCGCAGTCAGGCGCAAGCGGGCGGCGGCGTCCTCGTCCTGAAACAGCGGACGGCACAGCTCGAGCAGCGACTGGCAGAGCGGCGTGACCATGCCCTGCGGTGGCGCTTCGCCGAAGCTCACGTCCAGCGAGACGAGCGGTTTTTCTACGCGGCCGCTCATTGTTCACAGGATCGAGAACGTCTTGCTCACCGTTCCGGGCAGGCCGCTGAACGGAGCGATCGCGGCGCGCTTCAACGCCGACGAGATGCAGGCGCCAGTTGGGGTGCCTGCGAAAGGTCCGTCGGTGATGGCCGCGCTCGATACCTTGCCGTTCGGGTCGAACGTCACGGCAACCGTGACTTTGCCGGTCGGACCGCCACTCTGCTTGCACGCTTGCGCGTCAGTCGCTGCGTGCGCCAGCGGCCCCTTGGTCGCCGCGGGGTCGAAGCGCGCGGTCGGCGCCACGGTCGCGCCTTTGGCCTCGGCTTTGCGCGCCCCAGCCGCGAACAGCTCCGCGAAACCGGCGCCCGGTGTGGCGCCCGGATCGGGCGGGGTGGCGACCGGGTCACTGCCGGTGGCGGTGTCGGCGCCGGTCTGCGCTGCCGTCGGCGTCGTCGCTGGTGTCGCGGCGGGGCTGGGCGTCGGGGTGGCAGCCGGAGTTGGCGGTAGGGCGGAGATTGGCGTGGCCGGCGGCGGCGCTTCGTCTTTGCCGCCGAGCAGCGCGATCGCACCGCCCACGACCGCGACCACGGCGATCACGCCGACGATGATCAGCGGGGTCTTTTTCTTCGCTTCCGGCCACTCCACGCTCGCGTGATCGGCGACCAGCGCCGGGTTGTTGCCGAGCCCAACCAGCGGGCTCTGGCTGATCGGGAATACCGGCTGCGGCTGCGGCGGTCGCGAAACGACCTTGGCGACGCTGGCGGGTAGTGGCGGAGTCGCGTCGAACGCGGGCTCGGGTGCCGGAAGCAGCGCTGGCGGTGGCGCGAACGGCAACGGCTGCGTGATCGGCGGTGGCGCGGGCGCAGCCATCGGTGGCGCCGGTGCGGCCATCGGCGGCGGTGCTGGTGGTGGTGGCTTCGGCAGCAGTGGTGACGAAGGCTGCTGGGCGCGCGGCTTCGGTAACTCGGGCGTCGACGGCTGCTGAGCGCGCGGCTTCGGCAGTGGAGTCTCGAGGTCGGACGACGATTGCTGCTGCGGCTTTGCCCCAAACGCACCCGGCAAGCCCGCCAAACCGGTCACGGTTGGCATGGGCGCGCGCGGCTTGTGTACAGGCCCAGCGGCAGCAGCCTTGGCGGCTGCAACGGCAGCAGCCTTTTTCCTATTCTCGATCTTGGTCAGCTCGCTGGCGAGCTCTGGCACTTGATGCACTTCGAGCCACTCGCCCATGCCGTCGCGCCACACCAACGTGGTGCCCAACACCAAGCCGCGTTCGAGCTCGATGATCACTTCGGCGGTGGTAAACTCGCGGTCTTGGCCATCGGCGTAGTCGACCGCCCACAGCGGTTCACCCGCGGGAGCTTCGGCGACCGCCGGATCAGCCGTCACGGCCGCGGCAGGCGCGGCGGCCGCAGCAGGCGCGGCGCCCTTCGTGCCGTCGACTCGAATCCCCGCGGTGCACGATTTGCACTTGATCGTAACGACGCGACCAGCGACCTTTTTCTCGTAAATCTCGTCCGAGATGGTGAACGTCTTATGGCAAGCCGTACACGTGATCGGAAACGACATCCCGACCAAGCGTACACGGTCTCTCACGGGTAGCTGCCACTTTTCTGCGCTCAAAGCCCCATCCCCTCATCTGATGGCTTCGCCTGAGCGTGCCAGCTGTGGTTCGGCTCCAGCTTTTCTGGCCTTCCGAGATTTTGACTGCCGAGCTGGAGCAGAGTCGGCTTCAATAAGCCCTTGTCCCTCGTAGAAACCACCGTCGTCAGCCGCCGCGATTGGCACCCAGGCCTCATGACTCTGAGGCTCGCTGCGCGCGCGGCGTTCCGTCCCGGCCAGTTCATGAACCTCGGACTGCAACTGCCGGGTGGCTTTGTCTCGCGTTCCTACTCACTCGCATCGGTGCCCGACGAGCCGCTCGAGGTGCTGCTAGCCTGTGTCGGCGAAGGCGAGCTGACCCCAGCGATGTTCGAGCTGCGCGAAGGGGCCAGCGTGTGGCTCGATCCCAAGCCGCAGGGCTTCTTCACGTTCGACTACGTGCCGCCGCATCGCGAACTCTGGCTGGTGGCCACCGGCACCGGGCTCGGCCCCTTTCTGTCGATGTTGCGTTCTGGCGCCGCTTTCGAGCGCGCGGCGAAGGTGATCTTGGTTCACGGCGCGCGCGGGCCGTCGGAGCTCGCCCACCGCCAAGAGCTCGAGGCGCTGGTCAGCCAGCGCGGCTCGGCCTTTCACTACGTTCCGGTGCTGAGCCGCGAGCCAGAGTCGGGCTTGCTCGCGGGCAGGGTGACGGCCGCGCTCAACACGGGTGAGCTCGAACGCCGGGCAACGACGCCGATCGCTGCCGAAAGCTCGCATTTCATGCTGTGCGGCAACCCCAGCATGATCGACGAAGTGATCGCACTCTTGGTGGCGCGCGGGCTGCGCCGTCACCGCCAACGCACGCCCGGGCACATCACGACCGAAAAATACTGGTGAACGCTCAGACGCCGACGCGGCCGTAGACCGGAATCGCCGCACCCGAGATGTCGCGTGCTCCGTCCGAGAGCAGGAACCCGAGCACGTCACCGAGCGAATCGGTCGTCACCCAACGCGAGTGATCGGCGTCGGGCATCGCCTGCCGGTTCGCCTCCGTGTCGATCGTGCTCGGCAGCACCAGGTTAACGCGCACCCCGTGCGCCAGCACTTCGGCGGCGATCGCCTGCGCCAACGCGGTGAGCGCGGCTTTGGCGGCGGCGTAGGCGGCGTCGCCCGGAGCGCTGTACGGCCTCACGCCGGAGCGCGAGCCGATCAGCACCACGCTGCCGCGCTGCCGCTCGATCATGCCTGGTAAAATCGCGCGCAACGCGACGTTCGCGGCTTCCAGGTTTGCGTCCATCACCGTGCGGTAGTCGGCAGCCGCGGCGGCTTCGTGAAAGTCGTGCCCGCCGCGCCAGGCGCCGGCCGTGAGCACGGCGCCGGAAAGCGCGCCCACGTCCGCTTCGGCGCGCGCGATCGCGCTGGGTAGTGCTTGCGCGTCGCTGGTGCTGGCCGAGAGTCGCAGTACTTGCGGGCTCTCGCGCTGGAGCGTGACTTCACCGCTCTTGCTGCGCTCGAGCGCAACGACGCGCGCGCCGTCCGCCGCACAACGCGCGACGACCGCCGAGCCGAGCGCGCCGTTCGCGCCTGTCACCAGCACGACCTGTTGCGATTGTTCGGGCATTTTTGGGATTTCAGTCGATTGTCACGCCAAGCGAGATGCGCGCCAAAAATTCCCACGGATAGGTGAACGGCGTGACGGCGGCCACCGCGCGCTGGCCGGTCGAAACCGGCACGGTGATCTGAATCTCATCGCAGTTGCCCGGCGCAGAGTCAGCAGGACGGAACACGTCGGTTACGCAGCGCGAGTCCTTGTTCAGCTCGTAGCCGAGCCCGATACCGCCACCGAGCGTGAAGGCACCCCAGCGCTCGACCGAGCCGAGCATCGCGTAGAACTGCCGTTTCGTATGCGCGACGTAGTCTATGCGCTTGGCGCCGTCCTTGGTTTCGTACTCCAGCGAGTAGTTCGTGAGCCCGGTCCGGATCACGTAACCTCTGAACACCTTCTTCGGCCAAAAATTGATGCCGAGCGTCGCGCCCGCCAGCGGTCCGAGGCCGCCGCTGTGCTGGTAGATGCGGCTGTCGCCACCACCCAAGTTGAGCCATGGCGGCGTGTCATCGACGACGAACATCGGCACCGTCTCGACTGACAACCATTTCGCCAATCCGACTTCGAGCTCGAAGCCCAGCTGCCCCTCCAGGATCCAATTGAACGGATCCAGGCGCACCGAAAACGGTGGGATCGACGATTTTTCGTCCTCGGGCGGAGCCGGCGGAGGGGGGGGCTCACCGTACGCGGTGCCGTAACCCGGCTGGGCGCCTGGATTCGGCGCGTAGGGCTGCGGTGTGGGCTGAGGGGCCGCGGCGGGTTGAGGGGCTGCGGCGGGTTGAGGGGCGGGTGCAGCGGTGGGCATCGGCGCCGCCGGCGGTGGCGGCGCGGGTGCCGGTGCTGCCACCGGCGCGGGTGCCGGCGCCGGATCCGCCGGGAACGCCGCGCTCGGGGGGTTTTGTGCGGCGGCGAAGCGAGCGCAGAGAAATAGTCCCAGCGCGGGTAGGGATACCCCAAGTAAGCGAATGTCCCGGCATGCCATGCGCGAAGGATAGGCCAGAAACACCGCTCCCGCGAGTCGAGCGGGACGCCTTGCGAGGTTCGGTGGACGCTGAAGGAGGACGGGACGGCGCAGCGCGTTCAGCGCGCCTTGTTGCCGAATCCAGATCGCTGTCTTAGCTTGGCGACTCAAAATGACGTTCTCCGTTCAGCTGGTCTCGGGCGTGGCGGCAGACACTGGGGCCGACGCTCTGATCGTCGGCGTGTTTGCGGGTGAGGTCGCGGACTCCCACGCGCTGCTCGGGCTGGAGGACGCACTAGGCGGTGGGTTGCTCAGCCACCTCAAGGCAAGCGAGTTCGACGGCAAGCTCGAACAGCAAGTCGACGTGCCGACGTTCGGGCGCGTGAAGGCGCGGCGTTTGCTGATCGTCGGGTTCGGGCCGAAAGCCGAAGTTGACGCAGCGCGCGTCCGCGCCGCGCTGGCCAGCGCCGTCCGCGCTGCGCAATCGTCGACGACCAAGAGCCTGGCGCTGGTGCTGCCGGATCCGGTGCCGTCGCTGCGCGCGGTCGGCGAAGGCATCGTGCTCGGTGCCTACAGGTTCTCCCGCTATTTCACCGGTGACCGTAAACCCAAGGCAGAGCTGGGCAAAGTCAGCGTACTCGTCTCCGGCAAAGTCTCGGCCGAGCAGAAGAAGCAGCTCGAGCTCGGCCTCGCCGTGGGCCGCGCGGTCGGCATCGCGCGCGACGCCGTCAACGAGCCGCCGAACGAGCTGTATCCGGAGACGCTGGCGCAGATCGCGCAGCGCATCGGCAAAGAGCACGGCTTCAAGGTCAAAGTGCTCGATAAAAAGGGCATCTTGGCCGCCGGCATGCACCTTCACTACGCGGTCGGGCAGGGGTCGACGAATGAGCCGCGCTTCATTCACATGAGCTACGTGCCGAAGAAGAAAAAGAAGAAGGTCGTCTTCGTCGGCAAGGGCCTGACGTTCGACTCCGGGGGTCTCTGCATCAAGCCCGCCGCCGGCATGGGCGAAATGAAGAGCGATATGGCAGGCGCCGCCGCTGTGCTCGGCTTGATGGCAGCCGTGGGCGCTACCAAGCCGGACATCGAGCTGCACGTGTTGGTCGGCGCCGCCGAGAACATGCCCGACGGTTCCGCGTATCGCCCGGCGGACGTGTTCCCATCGCTCGACGGCAAGACGGTCGAAATCATCAACACTGATGCCGAGGGCCGGCTCGTTCTCGCCGACGCTCTGGCGTACGCCGTGTCGCTCAAGCCAGACGTCATCGTCGACGCCGCCACCCTGACCGGCGCCGC
The DNA here is from genome assembly GCA_038230915.1 of Polyangiales bacterium. Taxonomy (GTDB): domain Bacteria; phylum Myxococcota_A; class Polyangia; order Polyangiales; family Polyangiaceae; genus PMG-095. The sequence goes on along the minus strand of JBBRMI010000004.1, from coordinate 3,840 downwards.
GCTCGTCGCCCTAGGCAAGACCTGCTCGGCCTTCTACGCCACCGACGAAAAGCTGGCGGCCATGCTCGAAGCGTCGGCGCGCGAAGCCGGCGAGTCGTTTTGGCGCATGCCGCTCTTGGAAGAGCTCAGCGAGCAACTGAAGAGCGACGTGGCCGATCTCAAACACACCGGCGACCGTTGGGGCGGGTCGATCACGGCAGCGCTTTTCCTGCGCGAGTTCGTCGGCAAGGTGCCGTGGGTGCACTGTGACATCGCCGGTCCGGTGCTGGCCGAGCGCGCGCGCGGCATGTACCCGAAGGGCGGCACCGGTCACGCCGTGCTCACCTTCCTGCACTTCGTCGACCGCCTCGCCGCGAGCTGAGCCGAACGTCGATGACCGAGGCGATTCACGAGCAGCGGCGGCGGCTCTTCCTCGCCGAAGCCTCGCGCGTCGTTCCTGGTCTTTACGGTTGGCTGGCGACCGTGCTCGCGCCGGTGCTGCAACGCGGCGCCTCGCTCTTCTCTCGCGGCTGCGCCCTCCTGGCTCTGGCCGCCCTGGCCGGCTCGTTCCTGCTGTCGTCGAGTCGGCCCCGTGTTGGCCGGTTCTTGGGCGTCTACGGCTTCATCGCGTGCTGTTTCGGCGCGTGGGCCAGTCTCGGGCCACTCCTGCGCAGTGACCAGCTCGACGCCGTGCGAGGAGCGCTCGGCGCCGTCGGCTTCTTGTTGCACGCGCTGGCCTGGGGCGCGGCGCCGCGCGATCCCGACGCCGATGTGCTCGATAATCTCGTGCCCGGCGTGCCGCTCCAGCCGCGCCACAAGCCCGTTCGCTTTGCCTCGGCGGTTCTGGGCCTGGGTATCGCGGCCGGGCTCGTCCCGGTGGCCTTGGCGTTCGGCGTTGAACGTCCCGGCGCGTCGCTCTTGGCCCAGACCTTGGCGCTCGGCTGCGGCGTGATCGTGATCGGCGCCAGCACCGATGTCGCGCTGCGCGTCGGCAGGCCACACACGTTTTCGGCCTGGCGCGTGCGGGCCGCCCGTGCGCTCTGGCCGCTCGCGGGTCTCACGGTTGCCGTTGGCATCGGGTTGATCTGGCTGGCCCTGCACTAGACAGAGTACGCTCCGGCTCGGTGGCGCGCGCCCTCGACCTCATCTCCTGCTTCCTGGTTCTGGCAGCCGCTTGGGCGTTTGCGCGCGGCGTGCAGGCGCTGGGCGAACGCAAAGACTTGGTCGCCGTCTATTTGCTGATCGTCGGCGCCCTCTGTCTCAAAGCCGCGACGGATCTGCTGCGGCCCAAGGCGGGCGATGCATGACGAGCGGCTCGCGGGCGCTTTTTCCGCTCCTGGCCCTGCTCGCGTGCAGCAGGAGCAGCAGCCCTCCACCGCCTTCGACGACCAGCTCCGCGCTCGCTCAAGGCGTCACGGCGTGCGCGGGCGCCGAGCAAGTCCGCGCGGCGACGATCGCTCGCATCGCGGCGCGACAAGGTATCGATCCGCATGCAGCCGTCGGTTTGGCGCTGTCCGATGCGCTATTTGCACAGGGCGGGCGCGCGCTCTTGTCGCGCGCGTCGACGCGCGTGATCGAACGCGCCGCGATCGGGCGTAGCCTGCTCGAGCAGCTGGGGGCGGACGCTGCCGCTGCCGGCCCGCCGAGGGACGCCGAGCTGTCGGAGATCGTCCACGAGCGCTGGGTCGAGCTCGACCGTCCCGACGGCGTCCGCACCACGCACGCCGTCGTCGTAAATAACAAACCCGATCGCGATGCCGCCGCGCACGGGCTAGCCAACAAGCTCGCCTTGGCCCTCCAAGCCGCTACCAGCGGCGACGATCTGATCCGGTTGGCCAAGGCTTTTCCGAACGAGGGCTTCGAGATCCGAGCCGAGCCGTTGCCCTTCGTGACGGCAGAAGGGCGCGTGTTCCAGCGACAAGACGCCGGCTTCATCGCATCGAGGGGTGGCTTCGATCCGGACTTCGCTCGCGCCGCGCTCGCGCTCGAACGTCCGGGCCAGCTGAGCTCGGTCGTAAAAAGTGCCTTCGGCTACCACGTCATTCGCCTCGAGGAGCGCGTGCCTGGCGTTCTCGTTGCCAAGGCCGAACTCACGAAGATGCTTGATGCGGAAGTGCTGACGCGCCGGGCCGCTCAAGCTCGCACCGAGCTGGTCGACAGGCTTCACAAAGCCACCGCCGTTCAGCTCGATCGCGCGGTCGACGAGCTCACGGCGCAAGTCGAGCGAGCCGAAGCCGCCCGATGAAGCGTCGTCGCCGAGGCGCCGCCCGCGATCAAAGTGACTCGCCCTTCAGCGGCATACTCAGTCGGCTGTGCGACGACTGCGGAGCCCTAGCTGCAGCGCTGGTCGACGGGGAGGGCGAGACGGTCGACTACGCCGGGCTGCTCTCGCCCTACGAGATCAAAGTGGCGGCGGCCGAGTGGCGAATCGTGCTGGCCGTCGTCAAAGAATCTCGGTTGCCGGCCTTCCACCACATTTCCGGCCTTACGGTGCGGGCTAAAGGTCGCACCTTCGTGATGGAGGCCTTGCCGGACGGCTACGCCATCGCGCTCTGCCTACCTCAGCACTCGTTCAACGTTTCGCGCCGCGCCCTCGGCCAAGCCACGCGTGAGCTCGGCCAGGAGGCGGGGTTGGCGCTGCCGGAGGCGCGCGCGCAGGTGAACTGGGCGCGCGTGCGGGTCAGAACCCCTGCTCGTTCGCGGCTGCATCGCCGCCCTGACGCGATTTGGCTAGAAAACGACTGGAGCCCGATCACTATTCTCGGCCGCTATCAGGCCCGGGACCTGTCGCACGCTGAGCTTGGCTACCTCGCTCGACTAGCCTCCGGCGAGGAGGTCTTCCTGGTCCGCGAACCGCTGGGAGTCTGGTTTATCGATAGCGTTGCGGCTCTCTCGGTCTAAGCCGGGCCCGCTCATAAGGAGAAAACCTCCCCGACTTATCCACAACTTGTGGATAAGATTGGAAAAACGATCAAACGCGATCGAAAGAACTTGCCTGGTCGGATGGGATCGACCATATAGCCCCTCCCTCGACGGCGGCCTTCAACGGCGGCGGTCGACAGCAGGCCGCAAGGCACCCCGGTTCTCCTCGGACTGGCCTCGGAAGGAAACTCCCGGTTCCAGAGAAGAGAGAGGTCGGCGACTGATTTTCAATCGGGACACCGAAAGAAAAGAAAGTCGGAAGGTTCTGAAAAAATCTCTGGACACCAGAGACAACCAGAACTAGATACCGCGACCCCGCTGCCGGGAGCACCCGCTCCCCTCGGTCCTTGAAAACTGAGTCCTAATACCCCGCGAGAAATCGCGTGGTCCCCGCACCAGTCGTGCTTGTTCCTTCCCGGAGCGGCATCGGCTGGGCGATACAAATGATAGCGAGCATCATGGCAATGTCGGTTTCTTCGGATTCTGACGTTCGCCGAAGGATTCAAACTGGAGAGTTTGATCCTGGCTCAGAACGAACGTTAGCGGCGCGCCTAACACATGCAAGTCGCACGAGAAAGGGCTTCGGCCCCGGTACAGTGGCGCACGGGTGAGTAACACGTAGATCATCTCCCCTCGAGTGGTGGATAACTCTCCGAAAGGAGAGCTAATACAGCATAAGACCACGGCTTCGTTGAAGCTGCGGCCAAAGCAGGCCTCTACACGTAAGCTTGCGCTTGAGGATGAGTCTGCGGCCCATCAGCTAGTTGGTAGGGTAATGGCCTACCAAGGCTAAGACGGGTAGCTGGTCTGAGAGGATGAACAGCCACACTGGAACTGAGACACGGTCCAGACTCCTACGGGAGGCAGCAGTGGGGAATCTTGCGCAATGGGCGAAAGCCTGACGCAGCAACGCCGCGTGTGTGATGAAGGTCTTCGGAT
>JBBRMI010000003.1:0-198235 GCA_038230915.1 Polyangiales bacterium | reverse complement strand
TCGTTCCAAGACCACCTACCTACACCTACATCGACGTACACAATACGACAGTGTCGCCCTACGTCCAAAAAAGCGTCGCAGCTTCGGTGCAGTTCGATAAGGAGAGTTGGAACGGAACGAGAGGAATCAACAGGAAGGCGGGAAGGCGGGAAGGATGTTTGGGGGTTGCAAACCGGGCGCCAGATCGCGTCCGTGCCTGGGCGACGCCTCGTTTCGCCTGCGGGCCGCAGGCCCGGCGAACCCAAGAAACTTCCCGTCTTCCCGCCTTCCTGTTGTCTCGTTCTCGCGCTCGTTGCTCGCGCTCGCCAAGCGCATGTAGGGTCGCGCGACGAATGAGCAGGCCCATGACCATCGCCATCGCCAACCAGAAGGGCGGCGTCGGCAAAACGACGACGGCGGTGAACCTCGCGTCGAGCCTGGCGGCTGCCGAGCGGCGAGTGCTGCTCGTCGACATGGACCCCCAAGGCAACGCTTCCAGCGGCGTCGGCGTGCGTCCGGGCACCACCCCGCTGACGATCTACGACGCGCTGATCGGCAATGCGACGCTGGCTGAAGTGCTGCAGCCGACACCGCAGCAAACGCTCTTCCTCGCGCCGGCCACGCAAGATCTCACCGCGGTGGAATACGAGCTATTCGACGAAGACCGCGGAACGCACCTGCGAACGCTGCTGCAGACCGCGCATGACTACGAGTTCGTGATCATCGACTCGCCCCCTTCCCTGGGGGTGCTCACGTTGAATGTCTTGGTGGCCGCGGAGCGCGTGATCGTGCCCCTGCAACCGGAGTATTATGCGCTCGAGGGCATCACGTACTTGATGGCGACCATTGATCGCATAAAAAACTCGTTGAATCCGGGGCTCACGGTCGAGGGCATCGTGCTGACGATGTGGGATCCGCGAAATCGGCTCGCGCACCAAGTCGCCGACGAGGTGCGCAAGCACTTCCGCGTCTTCGATTCGATCATCCCGCGCAACGTGCGCTTGTCCGAAGCGCCTTCGCACGGCTTGCCCGCGCTGCTCTACGACGTTGGCAGCAAGGGCGCGCAAGGCTACTTGAGCTTGGCGCACGAGCTGCTCGGCGGAGCACCGGCTTGAACGAACCGCGCAAGCCGCCGCTCCGCGGGCTAGGCCGCGGCCTCGACGCGCTCTTGCCAGCGCGCATGCCGCCACAAGCCGAGCGCGCCGCCACGACGCCCGGCGGCAGCGCGCCCAGCTACGGCGACGGCAACGTCTTTTCGTGTCCGATCGACAAGATCGTGCCGCAGCGCGGGCAGCCGCGGCAGCACTTCGATTCGACCAAGCTCGACGAGCTGGCCTCGTCACTCCGCGAGCACGGCTTGCTCGAGCCGCTGGTCGTGCGTCGACGCGCCGGCTCCGACGACTTCGAGCTGATCGCCGGCGAGCGGCGGTGGCGCGCCGCGCAGCGCGCCGACATGAAGCAGGTGCTGGTCGTCGTCCGCGACGTCTCGGCCAAAGACGCGTTCGAGCTGGCGCTGATCGAGAACATCCAGCGCGAAGATCTCGATCCGATCGAGTTTGCCGAGGCGATGGACCGCCTGGTCAAAGAGCACGGTTACACCCAAGACACGCTCGCCCAGCGCGTCGGCAAAGATCGCTCCACGATCGCCAATGCGCTGCGCCTGCTGCGGCTGCCAGCCAACGTGCGCGAAAAAGTGGTCTTGGGCGAGCTGAGCGAAGGCCACGCGCGAGCCTTGCTCGGCGCTCCCGACGACAAGCAGCTGTCCGATCTGGCCGAAAAAATCGTGCGTGGGCGGCTTTCAGTGCGTCAGACTGAAGCGCTCGTGCGTGCCTCGAAGGACGGTAAGACGACGCTCGGCACGCGCGGTGGTGGCAAAGACAAACCCGCCAACGTGCGCGATCTGGAAGCACGCTTGACCAAGCGCCTCGGCACCAAGGTCGAAGTGCGCGAAAAAGACGGCAAGGGCGAGATCCTCGTCAAATACGCGAGCTGGGACGAGCTCGATCGCCTGTTGGACGTACTGCTGTAATTACCGCCGTTGGTCGTCGCAGCTGGCAATTAGCAATTTTTGACGAGATCGCCTGCCTTCGGGGCACTAAGGTGTGTAGGCGTCTACGGAACGGGAGCAATCGCGATGGGTAAGGTTATCGGGCGATACGCGGGCGTAATTCTCGGTTTTGGGCTGTTGATCGCTGCGTGCAGCGGCAGCTCGAAAACTTCGGACAAGGCGACTCCGGATCGCGTTTGCGAGCCGGCCGCAAAACGCTGCGACGGGCTCAACGTCAAGGTTTGCAGCGACGACGGGACGGAGTCGCTGATCGAATCCACCTGTTTGCCGTCGCAGACCTGCGCTGACGGCGTTTGCGCCGAGACCAGCTGCGTGCCGAACACCAAGTTCTGTAAAAACGGCGCGATTTGGAAATGCGACAAAACCGGCGGTGGCAGCACGCTCACGGAAACCTGCGCGATGAGCCAGTTTTGCCGCGAAGCCAACGACGACGCCAGCTGCAGTGACCAGGCCTGCACGCCCGGCGAAGCGCTTTGCGACGGCGATGTCGCCACCACTTGCACCAGCAACGGCTCTGGACCCGCCCGCGGCGGCACCGACTGCGCCGCCACCAAGCAAGCCTGCTACCAGGGCGCGTGCCGCGACATGGCATGCAGCAGCGGCATGAAGGTGTGTCAACACGACAACGTTTACCTGTGCGCGAAGAACGGCACCGACGTCTCGCTGTTGGCCGAGTGCCAGCCCGGTGAGGTCTGCGACGCCGACAAGGGCGCCTGCCGACCCAAGGTCTGCGAGATTGCCGCGTTGGGCTGCGACGGCACGCGCGTCACCAAGTGCAACACGTTCGGCAGCGCGTGGGACCAGACGGGCATGGATTGTGTCGCCGATAACAAGATCTGCGTGGCCGGCGCCTGCCAGAAGCAAACGTGCGGCCCCGGCATGTCGTTCTGCCAAGACGGCTCTGTCTTCCTGTGTGACGGTAGCGGCATCGGCAGCACGTTGTCGCAGTATTGCCAAGCGCCATGGGCCCACTGTCAGGCGTCCGGCAACTACGCCTATTGCACCAATTACGATTGCCAGCCCAACCAGCTCTCGTGCTTCAACAATATCTCCAAGACCTGCAACCCCGACGGGACCTGGCCCGCGACCGGCACTGACTGCGGCGACAAGCTCTGCGATCCCAGCGATGGCATTTGCAAGACCAAGGTGTGCGAGCCGTACACGTACTACTGCAAGGACGGCGACATCCACTACTGCGACTACGGCGGCAAGATGGGCGGCCCCATTCAATACTGCCCGTCGGGAACCGCCTGCCAGGTCCAGCAGGGTTCGCCCGACTGCGTGCCGTATCCCTGCCCGCCCGGCGAAACCGCTTGCCTCGCCAACAAGGTCGGCAAATGCGCAGCGGACGGCCAGTCGCTCGGCACGGTGACCGACGACTGCGCCGCCGCCGGCAGCGTGTGCGGCGCCGACGCCAAGTGCGCCAAGAGCGTCGTCGAAACGCTGGGCGTCGGTGAAGACGCCACCACGGAGTCCGGGGGCTACGTGTTGGGCGATGTCATCCAGGTCACCTCGGCCCGCAAGGTAACCGAGATGCAGATGAACCTGGTGCTCGCGTCCCCGCGCGAGCTGCGCTGGGTGATCTTCGAGCAGTCGGGCGACAACTTCGTCGCCCGCATCGACAAGGTCAACTCGAACCAAACCGGCACTGGGTTCCTCAGCTCGGGGACCATGAGTTACACGCTCAAGGTCGGTAAGACATACATGTTCGGCGTCGCCATATCCGGCGGCAACGGGATCGCCTATTTCGACAGCGCACCGTTCAACACCAATGCGTCGTTCGGCGGCCTGATCGGGCGCGTCGATAACCCCTATTCGTCGACTATGCCGGCCTACATCGACCCGAGCCTTGCGTATCAGATGAAGATCACGACCGAGTCGCCGTGAGCAATCTCGACGCCGTCGTCATCGGTGGCGGCGTCATTGGCCTAGCAATCGCGCGCGCCCTCGCGCTCGGCGGTCGCGAGGTCACGCTGCTCGAAAGCGAAACACGGCTCGGCCAGCACACCAGCTCCCGCAACTCCGAAGTCATCCACGCCGGCATCTACTACCCCCCCCTCTCCCTCAAAGCGCGGCTGTGCGTCGAAGGCAACGCGCTGCTTTACGCGTATGCCGAGGAAGCCGGCGTGGAGTATCGAAAGTTGGGGAAAATCATCGTCGCGACGCGCGACAACGAAGTGCCGGCGCTCGAACGGATTCGTGCGAACGCGGAGGCTTGCGGCGTTCACGATCTCGAATGGCTCGAAGCGCGAGACGTAGCGGCGCTCGAGCCCGCCGTCGCGGCGGTGCGCGGCTTGCTCTCGCCGTCGACGGGAATTGTCGACAGCCACTCGTTCATGTCCGCGCTGCGGCGCGACGCCGTAGCTGACGACGCGCAAATCGTGACCAGCAGCCCGCTACTGGGCGGCCGGGTTCTCGATGCGGGCGGCTTCGAGCTAGAGATTGGCGGTACCGAACCGACGACGGTGACGTGCCGCACCGTCGTGAACGCTGCGGGACTCTGGGCGCAAAACGTCGCGCGCTCGATTCGCGGCGTGCCGGCGAGCAGCATCCCGGACCAGTACTTTGCGAAGGGCCACTACTTCACGCTATCGGGCCAGTCGCCGTTTTCACACCTGGTTTATCCGGTGCCGGTACCGGGCGGCTTGGGGGTCCACGTCACGCTCGATCTGGCCGGGCAAGCGCGCTTCGGACCGGATGTGTCGTGGGTTGACGGCGTCGACTACGCGTTTGAAGAAGGGCGCGAAGCGCGGTTCTGTGCGGCGATTCGCGCGTATTTCCCGGCGCTGGGCGAAGGCGCGTTGGTGCGGGGGTACACCGGGATCAGGCCGAAGCTCGCGCCGAGCGGCGCGGCGGCGCAAGACTTTGTGATTCAGGGCGAGAGCGAGCACGGCGTGCCGGAGCTCGTGAACTTGTACGGCATCGAGTCGCCGGGATTGACCGCAGCGTTGGCGGTGGCTGCAGCGGCGGTCATCGCGTGATTGTTAGAGGCCGCTGCTCGAGGCCGTGCGGGACCGCACCAAAGTCGTCGACCTGCCGCAGGCCTACTCAGCAGCTGCGGCGGCGACGTCGTCGCGTCGAAGAAGCTCGACTCGCAAACGCGCAGCATGGCTCTGGCGTCGATCGCCTACCAGTGGCCCGACGACAAGACGCTCAAGCTTGCCCAATCGCTGCTCAAAGACTCCGACAAGAGTTTGGCCGAGCACGCAGATCGCACCGTCAAACGCCTCGAGCAACGCAAAGAGCTCGAGACCGGTGGCGCGGGCGCCGACAAGAAAGCAGCCGGCAAAAGGCGCCCGGCCGGCGATGCGGCACTGAGGTAGCGTCTCACGGTGGTTGAAGTAGCCGCAGCAGCCGTTCGAGCAACGGCAGCTCCGCCGGATGCATCTTGGCCAGCGCTTGCTCGACCGTGAAGTACTGCGCGCGATCGACCTCCGGAAACTCGCGCTCTTTGCCCGAGCGCGGCGGCCACTCGAGCCTGAACGTGTTGCTGTGGAAGCCGGACAGGTCGAGATCTCCGTGCAGCGCCCAGGCGTAGATCAGCTTGCCGCCCTTGTTTTTCACGGTACCGAGCTCGCGCGGCACGCCGTGCGGTGGCTCGACGCCGACTTCTTCGTGAAATTCGCGCAGCGCGGCGGCGAGCGGGTCCTCCCCGGCTTCGATTTCACCCTTAGGGATGAACCAGGCGCCGTCGTCTTTTTTCGTCCAAAACGGCCCGCCCGGGTGCACCAGCAGCACGTCCAACCCGTGCGCGCTCAAGCGGTGCACCAAGATACCGGCGCTCTGTTTCGCTCGCGCAGCCATACCGCCGTCAGGGAAGCTTACGCCGCGCGAGCACGCCGTGCAGATGGCAGTCTTGCGGATCGAACAACCGCGGCGGGTCCTGCGGCTGGGTGGCTAAAGTGGCGAGCCACATCGGACGCTGGTCGGCGTCGAGCGCGTAGCGCAGCGCAATCGTCCCGCCGCCCAGCTCCGCCACGTGCGCCAGTACGCCTTCCGGCGCGCACATCGGTTCGGGCAGCGGCGTGCCGGGTTTGCCGGGGGCGGGCGCGCCGTTGATGCCGGACTTGTCATACACGACCACGAACAAACCCGACCGCGCCTGCGTGGAATCGAACGGCGACGGCCCGAACGTGAGCTTGGCGCTCGCGCCGTCTTGCGTCTGAATCTTGCCGTTGGCGAGCCTGGCTTCGATGCCGAGCAGCGTGGCATCGGACTGCCAGGCGTTGGCCAGCTTGCGCGCTCGACCCATCACGGTGCTCAAATCCACGGCCGCGCCGCTCAGCGACAAAGTGGGAGTTTCCGGGTGGAGTCTTGGTGGTTCGGGGGGCGTCGGAGCGATTGTCACGACGGCGCTCGGCGCCGCATCGCTGGCTTTCGCTACGTACGCGCGCACGCTGTAGATCGCGAACGCGGCTACCACCACCACCACGGCGATCAACAACGCGCCACGCATCCGCACGTTCACGCCCTCACTTCTTCTTCTTCAGATCTTCCGCGGCTTCTTTGGCTTGCTTGCCGATCGGCCCGGTCGGGTCCAGCTTCTGCGCCTTATCGAGCGCCTCGAGCGCCTTCTTCTTGTCCTTCTTCTCGAGGTGACGCCCCAAGTAATAGTAGGCAGGCGCGAAGTTCGCGTCGAGCTTGAGCGCGGCGTCGTAGTCGGACTGCGCGCCGGCATCGTCGCCGAAGTCGTGACGGCAAACGCCACGACGCGTGTGCAGATCCGCGCTGTCCTTCAGCTTGAGCGCTTTGTCGAGCGCCGCCACGCAGTCCGGGAACGCCTTGAGCCGGCCAAAACGCACACCGAGCGCCGCCAAAAGCGTCGGATCTTCGACGTTTTGTACGGCACGCAGCTCGGTCAGGGCGTCGTCGCGCTTGCCTGCCGCCGCCAAATACTCGGCGTAAGTAATGCGCAGCTGCGGGTCGTCCGGCTTGGCCTTCGTGGCGGCACCGTACGCGGCCATGGCTTCGTCCTTCTTGCCGAGCGCCTCTAGCGACAGCGCGCGATTCACCAAAAGCTCCGGGCTCTTGGGATTGGCCTTCAAACCCTTGTCTGCAGTTGCCAGCGCACCGGCCGCGTCCTTCTGCTCGTATTGAGCGCCCGACAGGTTGACGGCGGCTTCGACCAGCTTCGGGTCGAGCTCGAGCGCCTTCTTGTATTGCGCTACGGCGCCCGGCATATCGCCGAGGCCGTCCATCGCCACGCCCAGGTAGAAGACGGCTTGCGGATCTTTCGGATCCTTGGCGACCGCGTCGCCCAAGACCTTCTTGGCGCCGGCGAAATCCTGCTTTTGGATCGCGTCCATGCCCCGCTTCACCAGCTCGCTCGAGGGCGCGACGACGGCGTCGGACTTCGGCTTCTTGGGAGCAGGGTCGTCCAACGGCGGTGGATTATCGGGCGTGACCGGCTGCGGAGTGGAGCCGCACGCGGCGAGCGCGAGCCAAAACGACGACAAAGCCACGAGACCGACGCGAGGCATGTTCATGGGCGTCCTATCAAAGCACGGAGTTTCGAGCCGCAGGAGGCGGATTTTGCCGGGCAAAACTGCCGATTTTAGCGCTCTTTTTCGAGATGAGCGATGGTCGAGAGGATGCGGCTCTTGACCTCTTCGATGCGCTCGGGCTGGGTGATCTTGGCTCCCGAGGTGTCGGTAACGTAGAAAACGTCGGCGACCTGCGTGCCTTCGGTGTTGATCTTGGCGAGCGAGATCTGAAGGTTCAGGTGCACGAGCGTGTTGGCCAACCAAAACAGCAGGCCCAGCTGATCCTTGGTCGTGACCTCGATCACCGAGTGCCCGGTGGCGCAGCGGTTGTCGATATTGACCTCGGTCGGCACCTTGGGTGTCGGCCGGTCCGACCAGCGCGAGCGCGACGCGCCGCCAGTCACGAGCTCACCGGGCGACAGCTCCATCCCCAGCAAGCGCGAAAAATCGCGATCGAGCTTCGGCAGCGCCGAAGTGACGCCGTCGGCACTCTCGCCCGAGCGCACCCAGAACAAATCCAAGGCGCGCAAGCGTCCGAACTGATCGGTCCAAGAGTAAACCTGCGCGCTGATCACCTTGCAGCGCGCGGCGGTCAGCGTCGCGGTGATCATCGCCAACAAGCCGGGCCGATCGTCGGCGACGAAGCCGATTTCGACGTACGGGTCATTCGTGGTCATGACCGTGACGTTCACTTGCTTCATCTGCGCTTGGCGCGCAAAACGCGAGTGACGCACGATGTCCGGCGGATCATTGGAGTAGATGTAGCGTTCCGGCATCGCCGCCAGGAAGTGATCCAAGAACTCGCGCTCGCCGCGCTCCGGGCACAGCGCCCGGACCTCTTCGCGGATCTGCTCCAAACGCTCGGTGCCGCGCTGCACGGTGCCGGCGGTAAAGAAGCGGAACGAGTGCACGTACAGCTCTTCCAACACGCGCGCTTTCCAACTGGTGAGCGCGGTCGGGCTAGTCGTCGAAACATCGCAGATCGTCAGCAGGTACAGCTCGCGCAGACCCTCGGGACCGTGCAAATCCTGCGCGAACAGCTCGATCGTCTTCGGGTCGTCAATGTCTCGGCGCGTGGCCACGTGATACATCTTCAAGTGCGTGAAGATCAGCTGCCCGACCTCGCGCGCGTCGGCTTCCGACACCCCCAGGCGCTCCAGGATCGTCTTCGACAGCTCCTGGCCACGCTGATCGTGGTTCTTGCCGCCGATGTCCTTGCCGATATCGTGCAACAGCGCAGCGAAGAACAGCACCACCGGTCGCGTGAGCTCGGCCGCGAGGCGGGACGCCAACGGGTGCTCCGCCGCCAGCTCGCCGCGCACCAGCGCGCGCAGCCGATCGACCGCGGCCACCGAGTGCACGTCGACCGTGTACACGTGATACACGTCGTGGTGCACGCGACCGACGACCGGAGCAAACTCCGGAATCATCGCGACGAGCAGCCCGACGTCATGCAGCTCCTTCAGCACCGAGCCGTCACGTAGTTGCGTGCGCTGCGCGGTCGTCACCAGCCGCACGAACAAGCGCGCCGCCTCCTCGCTCTTGCGCAGCTCCTCGCAGAACGCTGGCGATCCGGCGACGCGCGCAATCGCGTCGCGCGCGAACCCATAAACCGGCAAGTCCCGCTTGACGGCCTCGTCGTAAATCCGCAGCGCCAGCGCGGGGTCGATCTCGAGCTGGGCGGGATCTTCGAGAGAAACCTGGCGGTTAGTCAGCTTCAGCCCGCGGCCCAGCGACTCTTCTCGCGGTCGACGCTTGGGCGGTGGCGCCGCGCGCGACAGCAGCATCTCGCGCGCCTGCACCATGTTGCGCGCGTTGCGGTAATACTCGCTCATGAAGGCCTCGACGCCCGGGCCGCCGCTGCCATATCCGAGCAGCTCCGCCACCGCTTCTTGGCGGTCGAAGCTCAAGCGATCGGACCTTCGCCCCGCGTACAGGTGCAACAGGTTGCGCACGCGCCAAGTCAACGCTGCGGCGTTTTCGATCTGCTGCCACTCACGCGGCAAGAGCACGCCGAGCCGCACCAGCTCCGACAAATGATTCACGCGCCAGCGCGCGCGCGCCGCCCAATGCGCGATGTCGAGATCGCGCAGGCCGCCGATGCCGTTCTTCACGTCGGGCTCGAGCAGGTAGACAGAACCGCCGAAGCGCTCGGAGCGCTCGGCCGCCCGCTGCTCCATGCGGTCTAGGAAACGCTGGATGTTACTGGCGCCGAATAAGCCTTCGAACGCGCGATTCAGCAGCTTTTCAGTGCCGGTCTTGTCACCGGCTACCACGCGCCAGTCGAGCAAGGTGGTCGCGGTCGGCAGATCGGTGCGAGCTAGCTCGATCAGCTCCGGCGCACCGACCACCTGGTGACCGATCATCAGCCCGGCGTCCCACAGCGGGTAAAGCAGCGCTTCGGCCACGTTGCGGACCTTGTCCGCGCGCGCTGACGTGAGCAGCCGCACGTCGAGATCACTGTGCAGCGAAAGCGCGCCGCGCCCATAGCTGCCGACAGCCGCCAACCCGAGCTGAGCAAAGCTGACGTCTTTCGCCAACTTGCCTTCGAGCGCCTTGAACAGCGAGCAGAGTAGCCCGTCGACGGCGCGGCTGTAGCGCTCGGAGGCCGGCAACCCCGACTCGACCTTACCGCCGCGTACCATCTCCTCGACGGCACCGCGGTGCCGTTGGATGTAGACCTTGATCTCGTCGAGCAGGCCGGGGGACGCTCTTTCGAGGGTCGGCCCCGAAACAGAGGCGGAAACGGTTGAGCTCATGCTGGGGCGGGACGGTGAGGGCAGCCGAACGGCGAGCCGAACCGCCCGAAGTTATAGCGCCCCCCGAGGCAGGCTCGCAAATCCTGGGTCGAAAAGCGCTGACACGACCAAATGCTAGGCTCGGCTGGCGATGGATCGACGAGGGTTCGTGCGGGTAGCGATGGCGGGTGCCTTGGGTCTGCTGGCGAGCCGCTCGGCGCTCGCCTCGCTGGCGCGGGCGGTCCCGGTCGAGGAGCTGGTCGCGCGCAGCCGGCACGTGCTGCTCGCGGAGCCGCTCGATGCCGAATCGGTCTGGGAGCAGATCGGCCAGCGCCGGCATATCGTCACGTACACGCGCGTGCGGGCGCTCGAGCTGCTGGCTGGAGCCGACCCCAAACAAGAAGAGCTGATGGTGCGCACGCTGGGCGGACGCATCGGTGACCTGGGCGAGCTCGTGCACGGCGAGGCCATGCTCGAGCTCGGTGCGCGCGGCGTGCTGTTCGTGATGCCTACGCACGGCGCGCTCGGCGTGACGGCCATGGCGCAGGGCCACTACCCACTGTTGCGTGACACCGCCGGCGTCGAACGGCTGCGTCGCAGCCCGGAGGCGGCTGAGCTCGTCGGCGAGGACGGCTCGGCCGTCAAACGCCTGAGCGGGCTGCAGGTCACCGAAGCGCGCAGCCTGTTGCGGCTCGCGGTGCAGAAGTGAGCGGGCGGCGTTTCGCCGGCGCGCTAGCGGTCGGCTGCGCACTGTTTTGCGGCAGCGCGCACGGCAACGCGTTCTGCCTGACTCACGGCTGCAGCGACAAGAAGCAACACTGCGAATACAACGAGCTCGGCTGCCTGGTGACGGGACCGCTCTTGCATTGGGGCTCGAGCTGCGTGTCGTTCGACTTGCAGCGGGGTGGCTCGGCGCTGCGCGGCATCAGCTACGACGACGCCCACGCCGCTGTCGTCGCTGGCTTCCAGCAGTGGCTCAACGCCGACTGTGGCGGCGGAGCCGGGCCGTCGATCACCATCACCGACTATGGGCCGGTCGAGTGCCGGCAGGCCGAGTACAACCAGGATTCGCCCAACGCGAACATCTTCATGTTCCGCGACGACGACTGGCCGTACGAAAACGCCATCGACACACTGGCCTTGACCACGCTGATCTTCAACGCCGACTCTGGTGCGATTTACGACGCCGACGTCGAGGTCAACACCGCCCAGTCACCGATGTCGATCGACAACGTCGGCCCCGACGACATCGATTTCTCGTCGGTCATCACCCACGAGATCGGGCATTTCTTGGGGCTGTCGCACTCCACCGTGCCCGGCTCGACGATGCGACCCAGCTACGCGCCTGGTCAAACGTCGATGGCCAGCATCGAGCAAGATGACGTCGACGGCATCTGCACGGCGCTGACGCCGAAGCGCGCGACCTCGAGCAGCAACTGCGATCCGCGCCACGGTTTCTCGACTGAGTGCGCGCTGCCCGAGACCAAGTGCGCGCTGACACCGGGCAGCCCCGGCGGGGTCGCCAGCCTGGCGCTGGGCTTGCTCGGCCTCAGCTCGACGCGGCTGCGGCGGAGACTTCGCCCTTCAGCCCGGCGACTCTGAGCAAATCCATGTCTTCGTCGGTGCCGGGGTTCGGCGTCGTCAGCAGCTTGTCGCCGTAGAAGATGCTGTTGGCTCCGGCGTACAGGCACATCAGCTGCGCTTCGCGCGGCAGCTCGGTGCGGCCCGCGCTCAAGCGCACTTTCGAGCGCGGCAAGAGCACGCGCGCGACCGCAATCATCCGCACCAGCTCGAGCGGATCGATCGGCGGCAAAGCTTCCAGCGGGGTGCCGGCGACGCGCACCAGCGCGTTGACGGGAACGCTCTCGGGCTGCGGGTCGAGCTTGGCTATCTCGAGCAGCATGGCGCAGCGATCGTCGATGCCCTCCCCCATGCCGATGATGCCGCCGGTGCACACGGTGATGCCGGCGTCGCGCACGTTGGACAGCGTGTTGAGCCGATCCTTGTAGGTGCGGGTCGAGATGATCGACTTGTAAAAGCCCGGCGAAGTATCGAGGTTGTGGTTGTAAGCGTCGAGGCCGGCCGCCTTCAGTTTCGCAGCCTGCTCAGCGGTCAGCATGCCAAGCGTCACGCACGCTTCGAGCCCCTCGGCCTTTACGCCCTTGACCATATCGAGCACGCGATCGAACGCCGGTCCGTCTTTCACTTCACGCCAGGCGGCGCCCATACAGAAGCGCGTGGAGCCCGCCGCTTTGGCGCGCCGCGCGCTTTCAATCACGTCCTCTACCTTGAGCATGGCCTCGCCGGTCACGGCTTGGTGGTGCGAAGACTGCGGGCAGTAGGCGCAGTCTTCCGGACAGCCGCCGGTCTTCACGCTGAGCAAGGTGCAGAGCTGGACCGTGTCTTCGGTGTGGTGCGCGAGATGCACGGCCCGCGCGCGATCGATCAGCTGAAACAGCGGCAGATCGTGCAAGGCCCGCACCTGGGCGAGGCTCCAGTCCTGGCGAACGGCTTGCGGGGGAGCGAGATGCGCGGCGGCTTGGATTGGGGCTGACATCGGACCTGAAGCCGGACCTCTAGCGTCACCTCGCCCTCAAGTCCAGCTTGGGCTAGGCTGCTCGTTCGATGTTCGCGATCACGCTCCGCGTCACGTGTTGTTGCCGTCCTCGGACGGCCTGACTCGACGCGAGCCTGCTTCGAACTGCCGTCCCGAACCTTGGGCGGCCAGCGCGTGTTTTCTGCCGCTCGTTTTCTAGCGCCAGGAGACCCTCGTGACCGACCTCAAGCTCTACAACACCCTCAGCCGTAGCATCGAACCGTTCCACCCGCGCACCGCAGGCCTGGCCCGGGTCTACAGCTGCGGGCCGACCGTCTACAGCCGCCAGCACCTCGGCAACATGCGGCCGTACGTCTTGGCCGACCTCCTGACGCGCACGCTGCGCCTGGAGGGCCTCGCGGTCGAGCACGTGATCAACATCACCGATGTCGGGCACCTGACCGACGACGCCGATTGCGGCGAGGACAAGGTCGAGCTGGCCTCACAGCGGACCGGCACGTCGGCCCTGGAAGTCGCGCGCGTGTGGACCGAGCTATTCAAGCGCGATCTGGAGCTGTTGAACGTGCGCGAGCCGAACGTGTGGGCGCGCGCCACCGAGCACATCCCCGAGCAATTGGCGATGATCCATACGTTGGAGGCGAAGGGCTTCACCTACCGGACCCGCGACGGCGTCTACTTCGACACCGCTCGCGATCCTGGCTATGGCGCGCTATCGCGGCTGCGCGCCTCGGCCGAGCACGCCCGCGTCGCGAACGACGCTGGCAAACGCAGTCCCGCCGATTTCGCGCTGTGGAAACTGTCGCCAACGGACGGCCCGCGCCGCCAACTCGAATGGCCGAGCCCGTGGGGCGTCGGCTTTCCAGGCCGGCACATCGAGTGCAGCGCGATGGCCACCAAGCACCTGGGCCCGCAGATCGACATTCATACCGGCGGCGTCGACCACGTAGCGGTGCATCACACCAACGAGATCGCTCAAGCCGAAAATGCGCTCGGAATGGCGCCCTGGGTGCAGGTCTGGATGCACGGCGCCTGGCTCTTGTTCGACGGCGAGAAGATCTCGAAATCGCGCGCCCACGAGCTGCACCCGCCGAACCTCGACGACTTGTCACCCTTAGGCGCAACTCCAGGCGGCTTCCGCTACTATTTGTACACCGCGCACTACCGAAGCCCGCTCAGTCTTTCGGGTGAAGCATTGCGCGGCGCCGAAGCGGCGCGCCGACGGCTGCGGGCGTTCGTGCGCACCGGCAGCGCCGAAGTCAGCGCCGAAGGCTCTTGGGGTGTCCGGAGCTCGCGGCTCGAGGCGTTGCGCGAGAAATTTCGCGATGCCTTGCGCGACGACCTCGACGCGCCGCGCGCCTTGGCGGTGCTGTGGGAAATCGTCGATCAACCAGATCCGCTGCCGATGCGCGCGCGCTTGGTGCGCGAGCTGGGCGACGCAATTGGCCTGACCTTGGCCGGCCCGGTGCCGGTGATGGAGGACGACGCGCTAGTCGAAGCGCTGGTGGCGCGCCGCAACGCCGCGCGCGCGGCGCGCGATTTCGCGCTCTCCGACGCCCTACGCGCGCAACTGGCGGCCAAAGGCGTGCTGCTCGAAGATTCCGTGGCAGGCTCGACGTGGAGGCGAGAATGACCGCGCGACGCGGTCGTGCTCAGAAGCCCATCGCGGCGCGGCCGACTTCGCGCTCGACGATGCCGGCGCGGATCAGCTCCTTGATATGCATCTCGAACGTCTGCATGCCGTACATCGACCCGCCCGATTCCATCAGCTCTTTCAGCGGCGGATTACCGAGCGGCCGCTTGATCGTCTCGCGGACGGAGCCCGTCAGCATCAGCACCTCCGCCGCTAGCGCCATGCCCGAGCCGTCGGCCCGCGGCAAAAGCCGCTGCGCGATGATGCCCTGTAGCGAATCGCCCAGGCGATCGCGCAGATCGTCGGAGTCACCGCCGTCGGAGAGCGCGATGATCCGGTTCATCGTACGGCCAACGTCCGGCGTATGCAGGGTCGACAGCACCAAATGGCCGGTCTCAGCCGCTTTCAGCGCGATCTCCATCGTCTCGGCGTCGCGAATTTCGCCGACTTGAATCACGTCAGGATCCTGTCGCAAAGCAGCGCGCAGCGCACTGGCAAAGCTTTGCGTGTCGTAGCCGATCTCGCGCTGGCTGATCGAGCACTTGTCGTCTTGGTAGATGTACTCGATCGGATCTTCGATCGTGACGATGTGGCGGGCGGTGGTGTGGTTCATGTGATCGACCATCGCCGCCAGTGTGCTCGACTTACCGTTGCCGGCCGCGCCCACGCACAATACGAGACCGCGGTCCTTTTCGCACAGCACGCGACACGCCTCGGGCGCGCCCAGCTTCTCGAGGCTCGGCACCTCGTGCGGGATGATGCGCATCACGATCGCCAGGGTCGCGCGCTGCCGGTAGATGTTGACGCGGAAGCGGCCCACGCCAAACACCTCGTAAGACGTGTCGTACTCGCGCAGCTGATGCAGGTTGCCCAACACCTGCGGGTCGCGGATCAGGTGGCGGGCCAGCGCCTCCGTGTCCTCGGGCCGGATCTTGTCGACGCGAAAGAAAACCAGCGACCCGCGCACGCGCGCACCGGGCGGCTGCCCCACCTTGAGATGCACGTCCCGAGCCCCGGCCGCCTTGGCCTTCTGCAGCAGCTGGTGCAGGTAGGCCTCCGACGTGTAGGGATTTTGCTGGCTGGAAGGCGAAAGGCTGGCCACGTCTGCCCATCCTATCCGCTTCCTTTCCCGGTGGCGGTTCGAAGGTTTTCGTGGTTGCGCCCCCCACCCCGCCTGCGCTAATACCCGCTCCCCCGGTGGCCAGAAGCTGCCGGACGGCCACAAGGCCAACGTCTCGGTAGCTCAGTCGGTAGAGCAGAGGATTGAAAATCCTCGTGTCGGCGGTTCAATTCCGTCCCGGGACACTCAGTTTCTCGAGAGAAGTGGTTTTTTTGGTGTGATTAGGGTGCAAATCGCGGCCTGACGTAGCCCGAGCACGCCTCACGCAATGTTCTCAGCGTAGTCGAGCTTGAGCGTCAACCATGGCAGCCACCCCAGCCGTCGCTCCGGCCAGGCGCGGAAGCAGAGGCGCCAGCGTGAGCCGGAGACAGCATGTCGAAGGTCTCGCGCAAGCGAGCGTAGTCGTGGCGACCCGTAGCGTCGAGCAGCGACAAGCGCGCGCCCTAGCGCCGACTGAAAGGCATGAGGTGTTCTTTTGCGCAACGCGTCGACCAGTGCGTGGCGTCGGGTCGCACTCGATACGAGCGGCCAGTAGCGGCGAAGCTCTTTGTTCACGAACCGAACTGCCTCAGGCGACTCGTTGAGCAGCGCCAGTAGCCGGGCAACGAACCGTCCGGGGCGCGCACGAAATGTGCTTTTCGGGAAAGAGCGACCGCCGCTTCGCGCGCCCGGCGAAAGTAGCCGCGCGTCACGCGCGAAGAGCTAGAGCGCCGCCTTGAGCAGCTCTTGTTTCGACGGTGGAGCCGTCGGCTCGACGTAGAATGGCAACTCGTTCCGGGGCGCCGCCGACGCCATAGGAAAAGTCGTATTCGTCCGCTGTCCCCGCAGCCCTCGGAACGACGAAGCTCGAGCACGCCAACCTCCCGAAGGGGCGCGACGTTTTTTCGAGGGAACGGGGCTTGTCCGACGACGACAGCGTAGCCCCGAGCTCGTCGGCCACGTAAGCTTACGAGATGCTCAAGAAGGGCTTCGTCGCGGGCGTGCTGATGCTGGTGGGTGCCTCGAGCGCGGAGGCGCAGCTGCCGGCGAGCCCGGCCCCCGCGGCACCCACGTTGGGCGTCCCCACCTACTGGGTGATGATGGTGACTGGCGAGAAGGACGGTCAGCCGTGGATGAAAACCACGACCCCTGAAACGCTCGGCGGCAGCGTGAAAGGCACCGGTCCTTGGGCGTGCACGTATCCCCCGACCGCGCGCGGCTTGGACGCTGACTTTGGCTTCGAGCAGATGGAAGTGGCGTGCGGCGTCGGCGAAGCGGAGGTGTTCGTGAGCCTACGCTGTAATTTCCGCACCAGGGCGAGGCCCGGCAAGGTGGCACGCAAGGGCTGGAAGCGTAGCGAGCTGCAGACGCTCAACCTGCGCCGCAAGGGCGACACCAAGAGCACGATCACGGTGAGCCTGCGCTGCGATGTCGACGCGGCGTTCGCGGCGGACTAGGCGGGCGAACCCGCCGACGGCGGTAGGGGGAGTGCCTTTACCGGCCGGGGGGACCGGGACGGGGTGGCCGGCGCACGAAACCGAAAGTTTTCGAGGTCCGTCCACCGCCGATAAGAGTGGTGCCGGGAGGGTTTCGGGCCCCCTAGGGAGGTTTCCCCCAACCCCGAGGTAACACCAGTATGCGCATTCCGGCATTCGTGGTTTTGGCGTTCGTCGCGAGCGGTTGCACCATCCACGTGGTCGAAGCGACCAGCCCCGTGACGCTGGCCGAGGCGCCCCATCCAGCTCCAGTGTACGTCGCCGCGTCGCAGCCCCCGCCGTTTGTCTACCAGCGCGTCACGCCGCCGCCGGTCGTGTACGAGCACCTGACGCCGGCACCGAGTCCGAGTCCGCGCACTATCCCCGCCCCCAACCGCAACGCGCCGGCAAGCGTCGTCGATCGCAGCGAGCCCGCGGCGCCCGCGCGACGACAGCTGCGCACGCCGGTCCGACTCGTCAGGCCCGAGCCGCGCCCGACCCATGTCGCCAGCTCATTGGATCAACCGCTCGAGCGGATGAAGGTCAAACGACCAGAGCCGAAGGCGGGCGTGTTGTCAGCCGGCGTCGCGAAGGCGCAGTAATACGCGCTCGATCTTCGGCAACAAGGTCGAAGGATCGCGCTTCTCGACGTAGTCTTCTGCGCCTAAATCCAGGGCAATTCGCCGATCGGACTCCGGATCTCGACCCGACCAAACCACAACCGGGATCGCGTTCGTGCGCGGGTCGGCCTTGAGCCGCGAGAGCACGTCGCGACCGTCGGCGTCGGGGAAATGGATATCGAGCACGATCAGATCGGGCATGTGCAGGAGCGTGGCTTGGTACACATCAGCGCCCGACAACACGGCTACCAATTCGAAGCCGTTCTGCTCCGCGACCCGCTTGAGGGCGCGTTGCACGCCCGGGTCATCATCCGCAAAAAGAATCCGCCGCCCTACGGTCATTACCCTTTAGCGTACGCCACTCACGGCGGCTGACAACGACCGAATCGTCGCGTCTCAGCTTGAGCCAAGATATGGCGGGTTGTCTCGGTCTCGTAGCGCTCGGTCTTTGTGCCGCTCGCTGAGCTCGCTGAGCTCGCTGAGCTCGCTGAGCTCGCTGGGCTCGCTGCGCTCGGCCTTGTGGTGGTTTGCTCCTCAGGCGACTGGCGGGCTCGCTCAAACGAGGCCGAAATAGGTGCGGGCGTTGCGGAAGCATATGTCCGTCACCATTTCGCCCAAAAGGTCACGGTCGTCAGGCCAGAGGCCGCGCCTCACGTCGTTGCCGAGGATGTTGCAGAGCAGCCGCCGGAAGTACTCGTGGCGCGAATACGACAAAAAGCTGCGTGAATCCGTGAGCATGCCGACGATCCTCGACAACAGGCGCATCTGCGACAGCGCGTGGGTCTGCTTTTCCATCCCATCGAGTTGGTCGAGGAACCGCCAGGCGCTGCCAAACTGCAGCTTCCCCGGTAGGTGCTCGAGCGAGTCGGCAGGATCATCGGTCGTGCACACGACTTGCACGTTTAATTGGCGCAGCAGGCCGCGCGCGGAGAACGCTGGTTCAACAGCGCCGAGCCGCGTTCGAAGATCTCTCGGGCGCTGGTCGGGCCGAACAGCTGGCGAATGCCGAACGGGAACTTCAGCTCGAGGTACGTCCAGTGGTAGAGCGGATTGCGCAGCGTTTTAGGCACGGTGGCGGCTCAGGCTTCGAACTTCTCCCAGTCGGTCTTGCTACCCGTGCAGTAGTCTTCGGCCACGCCGTTGGTGCGCATGGGCGCCACTTGTAGTGATCGCCGTCGAGCCAAATCGAGTCTTCCGCGCCGCAGCCGAAAAATTACAACAACGCCTCAGCCTTCCGCAACAGGGCTTGGGCGTTGATCTTACCCTTGTAGACGTAAAGGCTCGCTGCATCGACGCCGTCCAACAGCTCTTCGCTGACGCGCAGGCGAGAGCTGACAACGAACAGCACGCGCTCGGATAGGCCGCGCTCGGCCGCTTCAATGCGTCGGAAAACCGCGTCCCGGCTCCAGAAACCGAGCAGCTCCACCAGGACCGTCTCGGCCTTCTCGCTCGATCCCGTCTTGCCGGTCTTGCCGGTCGCGACCGGACGCGCCAACTCCAGATCGGGCACCAGCACTCCCCCGCCCTGTTGGGTGAGATCGATCAGTTTATCGGATAGGCGCGCCTGCCAGGTCGGGCTGGCCTGCAGCGTTTCGAGCAGCTCCGCGACTTCGGTGCGGACGCCACTGTGCTCGTGCTGCTCGGCGCCTTGCGCGTAAGTTTGCTCGAAGCTCAGCTTTTCACGGCGTTTGCCCCAACGCAGCTCAGCCTTGAGGCGTAGCTGTCCGCACGACAACAGCGCCGGCAGCGACAGCGAAAGCTCGAGCCCGTACTTGGTGGTCGCGCCGAACAGGCTCATCGGGCCGTCGATTTCGAGACGGTATCCGCCGGCAGCCAGCGGCTCGATCCGAAACAAGAGCTGGCGAAACTTCAGCTTACGGAACAGCTCGCGGTAGGCGTCGGGGCGCGACGCGCGAACCTCCGCTTCGATCCGCACCGCGCGCAGCAGCACCGACTGCACCTGCGTCAACTCGTAGTCGGCGACGAGCGCGGCGGCCGAGTGAACCGGGCAGCGCTCAAGCCGCTGAGCGCTGCGCAAATCCGCGTACAAGGCCTGCTCGATCTCCCCAGCCGAGATACCAAGCTCGCTGGTTGAAGCTTCGAGGACGTGGTTTCGATCGAGGTACTCGCCGGGTCCGAGCGCCGCACGCATCTGGGCGGCGTGCCCGAACACCGCGCGCCGCACACTTTCGGGCGGAACGCTCGCCGGCGCGGTGAACTCGGAGCGCGTCTCCACCAGGTGCGTTAGCCCCATCAGCAGCTTGCGCTCCTTGGCTGCCACTGGCACGGCCGCCCAGCTGGCCTCGACTTCCTCGCGATCTTGGCCCAGCCCTGCACGCGTCACGCTCAACAAAATTTCGCTGACCTCAGTCGCGCGAGCACGCTCCGCAGCGGACAACGGCGAGAGCGTCAGCTTGCCTTCGCGCTTGCGCGCGCGCGTGAGCTCGGGCGGCAGCACTCAACCAGCTCCCGCGTAGGCCGAGTGCTCGCGGCGCCGCTCGGACGTGCCTGCCTCGTTCGTCCGCGACGACACCAGCTCGTACAAGATCGCGCGCTTGTCGCCCTGGCGACGCAGCACCCGCCCCAACCGCTGCACGTGCTCGCGCACGGAGCCGCTGCCGGAAAGGACGATCGCGACGCTGGCGTCGGGCACGTCGACGCCTTCGTTCAGCACCTTCGAGGTCGCGACCGCGCGATAATCTCCGGCCGAAAACCGCTCCAAGATCTCGCTGCGCTCTTTGATCTTGGTCTGATGCGTGATCACCGGGATCAAGAAGCGCCGCGAAACCGCATAGGCGGTGGCGTTGTCTTGCGTGAACACCAGCGCGCGTTGGTGGCGATGCTCGCTCAGCAGGTGTTCGAGGTATTCGAGCTTGGCGCTCGAGGCCAGCGCCAACTCGCGCTGTCGACGGTACGCACGCATCGCGCGCTGGCCGGCCGCCGACTGCGCCGAGCGCATCACGAACTGGCCGAAGCCCGACGGATGGTCGAAGCGAATACCTTGGCCGCGCACGAATTCAAGGTAAATTGCGCGCTCCGCGTCGTATTCACGGCGTTCGTCTTCGGTCAGCTCCACGTCGATGCGCTCGACCTCGTAGTCGGCCAAGTAGCGCCCGGACAGCTCGACGATGTCCTTCCGGTACAGCGTCGGGCCGATCAGCGTCTCGAGCCGCGAATCCAAACCGTCGGCGCGCTCCGGCGTCGCGGTCAGCCCGAGCCGAAACGGCGCCAGCGAAAGCTCCGCGGCCAGCGCATAGCTCGGCCCCGGTAAGTGATGGCACTCGTCGAAGATGATCAGCCCGAAGCGCGCCCCCAAATGCTCCATGTGCAGACATGCCGAGTCGTAGGTGGTGACGGTGATCGGCCGCACGTCGTGCGAGCCGCCACCCACGATGCCAACCTCGGTACCAAAGCTGCGCCGCAAAAGATCATACCATTGCCGAACCAAGTCGAGCGTCGGCGCCACCACTAGCGCTGCACGCCGCCGCGCATCGATCGCCATCACCGCGACGTGGCTCTTGCCGGCGCCGGTCGGCAGCACGACCACGCCGCGAGCCCGCGCCTTTTCCCAAGCCGCGAGCGCCTCGATCTGAAACGGCCGCGGCTCGCGCCGCACGACGAGGCCCTGGCTCAGCTCCGGGTAAGCCCGCGCTTGATCTTCGTAAGCGATCTGCAGCTTCCGCAAGCCGAGCACGACCTCGGCGTAAGCCAGCGCCGGCGCCCGAAAAATGCCGCTACGCGCGTCCCAGGTCAAGGCCTTCGGCAGCTCATCGGACTTGGAAAAGCCGCTGAGCTCGATGGTCCCGCTGCGAAAGATCAGGACGGCCATGCGCCCTCAGAATACGCCGACGAGGCCTTCGCCCGCGGTCGCGCCCAGTAGATCCACCGGCAGGTGAAACACAATCTCGCCCAGGTATTGTCCGCGCCGCTGCCGCATGCGCACCAGCGTGGTCGTGCAGTTGCCGAACTTCAAGCTCATCACGCGCGGCACCGGATCGCAGACTAGCGCCTTGACCAAGTGAAAGTTGGTGCCGCCGTGCGCGACCGCCAAGATCCGATGCGCCGGCTCCAGATGCCGCGCGCGCCAGCGCTCGAGCAGGCGCCGAATGCGGGATTGCACTTGGTCGTAGCTCTCGCCGCCGTACTCGGAGAAGTCACCCAGCCCGGCAAGTCCGCGCTGCATGAATCCCGGGAAATTTTCGACGATGTCCGCTTGGGTTAGGCCCTGCAGCTGGCCAGCGTGCAGCTCCGAGAGCTCGGGCGCAAGCTCGGCCTCGGGCAGTCCGAGGGCCGTCGTCAAAGCCAGCGCGGTGGCGCGCGCCCGCGTCAGCGGCGACGTGTAGGCCGCATCGAAGCGAAAACCGGCCTTGGCCAAGAAACGCCCGAGTAGCGCGGCCTGCTCGTGCCCGGCGGCGGAGAGCGGGTAATCGCGTTGACCCTGCATGCGTCCTTCGGCGTTGGCCACACTTTCCCCGTGTCGAACGATCAGGAGCTCCATGGCGTGAGTGCAGTCGCGACGCAGAGTAAGGCGCCGTCATCCCGAAAGCATTTCACGGCCGTCACCTCACCGGCGCCGACGTGGCCGGCCGTGACGCGGAGCGCGTACCGCAGCTGCATTGGCTCGCAATCCGCGCACGTCGCGGTGACCTGCCCGAGCTCGCGTCGGCCCACCGACGGAAAATGAGTCTCGGCTACTGCAGCGTAGCTGCGCGGCGCAAAAGCCGCACGTTCGCCCAGGGCGGTCGGCTCGTAGCCGACGTGGATCTGCTCGTCGTCTTGCGGACGCGGCTCGTCGAGATCGAGCACCATCGCCGCCGACGGAGCGGGCCCGCGATCGCTCGTGCCAGCGTAAGGGTCGAAGCCGACGCTCGAACCAGGATACGCCACCTTCGCCGCGCACTCGACGCGGCCACGCGCGGTGCCCCGTGCATGGCAGGCCTTGCCCACGATGAACCGCCCCGAAAGCTCACCCGCGCGCCCGCGCAGCACGCGCGATAGACGCGCCACGTTGCAGTCAACGCTGGCCAGCGTTTGCGCTTCGAAGGCGCTGGCGCGGGGCGCACGCGAGCAGCTCACGCGCAGTGTCTCGCCCTCGCGGTAGCCGGCGGGCAGTGCCGCTAACTCGCCCACGTCACTCGGCCGATAGCGCGCAACGCTCGGCTTCGGGGTGTTGCTGCACGCCGCGACGAGCAAGAGGAACCAGGGAGCAAGGGAACGCATGGGTGACGCAGTATAGGTCAGACAAAAAACAAGCGGCGTGGCAGGACGAACCTTGCCACGCCGACTTTTTCTGCTGCGCCTACCGCTGACGGCTCGGCGCCCTCAGCCTCAGAGCGCCGGGGGGCAAATCGGGAGACCGCAGCCAGCGCCACCAGCGCCGCCGGCGCCAGCTTCGCCGTCCGCCTTGCCGCCAGTGTCAGCGCCAGCCAAGCCAACGTCCGGCATACCGCCGGAAGCGCCACCGGCGCTCTTGCCAGCGGTGCTCGTGCCGCCGCCCGTGCCGCCCTTGCCAGCCGTCGTGGCCGTCGCCGCGCCGCCGTCGCCGCCCGCGCCGGTCTTGCCGGCCGTGCTGCTCTTGCCAGCCGCGCTGGGCGTGGTGTCGTCGTCGTCGCCGCCGCAACCCACCACAGCGATGGTCGTGCCGAGCGCGACCATGGCGAGCAGGCTAGTTAGCTTCTTCATTACAGTGCCTCCGAAATAACCTAGGTTAGTGTCTGGGCGGAGTTGCCCGCCGCCCCTCAAGCACACCCCGTGCCAGAATGACGCGCTGCGCTTAAACGACGGCTAAGTATTAAGAATATTTAAGTATTTTTCACTAGGTTGCCGACGCTGGGGTGGGCTCTCCGGAAGGAGCACCCAGACTTTGGTGTCATAGTGGGTGCGGCTCATACATCGTTACCGCGCCGGAACGCAATTCGTGAGCAAACCCCCACCGTGCCCCGAGCCGCTGGTACCCGCATGACTACGGCATAAACACGAACTGTCGTGACTGGTTACGCGCCAATCCACCGGTTATCCACAGCCTATGGCATTCGTGTCGCAGTGACCCTGGGACGCGGCGACGACGCTCTCGGACGTGGCCGCTCCGAAACGACGCTCGGCCGGCTAGTCGCCCGACTTGCGACGCATCGACGGCGTGACCTTGTCTGGCGCGGACACGGCGCGGCCGATCACCTGCGAACCGAAGCGCTCTCGAATCGCGTCGAGCGTGGGGCCGACCTGCGGCCGACGCGGAGCAAACAGCTCCAGCTGCTCTTGGCTGCGCGGCGACAGCGCGCTCACGCTCACGCCGATCAAGCGCACGGCTTCGCCCAGCTGCGTCTCATCCCACAACTCGGTGGCGGTCTGCGCGATCAACTGCCCATCACTGGTCGCCGCGCACAGCTTGCGCTGGCGAGTGAGCAGCGGGTAGTCGGGCTCACGTGACTCGGTAGCGCGGCCCGTCCCCTCGCGCGGCGTGCGCGCTTGGGCAAGCTTCATCTTGAGTGTGACGGTGCCGCCCAAGTAGCCGGCGCCGCGGAGCCGGCGCGCGACCTCCTCGGAGTGAGCGACGATCGCCTGCGCGATCGCGTCGCGATCGCTGACGTTGCGATCAAAGGTGCTCTCTTCGCCGATCGACTTGGGCGCACGCTCCGCTACGACCGGGCGCTGATCGATGCCGTGCGCCAAGTCCATGAAGTAGCGGGCACGATCACCGGCGCCACGCGCCACCAACTCGGGCGAAGCGCGCCCGAGTTCGCCGATCGTACGGATGCCGAGCGCCAGCAATTTATCGCCCAATACCGGCCCAATTCCCCACAAATAGCGAATCGGAAGCGGTTCGAGCGCGGCCGCCTCACCGCCCGGCCCGACTACGCACAAGCCGTCGGGCTTACCGAGACGGCAGGCGATCTTGGCCACCAATTTGTTGGTCGCGATCCCCACCGACACGACCAGCGCGGTGGCATCGTACACGCGCCGCTTCAGCTCACGGCCCAGCTCAACCGCTTCACCGAATAGCCCGAGCGAACCGCTAACGTCCAAGAACGCCTCGTCGAGCGCGATTGGTTCGATCTCGGGCGTGAACTGCTCG
The DNA here is from genome assembly GCA_038230915.1 of Polyangiales bacterium. Classification (GTDB taxonomy): domain Bacteria; phylum Myxococcota_A; class Polyangia; order Polyangiales; family Polyangiaceae; genus PMG-095. The sequence goes on along the minus strand of JBBRMI010000003.1, from coordinate 173,514 downwards.
AACACGCGGTGCACGTCGGCCGAGACCGAGGCGTACAGCTGCATGTTCGGCGACAGGAACACGCCATCCGGGCACAGCCGCTTGGCCTCGAAGCCCGGCATCGCGGAACGCACGCCGAACTTTCGCGCCTCGTAGGAGGCCGCCGCCACCACGCCGCGCGCTTGCGTGCCACCCACGATCACCGGTCGTCCGCGCAGCTCGGGGCGATCGCGCTGTTCGATGGAGGCATAGAACGCATCCATGTCGGCGTGCAGCACGGTGCGGAGCCCTTTCGCCAACGCTCAGCCGGTGCGCTTCAGGGGCGCGTTTCCTCGACGGTGGCGGCGCCGGGAATGAACGACAGCGGGACCTCGCCGGTGCTGCCGACGCGATTTTTGGTCACTTTCAAGACCAGCGTGCGAGCGCCCAGCTTGCGCAGGCGCTCGGTCGACTCTGCGGCGGGAGCCTCCCGCGCTTCCAGCTCGATCGCCAGCGTGGCCGCAGGTGAAAGCAGCGGCAGGTGATTGGACAGCACGGTCGCGATCACGCACGCGCCTTGCTCGGCGATGCGACGCAGCTCGTAGCCGACCTGCGTCATGCGCGCTTCGAAACTGGTGTTGACGAGCGCGGCGCGCGTGGCGCCACCGTCGCCCATCGCCAAGAAGCCTTCGACGTCGTCGACGACCAGCACCACGCGCTCACTGCGTGCCCATTGCTGCGCCACGCATTCGGCCAGCGCCTGCGTCGTCTCGAGGCCGGTGCCGCGGAAAAGGTGCAACTGCGAGCCAACTTTCTTCATCACCGTGTCGATCGCGTCAGCGATCGGACGGCGACTGGCATCGTCGGCCCAAGCTTGTCCGGTCCAGATCTCGCCGTACGAGGTGCGCGCCTCGGGGTACTCGCGATGCAGAGCCCGCGCTGCCAAGCGCGCCACGATTTCAGTCGGGTCGACGGCGGCGCCCGCCACGACCACGCCGGCGCGCGCCCGAGCCGCCAGGTAAGCCAACGCCAGCGCCACCGAGGTCCGCCCGCTGCCCGCCGCTCCGGAGAGCACCATCAGGGTCCCTGACCGCAACCCGCCCCCGAGCAGCTGATCAAGCTTGGGCAAGCCCGTCGACGTCGCCGGCCCAACCGCCCCGAGGTGCGTCGTGACATCCACCTGCATGGCCGCCAGCGAAACGGCAGCCACTCCGGACACTTTAGGCAGGCGATCGGTGCTGCTGGTCACTTCCTCTAGCGTACCAAAAGACCAAGCCTAGGCGGGGATTCTCGACTTGAAACCGGCGTTTCGCGGGCGTCCCACTTTGAGGCCCAGGCGCGGCCGCGACGCTGAGCATTTCCCAGTAATTCTGGAGTTCCGGGGTGGCACGATGCTCGCAAAGGTGTCGGGCATGGCACATCGGAGGGCACATCCAGCGGCGATCGCCGCAGCTTCGGACGGCTCGGTTCTCATCAACGTAGTCGACCTTTTGCCGGACGACGTTCAAGACCAGCTAGGGTTGGCACTCGGAACGACGCAGCTTTTCGTCGGCGTACCGCTCGGCCAACGCGAAGCGGCCGAAGTCGTCACGCGCCTCGACGGCGCTGCTGCGGAGGCCTCGGCACACCTGTTAGGTAGCCGGGCCGCGCCGCTCACCACCTCACCCCGCCGGGCCAAACGCACCCCGGCGAAAGCCAAATCTCGGCGCAAACCATCTCCAAAACGCCGCTAGCAGCGCAAATTTCCGACTCTGGCGCTCGCGGCTGGTCGCTGGGCGAAAGCGCCCTAGGACCAAGTTTCTACGCTGATTTCCCTGCTTGAAGCGGCGTACGATGCGCGCCCCATGGCAAAGACGGACGGCGGTACGGGATCGGATTTCAAGAGCTCGCTGAAGTCGGCTTCGGAGAGATTTCTTTCGCAGACGGTCGTGCACACACTGGAGCGCGGGTTTCGCACACCCGACGACTTCCTCCGACATTTCAGGCCCGCAGATCTGATGCAGGGCTTGGAAGGTGCACCGGACCTGCGCGCAAAAATTTTAATTGAAGGCGCCGGGGTGCACGAGAAGATCGCGCGCAAGAAGTCGACCTCCTCCGCGGCTGAAGACTTGAAGCTTGCGCTCGACGAAGGCGTCACCAACAGCGCGCAGCTGATGACGCTCTTGCCGCCCGATGATCGCATCCGCTACTTGGATCACAAGAAGCTGTGGGCGTTCACGACCGAGGACGAGTTCTGGTCACCACTCAACGCCGAGGCCGACGTGGATCGCGCGTTGTCGCGCGTGGTGTTCCTGCTCGACAACGCGCTCAAAGAGAACTTGCTCACGCTGCAGGTGTTGACCGACGGCATCACCTTCGACTCGATTTCGACCCGCTTGCCACTAAAAGAGCTGCAAAAGCTGGTGCGCCACGCGCTCAAGCTCGGCCGCGAAAAGAAGCCGCTGAGCGAGTCTGAGCTGCTCGAAAGCGTGCCGCTCAAGACGTTGATCGGCTTCATTCCGCTCGAGCACGTGTTCAACAACGTGCTGGTCGAGAAGGTGGCCAAGCCGGCTGGCTTCATCGGCAGCAGCGATGGTTGGGATTCGCGTCAGTCGGACAAGGCCGAAGCGGCGAAGGTCCAGGAGCAGCGCAAATCGGTTCCGCCACCGAAGCCCGCCACTACGGTCGCAACCCCCGCATCACAGCCGCAAGACTCGATCGCCGACGCCGAAGACGACGTCGACGCGCTGATGCAGAGCACGCGGCCGCCCGCTGAGGAAGAGGCCCGCCGAAAGGTCGTCGAAAAACTGACCGCCGTCAGTCGCCTGCCCCCGCGGCATGATTCGCTGACCACGCCGATCTTGCTCTCGATCGAGTCGATGTACGCGGAGCTGCTTTCGGCGACGACCGACGAAGCCCGCGAGATGTGCATCCGCGACTCGTTCCCCAACCAGCAGCAGCTGACGACCGCGCTTCTAGCCCTCATCGAGCTGCTCGATCCGACGATCGACGTCAACGACCCGGTGATCAAGGATGCCGACGTCGACAGCCTGATCAAGGTGGTCCTGTTCGAGGAGCGGCATCGCTACGAGCTGCAGCACCCCTCGGCGCGGCAGGCACCCGGTGCGGCTCCACTGCCGCCCCCGACCTCGGGCCGGAAGGCTTCGATCGCACCGCCGCCCCTGCCGCGCCAGCAAAGTGCGCTGCCCCCACCGCTGCCCGAGGGCAAACGCGCGCGCTGACACCACAAACTGCTTGCCGCCGCCCCGGGGCGTGAGCTACATCCCGCGGGCCTTTAGGGATTCGTCCCTAGCCCACACGCCGACGTGGCGGAATTGGCAGACGCACGTGGTTCAGGTCCACGCGATCGCAAGGTCGTGGGGGTTCAAGTCCCTCCGTCGGCACCACAAGGCCAGCTCTCGAGCTGGCCTTGTGCCTTTTAACGAGGCGCCAGTTCTTCCGAGCTGGACCTTTCTTTTTTGTCAGTCGGTCCGGCAGCTGGAGTAGCTGAGTGGGATGCGACAATTTCTACTCGGGCTGGGTGTCTCGGCGATCTTTGGAGCCGGCTGCGTGGCTGGCGCGAGTAACTTCGCCGTGCCCAAGGCCAAAGCGGCCTACGTCGAAGAGCAACGCTGGGCCTACTTCTGCTTCGACGCCAGCACGGCTGACGACGTCCACTTCAAAGCCAACGCCGCCGGCGCACGCGGCTGGGAAATGGTCTCAAGCGCAAGTAACGGAGACGGCGAGGTGATCTGGTGCTTCCGCCAACCCAGACCGTGAGGTCTTGTTCTCCTCTGTGCCTTGGGGGAGCTCGGCTCCAACATCGCTTCGATTTCTAGCCCATGCCGAGGCGGCGCTTCATCGCGAAGGCGCCGTCGCTGACCCAGAAACCCAACATGTCGCCGAGCATCCGCCGCCCGGCCAACAGCGCCTTGCCTTGGGCGTTCGACAGGTCACCTTCAGTGCGCTGCACGAACTGCGCAGCCGATACGATGTCATCACACACGACCGCGGCAGCGCGCGCCGAGGTCATACGCGCACACAAGCGCCACTCCTCGACATCACTGGCGGGCGCGCCGGCATAAGCCCGAGCCGCGTCTTCGATCGCACCGCGACCGATCCACGGCATGGCTTTGGCCACGCGCCGCTGCAGCGAGGCGAGCTCGTCTTCGTCCGGTGTCCCGGCGCCAAAGGATGGGTCCGCGCCACGCGCGGCCGCACCAAGCAGCTTGCGCAGCTCGTCTGCATCCAAACGTTCGATCGGCGCCAGGCCGCGGGTCAGGCTCGCAAACGCGCGCGCCAGCGCGAACACGATCCCCGGCTCGGCCAAGCCCGCAACACTAGCCGGCACCAGCAGGCTCACTGGGTCGGTCAATTCGAGCTGTACCGCGCCGCTGTGCGCGCGATGCACGTATAGATCGAAGCTTTCGACGCCAAACACGGCCGCGACGCGCTCCGCAGTAGCGCGCAGCGGATGCCCCGATTTTGCCGAGATCTTGTCGCGTGCGCTTTGCCCCCAACGTTCGAGATCCGGAGGGAACACCTTGCCGGCGGCTTCGCCGAGCGCGGCCAGCAGCGCCGAAGCGGTGCTGGCGGTCGGGTTAAGGTCGATGCTCGACATCTCGTTCGCGTCCAAGCTGCCAGGAGCCTGTCCGGCGGCGCGCACGACGCGCGACGACACTCCAGCAAGCTCCAGATCATTGCCCGCGCCGAGCGCGACCACGGCGCCGACCGCGCAGGCCGACTCCGCTGTCCGCCCCAAAGCACGCCAAGCCTCAGCCAGTCCGCGGAACGCGTCGGGCCGGAAAATGTCGAACGACAGCGCGCGCCGGAAGGCGGCGGCCGCGTCGGCGTAGCGCTGCGCTTCGAGTAGCCGTCGCGCATAGGCAGCCGCGAGATCCGGATCCGCAGGCGCGCCCGATAGCCCCTTTTCGAGGGCCAAAGCCGACTGTTCTGGCTGATTCATGTCGTCGCCCAGCACGCGCGCAAGCTCGATATAGAGCGCGGTCAGCTCCGCGCCGCGTGTCGGGTGTTGCTCGGCGTAGCCCTTGAGCGCAGCCGCGTAACGCGCGTGACTCGGCGGTTCATTGCGTTTTGCCTGGTCGGCAGTCAGCGCACGGAACCGCTCCGCGGCGGGACCCGCCAAACCAGCCAGGGCAACAGCTTGTTCGTAAGCCTGCACCGCCGCGGCGTGTTGCCCACGCCCGCGTTCCAAGTCGCCCAACAACGTGAGCGCCTCGACACGCTGCCCAAGCTCCGGCGAGACGCGCACCAAGCGCGCCGCCAGCTCCGCGGCCTGGTCACCCTTACCGCGTTTGAGCTCGAGGCGCGCCAGCCGCGACAGCGCGAGCCGCGAACCCGAATCGAGCGCAAGCGCTGCGTTCAAGCTGCCGAGCGCACGCTCCGGATCACCGAGCTGGTCTTGCAGGATGGCGGCCAGCCGCAAATGAATGTCGACCTTCATCTCGTCTGAAGTGGCATGGCCCAGCGCCTGCTTCAGTCGATCGACTGCCTCTGCCCATTGCTTGTCGCTGGCATACAGGTCCGCGAGCTTGATCAGCGTACCGGCGTGGCCCGGCACGAGGTTTTGGGCGCGATGCAGCGCAGCCAGCGCCGCCGGGACGTCTTGCTTGCGGCTGGCGTACAGATCCGACACCGCGATCCACAGCGCCGCGACGCGGGTCGGCGTGGTCGCGGCGTTAGCGGCGTTGGTCAAAAGCGCGATTAAATCGTCGATCGCGCCGCGTGCCACGAGCAGCTCGGACAGCTTGGCCGCGGCTGCCTCGAAATCCGGATTTTGCTCGAGCGCGCGCCGCAGCAGGCGAATCGAGTTATCGACCTCGCCGCGCTCTGCGCGCACGATCGCCGAGCGCACCAGGAGCCGCGCCGCGACGTCGACGTCGCCGGTCACGCGCGCTTCGTGTGCGCTCGCCTCTTCGAGCAATGCCGGATCGCCAGTTCGCTCCGCCAAGCGCGTGATGCCGCGCGCCGCCGACAAGCTTTCTGGATCGGCGGCGATCGCCCCGCGCCACACCTCGAGCGCCGACGGATCGTTGCTGCGTTCGAGCGCCTCGGCCAGCCGCGTCAGGTGCGCAGCTTTGACTTCCGGATCCTCTGCCAGGGCCGCCTGCTTGGCGTCGACGTGAGCCAGCAAGCTCGGGTCGCCACTTTCGAGCGCGACCCGTTCGAGCGCCGACAGCGCGGCCTGATCGTGCGGCGCCAGCTGCAGAATCGCGAAATAGGCGGCTTTGCGCTCGTCCTCGGTGCCGACACCCTTGGTCTCTTCCAGGCGTCCCAGCTCGGCGAGCGCGGCAATCCGCGCGCTGGGCTCGGAGAACACGCGCGCCTCGGTAGCGTAAACCTTGGCCAGCGGCTCCCACAACGAACGCTCAGCGTAGAGCGCTTCGAGCGCCAACAGCGCATCGATGTGTCCCGGATCTTTCTCCAGCACCGATTCGAAGCACTCGATCGCCTTTTGAGCGGCGCCAAGCTCGGTCTGCCAGACCTCGCCCGCGCGCAGCAGCGCGCCGATCGCCAGCTTCGGATCGCTGGTCGCCTCGGCTTCCTTGCCGAGCTCGTCTACCAGGCGCTTCCAGTCTTTGGCTTCGGTGAGCAGCCGCACGCGGGCATCACGCGCCGGGCGGAACTCGGGATCGGCGACCAACGCGCGCTCGTACGCCGCGAGCGCCTTATCGGCGGCGTTCATCCGATGCTCGAGCACTTCACCCAGACGCAAGGCCGCCCGCGCGATCGCTTTCGGCTCGGTCTCGGTCGCTAGTTCGCCCTCGATCAGCTTGGCGATTTCCTCGAAATGTTGCTTATCGGTCAGCTTGCGTTCGAGCGCCCGCCGCGCCGGCAAATGATGCGGATCGGCTTCCAGCGCGCGTCGGTAAGCCGCCAGCGCCTGATCGTCCTTGGCGATGCGCTGCTCATAAATTTCGCCAATCTTGTAGTCGAGGCGCGCCGATTCCGGACCACGCGGCAGGCTCGAAAGCTCGGCCTGATAAACGTGGACCAGATCTTCCCAGCGACCGCTACGGAAGTAGAGCCGCCCCAAGCTGGCCAGCGCGGGCTGAAATTTCGGATCCAGCTCGAGCACGCCGCGTTGCAATCCGAGCGCCACCGCGTCGTCCTTCAGGTCATGCTCGGCGACCTCGCCGGCGCGGTGCAAGAGCATCAGCCGCTCTTTGGCGTCCTTGACCAGCTTGGCTTCGAGCTCGAGCACCTCGCACAGCTCGCGGAACAAGCCACCCCGCTCGGCCGCGCGTTGCGCAGCGTGGACCGCGCCCACGTGTCCAGCGTCGATCCCCAGAATCCGCCGATAGGTGTTCAGTGCGGCGAGCGAGTCGCCGAGCGCATCTTCGTGCACGCGGCCGATCTTGAATAAGTAGGTGATCTTGGTTTCGGCGTCGTGGGCGAGATCGACCCCGCGCTCGTTCAGCTCGACCAGCTCCGGGTACTTCTTAGCCGCCGAATACAGGCGGACCAACGCCTTGAACGACGCGGAATAGCCAGGCACGATGCCGAGCGCGCGCGCGTGGTGCGTCAGAGCCAGCTCCGGCTTGCCCAGCTCTTTTTCAAGAATTTCCGCCATCCGGGCGTGCGCGTAGGCGCGCCGGTGCGGGTCGCGCGCGGCCTCGGCTTCGCCGGCGCAGATCGCCAGCAGGCTCTCCCAGCCCTTCGTACGACCGTACAGGCGTGACAACGCGGCCAGCGCCGGCGCGTGGGCGCGGTCGAATGACAGCGCTTTCTCGTACCAAGCCACCGCCGTCTGATCGTCGCTGAGCGCGTCTTCGTACAACTGCGCGCCGCGCGTTAGGTACGCGATGCGCTCCGCGTCCGTATGCGCCAGATCCGCCAGCCGCGCCAGCACGTTGCCGAGCGCCGCGTGGTTCTGCATCGCTTCGTAAGCGCGCATCAACGCCTCGAGCACGAGCCGATCGTCCTTGACGATGCCGAGCGCGCGTTCGAGCGCGTGCGTGCCCTGCGCCAGATTACCCAGCTTGTCGAGCTCGATGCGCCCAACGCGATACAGCGCCATCGCGCGCGCGTTAGGATCGGAAACTTGCTCCGCTTCGCGCTCCAAGACCCCGACCAGATCACGCCATCGTTGATGCGAGTAGTGCAGCCGTTTGAGCGCATGCAAGGCCGAATCCGAGCGCGGATCGGCGTCGAGCGCCGCCTGGTAAAGCTCGGCGGCCTGACCCAGATTCTTGCGGCGCGACTCGGCGATGCGCGCGCGATCGACCAGCAGCGCAGCCCGGTGCCGGGTATCGCTCTTTACGGCAGCGATGCTGTGCTCGTACGTCTTGTCCAGCGCGTCCCACGCGCGCGCGCCGAGCTCCGCGCGAACCACGGCCTTGAGCAGCGCGGCGTCGCCGGGATTGAGCTCAAGCGCGGCCGCGAACGCTTCGCGGCCTTCGCGGCGCTGGCCCAGGCGATCCTCGAGCAGGCGGCCCTTCTCGTACAGCAGCGCCGCGCGAGCCGCTGGCGCCCGCGTCGCGGCGATCTGCGCGTCGAACAGCGGCACCGCGGCCCCAAATTCACCCTTGCTCAGCAACAGACGCCGCAGCGAGCGAATGGACGCGACGTGACTCGCATTGTCGATCAGCGCCTTCCTGTAGTGCGCGATCGCGTCTTCGGGCCGACCGAGCACGGATTCACATAGCCGCCCGCACTCGAAGCGTATGCGTGCCCTGGCTGCAGCGTGGGTCTTGCTCGGTAGCTCCAACTCGGAGCGTTTGAGAAACTCTTCGGCTCGTGCCGCTTCGCTCTCGGCGGGTGGCTTCACCTGCAGGTCGGGCCGCACCATTGTCGTCGCGTCGAGCACCTTCGGCGGCGTCGCGGTCGGCTCCCAGATGCGCGGCGCTGCCACGGCGATCTGCGGCACGACCGCCGCCGGGCCGGGCAACTTGGGGAGGGGCGGCGGGCTCGCGCTCGGATCCGACTTGGGCGCTTCGGAGGGTAGGGCGCTCGACAGCCCTGGGCCGATCGACGGAGCGCGCGCCGGCATCGTTGGTGGTCGCGGCAGCGCCTTGCGCATCGGCGGCGCAGGGGTCGACGTGGCGTCCCCGCCGACTGACGCCGGGTCCACTCCAGGCGGAACACCGGGCAACCGCGAGCGAACCGGCGGCGGCGGAGGCTCCTTCGAACGGAGCGGCGGTGGAGGTGGTGTGCTCGCCTTGGCGGGGCCCGGGTTTGCAGCAGGACTGCTACGCACGGGTGCGGGGGGCGGAGCGGAACGACCAGCGCCCGGGCGGGGCGCGGCGGGGTTCGGATTCTTTCTCGATTCGCCTTCGTCTGCCATACGCGGAATGCCGAGCTTAACACGCTTGGCTGGACGCTAGTCACGAGCGGAACTCCTCGGAAACCATCGACAATTTGTCAGGGTTTTCGCTCACTCGAGCGCCAGGTACGCCCCCGATTCCCGCAGATGCCGGGCTGGCCTTGCCCATGCTATCACCCGCCGCCGTGGCCCCTGCCCCTCGTCTACTAGTGCTTCGCGGCGTGCGCGCGATCGATCCGGCGCGCGCCCTGGACGCCACCGTGGACGTGACGATCGAAGGTGGAATCATCACTCGCATCGGTCCGGGCGTGGCAGCCGCCGTCGCCGGCGCCGAGGGTGCGCGCGTCATCGAGGCGGCCGGCTTGTGGGCAGTGCCGGCGTTCGTCGACATGCACGCGCACCTGCGCGAGCCCGGCCAGGAATACAAAGAAGAGATCGCGACCGGCTTGAACGCCGCCGCCGCAGGTGGTTACGCGCACGTGTGCGTGATGCCCAACACGCGCCCGATCAACGACACGCGCGCCGTGACCGAGCTGATGCTGCGCCGCTCCGAAGAGCACGACGGCGCGCAGCTGCACCCGATCGCGGCGATCACGATGGGTCAGAAGGGCAAAGATCTGACGGAGATGGCCGAGCTTCGCGACGCCGGCATCGTCGGAGTCAGCGACGACGGCGTGTGCGTGATGAACAGCGCGGTCATGCGTCGCGCACTGGAATACGCCAAAAATTTCGACATTCCCGTGATTCAGCACGCCGAAGATCACGATCTTACTTCGGGCGCCGAGATGCACGAGGGCAACGTCTCGGCGCGACTCGGGCTACGTGGCTGGCCGCGCATCGCCGAAGACGTGATCATCGCACGCGACGTGTTGCTCGCCGAATACACGCGCGCTCGCTACCACGCGGCGCACGTCTCGACGCTGGGCGCTGTTCGCATCTTGCGCGAGGCAAAATCGCGCGGCATCGATGCGACAGCCGAGGTGACGCCACACCACCTGCTGCTCACCGACGCGTCGGTGATCGGCTACGACACCGCCTGCAAAGTGAACCCGCCGCTGCGCGAGCCGGAGGACATCGACGCCCTGCGCCGCGCCCTGGCCGATGGCACGATCGACGCGATCGCCACCGACCATGCGCCGCACTCGCCGCTCGAAAAGGACTGCGAATTCTCGGAGGCGTCGCCGGGCATGATCGGGCTTGAGCTGTGCTTCGGGCTGCTGCTCGGTCTGGTCGGCGAATCGGGCATCACGCTGCCCCGGCTTTTGGAGGCACTTTCGACCCGTCCGGCGCGGATCATCGGCATCGAGCCGCCCGCGCTCAAAGAAGGTGCGCGCGCGGAGTTGACTCTGGTCGATCCCGGGGCACGTTACCGTGTCGAAGAGATGCTTTTGCGCTCCAAGAGCCGCAACACACCGTTCATGAAGCACGAAATGACAGCGAGAATTGTGATGACGCTATCGCGAGGCAAGGTCGTATTCGACGCCTTCAGTGCGGGTGCCACCAAATGAGCAAACGACGGGCCTACCTCGCGCTGGCCGACGGCACCATTTTCGAAGGTCGCGCGCACGGCAAAGACGGCGGCACCACCGGCGAGGTCGTGTTCACGACCGGCATGACTGGTTACCAAGAGGTCCTCACCGATCCGTCGTTCACCGGCCAGCTGGTAACGATGACCGCACCGCAAATCGGCAACACCGGCATCAACCCCGAAGATCAGGAGAGCGTTGACTCGAAGCCGCAGGTCGCGGGCTTCATCATTCGTGACGCGAGCCCGGTGGTGTCGAGCTGGCGCGCTCAAGAGAGCTTGGACGAGTACCTGGCGCGCTACGGCGTGGTAGCGATCAGCGACATCGACACGCGGCGACTGACGCGGTACCTACGCGACAAGGGCTCGCAGAACGGCGCCATTGGCACCGAAGATCCGTCGACGCTCGTCGATCGCGCCAAGGCCGCGCCGGACATGGAGGGCCTCGACCTGGTAGCGCGCGTGACGCCGCAGAAGGCCTACGAGTTCAAAGAGACGCGCGGCGCCCAATGGGCGAGCGAAATGAAAGACGGCCACGACGGCCCGTCCTCCAGCGTCAAACACGACTACCGCGTCGTCGCTATCGACTACGGCGCCAAGCGCAACATCTTCCGTTGCTTGACCGACGTGGGCTGCCAGGTCACGGCGGTGCCGGCGAGCGCCAGCGCTGCCGACATCTTGGCGATGAATCCCGACGGCATCTTCTTGTCGAGCGGCCCCGGCGACCCGGCAGCCCTCCCCTACGCCGTCAAAACCATTCAAGACCTGCTCGGGAAAAAACCGCTGTTCGGCATCTGCCTCGGTCACCAGCTGCTGGCGCGTGCGCTTGGCGCCAGCACCTACAAGCTGAAGTTCGGCCACCGCGGCCTGAACCAGCCGGTGAAAGATCTGACCACCGGGCGGATCGAGATCACGACGCAAAATCACGGCTTCGTCGTCGACGTCAAATCGCTCGAAGGCGTCGCGCAGTCGACGCACGTGCACCTGAATGACGGCACGAGCGAAGGCCTGCAAGCCCAGGGCCACAAGGCCTTCAGCGTGCAGTACCACCCAGAGGCTGCAGCCGGGCCGCACGACGCGCTGTACTTGTTCGATCGCTTTCGGCGCTTGATGGACGCTCGATGAGCAAACGGACCATCCACTTCGTCAGCCTCGGATGTCCGAAGAACCGCGTGGACAGCGAGGTCATGCTCGGCGTGGCCGAGCGCGCTGGCTACGATCACGTGAGCGATCCCGAAGATGCGAACGTGATCGTCGTCAATACGTGCGGCTTCATCGACGCCGCCAAGCAAGAGTCGATCGACACGATCTTGACGTTGTCGCAGCACAAGAACGGCAACTGCGAGCGGCTGGTCGTCGCCGGCTGCTTGAGCCAGCGCTACCCCGAAGAATTGGCGCGCGACCTGCCCGAGGTCGACCATTTTCTCGGTTCGAGCGACATGCTCAAGCTGGAGACGGTGCTGAAGGGCCAAGCCGATCGCGTGCTGGTCGGTAACCCCGCCGATTGGGTGGTGAGCGCGACTGATCCGCGGCGCATCTCCACGCGCGGCCGCAGCGCTTACGTGAAAATCGCCGAAGGTTGCAATCGCACCTGCGCGTTTTGCGTGATTCCGGAGCTGCGCGGCAAGCAGCGCTCACGTCAGCCCGACGACATCGTGCGTGAGGTCGAAGAGCTGGCCGCGCGCGGCATTTTAGAGGTCAATCTGGTGTCGCAAGACACGATCGCCTACGGCCGTGACCTGGACGAGCGCTCGAATTTGGCGACGTTGGTCAAGCGCATCGCCGACGTGCCGGGTCTGCGCTGGGTGCGCCTCTTCTATTTGTATCCGGAGAAGATGGACGACGAGCTGATCGAGCTCATCGCCATGCACCCGAAGATCGTCAAGTACATCGACATGCCGCTGCAGCACGCCGCCGACGGCATGCTGCGACGCATGCGCCGCGGTCACGGCGGCAAACGCCTGTACGATTTGGTCGAGCGCCTGCGCACGCGAATTCCCAATTTGGTATTCCGGACCGCGTTCATCGTCGGCCACCCGGGCGAGACCGAAGAAGAGTACGAAGAGCTGCTCAAGTTCATTCGCTTCGCGGAGTTCGATCGCGTCGGTGTGTTCCAATACTCCGACGAGCCGAGCGCTCGCGCCTTCAAGCTCGAAGCGAAGGTGGCGCCGAAGGTGGCGGCCGCCCGCGCCAAGAAGCTGATGAGCCTGCAGCGTAAAATCAGCAAAAAGAAGCTAAAAGCGCTAGTCGGGCGCGAGCTCGAGGTGCTCGTCGAGGGTCCGAGCGAAGAGAATGAGCTGGTGATGGTTGGGCGCCATGCCGGTCAAGCGCCGGACATCGACGGCGTCGTCTACCTATCAGGCGGACCGACCGGCATCGAAGCGCGCCCCGGCGAACTGCGCAGTGTCAGGATCGAAAGCGCCACCGACTACGATCTGCTCGGCGAGCTCACGACTGAAGACGCGATCGCGCTCCCGAAGCCCAAGAAGAAGCCGCGCGAAATCTCCGCCCTCGCTCATCGCTCGAGCGACGGCCGCCGGATCAGCCTGCGTACAGTTTAAAAACACGCGAATTTGGTTTTAGTCGCCGCAGGGTATTCGCTTCCAACCGGCGAGCCGATTGCCTTGCGACTCTCGCGAGTTTGACCATGGGTTCTGTGCCCGGCCTCGCCGGGTTCTCGACCCGCCGCAACTACTCCGCGGGCACGCTCACAGTAATGCTCTGAGATTCCTCGGTGCCTTGGACGTACCAGAGCTCGATGAAATCGTTGGTCTTGGCTTGGATCGTGAAGTCGTAGCGAGCACTGTCGGTCGTGACCTGGCCGGCGATCACGTTGTTGGCGTGATTCCAAGCGATGACTTCGGACTTGGGCGCGGCCATCCCTTGGAGGCGCACCAGCCCGTTGGCATCCGGCGCGCTCACGTCGGGGCGATCCGGGGGCGGCAGCGGAAGGGTCGGCGAAAGGCAGCTCACCAAACAAAGCCCCGCCGCGAGCAGGAGCAGCCGGCGCATCACACGGACCATCGCAGCCTCGGGTCTAGCACACGGCGTGCCCCGCGGCGTGCTCCGCCCGGCTCGGAGCAGATGAACCTAAACTACCGGAATGGTTCACTCTATTCGCTGAACTCCAACTGGGAGCAGCGGTGTTTTTAGCAACTGGGTTGCTCCAAACCGCCAACTTGGTTGCGAATGCGGCCGCCATTACCCCCGAATAACTGGGCCGCTTTTGCCGGAACTTGCTAGCGCCAGCCAGGACCAACAGATGGGTACGTCTTGGCAGCTCGAGCGCTTCCGCCCCTTGCTGAGGCCATTGCCACTATTGAGCGTCGGGTTCCTGTACCTGCATTGGAACGATGGCGCGCCGCGCGCCGCGCGCGCCGAGTCCGAGCCTGCCAAGGCCTTGTGCATCGCGCTCAAAGCGCGCGGCCTCATCGCCGACTCGCAGGACGTTCATTTTATCCCCAAGTCACCCTACCCATGGGACCTATCGATCGATCGTGGGCGCGCTGTGGTCCGCGCTCATCACGACGATGATCCGGCCGACATCTACGTCGTCGAGACGCGCGTGGCACCAGGCGGCGCCTTGCTCGAGATCGACGCTCTTTACAACCTGAGCGACAGCTCGGCCGCCGACGAACAGAATCTCGTCGTCAGCGACATGCGCGCCGCGTGGGCGATCGGCACCAACGACACGATCGCTTCCGTGCAGTTCGCGGACTTCCGCGGCGAGCCCCCGCCGAGCGGGCCGGGTTGGAACCGACCCCGCGTCATGCAGAACGCGATCACCAATCTGCAGGAGACCGGCGAGCTTGCCGGCGTCGGGCGGCGCGCGTTCAAGCTCGAGCCGGCGGCGTACAAGGTCGTCTTGAGCTTCGCGCGCGGCACGCTGCTGATCGACGCGGATTCACACAAAATCAGCATCGCCGACCAGGGCAAGCCGCTCGAAGGCGATCGCTACGTGAAAGAAGTCACGCCGCCCAAAGCGCGCCCCGGCAACTTCGTCACCTGGGCGGTCGATCGCGTGCGAGCGCTGCCGTGGTTCGGCGACGATCGCATGCAATGGCTGAAGGCGGTGGCGTTCGGCGGCCGTGACCAGCTCGAGCAGATCATGAGCAGCGTGACCGGTGACGACGGCTCAGAGACGGTGAAAGAAGAGCTTGGCGACTTGTTCGCGACCGGCAGCGTGGCGCAAACCAATCCCGAGACGGGTTGGCCACCACCGCCGATGGAACCGATGCTCGATCCGCCGATCCCTGGCGAAGGCAAATGGGGCTCGCTCGAGAAGGACCCGTTCGTCGCCAAGAATCCGGGCGCGCCGTGCCCGTTCGTGTTCTCGTTCATCCGCACCGATCGCAAGCGCATCTACTCGCAAGTGTTCGTGACGCTGTGGGATCCGCGGCAGGTCGAGCTGCACGCGATGAGCGGCACCGTCGAACCGATCAGCGCCACCGGCGAAACCGGGCCGGGCCAGGTGCCGCGCGACCCGCAGGTGCTGAAGCGCTTCGTCGGTGGCTTCAACGGCGGCTTTCAGGCGATCCACGGCGAATTTGGCATGATGGCCGAGCGCACGTTGTACCTGCCACCGAAGCCGTACGGCGCCACGGTGGCCGAGTTGGACGACGGCTCGAGCGCGTTCGGCAGCTGGCCCGAGAACGCCGAGGTTCCGACCAACATCGTCTCGTTCCGGCAGAACATGACCGCGCTGGTCGAGAACGGCGACTTGAATCCGTGGAAGCGCCATTGGTGGGGCGGCCTACCACCCGGCTGGACCGAAGAGAGCCGCACGGTGCGCAGCGGCCTGTGCATGACCAAGGAAGGTTTCGTCGGCTATTTCTACGGCGGCAGCGTCGACCCCGACGTGCTTGGCTTGGCGATGCAGCGCGCGCACTGCAGCTACGGCATTCACCTCGACATGAACCCCGGCCACACCGGGCTCGAGTTCTATCGCGCTGGCCCGAAGGGCACGCTGCCGGCTTTGACGCGCAAGCTCGACGAAGGCTGGGAAGCGCGCGGCGCCGTGCCCGGCTTACAGGGTTGGGAGTTCATGTCACGGCGGATGATGAAGTTCATGGCTTTGATGAACTTCCCCCGCTACATCAACGTGGAACAGCGCGATTTTTTCTACCTGACGTTGCGCGAGATTCTACCGGGCGAGGCGCTCACACCGCGGATCAAACCGGCAGAGGTGGGTGAAGGAGCTTGGCGCGTCGAAGGCTTGCCGCAGCACGGCTGGCCGTACGCAGTCGCGACCACGAACCTACGGGCCGACGCCAAGGACCCGGATTTTCGCATCGGGCTAATCAAGCTCGATGCCAAGCTCGTGCGCGTCGAGCAAGCCGGCGACGTCGACCCACAGGTCGTGGTCGAGGTGCGCGGACAGAGCGACGCCGGGCCGGGTCAGGTCACGCTATTTCACGGCGAGAACGTCGGCTTCGACATCGCGTATCAGCCGCGTGTCAAAGGTGCGCTGCGCGTGACGTCGGGGTTCCCTGCCGATGCACCTGCTTCCAAGGACGCGCCGGCGGTGATGGGCATCGACGCGAGCGGCGCGCTGATTTACGCGCGGGTCGCCGGCGGTCAGCATCCGAGCGGCGATGGCGATCGCCTCGCGGCTTTGCTCAGCGAGCTGGGGTGTCGGACGCTGTTGTTTCTGCCGCGGCCGTTAGCGACGTTGTTCGGCACCGCGGGTGAAGCTTCGAACGCACCGGGCCTTGGCGTAAAGCTAGTGCGCGCCGACGGTCCCGGCGCACGTCGGCTATTCCCCGACACGCCGATCGTCAAACCAACGAAGTGGGCGCCGCTTCAACAGAAGCGTGTGCGCTACAAAGGGGGCTGACGCGGCATGCACACGTTTGCCTACGTCGACACACGCCACGCAACCGAGCTGAAACGGGCATTGCGGCAGGGACGAAATTCCACCAATACTTCTCGCCAACTCTGGGTCGGGGAGGTATCTTTACGCGACGAAATTGCCCAGCGGGTCCGTTTCAAGGTCTAAATTCGAACCGCGGGCCGTCGCGGTTCGCTGCGTAAACTGAGCGCGAAACGCTAGCCCCTCCGGGGTTTCAAAGACCGGCCGCCAGAGCAGGGTCAGAGTAAAGCAGCAGAGAGAGCAGCATCGATGAGCGACAAGGCGAGTTCGGACCTCGACGTGTTTGACGGACTGGCGGCGAAGAAGTCTCGACCGAGCGGACCGGCGCCGGCACCCCTGCCCAGCAGCCGCGGTCCCGTCCCTCCCCCTTCGGCAACCCGGCAGAAGACTCTCTTGGGCTTGCCGGCTCCCACCAAGCCGGGCGCTCCGCCGCCGCCTCCGCGCAGCAGCGTGCCGCCCGCACTGCCGCCTCCGCGCAGCAGCATGCCGCCGGCGCCGCCACCGCTGAAGACTCAGCCAGGCGGTTTTCCGGCACCGCCGCCTCCGCCCAGCATGAGCGGCGGACCCAAGCCGCCACCAATGCCCGGCGCCTCCGCAGCGCCGCCTCCGCCGCCTCCCCCTTTGGCAGCCCCGAAGGGCAAAGACGACGAGGAGACGACGCAGCTGCCGGGCCTGAAGGCCTCGCCCGCGCCTGGGGCCAAATCTGCTTCCGCTGGTAGCAAGCCCGGCGTCGACATCGACTGGGACGACGAAGACGAAGCCACGCAGGTCTTCGACAAAGGCATCGAAGATACGGCGCGAGCGCTTCTGCACAGTGCGCCACCGCCGCCACCCGCGGCTGGTGCGCCGCCACCACCGCCGGCAGCTGGCGCACCGCCGCCCGCTTCGCGCGCCGCCGGTCTTGTCGGACGACCGCTCAGTGTGCCGCCGCCCTCGGTGCCGCGCGCACCCCTGCCGCCGCCGCCCAAGGCGCACGGCCTGCCGGCTGCGCCCACGTTCGACCAACACGTGGCTCCCTCTCCTTCGATCACGCTCCCGCAACAGCGCGGCGGGCGCGGTGGTTTGTGGATGGTCATCGCAGCCGTCGTAGTGATCGGCGCGGCTGGTGCAGCGTACGCACTGATGCCGAAGAAGGGCTCGCTGGTCGTTTCAGTGTCGGGCCCGGGCGGCAAAGCGATCGACGGCGTGCAGGTTTTTGTCGACGGCTCCCA
The DNA here is from genome assembly GCA_038230915.1 of Polyangiales bacterium. GTDB lineage: Bacteria > Myxococcota_A > Polyangia > Polyangiales > Polyangiaceae > PMG-095. The sequence goes on along the minus strand of JBBRMI010000003.1, from coordinate 155,683 downwards.
GCGTTGTGACGCTTCCCCGTGCCAAGTGACCGATCTGCCGCGTGGCGTGCACTTCGTGAAGGTGGCTGCAGGCGGCTACACGACCACGGCACCCAAAGCCATCAAGATCAACGCTGGCGAAGAAAGCGCTGAAAACGCTGAGCTGGCGCGCGGTAGCGAAGGCAGCGGCTTGAAAGTGATCGCCGAAGGCGCGGGCCTGAAGCTCTCGGTCGACGGCAAGGACTACGGCCCGCTCCCGCAAGAGTTGAAGGATCTGTCGCCGGGTGATCACACGGTCAAAATCGACGGTGGCGAGCGTTACGAGTCGATGGAGAAGCACGTCACGGTCGAAGCCGACAAGCTGACGACGCTCGAGCCGAAGCTGAAGGTGAAGAAGGGCCTGGCGACGATCAAGGCCGGCAGCAACGCGGACGGCGCCAAGGTGCTGCTCGTCAGCGGTACCGAGCGCCGGCCGGTGCCGTCGCTGCCGCTGCGCGTCGACATCACGTCGGAGAAGCCGTACAGCATCGTCGCGACCAAGAAGGGCTTCGGCGACTTCAAGCAAAACATCGAGTTCGAGGACGGCCAGGCCGAACGCACCTTCGTGGTCGAGCTCGGCAGCTCCCCGAGCCCCGAACCGACGCCGGTCAAGGACGGCAAGGACGGCAAGGACGACAAGAAGGAGCCGTCGACGCCTTCGACCAAGCACACGCCCACCCCGACGACGACCAAGCCGGCCCCGCCTGTCGCCGCCGTAGAGAAGCCCGCTGCGCCTTCGGGCAAGGGCACGCTCAACATCAACTCGATCCCGGTCTCGAACGTGATCTTGGATGGCAAGCCGCTCGGACCAACGCCGAAGGTCGGCATCAGCGTGAGCCCGGGCCCCCACACCGTGATCTTCGTCCACCCTGAGCACGGCCGCAAAGCGAAGTCGGTCACGGTCGAAGCCGGCAAGACCGCTACCGCCGTCGTGCGATTCCCCTAACCAAACTGCGTTGGGGCTGAACCCCAACGCCCCGAAAACAGACGAGGCGGGCAAGACCGCCAGAGCTAGCGTGCGGTTTCCTTACCCGCACAACCAGACAACGCCGGGCGCCGGATTGAGCTATGCTCAGTCTCGAATGCGCTGCGCTCGCCTTGCCGCCAAGTGTGGACTTCGCGGTTCTAGCCGCGGTTTTACGCTGGTCGAGCTGCTGACCGTAGTGGCTATCACTGGCGTCCTGGCGGCGATTGGCGTGATGCTGGTGCGCGGGCACTTGCAAGAAGCCAAGTCCGCCGAGGCGGTCTCGATCATCCAAGCCATCCGCGGCGCGCAGGAATCGCGACGCGCCGAGACCGGCACCTACCAGAACTGTTCGGTGTCGGGCGGCAACACACTCAGCGCCGCCCCTTGGTACCCCGCTACGCCGGACGGCACGCTGCGGGCTTGGAAGTTCGCGCATGCCGACGCGGCTCTTTGGGCCCTGCTCGACGTCTCGCGCCCCGAGGGCACGCGGTTTGGTTTCCTCGCCAACGCCGGCAATCCGGGAGCCGCGATCACCGCTCCGGTAACAACCGACAAGCCGACGTGGCCGACAGCCCCGGCCGACCCCTGGTACGTGATTCAAGCCGCCGGCGATCGCGATGGCGACGGCAAGTTGTCGCTGTTCGTTGCCGCCAGCTTCAACGGCGAGCTGTACACCGAAAACGACGGCGAATAGCCGAGCGCTGCGTGTGCGTCAGGGTGCGTTTTGCTGCGTTTTTTTGACGATTTTGGGCCAGCTAACACTAGCGAGTGCCCAAAATTGTCACCACCCAAACAGGTGGGCGGGGCTAGCATTTGGCGGGAATACGCCTACTTCATGAAGTCGAGGCCGGGTGGCCTGCTAGTTGCTTAGTACCTCGGCGTGCGACTCAACCGCCCAGGCAACCGCGGCTTCACGCTCGTCGAGCTGATGGTCGTGGTCGCCATGGTCGGCATCCTGGCGACGCTCGCGGTGTACGGCGTGAAGAAGTACCTCAACTCCTCCAAGTCGAGCGAAGCGATCCAGATGATCGGTTCGATCAAAGCCGCGCAGGAGTCGTACCGCAGCGAGACGTTCAACTACCTCGACCTCAGTGGCGGGACCCACGCGATCACGGCGCTCACGAGCTTCTACCCGACCAGCTCGCCCAGCAACAAGGCCGTGCAGTGGGGCGACACGAGCAACGCGCTGGGCTTGGCCTGGCAGACGCTCGGCGTCACCGCCGACGCACCCGTGCGGTTCACGTACGGCTGTGCTGCCAACGTCAACGGCCCGGTCGCCGCTGTGCCTGGCGAAATGACCGCCGTCGCCAACTGGCCCTCGACGTCGGCGCAACCCTGGTACGTCGTGCGCGCCGTCGGCGACCTCGATGCCGACGGCACCCACTCCAATTTCCTGAGCAGCAGCTTCACCGGCCAAATCTTCATCGACAAGGAGGGCGAGTAGTCATGACTCGCTCGCTCGCAATTCAAACCCCAGCGTTCGGATCGGGTGGTCCGACGCACACTAATCGTCGTTCCACCCACTAACCGAGGAAAATAGAATGATTCGCACCATGCAACGTAAATTCCGTAAGAGCCGCGGCTTCACGCTCGTCGAGCTGATGATCGTCGTCGCCATCGTCGGCATCTTGGCCGCGCTCGCCATCTACGGCGTCCGCAAATACATGGCCAACGCCAAGTCAGCTGAAGCGAAGAACTCGATCGGTCAGATGGCGAAGGACGCGTCGAATTCCTACAACAAAGAGCATATGCAAGCTACCGTCTTGTCTGCTGGCGCCACCGCTGGCCTCTCGAACGCACTTTGCCTGACCGGCACGGGAGCGAAGGTTCCTTCCGCGCTCGCCAGTGTCTCGCAGAGGAAGTACCAATCGGCCGCCACCGAGTGGGACACCGACAGCGCCACCGTAGGCTGGCAGTGCCTCAAGTTCTCGATGGCCGAACCGCAGTACTACATGTACTCGTACGCGGGCACCGCCACCGGCTTCACGGCTACGGCCAACGGCGATCTCGACGGCGACGGTACTGCGTCAACTTTCAGTCTCACCGGCGCGGTTGCCGACGGAACGGTGGCCATTGCTCCGAGCATTTTGGAGAACTTAGCCGAAGAATAGGCCTGTTTTTTGAGGCTTCCGAGCCCCCGTTTTGGCAACGTCCAGACGGGGGCTTTCGCGTTCCATGCTCGCGGGCGCGGAGCCGGAGTTGCTCCGCCATGCCTTTCTGGCTACGACTACGGCTCAGTATGCGCGCCCTGGCTCCCGTAGAAGCAGCGCTGTTGTTCGCTATTACCGGCTCGCTCTTGGCGGTGACGATCCCGGCTTTCGTCAAGAACCTGCACGCCTCACGCATGAGCGAAGCGCTGGACGGCATCGAGCAGATCGCCGGCCGCGCCCTGGTGCTGTCTGACGCAGCGCCAGTCAGCTCCGCCTTCCCCGCCAGCTGTCCGCTCACGCCCGAGCGGGTGCCGCGCGCCACGCTCGCAACCGATCCGCCGCACACGTGGGACAACCCGACCTGGCGGCTGCTCAACTTTTCGATCGACACGCCGCACGCCTACGCCTTTCAGTTCGACTCGCAGAACGGGCCTGACAGCTCGCACTTCAGCGTGGAAGCGCACGGCGACTTGGATGGCGACGGCGTGCTCAGCGCGTTCCGGGCCGGAGGGTCGATCCGCCAGGGGCAAGCTCCGCAACGCGACGTGCTCGAGGTGAGTCGTGAAGTGGAGTAGGTCCGACCTACCCGCGGTCGCGGCGTTCACCTGCGGCCTGGCGCTGCTCTCGCTCGAGCGGGCGCATTTGGCGGAGGCGCATCATCGCATCACGCAGAAACGTGACGTCTACGTGCTGCCGCCGAAGGACCAAGCCGTGGCCTTCAGCCTCGGCTATCGCTCCGCGGCCGCGGATTTGATTTTCGGTCACGTGCTGGTGTCAGCTGGCATCCACATGAGCGAGAAGCGGCTGTTCGAATTCGCGGCGCCCTACCTCAAGACCGTGAACGAGCTCGACCCCAAGTTTCGCGATCCTTACCGCTACTCAGACGCGCTGATCACCCTGCAAACAGTCGAGGTTCCCGAAGAAGCATTTCGGCAAGCGCGGAGCATCCTCCTGCGCGGCACGCGCGAGCTGCCCTACGATCAACAGCTCTGGTCCGCGGCCGGCCAGTTCCTCGCCTACTTGGCACCACCTCGACTCCACGGCCCCGCCGAGCAAGCGGCGTTTCGTCAGGAGGGGGCGCGACTGATGGCGCGCGCCTGCGAGCTGATCGGCTCGAACGAGAACATTCCCTACCACTGCATCACCGCCACCAAGTTCTTCACGGATGCCGGCAACCGCGCAGCGTCGACCGCGCTGTTGCAAAAGTTGATCGTCGTCAGCGACGACCCTGAAGTTCGCGCGATGGCAGGCGCTAAATTGGCAGCAATGGGTGAACAGGCCCACACCCAGCGCTTCGAAAAAGCCTGGCGCGAAGATCTACCGTTCGTCACTCACAACTTCATGGCAACGCTTGGCCCGCGCTTCGACCCGGCTGAGTGCGCCGGCAAGCTGGCCGCGAACGGCAACACCTGCTCCACGAGTTTTCGCGATCGCTTCCCGCCCGAAGACGCTCCCTGAGCCCGGCCGCGTAGGGCGTGGCTAGCGTCAACGCTCGTCGCCGTCGCCGTCGTCGTCCGCGTCATCGCCCAGGCCTTGTTTCTGGAGCCGGTAGCGTAGCGATCGAAACGTGATGCCCAGCACCTCCGCCGCGCGTTTGCGTACGCCGCCAGTGCGCTCGAGCGCGGCGACGAGCAGTCGCCGCTCGGCCTCGTTCAGCACCTCGTCGAGGTTGAGACCACCAGCTGGCAGATCGAGCAAGGTCTGCGCGGGCGCGCTGGCGTGCCCACTCATCGACTCGGGTAAATCGCCCAGGCCGATCACGCGCGAGCCCGACAGCGCCACCGCACGTTCGATCAGGTTCTCCAGCTCGCGCACGTTGCCCGGGTAGCTGTAGGCAGTGAGGGCACGCAGGCCGTCGGGCGTGAAGCCGACCACCTCTTTGCCCATCTCGGCCGCGAAACGCTGAATGAAGCGTTCAGCCAACAACGGAACGTCTTCGAGCCGATCGCGCAGCGGCGGCAAAGTCAGCCGAATCACGTTCAGGCGGTAGTACAGATCTTGGCGGAATTTGCCGCTCGCGACGTCAGCCTCGACGTCGCGGTTGGTGGCTGCCAGCACGCGCACGTCCACCGGCACTTCTTGCGCCGCGCCGACTGGCCGCACGCTGCGCTCTTGCAGCACGCGCAAGAGCTTGACTTGCAGGCTGAGCGGCAGCTCCCCCACTTCGTCGAGCAGCACGGTGCCGCCATCGGCTTCGCGAAACAGGCCGAGGTTCTTGCTCGAGGCGCCGGTGAAAGCCCCCTTCTCGTGACCGAAGAGCTCGCTCTCCATCAGCGCTTCGGGCAAAGCGCCGCAGTTTACGACCAAGAACGGCCCCGCCGCGCGATCGGAACGGTCGTGGATGGCGCGCGCCACGCGTTCCTTGCCGGTGCCGCTCTCACCCGTGATCAGCACCGTGGTCTTGGCCGAGGCGATGCGCGTTGCAAGCTCCAGCACTTGGCGCATGGCCGCGCTTTTGCCCAAGACTTCGGTCGACGAAATGCGCGAAATGTGCGCGCGCAGTCGTTGGTTCTCGACGACGATCGCGTGCTTCTCGATCGCCTTGCCAACCAGCGCCGCGAGCTCCGCCGACTCGAACGGCTTGGCCACGAAATCGTAGGCGCCGGCGCGCATCGCCGACAATGCGTTTTCGATCGTCGAATGCGCGGTGACCAGGATAACTTCGGTCGACGAGCTGCGGCTCTTGGCGGCGGCCAGGACGTCGAGCCCGGAGCCATCCGGCATCGACAAGTCGCTGACGATGGCTGGGAAGGGCTGCGGCGCGCTGGCGATCGCGTCGAGCGCCGCTTTGCAACCCGGGGCGCTCACCACCGAATAGCCCTCACGCCGGAAGAGGATCTCCAGCATTTGGCGCAAACCTGGCTCATCCTCGACGAGGAGAAGCTTTACTGGCGGCGGAACGATGGAGGTCACGACAGCAATGTCAGAGTAGTGCGCGGCGCGCCCGGCCTGCTAGGCTTTTAAACGGCAGTTTGCTGGCCCGACTTGCTTCGATGCGCGTCTCACTCTTTTCCGCCTTGATGTCGTCGCTGATGTTGGCGCTCAGCGTCGGCTGCGTCAGCAACAGTAGCCCTGACGCGAGCGGACCCGCGAGCGGTGGCAGGAGGGCGACCGGGGGTCAGCCGAGCCACGGCGACGTGCCGGATTCGCTCACGTTCGAGATGGTGTCGGACGTGTCGGCGCGCGAACAGGTTAGTCTGCGCGTGCGAGCCGCGCCGCCCAAGGTCTACCAAGTGCGCTTCGCGCTGCCGACGACCGGGGGCGATCCGCTCGACGCGATTCTCGACGGAGCGTACGGCGAGACCGACGGCGACGGCATCGCCAGCGTGCAGCTGACCGCGCCCAGCCGGCCGACGATGTTCGACGTGCGCGCCAGCATCGGTAGCAGCGTGACGACGACGGTCGCGATCAGCGTGAAGGATACGGGTTTCGCCACGCTGCTCGTGCAGCCGCTGTACGCAGGTTTTCGCACCATCACCACGTGGGTCGCGAGCGCGTATCCGAACAAGACCTGCGCCGATTTGGTCGGCATCCCGCCCAACGACGGCCCGCTGCAGACGTTGCCTTCGTCTTCCGACGCGGCGCCGCAGCTGAACCAAGTCCCGGCCAGCACTCCGCTGGCCGTCACGTTGCGCTCGGGGCATTTCGTCGGCGGCTGCGCGTCGATCGAAGGCGTGCCACCAGGGCCCGCCACCAAACCGCAAGTCGTACCGGTCACAGTCCTCGATCGACCCATTGATCTGGGCGTTTCGCCGCTGGCGGTCTCGTTTGGCTTGCCCGCTACGGAGACGAGCTGGAACGAATCCTTGACCGCGGCCGGCGACGACGTGTTGCATGCGCTCTCGGGCACCAGCATCGACGACGTGGATGCGCTGTTGGATGCGATGCGCGACGCCAGCGGCAACTCGCTCCAAACGCTCGAGAGCGCGCGTCAAGCCGAGAGCTGGGACGATCTCGTGCGAGCGCATTGGGGTGCAAATGCAACTACCAAGCTGCACGACCTGGTGTCCGGCTGGCTCACGGCAGGTCGCCAGAAATTCAGCGATAGCGAGCATTTGTTCACGGGCACGCTGACTCCGATTCAAGCGCCGGCAGGCGCGCTCGGGCAGGTGGGCGCCGACCTCACGTTGCTCTCGGTCGCAGGGCTCGACGGCGCCAAAAGCGGCTTCGTCGACCGCGCCCAAGTCTCCTGGAGCGCCGGTTCGGACAACACCGTCGTTTTGGGTACCGACCTTTATTTCATTCAATCCGAGCTCGCCGAAGCGCTCGCGGAGGCCGCCGGGCTCGAGAAATCGCCCGACGCTGGCGCGGCCGCTCCGTTGCTCGCGCAAGCCCTCGATTGCCAGGGCATCGGCGATCTGCTGGCCCGGGCGGGCGCGAACGACCAGCTTGCCTACGACGCTTGCGACTCCGCGTGCGTTGCCAGCCTGTGCCAGAGCGCGGTCGCGGCGATCTGGCGGCGCGGGGGCGACGCGACAGGTTTGTCGCCGGCGCGGCTCAGCGTAACCGCCGCCGGTGCCGCGCACGTGGGTGATGCGGCCGAGGTAGCTGGCGTGATCGGCACTTGGATTGGCGAGCTGCACAGTACCCGCCCAACCCGTACGACCGGCGGCGCATTCAGGGCCGCCGAGGCCGTCGTCAAATGACGCGGCGTTAGCCGGCTTCGCGCAGCGCGCGGCGCAAGTCGAGCACGAATGCGTAGGCGGCGAGCCCAGCCTCGATCGACAGCAAAGACCCGGCGCGCGCTTGGCGCACCAGACTGCGAAACTTGAGGTAGCGCCGCGGCTCCACGCCGAGCAAGAGCGCGACCAGCGCCGGATCGCGCGGCGCGTCGTGAGCAGAACCAGCCAGCGCGGCGGCGCTAGCCAGCGCGCGCGCCACGAGTTGATCCATTGCCGCGAGCGCCGCTGCCGGATCGCCCAACGCCAGCGCCAATTCGACAACTCGCACCACGCCCTGTTCGGAGGTCGGGAACAGCGCGCCAAAACTGAAGCCATTCGCGACCGCCGCCGCCGGGGGATTGGTGCTGAGTCGCGGAGCATGACTGAGCGGGGGCTCGCTCGGCGCTGGGCGCTTGCCGCCACCACCACCAGCGCTGACGGCCGGCAGCGTGACGTGCGTCGGCGGCACCGGCGGAGTCTCGACCGTCCGGTTCGGCTCGTGCTCGGTTTGCGTCGCCCGATCCTCGCCCGTTACGGCGCGCGCCGCGGCCTCACCGACGTCGGTCTCCGGCATCTCGGAGAGGCGCAGCAGACCGCTCTGCGTGCGAATCGTCATCCGCGTCTCGAACACCGGCTCACCCGTGACGCTTTCCGCACGGCGCAGCGCCTCGACCAGCCCGCCTTCCGGCACTTCCAGCGAAGTACGCTCCATCGCGCGCGATTCGGGCACGCGGCGATCGAAGTCTTCCATCACGGCGCGGGTGATCGCTTCCAGGGCTTCGTACACGCCTTCCCCGCCCGTGGCGGTGGTGGCGAACGACGGTGCTGAATGGCGATTCAGCGACCGCTCGAGCTCATCGACCGGGATGACGTCGTAGAGGTCGCGCTTGTTGTACTGAACGACGTGCGGCACCTCGGACAACGACTTGCCGTGGGCGCTGAGGTTGTCTTTCAGGTTTTCGAGCGTCTCGAGGTTGGCGTCTTCACGCGCGCGCTGCGAGTCGAACACCATCACGATGCCGTCGGCGCCCGTCAGCACCAACTTGCGCGTGGCGTTGTAGTGAACCTGTCCCGGCACCGTGAACAGCTGTAACCGCACGCCCATCCCGCGCACGTGCGGCACGCGAATTGGCAAAAAATCGAAGTACAGCGTGCGGTCGACCGGCGTCGCCAAGCTGACCATTTTGCCGCGGTGCTCAGGCTTAGCGGTGGCGTGAATGTGCTGGAGCGTGGTCGTCTTCCCACCGAGCCCAGGTCCGTAATAGACGACCTTGAAGACGAGCTCCCGCGCGAGCGAATTGACGACGGGCATGAGGGCGAAGGCGGAGCCTACTCCGTTTTCAGGCGCTCCAGCTCCCGTTCTTCGGTGGCCTCGCGCTCGAGCTCCTTCACGACCTTCCACACGGGCGAGGTCGCCGAAAGGACGATCGACGCGACCGCCGCCACGACCCCGCCCGCTGCCAGCGCCGCCATCAGCCGGTCGCGTTTGCGCGGTTGTCGCTCGAGCTCCAACGCGATTCCGAGCACCAACCCAGCCGCGAACCCGCCGGCGTGCGCCGAATTGTCAACGTTCGGCACGAAGTACGCGAGCGCGAACGCCATGATCAGGTTGCTGACGAAGACGCGTTGCCAGCCCGGGTTCCGGCGGACGATCAGGGCGCCGATGAAGGCCCCAAGCAACCCGAAGATGGCGCCGCTGGCCCCGACGGAACGAGCGTGAATACCGGCCACCCAAACCGTCGTGCAAAACCCGAGCGCGCCCGACAGCAGGTACAGAATCAGGAAACGAGCGCTCCTGTAGTGGGGCTCGAGGGTGCGCCCGAGGTTGATCAAGCTGAACATGTTCATGCCTAGGTGAATCAAGTTACCGTGCACGAATACGGCCGACAGCACACGCCAGGGCTCGGTCGAGATAACTAGGCCATGCAGCTGCCCAAAGCGGATGAACGTGGAGGCCTTGAAGCCGAAGGCCACCTCGCGCGGTGAGACCCCCGCCGCGAGATCGGTCGCCATCATCAGCCCGAAGACGACGATGCACATCCCCGCCATCAATTTGGTCGCGGGCAGGCCGTCCTCCGAAAAATCGGAGAGCACTCCGAGCGCCGACGCCGCGAGCGGTCCCGGCATGCCCTTCCCACAATGAAAGCAGGTCTTGTCGTCGACCGAATTGATCCGGCCACAGCTGGGACAGACGCGGGACCCGTGAGCCATGACCCGCCCGGCTAGCCCGGTACGACGCGTGGCGCAAATTCCGGCCCCCGGCCAGGGGACCCTTCGAGCCGTTCGAGCGTAAGGAGAGGCCGGGAAGGCACGTTACCTAGGGGTGCGCGCTCCAATCCTGGTAGAAAGTCGGGCTGAGTGTCAGCCGATGGGCCCACCCGATCGCCGGCGCCGCTTGGCAGCGGCCTCCCGGACAGCGCGGAGCTCGCCGCGGAGCAGGCACTGTGCGAACGCGCCCGCGCTGGAGATCGCGCGGCGCTCGGGACATTGCTTCGCAGCCACGGGCCCCGGCTATTTCGCGCCGTGCTCTTGCCGCGCCTGGGTTCGAAAGCTGCGGCCGAGGAGGCACTCTCCGTGACCTACCTCAAGGTCGTGGAGCGCTTCAATCAGTTTTCGTGGCAGGCGGTCGGTATCTATCCGTGGCTGCGGGTGGTCGCGTTGCGCGTCGCCCTCGACCAGCTGCGCGCACGCAAGCGTGAGACGGTGTTTCAGCCGGAGGATCTGGAGCGCGAGATCGACCAAGTTGAGCGCGAAGCCCGCGACGCGGTCAGCAGCGAGGCGCATGACTTAGCGTTCGCCAGGCAACGTGTCGTCGACTTAGTCGGGCGACTGCACCCACGCTACGGCCGCGCCTTGACGCTGCGCGTCTTGGAGGAGCGGCCGCGCGAAGAATGCGCTGCGGCGCTCGACGTTTCGACGGCGACGTTCGACGTCGTATTGCACCGCGCCGTCGCGGCGCTAAAAAAGGAGCTGGCACGTGAGCCAAGCTGACGCAGAAGAGTCGCCTCTGGCGCCCGACGAAGAGAAAGCACTGCTGGCGGCGCTCGCGGCAGCCTGGCGGCCTGGCGAGCTCGATCCTGCGGTCAACGAGCGCCTGCTCGAAATGGCGCTCGAAGATCCGTTCGCCGAACCCAGCGACGAGGAACGGGCCGAATCGGCGCGGCTGCGTGACGCACTCGAACAAGGCACGCCGCATGCCGACGCCAGTTTGCTGAAAGTGCTCGGCGCGCCGTTCATGGGTCCGAACCGCAGCGCTAGCCCTGACGCTGCCGTCGAGCGCGCCGTCGCGAGCGCGCTCGGCGGCGCCGTGACCCCGCCCGCGAAGCGAACCAACGTCGTCTACGCAGCGTTCGGCGCCGCTAGCGCGGTCCTGGCCGTCGCGGCGGCAGCCCTACTCTTCGTCGGCTTTTCGCGAAGCGCATCGGCGCCGTCGGCGGCGAGCGCGTTCGTCAAGCCGCACAGCACCGCAGCCATGTTCGAAGGTCGCTTCGAGACTGGTGACACGACCGCGCGCATGGATCTGATCGCCAGCGCTCGCAGCCGAGATCTACGCGATAACCGTTACGCTACGTGGGGTGTGCGATGAGAGCCTCGACGTGGGCGTTGCTCGTGGCGGGTGCGATCGCGCTCGGCGGTTGCTCGCTGCGTGAGCGCAACGATGACTGCGGCGCGAGTGAACGCGTCGTCGATCCGGTGCTATTGGCGTTCTTGAGCAAAGCCCGTAGCGCCCACCACGCGGCCGACTTGCGCGAAGCCGAAGGCGACGGCGCCGCGGCTTTGCTTGCCTTGCAAGCGCTCACCACAGGTGAAACGCCGCCCGGCAGCCCGCCGGAGGTCGACGAGGTGCTGGCCGACACGCGCGCCCGCGTCGCCGATCTGCTCAGCCGCGCCGGGCACTTCGAGAAGGCCGACGCCGAGATCGAAAGTGGGCTCGAGCACGCCAAGACCCCGAGCTACTTCCGCGGGCACCTGCTAGAGGTACGCGGCCTGATCGAAGAACGGCACGAGAAGGAGCTTCGCGGCAAGGGCCGCGGCCATGAGGCCGACCAGGCGCGCGACCGCTCGCTCGGCGACTACGAGGAGGCCATGAAAATTCAGGCCGAGGTCATCCGCTCGGCCGTGCCGGCGGCGGCGCCCTCCGCAGCGGCCCGCCCCTGAGCCGTACCCTCGGAAACCTGGCCGGCGCGGCTCTGGTTTGGGAACGAGCCCGTGCTGGGCTAGAGTCCTCGAGGATCTTACGGGACGAGCTGTTGACGTCTGCGACCTCTAGCCGCCTGCCCCGGCTCGTACCGGGGACGGACCTTCGGGGGCTTTCGATCAGTCCCGCGGAGGCATTCGTCGTTTCGCGGATCGATGGCGCCACCAACATCTCCGAGATCGCCGAAGAAACCGGCAAATCGATCGAAGAGGTGAACGAGCTTTTGGAACGGTTGGCCGCGCTCGGGACGCTCACGCTCGACGACCCACCGCGCAGCCAAGAGCGCCGCCATTCGCCCGCGCCCGGCCCACGACCGTCGGGCGCGTTCCGCGTCGGGCCGATCGTCGAAACCAGCTCCGTCGGCGAACAGAAGCACCCCGCGGCTTCGCTGTACGATCCCGCGGAACTCGAGGAGACCATCGACATCGACTTGCCACGCCGCCGGCAGATCCTCGACACGTACTATCGGCTCGATCAGATCACGCACTACCAGCTGTTCGGCGTGGCGCCCAGCGTCGAAAAGAAGGCGATCAAGTCGGCGTACTTCGCGATCGTCAACGTCTTCCACCCCGATCGCTACTTCGGGAAGAACGTCGGCAGCTTCAAAGCCAAGCTCGAGAAGGTCTTCTCGCGGCTCACCCAGAGCTATGAAATTCTAGCGCATCCAGCTAGCCGCGCGGAATACGACGAGTACCTGCGCGCGCAGTCGAAAACGCGCGCCTTCGACGCCGGCCAAGGCGACAACGCGGCGCACCAGGTTGCTTTGCAAGAGGTGATGCGGCGGATTCAGGTCGAAGCCAGCGTCGAGAACCGCGGACTGAGCGTGCCGCCGCCGGCGCCGAGCATTCCGCCGCCTCAATCAGGTTCGTCCGCGACGCACCAGAGTGTGTCGCCGAGCCCCAGCATCCCACCGCGCACGAGCTCGACACCGTCGCTGCGCCCTTCGACATCGATTCGGCCGAGTGATCCCGAGATTCGCCGACGGGCGTTGGCGCGCAAGCTCGGCCGTTCATCGTTGCCGTCGGGCTCAGAAAAAGCCCCCGACGCAGCCGAAATCGAAGAACAAAGGCAGTTCTTGAAGGAGCAGGACGTCCAGCGCAAAGAGTGGGCGGGCGACGAGCTCAAGCGGCGTTACCAGGATCGCGTGGTGGCTGCCCGCGACCGCCAGGTCGAGGTGTACACGCGCGCCGCGCAGGCTGCGCTCGACAAGGGCGACAGCGTCGGAGCCGCCAACGCGCTCCGGATTGCCGTCTCACTCGCGCCCGACGACGCCGAGCTGGCCTTGCGACTTACGGAAGTGGCCGGCCGTGCCAAGCACGAGCTTTCCGCGAGCTACCTGCAGCAGGCCGAATACGAGGAGCGCGACGAAAAGTGGCTCGCCGCAGCCAAATCCTATACTCGCGCACTGGCGGGCCGGCCCGAGGCCAAGATCTACGATAAGGTCGCCCATTGCTTGCTCTCGGGCGGCGGCGACCTGCGTGAGGCGGGCGAGATGGCGAAGCGCGCGGTGATGATGCAGGCCGATAGCGCGCGGTTTCGGGTCACTCTGGCCCGTTTCTACGTCAAAGCCGGCATGAAACAGAGCGCGGAGGGCGAGCTTTCCCGAGCAGCGACGTTGGCCCCGAGCGATGATAAGGTAGTCGATTGGATCCGGCGGCTGAAGCGCGAGCTTGGCTGACGGTCTGTTGTCCGTCCTGTTACTTAGACCCAACCAACGGAAAAACGAAAAGGCGATATGGAGCGCGTCATCGGCATCGACCTCGGGACCACGAACTCCTGCGTCTCCATCCTCGAGGGAGATACCCCAGTCGTTATTCCCAATCGAGGCGGCTACAAGACGACGCCCAGCGTCGTCGCCGTCACCGAAGCGGGCAAGCGGCTAGTTGGGCACATCGCCAAGCGGCAAGCCATCACCAACGCCGAGAACACGGTCTATGCGGCCAAGCGTTTGATCGGCCGCAAGTGGAACTCGCCGCAGGTCAAGAACGCGATCATGACCTCGAGTTACTCGATCGTGGAAGGGCCGCACGCCGACGTGCGGATCAAGCTCCGCGACAAGACGTACTCGATTCCGGAGGTAAGCTCGATCGTCCTGCAGGAGATGAAGATCATCGCCGAGGACTACCTGGGGGAACCGGTGAAGAAGGCGGTAATCACCGTCCCGGCGTACTTCAACGACAACCAGCGCCAAGCCACCAAAGACGCCGGGGCGATCGCCGGCCTGGACGTGATCCGCATCATCAACGAGCCGACTAGCGCGTCGCTGGCCTACGGCTACGGCAAAGATCTCGACCGCACGGTCGCGGTTTACGACCTCGGCGGCGGCACTTTCGACGTCAGTATTCTCGAGATCGGCTCGCACGGCGTGTTCAAGGTCATCAGCACGACCGGCGACACGTTCCTGGGCGGTGAAGATTTCGATGCCCGGATCATCGACTGGCTGATCGGCAGCTTCCAAGAGGAGCACCAGATCGATCTGCGGCAGGACCGCATGGCGCTGCAGCGTCTGCGTGATGCAGCCGAAAAGGCCAAGTGCGAGCTGTCCAGCGTGCGCGAGACCGAGATCAATCTGCCGTTCATCATCTCGACCGGCCGCAACGAAGCCCTGCATTTGCAGCGCACGCTGTCGCGCCAAACGCTCGAGAAGCTGACCGAAGACCTGGTCGAGCGCACGATCGACATTTGCCGGCAGGCGATCGGCGACGCCAAGCTCGATGTCGATGAAATCGAAGACGTGATTCTGGTTGGCGGCATGACGCGCATGCCGGTGGTCCAGCAAGCGGTCGCCACTTTCTTCGGTCGTGAGCCGAACAAGAGCGTGCACCCGGACGAGGTGGTGGCGATGGGCGCGGCGATTCAGGGCGCAGCGCTAGTCCAAGAAAAGCAAGACATGATCCTGCTCGACGTGACGCCGCACGCGCTCGGCATCATGACCTTTGGCAGTTATTTCGAAGAGCTGATCCCGCAAAATACCACCGTCCCGACCGGTCGCACCAAGACGTTCACCACCAGCCGCGACGACCAGACGGCCGTAAAAATCCTGGTCATGCAGGGTGAGAGCAAGCGCGCCGACGACAACGAGCTGCTCGGCGAGTTCATCCTCACTGGGCTACGGCGCGCGCCGAAGGGTCACGTCGAAATCGAGGTCACTTTCGAGATCAACACCGACGGCATCGTCAGCGTCCACGCCAAGGATCTCGAGACCGGGCAGGCGCAATCGATTCAGGTCACCGCGACCAGCGGTCTGACGCAAGACGAAGTGAAGAACATGATGTCGGGCGCCCAGGACTACCTGGTCGAGCGCCGCGCCGACGAGCAGTTCGAAGGTGCCAAGCAAGAAGCCGAGACGCTGATGGCCGAAATCGAGCAAATGTTTCCCGAGATCGAGCGGGTCGTGGGCGGGGCTGATTTCGGCCGCGACGCCATCGCCAAGGCGCGCAGCGCCGTTGAAAAAACCCGCAGCGCTATCGCCAGCAAGGACACGACGCAGCTGAAAGAGCAGGTCGACCAGCTGGCGCGTACGCAGCGCATGTTCAAGGGAGTGGTCTCGCGCGGCTGAGAGTGCCGCCTCGGCTAGGCCCGACCTATGAGCGACGACACCCGGAAGCCTGCCCGCCCGTCGCATCCCAGATCGATGCCGCCGGAGGTGCCCCTCGAGATCGACTCGAGCTGGGACGACGACACGATGCCGCGGCTCGAGCTCGACGATCCCATGTCGGAGAGCGCGTTCGACCGCGTCACCGCGATCCCGGAGCTGCCGTCGGAGGTGTTCGCCAAGCAAGTGATGTCGGAGCAGCCCAAGTCGGCGCCACCCGAGCAAGTGCCGCACTTGGCAAGCGAACCGCCGGTTGTCGAGGTACGTCCGCTCGATCCGATGGGCATGCAGCAGGCTCCTCGCGCCGGTCGCGCCGTCTCGCTGGTCGACGTTCAGGTCCCGCCGCCCGTGCATTCCGTGTCGAGCCCGAGCAGCGCCACCGCGCGCCCCGGGCGCAACACCGCGCTGCACGGCGGCGAGCCGACAGGCCTCGAGCTGATGGAGATGAGTCCACCGGCGCCCGCCACTTCGCGCAGCCCCTCGCCGTCGCAGTTCGGGCGTGATCCACGCGATCCGGTGCTCGAGCTCGACCTGGGCGAGGTCGCGCGCTCCGGGCCGCCGCCGCCGGTGTTGGTGCCCTCGGCGCCTGCCAGCGCGCGCGACACCGAGATCACCGAGATGAAGGATCGCTACGCGATGGGCGACTTCACCGGCGCCCTCGTCGTGGCCGAGGGTTTGCTCGAAGTGAACCCCGACGACATCGACGCGCAGCGCTACGCCCAGAGTTGCCGCGACGTCTTGACCCAGATGTATTCGGCGAGGCTGGGCGCGCTCACGCAGCACGTGCGCGTCGCGGTGCCCGGCGACCAGATCCGATGGCTTTCCTTGGATCATCGTGCAGGCTTTGTGCTCTCGCTGATCGACGGCTCGTCGACGGTCGAGGAGCTGCTCGACATCAGTGGTATGAACCGGCTGGATGCGTTGCGAATCATCTACACGCTGTTCGATCAGCGCGTCATCGCCCTCTCCTGAGGTTGCGCGACGCCGCCCGGCGTTCACCCGGCGCTGTGGCGCGCTGGCGTTCGGCGCTGTGGCGGCGCTGGCGTTGCCGAGCGAAGCCGCGCAACCCCCGCTCGCCCCGCTCGAGCACCCAACACGCGTCGCCTCGTACACGCTGCACGCCAAGCTCGACGCGGTGGCGCACAGCGTGAACGGACACGGCACGATCGAGCTATTCAACTACACCCAGGTGCCGCTGTCCGAGCTTTACCTGCACCTGTACATGAACGCGTTCAAGAACGACGATAGCTTGTTTCTGCGTTCACCTTTCGGTGCCGGTCGCAGCGGACACCACGGCACCAAGTGGGGCTACATCGACGTCAAGCGGCTGTACGCACGCGAGTCATCGAGCGACCTGTGGCCGGGTCACAGCCCGCACAGCCCGGGTGATCCCGAGGACGAGACCGACGTGCGAGTGCCGCTTACGCAGCCGCTCGCACCCGGCAAGACTTTGACGCTGGAGGTCGAGTTCGACGTCAAGCTACCGGAGGTCGTCGAGCGCACCGGCTACGTCGACGACTACCATTTCGTGGCGCAATGGTTCCCCAAGCTGGCAAGGCTGCTGCCCGACGGCCGGTTCGCGCACTTTGCGTTTCACCCGCAGTCAGAGTTTGCAGCCGATTTTGGCTCGTATGACGTGACGCTCGACGTGCCGGCAGGCGACGTGGTGGGGGCGACCGGGCGCTGCGAAACAGCTCCGGCCGCGGCCGGACGCCGGGCGCTGCGCTGCCGCGCCGATGACGTTCACGATTTCGCTTGGACGAGCTGGGCGAGCTTTCAAGAGCGGCGCGAGCGCGTCGGTGCGGTCGACGTGCGCGTGCTGGTGCCGCCCGGGCATGGCCGCAACGCCGAGCTCGAGCTGGACACGGTGCGCTTCGGCCTGCAGCATTTCGGCGAGCGCTTCGGGCAGTACCCCTACCCGACCCTGACCGTCGTGCACCCGCCCGAAGCAGCGGGCGACTCCGGCGGCATGGAATACCCGACGTTGATCACGACCGGCGGCAGCTGGTTGACGCCGTTCAGCGGCGCGCGGGCGATCGAAAGCGTAACGATCCACGAGCTGGGGCATCAGTGGTTTTATGGCCTTTTTGCCAGCGACGAGCACCGCTTTCCGTTCCTGGACGAGGGTCTGAACAGCTACGCCGAACACACGTCGTTGGCCGCGCGCTACGGCGTGGGATCTGCGTTTTCTGGCTTCGGGCTCGCGATCTCGGACGAAGCGCTGTCGCGAGCGATCGCGGCCGCGCGCGGCGCCGACGAGCCGATCGCGCAAGGCGCTAGCGATTTTTTCAGTTTTCGCAGCCTCGGCGCAATCGTCTACAACCGCACCGCCAGCCTGTTCAGCACGTTGGAGCGGGTTTACGGCAAGCCCAACCTCGATCTGGCCTTTCGGGACTACACCGCGTTCGCGCGCTTCCGCCACCCCGAGCCACAGGATTTGGTCGAAGCCGTGCGCGGCCGGCTGGGCGAAGCGGCGGCGAAGAATCTGGAGCGAGCCTTGTTCGAGCGCGGCAATGTCGACTACTTGGTGCGCGACGTGCAAAGCGCGGCCAGCGATCCACGCGCCGGCGTCTTCGATCAGGCGAACGGCCGGCGCACCGTACTGCGCTCCGAAGTGCGCCCGCCGGCGCACTGGGTCGGGCACGCGATTGTGCTCCGCCACGGCACGCTCGAGCTACCTGTGCAAATCGAGCTCGAGTTCGACGACGGCCATCGCGAACGGCGCGACTGGAACGGAGCCGGCACCCGCTACACCTTGAGCTACGAAGGGCCAGCCAAACTGATTGGCGTCGTCATCGATCCCGAGCGGCGCGTGCTGCTCGACGATGATCTGAGCAACAACGCCGCCAGCAGCGAGGACCAAGGCGCACCGCGGAGCTTGGAACGGCTACTCTACGTTGCCGAGCTGCTGCTCGGTGGAGGACTGCCGTGATCGCACTGGGGCCGGGCGAGATCCGGGCACGGCGGCGGCCTTTCGTGGTGCTCGGGATCGCCGGACTGCGCATTTTAGCGGGTTTTTGCCTAGCTTGGCCGCTGGCAGCGCTGGTTTCGAGCAGCGGCGTTGGCTTGCGCGCCGTGGGCGATCGCGCGCTGTTCGAGAGCGGTGGCTATCTGCTGGTCGAGCTCGTCCGATTGCAGGGCGGCACGTTGCTCGCCGCCGCGCGCGGTTTGGTGCCGGTATTCGTGCTCGGGCTCGTGCTGACGGCCGCTT
This sequence comes from Polyangiales bacterium, assembly GCA_038230915.1. GTDB lineage: Bacteria > Myxococcota_A > Polyangia > Polyangiales > Polyangiaceae > PMG-095. The sequence goes on along the minus strand of JBBRMI010000003.1, from coordinate 136,883 downwards.
GCAACTCCGCGCTGTTGGTCGCGCTCAATCTGCGGGAACGTCTGGGAGTGCGCGGCTGGCTCGCGCGAGCGTTCGACCGCTTACCCGCGCTGCTGGTGCTGGGCGCCGGCACAGCGATTGGTCAGCTGCTGCTGATCGTCGGAGGCGTGCTAGCGCTCGACGCAATTCCGGAAGCGTTGGCCAAACCAGTCGCCACGACCCTGGCACAGGCGGCGCTTTGGTTGGTGATCGCGCTCGCGGCGGGCGCGCTGGGAGGCTTCTCCGACGTCGTGAAGGCTTCCCTGGTGCGCCACGAATCGAGGCCGTTCGACGGGCTGTCGCGCGCCTTGAGATGCTTGCGCCATTCGCCGATTCGAGCCAGTTTTGGCTGGTTTCCGTTCGCGGTCATCTTCCTGCTGTCGGCGCTGCTGGTCGCCCAAGTCACCGAACGCCTCGATGTTTCACGCGCGGGCGCTTGGCGGGTGGCTGCGGTGCTGCTGCTACACCAGCTCGTCATCATGGTCAGCGTAGCGGCGCGCGCGGCGTGGTTCGCGCGCGCGCTGCGGCTCATTGCCACGGATTCGCCAGCATCGACCTGACTGGAATGGTCAGCTAACCGCGAACAACCCGCGCCTCACCGGCGCGCCTCCCAGAAGGCCTGCAAGTCTTGCGGCAACGGCGCGCTCAGGCTGAGCGGTGCTTGGGTCATCGGGTGGGTGAAGTCGTAACGCTCGGCGTGCAGCAGTTGGCGTGGATGCTCCAGCAGTCGGAGATCTTCGTCGGTCAGCTCGCCGTCGGCGGCCCGCGCCAACATGCGCTCATCAGGCCCGTACAGCTTGTCGCCTACCACCGAACAGCCGAGGGCGGCCAGATGCAGACGGATTTGGTGTTGACGTCCGGTATGGAGCGCCAAGCGGCAGAGCGCGTAGCCGGAGCGCGCAGCCACCACCTCGATGCCCGTGCGCGCTTCCAGCCCGGCGCCCGGAGCCGCGATCCGCATCTTCACGCGCAGCGAATTTTCGGTATCGAGCTCGACCGGCAGCTCGCAGAACGTGACATCCGGGATGCCGCGGGTGACGGCGACATAAGTCTTCTTCACCGAGTCGTCACCGCCGCGCGACCGATCTTCGAGCAAGCGCTTGAACGCGCGTTCCGAGTCGATGTGCTTGGCAAGCATCAAGACGCCGCTGGTCTCGCGATCGATACGGTGAATCAGCGCCAAGAACGCGCCCGGGCGCGCCTTACGCAACCGCTCGATCACGGTATTTTTGTGGTAGCGCGCGGTCGGGTGCACGGTGACGAGCGGCGGCTTGTCGATCGCCATCAAATGCTCGTCCTCGTACACGACAGGCAGCGGAATCTCGTCGATCTCCTCGAACGGTTCGCGCCAGAGCGCGATCCGCTCGTCGGTCTTCACGCGATCATTGGCGCGCAGCGCTCGGCCGTCAGTCGCGTGCGCGCTCTGCTCGATGATCGCGCGCGCCCGCGTGCGGCTGGTATTGCGCATTTGCGTGCGCATGAACACATCCAGCCGCATGCCCGCGCACTCCGCCGGAACCTTGTAAATCTTGAGGATCGCGTCTTCGTGGACGCCGGCGGGGCGCACTGGCGGGGCTTCGGACGGGGCCAAATCGCGCGGCTTCATCCTGACGCGACCCGTCCGCCGTGGCTCAGCCGCGCGCCTTGGCGCGGTGGATCTCAGTGCCGACGCCGAGATCCGTAAAAATCTCGAGCAGCAGCGCGTGGCGCCGCCGGCCGTCGATGATGTGCACCTTTTCGACGCCCGCCGCTACGGCCTCGAGCGCGCAGCGCACCTTCGGAATCATGCCGCCCGTGATCACGCCTTCGGCGATCAGCTGCTCGGCTTCGTGCGCGTCGAGCGAGCTCAGGCGTTCACCGGTGGCGGTCTTCACGCCCTCGACGTCGGTCATCAGCATCAGCTTGGCGGCGTTCATCGTGCCGGCGATCGCGCCAGCAGCGGTGTCGGCGTTCACGTTGAGCGAATGGCCTTCGCGATCCACGGCGATCGGCGCGATCACTGGGATGAAGCCGCTGGTGATCAGCTGTTCGACAATCTTGGCGTCGACGTTGGCGACCTCGCCCACGCGGCCCAGATCGACCATCACTTCGTTACCGCTAGCGTCTTTGCTCTTGACCAACTCCTGGCGCTTACCGCGCATGAACTGATCATCCTTGCCGGACAGCCCGACGGCGCGCCCGCCGTGCTGACAAATCAAGCCGACGATCTCTTGGTTCACGGCGCCGCCCAGCACCATCTCCACCACATCCATCGTGGCGTCGTCGGTTACGCGCAGACCGCCGCTGAACGTCGACTTGATGCCGACGCGCTCGAGCATGCTATTGATCTGCGGCCCGCCGCCGTGCACGACTACGACGCGGATGCCGACGTAACGCAACAGGCAGACGTCGCGCGCAAAGCTCTCCTTCAGCGCTTCGTCGACCATCGCATGCCCGCCGTACTTGACGACGAACGTTCGCCCCTGGAAGCGCTGGATATACGGCAGCGCCTCGTGCAAAACCTTGGCTTTCTCGACAAGCTCGTCCATTTTCCCCGCCGCTATAGCGCAATCTGGGGCCGCCGTCCGGCCCGAGCAGGAGAGCAAGACAACAGGAAGGCGGGAAGGCGGGAAGATTTTCTTTGGGGGGTGACCGGGCCGTGTCGTCCCCGCATGCTCGACATGCGGCATCGAATCAGGCGCTCGAGCAATCGAATCCTTCCCGCCTTCCCGCCTTCCTGTTGCCTCGAAATCCCGAGAAATGAGGCATGAAGCGAGCCCTTGGGCAAGCCCTGTCAGAGCTGTGCTACGAGCGGCGGCGTCATGGATATTTTGATGGTGTCGGCTGAGCTGTCTCCCTATGCCCGCGGGAGCGAGGTGGGAGACGTCGTGGCCGGCTTGAGCAAGGCGCTTCGCCAGCTGGGCCACCGCGTGTCGCTGGCCTTGCCACGACATCCGGGGTTCGAGGCGGGCGGTTTGCTCATGGCTCGGCGCCTCACGCCGCTGTCGCTCGGCGGGACTGACCTCACGGTGCTCGACGGCCAGCTCGCCTCCGGCGTGGAGCTGGTGCTGTTTGACGATCCGCCGCTCTACGATCGCCCTTCCGTCTTCGGTGACGGCGAAGGCTACGAGGACAACTTGGCTCGCTTCGCGGTGTTGTGTCGAGGCGCCGCGGCGCTCGCTCGACTACGCGCTGAGCAGGGCAAGCCATTCGAAGTGGTGCATGCCTTCGACGCGCCCGCCGCAGCCGTCCCAGCGCTGCTCAAGCAAGCGCCACCCCTTGGCCTCGCCACGCTCCTCACCGTACTCGATACCGAGCGCCCGGGCCGCTTCGCCAGCGGTGCGCACACGGCGTTTCCCGGCTTGCACGGCATGGTCGACGATTCGCTGTCGCTGCTCGAGCTAGGCCTCGGCAGTGCACAATTGGTGGTCGCCGGCTCGGAAGACGCCGCTCGTGACCTCGGCAGCCCACGCGTCGCCGGGCACCTGGCGTCGAGCCTGATCGGCGACCGCAAGCCGAACGCGGTCGCCTCAGGCCTCGACTACGCCTTGTTCAATCCAGCGACCGACACCGCCATCCCGGCGCGCTTCGACGCCGAGGACGCTTCGAACAAGGGTCGGTGCAAGTCGGCCGTATTGAGCGAGCTGTCGCTCGAGCTGGAGCTCGATCGCCCGCTGGTGTTCGCCGTCGCAGGGTCCGCCGCGGAAGCGCAGCTGCTGCTCGGCGCGCTGCCAACCCTGCTCAAGAACGATATTGCCGTCATCGCGTCGGTCCCGGCCGCCGCCGCAGCCGACCTGGAGCGCTTGGCAAGCGACTACCCCGCGGACTTGGCGCGCCTGAAAGACAGCGGTGACGCGGCCCGCCGCCGTGCGCTCTCCGCGGCAGATTTTGCGGTTTGCCTCGATAGCGGCTCGCTGACGCCGACGTCACTGCAAGCCGCACAACGCTACGGCGCCGTGCCGATCGCGCTCGCGCAAGGCCCGGTGGTCGACGCGCTCGTCGATTGCGACGCGGACCTCCAAACCGGGACAGGCTTCTTGTTCGATGCTGCCGACGCCGACGCGCTGATCGGCGCCGCAACTCGCGCTTTTTCGGGCTACGGCTCGCCCGGCCACGCGCGGCTGCGCCGCCGCGTCATGCGCCTCGACGTGTCGTGGGAGCGGGTCGCGCGCCGCTACGCGCAGCTCTATCGCAAAGCCGCCGGCTGAATCAGTTGCCGGCGCCGCCCGCGGATTGCCCCGCGACGCCCGGAGCTCCCGCTTCGGGCAGCGCTGGAGAGCCGCCGTCGGCCGTCGATGCGCCGCCATTCGTCGCTCCTGCTACGGGTAGTGACCCAGCGCCACCCGCACCACTGCTCGGCACGTCGACTTGCTCGCAGGTCACGAGCGCGTCATTGCGCTCGGCAACCGCCAGGCACGGCGACAGCTCGCGACACGACGGCGCGCCTTTGTAGGACTTCTCACACGAAGCCACGCTGTCCTCGTAATACTCGTAGCAGCCGCTGCCGCCGCCCGGTCGCAGGAACCCTGGGCACGCCGCAAAGTGGGTAGCGTCGCAGCCCAAGCGTTTGTACGCGGCTTGTGCGGCGTCGAGCAGCCGGGCACAAGCCTCGTCCTCCGCGATCAGCGACCCCTCGCCCGCCGGCTGGGTAGCGCCCTCGACGGCCGGCACGAACGGCTCCGTGTCCTCGGAAGATGTGCAACTGGCGTACAGGGGCAGGCCCAGGAACGCCAGGGCCAGGCTGGAGCGCCCCCAGAACGAAAGCAAAGTGGAAGGGATCCGGGCGAACATCGGCCGGCATCGTAGTCTCGTCTTCGGCAGCTTTCTAGGGAGACGAGCAGCGCCGTTGACGGCGCACGCCTCTTTAGATACCCCGACGGGATACATGCCCATCCGTCGTGCCCTGCTTTCCGTCTCTGACAAAACCGGCCTGATCGAGCTGGCCCGCGCGCTCTCCAGCCGCGGGGTCGAGCTGCTGTCGACTGGCGGTACCTTCAAAGCGCTCTCCGCCGCCGGGATCCCGGTCGACACCGTCGAGAGCTACACCGGTTCACCCGAAGTCATGGACGGTCGAGTCAAGACCCTCCACCCGCGCGTGCACGGCGCGTTGCTCGCACGCACCGGCACCGACGACGCCGATCTCGAACGCATCGGCGCCAAACCGATCGATCTGGTCGTCGTCAATCTGTACCCATTCGAAGAGACGTTGGCCAAGCCAGGCGTGCCGTTCGAAGAGCTGATCGAGAACATCGACATCGGTGGCCCCAGCATGCTGCGCTCGGCCGCCAAGAATCACGACCGCGTGACGGTCGTCTGCGATCCGAACGACTACGCTGTCATCCTCGAAGAGCTGAAGCGCGACGGCGACGTCAGCCGGCTGACGAAGGAGAAGCTCGCCGCCAAGGTGTTCGCGCACACGGCCGCCTACGACGCCGCGATTGGCGGCTGGCTCTCGGCGCGTGGCGAGGCCGACGGCTACCCGCGCTTCTACTCGCTCGTGCTCGAGAAGGCGTACCCGCTGCGCTACGGCGAGAACCCGCACCAGTCGGGCGCCTTCTACAAAGAGCGCAAGGCACCGGTTGGCTCACTCGGCCGCACCGAGGGCGTTGGCAGCGGCTCCAAGGAGCTCAGCTTCAATAACCTGGTCGACGTCGAAGCGGCGCTCGACGCCGTGCGCGAGTTCGAAAACCCGGCCGCCGTCGTGGTTAAGCACACGAATCCGTGCGGCGTCGCCACCGCCCCGACGCTGGCAGACGCGTACCGCGCCGCGCGCGACGCCGACGCGATGAGCGCATTCGGCGGCATCATCGCTCTGAATCGCGAGGTCGACGACGCCACCGCCGCGATCCTGGCCGAGACGTTCCTCGAGGCGATCATCGCCCCCGGCTTCGCGGACGGCGCGCTCGTGCGTTTGCGCGCCAAGCAAGCGCTGCGTCTGTTGTCGACCGACGGCTGGCTCGGCCCAGCGCACCAGGCGCGTCAGTTCAAGCGCGTCGGCGGCGGCTTCGTCATCCAAGACCGCGACGCAACCGGCCAGGGCGAGGTCCTGAAGGGCCGCGTCGTGACCGATCGCCAACCCACCGCGGCCGAGCTGTCGTCGCTCGAATTCGCCTGGATGGTGTGCAAGCACGTGAAGAGCAACGCGATCGTGCTGGCAGCACCCGGCAAGAGCCCGGGCATCTACGAGACGATCGGCATCGGCGGCGGCCAAACCGCGCGCGTCACCGCCGTCCAGGTCGCGTGCGACAAAGCCGGCGAACGCGCCAAGGGCGCCGTGCTCGCCTCCGACGCCTTCTTCCCGTTCCCTGACGGCGTCAATGCCGCCGCGGCTGCCGGCGTCGCCGCAATCGCCCAACCCGGCGGTTCCAAAAAGGACGACGACGTCATCCGTGCCGCCAACGAAGCCGGCATCGCGATGATCTTCACGGGCGTGCGGCATTTCAGGCACTGAGTGCCTGAAATGCTCTTGGGTTTGCCAAGGTCGGTTGACGTGATTCCATTCGCTGCTGCTTGAAGCCGCAGCGAAGTGCGACCAGCAGAGCGCCAGCGACGGCCAGCGGCACTGACGGCTCAGCCGCCCTGCCGCCAATACCTGCCGTAGATGCCGCCCCAGCGGCGCTGGGGCCCAGATGAATCCAGCCAACTGAGCAGTCGCTCGAACCATGGGCGGGGCACAAGGTGAAACGGCTCGGCCCTGGCTCGTTCGTGCTGAGCCAGTCGCCACAACTCGAGCCCACTTCGCTGCCATGCGAGCAATACTGGCTCTAGATCCGGCGCCGGTCGCCCGGGCGTAGGCTGAATCAGCAGCACACGCCGGACGCCGTGCTGCCGCAACACAGCGGGCGATGGAAAATCGGTGTCTCGCACGACCGACCGATTGTCGTAGGGCCGCGTCCCGACACCTGGGCGCACGCGAGGCGCGCGGTCAGCGTCGAGCAAGAACGCCGGCAGCCCGTGCGCCGAGCGCGACGCCAGCACCTGCGCACCGTCGACCAAGGCGTCCAGGATCGACTCGAGGTCAACCAATCCGTCGGGGTGAGGCATGGCGTTGAACAACGGGGTCGGCTGAAAGCCCAAGCCGGCCAGCCCAAGCCCAGCCCAGATCGCCTGATCGCTGGGAAGATCGACGACGATTGCAACGTCAGGCGCAGCGTTCAGCGGACCGAGCATGGCGGCATCAAGCCACGACGCCGGTGGCGGGGACGCTTCCTCGAGCACCTCAGGCAAACATCCGAACAGCACCGGCTTCACCCAACGGCTCCAGATGCCGCCCTCGGGCGCCCAAGCGTCGTAGACCTCCTCCCGATTCACGCTCAGTCGTATATCAAAATCGCTGCGTCTCTGGCGGTGAAATCGATCAGCGGGCCGGACGTGACGCGCCCGTACGCGCCCGCGCAGCTGCCGTCGATCACATAGACACCCACGCACGGATAGAGCGCCCCACGCGCACTAGCGAGCGGCAACACCTGGAACCGTCGCTGCGCGAGCCATTGCCTCGGTGAAAGCCTGGCCGACCACGAGCGCCGCCGCCACTCAGAAGCCGTGAGCGCCGAGCGTATGGAGACGGTGTCGCCGTTGTTGCAGTAGGCCGACTTGATGAGCCACCCCTCGTCGCTCGCCCAAGGCGCCGCGCCTAGCTCGCGTGTCTCCGGCAGCAGACGGCGCCACGTCGGCACTGGCGTGCGCAGCCGGTCCCACACCAACGGCAGGCGCTTGCTTTCGACGAGCGCGGCCGTGCCCGGGTTCGCCACCGGCGTGTGCCCGTCCACGAACAGGCAGCACCAGCTTTCCGGCGGGTGACTGATCAGCCATTCGGCCTGAAAAAAGCGAAAAATCGCGCCCACCTCTCGGCCCGCCAGGAGCCCCGCGCCCAGCCCCGCTCGGCCTTTCGTCCAGCGTAATTGTCCGAGTGACGCCACCTCCGCAGCCTGGCCCCGTTCTCGAAATGCGTTCGCCAGGTGCATCACCACCTGCTGATCCTCCATGAAGCCGGGAGCGCACGTCAGCACCACCACGCCATCGCCAGCGGCTCTGCACAGCGCGTCGACCACCGCCTTCGTCGGATCACCGGTCACGGTTGTGCCCGGCGCCTCAGCGGCGACCAGTCGAGCCCAATGAGTCGTCTCGGTGTAGCCGCCTGGCACGTCGGCGTTCACCTCCGAAAGGCGCCAGCCCTCGCGCGTCCAATGGAAGTCGAAGCGCATGATGCGCGCCGCGGCGGGCGTCGGTATCCCTTCACGAAGCACCTGTCGCAACGCGCGCGGTAGACCGAGCGCCCCGTGAAGCTCCGGGCGCAGCAGCAGCTCGTCCTCGACAGCACGCGTCTCCGCGAACACCTCCTCCGCCAACCGTGCGAGGTCGGACCACGCCGAGCGCGACACCAGCAGCGAGGCGTCACTCAAGGCCAATTCGTCGCCCACCTGGGCGTCCCACTTGTGGTGCCGAAGCTCCATCAACCGGCGAAGCTCCTGGTACTTCCGCGGTTCGAGGGACGCGGCTAGTTTCAGCAACTGAACTTCATATTATCTAATATTAACCAATATTTGAAAACAATACCTCACCTTACACAGGAACCGGAGACGAGCCCTACGAGCCCCCACGCCGGGGCCGCCGCCTGCTCATGGGGCGCCCGCAACCGCACTCAGCCCAAGCCCCGCGCCGAGCGCGGCCGTTTCGCAAATCGTCACGGCGACTGTACAAAACCCACAGCACAAATTTGGCCCGAGCTGAGACAGCGTGAGAAGTACTTCGATAACAGCTCATGGTTGTCATCCCGCGAAATTGTGACGTTTGCAAAACCGAGTTCGAGCTGCACTTCCGTTATCAAATGGAGGAGCGGAACGAGCTGACTGAAGGCGGCGCTGCGGTCACGCGCTACGCCTTTTACTGCTCGCAGCGCTGCCTGGAGGCGAGCCACAAAGAGCGCTCCGACGGCCAGGTGCCGTGCGACGCCTGCGCGACGCGCTTCACGGTCGAGCTCGCCGCTCATGTGCTGTTCACGGGCGGCCAACGCCACTACGCCTGCGGTGCCGACTGCCGCGCCCGCATCCTCGAAGGCGCGCGGAGCGTGCGCTTGGGCGAGCTGCGCCAAAACGAGTTCGATTTGCCAGGCGACGCCGAGCCGCTGCCGGAGCCGTCCGACAGCATGCGCCTGACCGAGCGCGCTCCGGCCCTGCCCCCCTCCGTCCAAGCTCCGCGCCTCGAGTCCTTACCGCCGCCCGCCCCGAGCGAGCGCCGCGCCACCAACCTGCGCCGCCTCCGCCCCGGAAAGCCGCAGGTTCTGGCCGTTTTCAATCACAAAGGCGGCACCGGCAAGACCACCACCTCAGTCCAAGTCGCCGCCGGCTTGGCCGAAAAAGGCGCCAAGGTCCTGCTCGTCGACACCGACGGCCAGGGCAACGTCGCCACGTCGCTCGCCCTCACCTCCGAGCGCTCGCTCTATCACGTGATCGTGATGGGCCTGTCGCTCGAGCAAGCCGTCATCGAAGCGCGCCCGAACCTGGACGTGCTGCCGTCGAACGAAACGTTGGCCGCCGCCGAGCTGTACCTGGCTGGCCAGAAGCGCCGCGACCGCATCCTGGCGCAGCGCCTGGAGCGCGCGCGCGCCCTGTACGACTACGTGATCGTCGACTGCTCGCCGAGCTTGTCGCTGATGAATCAGAACGCGCTGGCGTTCGCCGACGCCGTGCTCTGCCCGGTCGCATGCGACTACTTGTCGCTGGTCGGTGTTCGTCAGGTCCTGCGCACGATCAAACAGGTCAATCGCATCTTGGGTCACGCCGTTCAACTGTGGGGCGTCTTGCCAACCCAGTTCGACACGCGCGCGCGCATCTGCCGTGAAGCGCTGGAGACCCTGCGCCAAAACTTCGGAGAAGTCTGCCTTTCGCCAGTTCACTACGTGAGCCGCGTGAAAGAAGCGCCTTCTGTCGGAAAAACGCTGTTCGAGTACGCGCCAACCTCGACCGCGACTGAAGACTATTGGCGCGTGGTGGAAAAACTTCTTTCCTCGACTGCTGCAGCTTCATCGCCGCAGCCGGCCGAGCAGGCTGGAGGTGTCTAATGAGCGATCGTAACGACTTGCGACAGGCTACGGCCAAGGTGCTCGATCCGGCAGACGTCGATGGCGTCCTGTCCCAAACCTACTACTCCACGGCAGCGGGCGCGGGCTCGCGCAGCGCGGAATCGAACGGCGAAAAGCCGACGCATTACAAGGTGATCTGCATCTCCATGTACACCGAGGACCTGAAGCGCCTCGACACCATGGTCGACTCCTTGAAGGCGCGCGGCCTCACCAAAGCCAACCGCAGCGCGCTCATCCGCTACGCGCTCGGCGCCGTGAACCTCGAGACGGTTCCGAAGGGCCTCTGAGCCGCCCCTCGGGGTAGGCCCAGTTACGGGCTAAGGATTCATCACATCTCTCGCCTCAATTCGGCCTTCAATTGGGCTGCCGCATCGCGGCTCACCTTGCAGAGGCTGTCGGGGCGACCTCAGGTCTCGCTTGGCGCCCAGATTTTTTCACAGGGAGATCGGGAGATCGGGAGGTCGAGCAGAGCGTGATCTTGGGGTTCGCGCTGTCGCCTTTGAGCTTACTCAGAATCATCGGAAGAGCGCTTGCTGCTGCGCGGCCGTGCCGCGGCGATGTGCGCCGCAGGCGCAGCGCCACCCCAAAAAACTCCTGATCTCCCGATCTCCCTGTGAAAAAATCTCGCTCGTATGATTCTGCCTGTTTGTGCCACGGTAGCTCCTGCGAGGGGGGCTGCGGCGCGGCAGCCAAAGATGTGATGAATCCTCAGAGTTACGGGCGCCCAGCGGGGCGCCCCACGACCTGTCGTCCACCCGCTCCGAGAGCGAGCGAACAGGAAGGCGGCTCACCATTGGTCTCATTTCAGTTGCTGACCACGCCCGCCGATCCTGGCTTCTGGCTGTGTTTTCGCTGCGCTCCGATGCTCGCGTAGCCACCTACGTTCCGCTTCGGTCTCGCGAAAGCCTTGCCAGAAGCCAGGCTTGGCGGGCGGGCAGCTGAGAAATGAGACCAATGCTCAGAGGAAGGCGGGAAGGCGGGCAGAATTTTTGGGGCTCGAGATGAGCGGCGCTCCGCAACGCCGTTGACGGCTACTGTCGTCGCCGCCCATCTCGAACCCCAAGATCTTCCGCTAATCTTCCCGCCTTCCCGCCTTCCTGTTGATCCGCGCTCGAGCTGCTAGCGTCGGAGCGTCATGGGTGTAGTCCACGGCGACCAGCTGGACGCTCGGATGACGGCCGAACGGCTGGGCATTTCCGCCGAAGCCGTCGCGCTGCACGAAGCCGCGGACGTGATCGATCTGCACGTCGATTCGTTCATTTGGCGGCGGATTTTTGGGTACGATTTTCGGCGGCGCCACACGGCGTTCACGCGCGGTGTGATGATGAGCCAGTTCGATTTGCCGCGCGCACGGGATGCTGGCGTCAACGGCGCAACGTGGGTCATCACCACCAACCCGCTCGGCGACGCGCGTGATCGCGAAGCGAAGTTCTTCGAAAACCTGGGCGAGCTCACGGCGCTGCTCGAATCGCCCGAAGCTTCCGCGCGCGTCGTGCGGACAGCCGCCGAGTACCGCGCCGCGCGCGCGCAGGGCCTACACGGTGCCTTCATCGGTGTGCAGGGCGGCAACGCGCTCGCCCATTCGCTCGATGCGATCGACCGCTTGTCGCCGGGCATCATCTTGCGCGTCACGATCCTGCATCTGACGAGCTCACGGCTCGGCACCACCAGTTCTCCGCTCGGCGGCAAATCAGGCCTGACCGACTATGGCAAAGACTTCGTGCGGCGCCTGAACGCCCACAAGATCCTGGTCGATTTGGCCCACATTTCGCCGGCTGGCTTCTGGGACGCGGTGGCTGCGCACGACCCGAAGGTACCGTTCGTCGTCACACACACCGGCGTGTCCGGGGTGTTTTCGCACTGGCGCAACCTCGACGACGCTCAGCTACGCGCGGTCGCGGACAGCGGCGGGACCGTCGGCATCATGTACCACTCGGAATACCTCGGCGATCCGGTCTTCCGCGGTCGCCTCGAGACATTAGTGCGACATCTGGAGCACGTGAGCAACGTCGCCGGTGAAGACGCCGTCTCGCTCGGCAGCGACTGGGACGGCTCAATCATCACCCCGCGCGACATGCCCACCGTGCTCGAGCTGCCCCGCCTCACACAAGCCCTGCTCGACCGCAAATGGACCGAGGCCCGCATCCGTAAGGTGCTGGGCCTCAATTTCCTCCGCGTCGTCGAATCCGTCCGCGGCTAACGACCACGAGCACGAGCGCGAGACAACAGGAAGGCGGGAAGGCGGGAAGGATTTCTTGGTTGGGCGAACGGGGAGCGTCGACGCAGCAGGCCGGCTCGACCCCAGGCAGTCGAGTTTTTGTTTGGTCACCAAACAAAAACTGCGCCCTGCCTGCTCGCCCTTCCCGTCTTCCCGACTTCCTGTTGATTCCCTCTCCGGATCACACCGCTTCGGCAGTATCCGTGGCCTCTTCGGCCTCGAAGTCGTCGTCGGCGTCGAACTCGTCTTCGTCTTCCTCTTCGATTTCCGCGACCGGAGCCACGACGGCCTTCACCTTGGCTTTGGTTTTAGGCTTACCGCCCGACAGCTCTTCTTTCGTCAGGGTGGGCAGGCGGCGCTTACCGACCGGACCCTCGTCGACGTAGTCGCGGAGCGCATACATGTCGTTCAGCGCCTCGAGCTTAGCGAGCGCCTTGACTTCGACCTGGCGGATGCGTTCACGGGTCAGATTCATGATTGCTCCCACGTCTTCCAGCGTCGTGCCGCCGCGATCGGCGACGTCGAGCGCGCAGGATTCGCCGAGATCCCAAACCTCGAGATCCGGAAAGTTGAGCTTGATCGCGCCGGTGCGCGGCGACACGTCGATGAACAGGTGGTGCTTGCAGGAAACGAACGGGCACGGGCGCGGCCCCTCAGCGCACTCAGCGCGATTCTTCGGCTTCCAGTAGTCCGTCTCCGGGAACAACAAGCGGCCTATTTCGAGCTCGCGCTTGGTCATTCTTTTGACGCTGATCGTGCGTGCCCGCACGTCGCGCTTACGCCGCGAACGCCGCTGTTCACGGGTAATTTCTGGCTCCAAATCGAGCGCCAGAGCGCCATCGACGCCGAGCGTGGCATCGCTTGAAGTTTCCAATTCGATTCCGCCTTCGAGCTCGTTTTCGTTCATGGCGCTTCTCCGCTTCGTTCCCTAGACGTAGCTATCCCGTTCGACCCGATCCGGTCGCCAAACCGCGTGTCTCCTACTCAGGCTAACCAGCCGAGATGGAAGCGACGCTCTCCAACCTGGATCGAGACGTGAGTTTGGTTTCGATGGCCTCGAGTCGGGCCATCAGTTCTTTGCTGAGGCTGCGTGCATCGCCGACATCGCGCTGCACCGCCGAGGAAACTCGCTCGGCCTTACGTTCCTTGAGCACAGCGTCCAGCTTCTTGAAGATCCGCGTGAGCATCGACTCGAGTTGTTCGACCTCGCTACGAATGAACAAGAACTCACGCTGGATTTGATCGATGGTGTAGCTCTGGGCCATCATCTGCTTGATGCGCAGAATCTGGCGAACCACACTCACCGGGTAGATGCCCTGTGAGCCCTGGTGCTTGCCCTTGCGACCGACCCGCACGCTGCGCGGTAGCAAGCCCAGTTGAACGTATTTGCGCAGCGTGGCTTCGCTCAGGTGCACGTCGTGCCGAGCGAAGACGTCCAAGATCTCGGCCGAGCTGAACCCCGCCACATGGGCCTTTTCGAGCTGGGTGAGGGTTTCGGCGTCGATCATGGAAAGGCGTGCCGGGCGACTTGTTGAACCAAGCGGCCAGACTCCCTTGACCCGCGCGAATATATTCTACTCAGTGGATCCGCCAAAGGACTTACTGCACGAAATTTTGCGCAGATCCGCGACTAGCTCCATGGACGCTACAAGCGCACTCAGGGCGGACATTATTTGGCATATCTAAGCTGTCGTCCATGGAGCTAATCCGCCGTCCATGCGCACATGGAACTACACGCAAAACAGCCACCGCGAGCATCTCTGGCTCGCCTTTCACCGACCGCCCTCACGACGTGTGCTGGAAACACGCGCACCGGGCGTTTGTCCGCTGCGCGCGACCTTTGCTAGCCGCGCGCGAGCGCGAGACAGCCGCGAGCGAGCCGCCGACCGCCTCGCGCTTCGACCGCGCAAGGCACCTTACGTGCCGCACATATTGAAGTAGGCTCGGCCTCGCCCATGGCCGAGCGCCCTGCCCAGCCAACGTTCGATGACCTGGGCGCAACGACGCGTGACGTGACCGCCAGCGGCGTGCGGCTGCGCGTCGTGGAGCGCGGCAAAGGCCCCAAGCTGGTGCTGCTGCATAGCCTATTCATGGATCACTCGACGTGGAACGCCGTCGCGACCGAGCTGGCTGATGACTTCTGCGTCATCACGCCAGACCTGCCCGGCTACGGCGAGAGCGAGAAGCCAGCGCCCAGCCGCTTCGCCTACGACGTCGACGCGTTTACGAGCGCGATCGCGGACCTGTACGCGGCGTTGTCGCTCGGACGCGCGGCCGTGGTCGGACACGGGTTGGGCGGCGCTGTGGCCATCACGTTGGCGGCGCGCCACCCGGAGCTGGTGTCCGAGCTGGTCGTCGTCGACGCGCTCGCCGAAGGTACGCAGCCATGGCTGTACGGACGCCTGGCGCACTTGCCGCTCGCTGGCAGCCTGGTGTTCAAGCAGCTGCTCGGCCGCAGCCTGTTCGGCGCTTACTTTCGCGAGCTGTTCGTGAGCGAAGACGGTACGATTACCAACGAAAGGCTGGACACGTATTACCAGTCCTTCAACACGCCGGCGGCGCGCGGCAGCGTGCTGGCGACGCTCCGCGCGACCGTCGATACCCGACCAGTCGCGGCCCAAACCAGCCGGATCCAGACCCGGACGCTGGTCGTTTGGGGGCGCAAAGACCGGCTCCTGCCGGTCAGCGTCGGCCAACGGCTGGCGCGCGAAATCCGCGGGGCGCGTTTCGAGCTACTCGACGCCGGGCACGCGCCGCAGGAAGAACGTCCGCGTGAGTTGGCAGACGCCGTGCGCCGCTTCCTCCGTGGGGGGAAATAGTTGGCAGGTCGGCGTCCGTAGTTGGGTCCGGCGACTGCGTTGCCAGCCCGCGGGCAGTTAGCGAAGTGGCGACAATTTGGGCCGACGTTGGCCAGTCGACCTAGATTGTTTGGGCCATGCGTCTCCTCCGCGCCTTGAGCCTGATCGTGGTCACCTGCAGCGCCGGTTGTTCGGCAGCTAGCGCAACCGGATTGCCGTCGCGGCTTCCACTGAGAATTTTGAGCAGCGAACCTGCCCCCGCGCCGCACGCCGAGCCCACGACCGCGACGCCGACCACCGCTGAAGGCGCTGAATTGTCCGCGCCTCGCATCGGTGCGCCGGGCGGCAGCGGCGCCGGTTCGCGACGCGTCGTGCCGGCTCAGTCGGGGAACGATACCGTCGGCGGCTTGCCGGCTGGCGCTGGCGTTGCCGCCGGTCGCGGCTGAGCGGGTGCCGGAGTCGGGCGTGCCGCAGCAGGCTCGCCCGCAGGACGTGGCTTGGGTGTCGCAATCGCCGGCTCAGCGGGATGCACGACGGCTGCCGGTTTCCCGGCGTGCGGCTTCTCGTCTGGCTTGGCCGCGGGTACGGCTACCGGCGGCGTCACGACCTCGGGCGGCGGGGGTGGTGGCATCACAGCCTCGGGCGGCGGCGGGGGTGGCGGCGTAACTACAACTGGCGGCGCAGGCGGCTGAACCGGGGCCGGCGGCGGCGCCGCGTGCTCGACGCCGCGCGTGTTCTGCTTGCCGTCTTCGACGCTGTTGCGACGTCCGCGCAAGATCGCGAACACGAGCACACCGAGGACGACGCCCACGACGACGCCCACCACGCGCATCATGCGGTTGCGCCGCATCTCTTGCTCGGGCGTGCGGACAATCAGCCGAGGGATGTCGTGCTCGAGCTCTTCGTCGAGGACGTGGTGGCTCTGGGCGCGGTGTCCACCTTCGTACAGGCCCTGCTCACCGGCATCGAAGAAATCGTCATGCAGGGCTTCGTGCACGCCATGCCCGGGCGAGCGGGTCGACGCCGGCTTGTCGGAGTCGGCGTGGCTCTTCATCGTCGACAGACCGGCGGGGATAGCCGGCGGTGTGGCGGCGGTAGCGGGCGCGCGCGCGTCGAGCATTTGCGTCCCGCTGCTGCCGAAGCGCTGCGCGGCGGCGACCGGCTTCGCAGCCAGCAATGGCGCCATCGCAGCCGGATGGTCGGGCGTAAGCTCGGTCGGCAGCCCGCTGCCTAGACTCAGCGTTTGGCCGCCGACGCGGTCTTCGCGTTCGCGTCGGCGCTCGACCACCGGTTCGCGCACTGTGGGTTCGGCCGGCGCGACCTGCTGCTGCGAGACCGCGGCGCGTTGCGAGGCGAGCACGTGCGGCATGGGCGGGGTGTTGGGCGCCGCCGAGATTGGCGCTTCTTCTTCGGCAGCTGCGGCTACGACCGCGCTCGCGTCGGGCGCGGCGTCGGGAGCGCTCGGCTCGTCATCTTCGCGCCGCGCGGGGAACGGAATGATCTTGCCCTCTTGAACGCGAGCTTGCGGCGTTTCGCGAGCCGTCGAGGCGATGCGCGACTCCTGCTGACCACCGTCGCCTTGCGCCGCCGCCGCAGCAGCCGCGCGCGCGTCCGGTGAATCTGCCAGCGTGCGCTGCTCGTGCTGCTCGGGAGCGAAGGGTTTGGCTTCGAGCGGCTTGGACTCCATCAGCGCCGAGGCTGGAGGAGCTGCGGCCGGCGCCCTGGCAGCTGCTGCCGCGCCCGGAGTCGACGGCGTGTCTTGCGGAGGGACGCTCAGCAGCTCGGCGGGAACCAGCGGTCCCAACCCGGCGTGGGTCCGGTGTGCTTGCCGGACGTCGAACGGTGACGCAACGACCACGGCGGCCGCGGCCTCGTGCACGCTGGGCATCACCACGCGCGGCCGTGAACGCTCGGCGCTTGGCTGCTCGCTCGCGGGAAATCCAGCCTCGGGTTGGCTCTCGCGCGGGCTCAGACCGGGCAACGTCTGGGGCGGCACCGTAGGCTCGCCGGGCAGCGCCAGCGGCGGCGCCGAGGGCCGCCACGACGGCGTGGCAGGCTCGGCCGGCAAACGCGGCTCGCTCGAGTATTCGGGCACCACGTCTTCATCGGTGGGCACGCTCCAACGCTCGGGCCTTGCGCTGGTTTGCGGCTGCTCTTCGCTCGGCACCACGTCGTCGTC
The DNA here is from genome assembly GCA_038230915.1 of Polyangiales bacterium. Classification (GTDB taxonomy): domain Bacteria; phylum Myxococcota_A; class Polyangia; order Polyangiales; family Polyangiaceae; genus PMG-095. The sequence continues at coordinate 119,610 of JBBRMI010000003.1, read as the reverse complement.
CGGCGCGCTGTGCGAAATCACCAGCAAGCCTTCGAAGAACAGCTTGGTGATCGTCGACAACGTCGACAAATCTTCGAACGGCGAGTCGTCGATCACGTCGAGCAACGTGCGCTTGCCGTCGAACAGCCGCATGATGCCGTTCAAATCGTCGGGGATCTCGTTGAGCCGCTCGACGAGCTGCTCGTGATCGACGTCGAAGATCGTCGCCAGCGGTGGCAGCTGCTCGAGCAGGCGACCCCACTCGTCGAGGCGGCGCATGCCCTCCATCAACAGGCCCTGGGTCGATGTTGGGATGATGTCCTGGCGATCGATCGGACAGAACTCGACCTCGAACGTCCCGGTGGTCCAAATTAAGGCGCGATACACGGCCTCTTCGCCGCGCAGGCGGCCAAGCTCGGCGTCGACCACCTTGCCGTCCCGGAAATAAATGCGGGCTTCGCGACGGCCGTTGCCGATTTTGCCGACGCCAGTCTTACGGCTGATCTCGAAAGTCTGCAGGAGATCCACCACGCCCATGTCCTCGAGCGAGCCGCTCAGGCGGGTGCGCCGGCTCATTGGCATGGCGGTCGCCATGCGTTCCTGCGTGCGCCGAGCGAGCAGCAGGTTCACGCGCGCGATCAGCTCACGCACGAAGATCGGCTTCGTGAGGTAGTCCTCGACGCCCAGCTCAAGCCCGCGGATCTTGTCCTCGATCGATTTCTGGCTGGTCAGAAACACGACCGGGATGTTGGCGTGCTCCGGCTTGTCTTTCATGCGCCGGACGAGCTCGTAACCGTCGAGGCGCGGCAAGCGCGTGTCGCTGAGGATCAAGTCTGGTGTAGAGAATTCGATTTTGGCGAGCGCATCGGCCCCGTCGCTCGCCGTCGTGACGCTGTACCCCGACTTCTTCAGGCTTACTTCCAAGACCCTGACGCTACGCGGGTCGGCATCGACCAGAAGGAGCTGTTTCTTTGCCACTATTCCACTTGCCCGTCGTCCCCCGTTGGACGACTCGGGAAGCGTTGAAGGCTTTCAACCCGCTGTCAAGCTGAGCTCCGTGCGAAGCTTGGCTCAATGCGCCCAGGGATCGACGATCTCGCCTCCCCCCAACCGGCGCTTGCGGCTCGGTCCGGTCGCTTTCTGCGCGGGAGTTGCCACCGGCCGCAGGCCAGACTGGGTCGGCTTGCGGGCAGGTAGTGGCGGGCGCGTTGCCGCTGACGTGGGCAATTTCTCCGGCGGAGCGCTGGCCGAGTTAGCAGCTTCGTCGCGCTCGCCGCGCTCGCCACGCTCGCGGGCACTGGGCACGAGCTCGGGCGTCGCGCTCGGCGCGGGTCCCGCCGTCGACCCACGCGGCGCATCAACTGGCGGGCTGCCATGACCTCGACGCAGTGCGAGCACGAGCGCCACACCGGCCGCGAACGCCAACGCGATCACGAGCGCCGGCCAACGACGAACGACCGGGCGCCCCCCGAGCTCATCCGATCTGGGCAGCTCGAGCTGATCAGCCAGCACCGAGGTCGGCGAGAGCGCGCGAGCGCCGTTGGCTGCGGCTTCTGGCAGCCGCCGATCGAGATCGGCAAGCAGCGCCGCCAGGTCGTCGTAGCGAGCCGTTGGGCGCTTCTGCAAGCAGCGCAAGATCACGTCTTCGAGCGCACCGGTCGACTTCAACTCCGGGCTCAGCTCGCTGGGCGGCGCTGGTGCCATGTACATGTGCTTGGTCAGCACACCCATGTAGCTGTCGGCTTCGAACGGCACCTTGCCGGTGAACATCTCGTACATCACGATGCCGAGCGCGTAAATGTCGGCACGATGGTCGACGGTCTCACCGGCGGCTTGCTCCGGACTCATGTAGTGTGGCGTGCCGAACACCATGCCAGCGCGCGTGAGCTTGCTCGAGCCGATCACCTTCGCCAGGCCGAAGTCGACGATCTTGACCACATCAGCGTCGCCGTCGCCGCGGGAAACGTGAATGTTGTCGGGCTTCAAATCGCGATGCACGATCGACGCGTCGTGCGCAGCCTTCAGCGCGTGCACCAACTGACGCACGATGTTGAGCCCGCGCGCGGCCGGCAGCGGGCCTCCGGTGCGCAAAAGCGCCGCCAGCGACTGACCCTCCAAGAGCTCCATCACGAAGTACACCTGGCCGGATTCGAGTCGGCCAAAATCGGTGATCTCGACCAAGCCTGGGTGCGACACCGCAGCGGCCGTCTGCGCTTCTTGGATGAAGCGCGCCGCGATTTCCGCGTCGAGGGCCAGATCCTTACGTAGCGCCTTCAACGCGAAGCGCTTGCCGAGCGCTTTGTGGCGCACCTCGTAGACCGTGCCCATGCCGCCTTCGCCGATCACCGACAGAATTTCGTAGCGGCCGTCGACCACAGTGCCGAGCAGCGCGTTGCTGCTCGGATCCCAACCCACCGCCGCCACCAGCGGCGTGCCGTCGAACGGGCAGAAGCGGCCGTCGGGCGAGAAATGCGAGCCGCACGTCGGACACGAAGTCGCGCGCGGCGCGGTAACAATCGGCACGGGTAGCGGCTCCTCACGGAGCGAGCGGCCGAACTGCGGAACGGTGTCGTCGTTCACGACATTTTGGCGCCACACTCGTTGCAGAAGCGTGCTTGCGGTTGGTTCTGCGCCTGGCAAGCCGGGCAACGCGAGCTAGGCGCCGCTGCCGGAGCGGACGCCGCGGCTGCGGGCGGCGGACCGTAACCGCCGGCGGGCGGCGGAGCGGCATAGCCAGGCGGCGGAGCGCCGTAACCGGGCGGCGGAGCGGCATAGCCAGGCGGCGGAGCGCCGTAACCGGGCGGCGGAGCGGCATAGCCAGGCGGCGGGCCACCTTGCGGCGGATAGCCGGGCGGCGGGTAACCAGGCGGGGGATAGCCGGGCGGCGGGTAGCCGTAGCCGTGCGGAACCGCTGCGCGCTGGCCGTAACCGAGGCCCGCACCGAGCGCCATGCCTTGCGCCATGGCTGCGGCACCGACGCCATCACCACCTTGAGCCAAACCCTGACCCAGGCCCATGGTGGCCTCAGCAGCGGCGAACTGGCCGTACCGCTGCATGTCCAGTTGGTTCACGTAGCGTGCGCGCTGCTGAAACTCCTGATCGAGCGCGAACTGCTTGGCCTGCGCTTCGGCTTGCGCCTTGGCGACGCCGCGCTGGGCCGCGAGCGCCTCGACCTTTGCGGTTGCGATCACGTCCTGCTTCTCGTCGAGACGGCGCTGGTCTTCCTCGCTCACGTTGATGTTGAGCTTGCCGATTTCGAGCACCTGCACGCCGCAGTTGGCCAAATCCGGGCAATTTTGCACTACGCGGCGCGCGACCTCCGGGCCCATCTGTCCCAGATCGAGCAACGTGTACTCGCGGCTCTTGATCAGCTCGCCCAGCGTGCTCTTGAGCCCCATGAAGAGCAGGTCCTTAACCCACTGCATGGCGCGATCGGGATCACCACCCTGACCGACGAAGCCGACCAGGAACTTGTACGGGTCGATCACGCGGAACGAGTAGGTGCCGTTAGCGCGCAGCGTGACGCGCAGCTCCAAATCCGGATCGCGCATCGAGCCAATCTGATCGCCGAATGTCTCGTTGTACAGCGGCTTCATCGTGATGAAGTAAAGCTCGCTGATGAACGCGTTGCCGCCGGTGAACTGATCGACCAAGGAGCCGAGGAACGGGATGTTCTGCGTCGTCAGCGTGTAGGGCTCCCGCTGTGGGCCGAGCGTTCCGACGTAGAAGCCATTCTTGAAGAACAGCACCACCTCGTCCGAGTCGACCGTGAGCTGGCTCCAGAAGGGGAAATTCTGGTCCGGGTGCTTGTAAAGAACGCGACCCTTTTGCGCGTCGGCGCGCGCGATCATCATCCGCTGCACGCCACCCTTCACGAAGTCCATGATGCCCATCTGTCTCTAAACTCCTGAGCTTGCTCGATTCCGACCGAGCGGCACCGCACAGTGTACACGGGAGGGGCTGGCTGAGGTAGGCTGAGCGCCTTGTTCGCCGTGAACTCGGACATCGAGCTAGACAAGCTGGGGGCCGCCGTACAGAAGGCGTTGTCGGACGGGGCACCCCTGCCCGTGCAGCTGATGGCCGCCAGGGGTGTCATCCCGGGCGCCAAACCGCACGAGATCGTGATCGCAATCTCGGTTTTGGCCGGGCGCGACGACGAGAAGCTGCGCGAGACCGCGCGGAGCGCGCTCGGCAAGTTGCCGCCGCCGATCCTGGCCGGCGCGCTGTCACAGGACCTGCCGGGCAGCGTGATCCTGCAGCTCGCCAGCCTGTACGCGACCAATCACGAGGTGCTCGAGCAGCTGCTGCGCATGCCGCGCATCTCCGGCGAGGCGTTGGAGCTGATGGCGGGCGGCGCGGACGAGCGAGCCGGCGAGCTGATCGCCACCAACGAAGAGCTGATGCTCAAGCACCCGGTGGTGATCGAGAAGCTCTACATGAACAAACGCGTGCGCATGTCGACGGCCGATCGTTTGATCGAGCTGTGCGTGCGCAACAGTATCGAGCTTTCGATTCCGGCTTTCAAAGAGGCTGCGCTCGCGATCAAGAACGAGCTCATCGCAGAGCCTTCGGAAGAGCCCACGTTCGACGACGTACTGTTCAGGGAGACACAAGAAGCTGCAGCCAAGCTCGGCCTCAGCGACGACGAAGACACGCACGAGATCGACGACGAGGGTCAGGAGAAGGTCAAAGCGAAGGTCGTGCCGCTGTACGCCCGGATGGCCGAGATGACCGTCTCGCAGAAAGTGCGCTGCGCCACGCTCGGCAGCGCCGCCGAGCGCCTGCTGTGCGTGCGCGACCCGAACCGCCTGGTGGCCGCGGCGGCGGCCAAGAGCCCGCTGCTCAAAGAGCCAGAGGCCGTGCAGATCAGCGCCAGCCGCGCTGTTTCCGAAGACGTGCTGCGGCTGCTCGCGATGAACAAGGATTTTACACGCAACTACCAGGTTAAATTGAACCTGGTTTCCAACCCGCGCACCCCGTTCACGTTTGCGGCGCGGCTGGTTCCCATGCTGCGCGAGTCCGAGCTCAAGATGCTGTCGAAGAGCAAGAACGTTACGGGTGCGATCTCGACGGCGGTGCGGCAGACGCTGGCCAAGAAGACGAAGACGTAGGGGTGAGGAGTGAGGGCTGAGGGGTGAGTCAGCGGAGGGCGGAGGGAACAGTGAGGGAGGCGCTCTTCGGCATCCCCCTCACCACGAGCGTCGGCCTCGCGGCAGCGTTCGCACCATCACGTTAGCCGCTCGCGAGCAGCGACCCCCTTGCCTGTCCCCACCCCCTCCGCCGACTAACCCCTGACCCCTCGCCACTAACCCCTTCAGTCGCCCGTGACGCGCTCGTGGTGCTTTTGAAGCGCGAAGATGCGGGCGGCTTTGAGCTCTTCGGCTTGCTTGACCTTTTCGGGGTCGATCAAGAACGGCGCGATGCGCTCGGTGCGCTCGAAGCGCTCCTTGTATTTCAGCGCTTCGAGCTTGGTCTTGAACGGCCCGATTCGAACGCGGTGCCACAGCCCGCGATCCGGCACGTGCGCAGCTTGGCGGAAGGCGCGGTGGCCACGCTTGCGCAAGTCGTCGACGGCTCGGTCTGCCTCGGCTTGGTCTTTGAAGCTCGCGACCTGCAGCTGAAAGCCGGCGTCGCTACCCTCGGGCGCCAGCTCGGCGTCGGTCTTGGACGCGGCGGCGCTGGCAGCCAAATCGGTCAGCACATCTCGCGGGTTCGTGATCACGGGCGACGAGTTGAAGAGCGTCCCGGCCGGCAACGGCACGACCGGCAAGCGATCACTCGCGGGCGGCGGCGAGCCCATCAGCGCGGTGGCCTGGCTAGGCTCGGCCGGCTCCTCCTGCTTGACGAGGCGGCCGCGTTCGTCTTTCACCGCTGCCAGCGCCGTGGTCGGGGAGGCACCGTCGCTCAAGATGCGCGGAAAGCTGACGTCTCTGCCGTCGAGCTCTTCGGCGGGCGTCCCCGGCGTCTTGGCTTCGGCGACTAGCGCCGCCAAGGGGTCCTGGGTGGAACGCGCGGGCGCGCCGGTCTTCTTCGACATCATCACGAAGGCGCTGACGACGGCCGCGCCGGCCAGCGAGACCAACAGCAGCGTGCCGATCCGCGAAGGCGGAGCGGCGTCGTGCTCCTGGATCTGTTCGAGGTTGCGGACGTTGACCTGTGCCATGGGCGGTTCTGCCTTCGGTAGTCGCAAAGCGCCGAACCGGGCTAATTTTCTGCGGTTTCGTCGAACCGCACCACGCGCCCGGAGCCGAGCACCACGGCGCGCGAAAGCGGCGCCGTCACGCTCGCACCCGGCCAAACGATGACTTCGGACAAGGTGCCGGAGCCGCTCAAGGTTGCGCCCGCGCCGATCAGGCAACGCGCGAGACGGATCCCGTCGGGGACGTTCACACCGAGGGCAAGCCAAGATTCAGCGGTTGGAGCGCGTTGTGCGTCGAGCCAGCGGAAGTTGGCGGCGACGTAGGCGTCCAAGTCACCGAGGTCACTCCACGGCGCCAGCGAGGGCACCGTCCAGACGTTGCCGCCCGCGGCCAGGTGCGGCAACGCGACGTCAGCCATCAGGCAGCCGCGCTCCGGCAGCCCTGCGACCACGCTCGGGCCCAGCGCCATCACCCCGATGTAGTCGCCAGCCTGCGTCTCGCGCGCGAACACGCGCCCGCGCAACCGCACAACATTCCCGGCGTCGTCCATGCCTACGCTGCCCTCACCCACTCGCCGCGGGCTCACTGCTAACACCTGCGCGTCGCGCGCCCTGGCGGTCTCGAGCAGCGCCGGTACGGGCGCATCGGTCAGGATGTCGGCGTTCCAGACCAGCACCGGCCCCGGCTCGAAACGGCCACGCGCGCCGGCAACGCCGCCCGCCGTGCCGCGGATTTCGGCCTCAACTAAAACTTCAATATTGAGCCCTAAACTTACGATTATAGTGCATAATTTCTCATGCTCATGGTGAGCATTAGCGATCAGTCGACTGATCCCGGCGGCGCTGCATGCGGCTGCAACGTGCGCGAGCAGCGGCCGGTCGCCAACCGGCACGACCGGCTTGGGTAGCTCTAGCGTGAGCGGGCGGAGCCGCGTGCCGAAGCCTGCGGCCAGAATCAGCGCGCTCGTCATGCGCCGAGTATGCCTGAAAGCTCGCCCCGTTCGCCGACCGCGTGGTACCCGGAGTGCGAGATGAGTTACTTCCGATCGCTTTCGGCGACGGTGCTGTCGGCGGCAGCGATGTTCAGCCTGGTGACCGCCTCTTGCGGTACGAGCGCCCTGGGCGTCGACGACTGCCGACAAATCGAGCAGGCGCGCTGCCGCGCCGAGGCGTCCTGCGTCGACTCGAACGGAACTCCTTTGATCGAGGACGTGCCGGCCTGCGAGCGGTACTACCGCGACCACTGTCTGCACGGCCTGGCGGTCAAGCCTCCGGCCAACGCGAGCGTCTCGGCTTGCGTGAAAGTGATCGAAGCGGCCGGCCACTGCGCCCAAGGCGACCCCGCGATCGCACTCAAGGATTGCACCAACGTCACCACCGTTCAGCCTGGCTTGACCCACGCCTGCGACGTCGTGACGCACCCGGAGCTCGCCACGGAGTGCGCATTTCTGTCGCCCGACGCGAGCAGCGGCGGCCAGCCCAGCACCGACTCCTCGACCGGCGCGAACGCCGGCCAGCCGAGCGCCGGCCAGCTGAGCGCCGCCGGCGGCGAGACGGCACAAGGCGGAGCCGCGACCGAATAGACGTGAGGATGCTCCAAGAGCCTTCTGCTCGGTACCCCTCGCTTGCCGGAGCCGGAGCCCTGGTCTAGAGACGCGGGCGCCTATGTCCGCCCGTCAGCTCCGCTCACCCCGCCTGGCCTCCCTTTTGGTCGGGTTCGGGCTGCTCGCCTACGTCGGTTGCTCGAGCAGCGGGGCGACCACGACCTCCGTCACGCACCCCACCATGGTTGAGGTGTCGCCTGAGGACTTCCTCGGCGACGTGCCGTGCGGCAATGGCTCTGGCCTGAAGCGCTACGTCGCGACCCTGTTCGACACGAACTACGTCGTGGAAGGCGGAGCAGGTGGCGCCGCGGCCGAGGACATGGCCGCGGGCGGCGCCCTTACGGGAGACTTTCAGCTGCCCAGCTCGCAGCCGATCGCTTGCGGGACGGCGGTTGGTTTTGGTTTGGTCGTGGCGGGTCGCCACTACCGCGTGGAAGTTGACGGCTACGACACCGACGACCTCGCCCCACGAGCGCTCGGGTCGCGCGAGCAGGTCTCACCGGCACCCGCCAAGCTCGAGCCGACCCAGCCGCTGGCCACCCCGCGCTGGACCGCGCAGTGCGACGGCGCGGTCGCGGTCGGCTCGACGATCGTGCGCGCCGACCACTGCGCGACCTTCCAACCGCTTCAGCCCGACGCCCCCGGCGGCGTGCGCATCGCGCTCGGGGCGTTGCTGGGCGGGCTCAGCTGCGGCGACCAGCCCGGCCAAGTCGACCACTTCAGCGTGCGCCTGGCGACTGGTAGGGAGCTGACCGACATCGCCTGCGCCGCCGACGCGGAAGCCGTCTTCTCGAGCATCGCCCCGCGGTCTCGGGTGTCGGCGACCGTTTCGGCGTTTAGCGCGGACGGAACCGAGGCCTTCGCCGGCACGACCTGCGATGCCGTGACGCTGCCCGACGCCAGCGTCGACGCCGATTGCACGCTGCTCAGCCAGGTCGGTACTTTGCGGGTAGATTTGAAGAGCGCGCTCGGACAGCTCGATCTCACCTGCGACGCCAAGTTCATCAGCGTCGTGGAGGTGAACGTGCCCGACGAAAAGGCGCCACGCAGGTTTGCGCCGCCGGACTGCCTGCAGCCGTTCGAGCACGGGTTTGCGCCCGGCGACGCGGTCGTTACAGTCACTGCGTTCACGCTGAGCGGCGCGGGCGGGACGGACGGCGCGGCCAGCGCGAGCAAAGCACTCACCTGTGGCGCCAAGGTGCAGCCTGGCCAGCTCGCGCTCGCCGAGTGCCAGCAGAATTAGGCTGGAGTAACGCTCGCCCCGTGCCGAGACGGGCAAGCTGCGTTATAGCAAAGCAGCTAGGACCCTATGCAGAGTAGCGATGGCTTGATGGGCGGATTGCCCCGCCCGGGCAAGGCGCTGATCGGCGTGATGGTGGTGATCACCGGGCTGTGGTTGATGTTCGCCATCGGCCTCAACTGGGGCGGTGCGCCTGAGTCGGTCTTCGTCGCGCTGGCCGGGAACACGCGCGACATCCTGCACGGCGAGGTGTGGCGGTTGTTCACCGCCCCACTGCTGCTGACGCCGCGCGGCGGTCCGGGTGTCAGTCACCTACTGACGGCGCTATTCGGGCTTTACTTCCTCGCGCCGCGACTCGAACAGCTGTGGGGCGCGGCGCGAATGTTGCGCTTCATCGCGCTGTCGTGCGTGCTGGCTTACCTGCTGCAAATGCTGGTCGAGCTAGCGCTACCGGCGACGCTCGCGCCGCGCCTGGTCGGGCCGTACTGGTGGGGGCTCGAGCCTGGCATAGCGGCGATCGCTATCGCGTGGGCGTGCACCTTCAGGGGCCAGGTGGTGCAGCTGTTCGGCATCCTGCCAATGACCACCCGGACGCTGATCCTAGTCGTGGTCGGGTTCGGGTTTCTGCGGCTGGCAGCGGCCGAGCTGCCACCCGAGGGGCTGCTGGCGCCGTTCGGCGGCATGTTCTTCGGCTGGCTGCTGGGTGGCGGCACCCCCTCCCCGCTTCGCAAGGCGTGGCTCCGGCTGCGGCTGGCTCAACTGGAAGAGGCCGATCGCCACGGCGAGCGCAAGAAGCCGCGCCCGAACCCCGGCGGCTTGCGCGTGATACCCGGCGGCCGCACCGACGACGACGACGACACGAAGGGCCCCGACGGCCGCTGGCTGAACTAACGGGCACCTTTAGGAAACGCGAGCAAACGAAGTCAGGGAACCCCCTGGGCCGCTCGCTCGCTCGACACCCCCACCTGGTGTAGAACGCTCGGTCGAAATGCCTGCGCGGCTTGCCCACCTCACGACCATCGAGAGCCTGACACTACAGCTCTCGAACGAGCTGCTCGACAAAGCCGACGAGTTCCTGGAGGTGACTCGCCAGCCGATCGTCAAGCTGGCCGACTTGCGCGGCAAGACGATCATCAACGTCTTTTACGAAGCCTCGACGCGCACGCGCACGTCGTTCGAGCTGGCTGGCAAGCGGCTAGGTGCCGACGTCGTCAACATCAGCGGCGCGGCCAGCAGTAGCAGCAAGGGTGAAACGCTGCGCGACACCGTCAAGACGCTCGACGCCATGCACGCCGACGCGATCGTGATTCGCCACCCGGCGTCCGGCGCGGCCGACTACGTCGCCAAGCATACGCGCGCCGCCGTGATCAACGCTGGTGACGGCATGCACGAGCATCCGACCCAGGCGCTGCTCGACGCGCTGACGATTCGGCGCCACCGCGGCAAAGACTTCCGTGGCCTCACAGTCGCGATCTTGGGCGACGTGCTGCACAGCCGCGTCGCGCGCTCGAACGCCAAGCTGCTCAAAATGCTAGGTGCGCAAGTGCGGCTGGCCGGACCGCGCACGCTCCTGCCGCGCGACGCCGCGGCGCTCGGCTGCCCGCTGTTCGAGCGGGTGGAGCCGGCGCTGGAAGGCGTCGATGTCGTGATGATGCTGCGCATCCAGCGCGAGCGGCTGGGCGCCGCGCTATTTCCCAGCTTGCGCGAGTATTCGCGCGTGTTCGGCCTGAACGCCGCGCGCCTGGCGCTGGCCAAGCCCAACGCGCTGGTGATGCACCCCGGCCCGCTCAACCGCGGTGTTGAAATCTCCGAAGACATTGCCGACGGCTCGCACTCGGTCATCCTGGACCAGGTCGAGGCCGGCGTCGCCGTACGCATGGCCGTGCTGGCGTTCTGCGCCAAGTCGTAACGGCTTCTTGCGGCTCGAGATTTTTTTACAAGAAGATCAGAAGATCAGAAGGCGAGCGTCTGGATTGTTCGAGACGGGCGTCGACACACGCCTCCGGCAATTCCCCGCGCGATACCGCATGGCTCGCAACCCCAAAATCTTCTGACCTTCTAATCTTCCTGTGAGAAAATCTGGGTCCAACAAACGCCGTTACTACGCGGTCAGGTCGACTTGGGTAACGTGGGGTGCGCTCGTCCCCAGCATCTGTTCGGCCATCGCCGCAAAGCTCTTCGGGAGATCCGTGACGAGCAGCTCGAGATCCTGGCCGGCGGCGGGCGCGGTGAGCGCGGGTGTGATTTTTTCGTCGCTGATCCAGGCTTGAACGGCGGCCGCCGTGGCCTCGGCGCTGTCGACGACCGGAATGAAACGGCCGGCAAGCTCAGCCGCGACCTCGGCGATCGTGTGCTTGAGCAACGGGTAGTGCGTGCAACCGAGCACGATCACGCTCACGTTCGCGGCCACCAGCGGTTCGACGTAGCGACGGATCGCCAGCCGCGGCACCTCACCGGTCAGCCAACCCTCTTCGACCAGCGGCACCAGCAGCGGCGCCGCCTGCGCCACGACTTCCAAGCGCGTGGACAGCTGACTCACTGCGCGCGGATAGGCGCCCGAAGCGACCGTGCCGACCGTCCCGAGCACGCCGATCGGGCCGTTGCTGCGCGGCCCCAGCGCGTTGAGCGCGGCGCGCGCCCCGGGCTCGATCACGCCGAGCACCGGCAGATCGAGCTCGGCGCGCAGGATCTCGACCGCGACGGCGCTGACCGTGTTGCAGGCAATGATCAGCGCCTTCACGCCGCGCTCGATCAGCAGCCTGGCGCAGCCGCGCGCGTAGCGCACGACGGTTTCGGCCGAGCGCGTGCCGTACGGGACGCGCGCCGTATCACCCAGGTAGATGATGCGCTCGCGCGGCAGAACGCGGCGCAGCGCAGCGGCCACCGTCAAACCACCGAGTCCCGAGTCGAAGACTCCGAGCGGCGCGTCAGCACTCAGCTGGCGCACCGCTTGGTCCGCGCTCACACGTCCTCGATGCGAATCAGCCGCGCCGCGGTCTTCAGAATGGCTTGTTGCTCAATCGACGCGATCGCGCGGCGTACCGCGCCTTCTTTGGTCTGGTGGGTCAGGATGCAAACCTGAACGGCGTCTTCGGCGCCGCTGGCGCGACCTTCCTGCACCATTTGTTCGATCGAAACGCCCTGCTCGCCGAGCGCCGAGGCGATGCGCCCGAGCACGCCCGGGTGATCGCCGACGCCGAAGCGCAGGTAGTAGCGCGTCTCGATCTCGTCCGGTGACATGACAGGGCGCGGTCGGATCTGAATCCCGCGCGTGGCCAGCCCGGATTCACCGTGGATGCGCGAGGCCGCGACGTCGACGATATCAGCGACGACGCTGACCGCGGTCGGCATGTCGCCGGCACCGCGTCCGACCAGCAAGCAGGGCCCGAGCGCGCGCCCCATCAGGAACACGCCGTTCAGTACGCCGTCCACGTTGGCCAGCACGCTGTTCTTCGGTATCAGCGCCGGGTGGGCCCGCAACTCCACCTTCTCACCGCGGTCATGACCGATGCACAGGTGTTTGACGGTGAAACCGAAGCGGTCGGCGAAGCGGAAATCGATGTCTTCGACGCCGCGGATGCCCTCGATCAGGAATTGATCGGTGCCGATGGCGGTGTCGAACGCGAGCATGCTCACGACCGAGAGCTTTTGCGCGGCGTCGTGTCCCTCGACGTCGAGCGTCGGATCGGCCTCGGCGTAGCCCAACTCTTGCGCCTCTTTCAAGGCGGCCGCGAACGACAACCCGGCTTGGCGCATGCGCGTCAGGATGTAGTTGCAGGTGCCGTTCAAGATCGCGTGCACGCTCGACACGGTGTCGCTGGCCAGCGCCTCGCGCAGCGTGCGGATGATCGGAATACCGCCACCGACCGACGCTTCGAACGCCAGATCGACGCGATTCTCGATCGCCGCGCGCACGAGCTCAGACCCATGCTTCGAGATCAAGTACTTGTTGGCGGTCACGACCGAACGCCCGGACTTGAGCGCGCGATCCAAGTAGACGCGCGCCGGCGTCTCGCCGCCGATCACTTCGACGACAAGATCCACGGTCGGGTCGTTGAAGATTTTTTCGGCGTCGTTGGTCAGCCACTCGCGCTTGCATTCCTTGCCGCGGGCTTTGCCGAGATCGCGCACCAGCACGTGCTGGACGTGCAGCTCGGCTCCGACGCGCGACGCCAAGAACTCGCGATTGTCCTCCAGTAGGCGCAGCACACCGCCGCCTACCGTCCCGCAACCGAGCAGGGCGATCTTCACCGGGGGCTTCTGTGTCTCACTCAAAACAGGACCTCCAAACAGGGCCGGTCCGGGTTTTTCGCGAAATCTTGCTCAACGTCAAGGCCTTTCCGGACCGAGTCCCAGACAGAGCGCTAGCCGGCAGCGGGACGCTTGGCGTTCGGACTGAAGGCAGGCGGCGGGTGGTCGGCCGAAACACCGGTTTCCGAAGCTGGCAACAGCGCTTCGAGCCAGATCGGACGCGGGCGGACGCGCGCGAAGATACTGCGGCGTGGGGCGTTCTGCATCTCGCCCTCCCAGCTACGGATCCGCGGACGTCCGGCGTTCGCGGCCAGCTCGGTCGGCATGCCCGACAGCGGATCGGCGTCGACGATCAGGAACGAGTGGTAGTGCAGCTTCTCGTCGTCGCGCGGCCCCAAGATCGCCACGATGTCGCCACGCCGGAACTTGTCGCGCGCCCGATACAGCTCGGCGAAGAATTGCGGGCGGTTGCGCAGCGGCACTCGCGCTTCGGCCGGCGGCTGGTAGACGTCGAACGCCTCACTGTGCGCGCGCGCAAAGTCGATGAAACGCTCGACACTGCGCCGATTCTCGAGCCCCGGATCGTCGAACTGCAGTCGTCCAAGTATGCGTTGCCGCGCCTGACCGCGGGCCTGCCACCAAGTGCCGCTGGCTCGCTCGAACGTGTCGAGCACGAAATCGATACAGACTTGTGGCGGACGCGGCCGCCCCGATGCATCGAAGACCGCGTACTTATCGCCGTTGAACTCAAAGCTGGAGCTGCCATTGAGGTATGCGTTGCGCCATTCCGGGCGCAGACTGCCGTCTTGTTGCCCGTCTTCGGTTTTGGGCTCGTCGAACGGTAGCGCTTCGTCCACCTGCGCCTTGATCACGGAGACCAGCCGGGCTTGCGCCTGGGCGGCGCGCGCGGCCAGGGCACGCTGCGCCAGCACCTGCGCGCGCTCGGCGCCGAGCGCCTCACAAGCGAGCGAGATCTTGCCTTGCTCGATGCCGAGCAGCGCTGGCACGCGCAGCTCGCCGTAGCTGAGCTCAACAGCGAGCTGGCCGCTCGTCGCGCGCGCGATTAAAAGCTCGTCAAAGCCCAGCGTCTTGGCTAGCCCACGTACGTCGACGTGGCGGGCCGGGCCAAAGCTCACGCCGGCTGGCGCTACGCGATCGAACAGCAACAGCTTGGCACGATGCCCGCATTCGTCGCCGGTCGTGTACTCGTAGTCGCCATCGTTCAGCCGCCGCGCCGCGAGCTCGTCGGCGCCGCGCACGATGCGCAGCTCGGGCTCGCGAAACAACAGCGACAGCGTGAGCGAACCGTACAGCGCAGCTAGGTCCGGACTCTCGGTGTACAGGTAGCCGTCGCGCAAAAAGACTGCGCGCGCCAGCTCCGGGCTCCGCCGCACCTTGCCGACCACGCTGTCGAAGGTCGCGTACCCCGGCGACGCTTCGAGCGTCTGGCGAAGCGCGTCGGCCGTGGGGTTGGCCGGCTCCGGCTCGGGTCGGGACAGAAACAGCACAGGGACGTTCTTGGTGCGCCCGAGCAATTGGGCGCGCAGCTCGGGCGCATCGGTCGCCGGCAGGGCTAGCTCCGGCAGCTTCCAAAGCTCGGCTCGCTGGGCCAGGCACTCCAGGTCAGCGTCACCCAGCGGGCTCCGGGCGGCGGACACCGGGCGCGGAGCCGGCACGCCAGGCGGGCCAGACAGCGCCGGAACGCCCGCCTGCGCGTGGGCGCGGTGCAACGCTAGCGCCCCGCCGAGCGAGCTGCTCAGCACGACAGCGAGCGCACGCACCCACGCGCCGCGCAAGAGGCGAGCTTTCACCACCAAAATCTGTAACATACTCCGCCCAGGAAAACGCCTTCCCCCGCCATGCCGATTCCGTACAAGCACCGCCCCCGCCCCGAACCCCGTATTTCCACCTGCACCGCCCTGCTCAGGAACCAAGTGAACAGTTCGCTCCTACGCACGCTCTGCATCGACATCGGTGGCACGGGCATCAAAATGATCGTCCTGGACCCCGAAGGGCGCCCGGTTAACGAACGCGCCCGCGAGCTCACGCCCAAGCCGGCCACGCCCCAAGCCATCCTCGAAGTGATCGGCGCGATGGTGAAACAGCAGCCGGCGTTCGATCGCGTCTCAGTCGGCTTCCCGGGCGTCGTGCGCAAGGGCATCACGCTAACCGCCGCCAACGTCGACCACGCGTGGATCGGCTTCGATCTGCGGACCGAGATCCAGAACATCACTAGCGTCCCGACCCTCGTCATCAACGACGCGGCCCTCCAGGGCTACGGGGTGATCGAGGGCAAAGGAGTGGAAATGGTGCTCACGCTCGGCACCGGCGTCGGGTCGTCGCTGTTCCTGAACGGTCACCTGGTGCCCAACCTCGAGCTTGGGCACCATCCGTTTCAGAAGGACAAGACCTACGAGGAGCGCCTGAGCGACGCGGAGCTCAAGGAGCACGGCAAGCAAAAGTGGAGCAAGCGCGTCGGCGAGATGATCGAAGTCCTGAGCGCGATCTTCAACTACGACCGGCTCCACATTGGCGGCGGCAACGCCGAGCACATCAAGCTCGACCTGCCGCCCAACGTCTCAATCTTCGACAACGTCGACGGCATGACCGGCGGCATCGCTTTGTGGGACGACGATCAAATTTAGCGAGAGCGAATCAACAGGAAGTCGGCAAGGCGCGAAGAGTTTCTTCGGTGTGCGAGCCGGCCTGTTGGTTCGGCCGTATCCGTCCTCTCGCCCGCATCCGTCGATTCGCTCGGCTGCAAAGCAGCACTCCCGCGTCTGCTGCAGTCTCCTCTCGAATCCCCCAGAGCCTGAGCAAAGTGCGCTCGCGCAAAGCGCGAGCCTGCCGACCCTACAAGAACCAAACCCGAAATGAATTTCGCGCGCGCGCGAGAAATTCATTTCGGCGGCTGCGGCGCCTTGTCCTCGTTCTGTACGCACGCGGACAGGTCGAATAGCATGAAGGCAACCGCTTTTTCCTGCGCGGAGAGATCGCGCATTTCGCAGCTAGCCGGGAAGCCCTTCGCGTTGGCCGTGGTGTCGGTGTCGACCGACGCGACATGCAAGTCAGTGTAGACGGCGCGACCGCAGATCTTGTCGTCCGCGGCGCCAATCGGAGCGTTGTATGACATGTACTGCACGGCTTTCGGCGCGTCGGGGTAGTTGCGATTATTGACGGTAATCCACTCGCGAGCCAGCATCGGGTTCACGGCTTGGATGTTGTCCCTTGGGTAAACGACGTCCATGTTTCCGAGCGTCATCGACGCGCCGACGTTCGTAAGCCATTTGGCCAAGGCAATACCCTTGGGGAACGTCTGGTTGATCGTCGCCGTCTGCGGAGTGCCGTCACCCGTTTGGTCCTTATTCGTGCCAGGCTTCCCGGCAGGATTCGTGGTGCGGGTGTTCCAGGTACCGGTCGTCGGGACAGGGGCAGGCCCCTTCTCGAACCAGATATTATGCCAGTGCGAGGCAAATACGCGACCGCCGAGCGACTCGTACTCGTACATGGCCTCGCGCATGGACATCGGCTTCTTGTCCTCGAAAGCGTCACCTTCACACGACAGAATCGCGATGTCGTACTGCTTTAGACTGTCCTTGGTCGCCCAGAGGCCAGCCGATGGAGTCAGCGTTGCTCCGGCATTGTGGGTCGCGTCGAACTTGAGGACGGGTTGATTGTCTTTGTAGTCGCCGACGTAGAGGTGAATGCGACCATCGCCGGCGGCGGTCGTAAATTCCGCAGGATCGATGCCCATCCGTAGCGGCAAGCATTCCATCTGATCCGCCGCCCCGACCGAGATCGCGATTTTCGGGATGTCACCCTCGGCTTTGTTGCGCGGCAGGCGCATCATTTGCGGATCCATCAGCGGCGTGTCGGTGCAGCTGGCCACCGCCGGAATCACGATCTGCCGCCGCCACTTGCCGACCTGAATGACGAGCGGGATGTCGGCGCCGGTCGGCGCGTCTTGCAGGACGAAACCGCCCAGCTCATCGGTGATCGCCGACGTCACCGGGTTGACGACGCTGGCGCCACAACGATCGCACGTGGCGCCCTCGGTGAACTTGGGAACGGGCGCGTTCGGCACGTAGACCAGCACGTTGTAGAGCGGCACCTTACCGGCCGGGTCGTAAACCTTACCAGTGATGGTTGTCTTCGATACGCCGTCGCACTTGGCGACTTGGCACGCCAGACCCGTGCACGGTCCGTTCGGCATCTCTTTCGGGATATCGATACCGATCGCGATCCCACCAGTTCCAGGATGGCCATTGCCGCCGGTTGCGGACGCGCCGCCGGTTGCGGCGGTGGCAGGCTTGGCGCCAGTCGTGTTGCCGACATCGACCATGCTGTCCTTCCCGCTCGACGAGCACGAGAACGCCAACGCCCCCAAGGACGCGATTGAACCTAGGACACTCAGGCGACGAAACGTCGTCGCTTTCATCCAATTTTTCATGGCAAAACCTGACCTCAGAGCACACGCACTGCCTAAGGCCCCCGGAGTGTGCCCCCTTCCTAGAGAAATTACCTAAGTTTCGCTAACAGGAAAAAGTGAAGCACAGGCACTTTCAACTGCTGCTTTCGCTGTGCGCGGTGGCGGTCTTCGCCTTCGAGCAAAAAAGCGAAGAAGCCCGGTACTCCTCGCGGAACACCGGGCTTCAATCGCTTCTCATTTGTCAGGCGTTTTCAGCCTGATCGCATGAACGTGCCTACCTAGTTGGCAGACGGCGTCGTCGCCGACTCGCGCTTGGCGACTTCGTCGAGGTACGCCTGCGACGGTTGCGGCATCGACTCGAGCGCTGCTTGCAGCACCTCGTCGAGCTTGGTCACGAACACGAACTCCAGCTCATCACGGATCTCCTTCGGTACTTCGTCTAGATCCGCTTTGTTCCGCTCTGGCACCAAAACTCGCTTGATACCGGCACGATGAGCCGCCAGCGTCTTCTCCTTCAAGCCGCCAATCGGCAGGACGCGGCCCCGCAGCGAGATTTCACCCGTCATGGCAACGTCGTGCCGCACCCGGATACCGGTGAGCAGCGAGACGATGGCGGTGAACATGGTGATGCCCGCCGAAGGTCCGTCCTTCGGCATACCACCCGCCGGGATGTGCACGTGAAGATCACTCTTCTCCAGGAAATCCCGAGGGATGCCGTATTTTTCCGCGTTGGTGCGCACATACGACAGCGCAGCGTGGGCGCTCTCTTTCATCACATCACCCAGCTGGCCCGTTAGCTGGAGCTTGCCAGTCCCGAACATGCGAGTTGCCTCGATGAACAAGATTTCGCCGCCCACGCTGGTCCAAGCCAGACCCGTCGAAACGCCTGTTTCTTCCGTGCGTTCCGCGACGTCGCTCGTGAACTTGATAGCTCCCAAATACTCGCGGAGGTCGTCCTCGTTCTTGATCGTGCGGAAGGTAAGATCGCCTTCGGCCACCTTGACCGCGACGCCCCGGATAACGCTGGCGATGGTGCGCTCCAAGCTGCGAACGCCAGCCTCACGCGTGTAATGCTCGATCAGCTCTTCCACGGCCTCATCGGTTATCGTCAGCTGTTCTGCCTTGAGGCCATGCTCTTCCCGCTGCTTCGGGATCAAGTGTTGGCGGGCAATGGCGAGCTTCTCGCGCCGTGTGTAACCGGGGATCTCGAGGATTTCCATGCGGTCACGCAGGGGCGGCGGGATCGGGTCGGCGATGTTGGCTGTCGCCACGAACATCACGTTAGAGAGGTCGTACGGGATCTCCAGGTAGTGGTCAGCGAAGGTGTTGTTCTGCTCGGGGTCCAGCACCTCGAGCAAGGCCGCGCTCGGGTCACCACGGAAGTCGTGACCGATCTTGTCGACCTCATCCATCATGAACACCGGGTTGACCGTGCCAGACTTCTTCATCCCTTGGATGATTTGGCCCGGCAAGGCGCCCACATACGTGCGTCGGTGACCGCGAATCGCCGCTTCGTCGTGCACGCCACCCAAGGAGACACGCACGAACTTGCGACCGAGAGCGCGCGCGATGCTCTTGCCGAGTGACGTCTTACCTACGCCGGGCGGGCCGAGCAGGCACAGAATCGGACCTTTTTTGTCCTTCTTCAGCTTGCGAACGGCCAGGTACTCGACGATGCGCTTCTTGACCTTGTCGAGGCCGTAATGGTCCTCGTCCAAGACCTTCCGCACCTCGGCGATGTCCATGTTGTCTTCGGTCTGGTTGGACCACGGCAGATCCAAGATCCAGTCGAGGTACGTGCGGACTACCGTGTATTCGGCGCTGCCGACCTGCATCGAGCGCAGCCGCTTGAGCTGCTTCTTCGCGACGCTGTCGGCCTCGCTGGGTAGACTCGCCTTGGAGATACGCTCTTCGAGCCCGTCCAAGTCACCTTGGTCGCCGTCGTCCTCGCCCAGCTCTTCCTTGATCGCCTTGAGCTGCTGACGCAGCACGTACTCGCGCTGGTTCTTGCCCATCTCCTCTTTGATCTGGGAGTTGATGCGCTCGCGCATCTTCAAGATCTCGAGCTGGCGCGTCAGCAAGCGCAGCACCTTCCGGATCCGCTCCTTTACTTCGACTGTCTCGATCAGCTGAGCCTTTTCCTCGACTGGAGCGTCGAGGTTGGCAGCCACCAAGTCCGCCAGCGCGCCTGGCGCCTGGATCGAGTCGATCAGCGAGCCTGCCTCGCGCGGCAGCTCGGGCATCAGCTGGATGACTTGCTTGGCGACGTCGCGCAGGCTCATCGCTAACGCTTCGGCCTCCACGTCCTCGATCGCCGGAGACTCGACGCGCGTCACCTTGGCGCGCATGTACGGGTTCGACTGCGTCACCGAGTCGAGACGAATCCGTGTCAGGCCCTGCAGTATGAGGGAGTAATTGCCCGAGCTGTGCTTGAGGGCCTTGAGCACGCGCGCCGCACAACCAACCGGATAAAGATCATCGGCTGCCGGATCATCGGTCGCCGGATCGCGCTGCGCGAAGATGGCGATCACGGGGCTGTCGAGGTTGTGAACATCTTCGACCAGCGCGACCGACTTCTCGCGGCCGACATCGAAGGGAGCCACGGCTCCGGGGAACAGCACGGCGTTGCGAATCGGCAGAACCGCTAGCTCGTCGCCGAACTTGATGTCCTCTTCTAACGGAGGCGGCGGGGGCGGCGATTGCGGCTGCTGCTGCTTTTTCTTGTCACTCATGAAGCCTCATTCTTGGCACAGAGACCACCAAACCGGAAAACCAAACGAAACTAACCACACCTAACAACGGCACAATGGCTTCCGCTCTGAATCGCGCGGGACTATACGCGCGCGACCATGCGCGCGGTGTTCTTCGGCACTCCTCAGATTGCAGTCCCTGCGCTCCGCGCGCTGACGCAAATAGCGGAAGTTAGTGCTGTTGTTTGTCAGCCAGATCGGCCTAGCGGCCGAGGCTTGAAGGTCTCGGCGCCGCCTGTGAAAGAGGCCGCGCTCGAGCTCGGAATTTCCGTACATCAACCTACCAAGGTACGTACGGGGGAGCTGGCAACTTGGCTTCGCGAAAACAACGCCGACGTCGCGCTCGTCATGGCTTATGGCCGGATTTTGCCCGCGGATGTGCTGAGCGCAGCGCGGCGCGGTGCGATGAACCTGCACGCTTCACTGTTGCCTCGGTACCGCGGCGCCGCTCCGATCAATTGGTGCATCGTCAACGGTGAGACGCAGACTGGCGTGTCACTGATGCAAATGGACGAGGGGCTCGACACGGGTCCCGTCTATGCGCGCCGCACGCTCGACCTCGCCGAGACCGAGACCGCCGGCAGCCTCGCCGAGCGCATCGCCGCGCTCGCCGCCCACGTGGTGCGCGCAGATCTAGCCGCGGCCGTCGACGGCAAGCTCACGGCCGAGCCGCAAGATTCGGCGCTAGCCAGCCACGCGCCGCTCATCGAGCGGCACCATCTCCAAGTTGATTGGGGCCACACCGCCGTCGAAATCGCCCGGTTGATCCGCGGCATGGCCCCCCGCCCCGGCGCGTTCACACTGCTGAACGGCAAGACGCTGCGCCTGCACGACACCCGTCCGGTGCCGGGGCCGATGCCGCCGGGAGCCGTGCCGGGCACGGTGTCCGTACTCGGCAAGCGCGCGTTCGTCGCCACCGGTGCCGGAACGCTCGAGCTGTTAAACGCCCAGGTCGAAGGCAAAAAGGCGTTGATGGCGCTCGATCTGATCAACGGCCGGGTGCTCGTGGAAGGCGGCGTGCTCGGTGCGTAAGACTTGAGGGGCCGAGGGGTCGGGGGTCGGGGGTTAGTCGGCGGAGGGGTTAGGGAGAGCAGAGGGCTCACGCCGCGCGTGCAATGGCGATAGTCGAACGGCGCGTGCGCTCGCGCGCCCTGATTGATCCCGCGCACCCTGGGTCGACTGACCCCCGACCCCTGACCCCTGACAACTTCGCGAAACAACTGATATTTTCGACCGAAGGCGGGGCGGAGTGTTACGGTAGCGTCGCGTGGTGCAGTCGGAGCGCTTTATCGACGACCTGACGCGGGAGTTTCCAGGCTTCCGGATCGTGCCGAAACGGGGCGACACGCTGTCGCGGCTGATCGACATGGCGCTGCGAATCGTAACCTTGGGCGGGCAACGCCACTACCTCACGCGGTACCACACAGTGATCGGCGACACGCTCTACGTGCCGGAAACTTGGGAACAACTCGCCGATCTCGATCGGCTGATTTTGCTCCGCCATGAGCGGGTGCACCTGCGCCAGCGTCGGCGCTATGGTGGCCCGCTGATGACGTTCCTCTACTTGGTGCCGTTCCTGCCGCTGGGCTTGGCCTACGGGCGGGCGCGCATCGAATGGGAGGCCTACACCGAGACCCTGCGCGCCACGGCCGAGCTGCGGGGTCAGGAGGCGTTGCGAAGCGCCGCGCTCCGCCAGCAGATCGTCGGGCGTTTCACCGGGCCGGACTACGGCTGGATGTGGCCCTTCCGTTCGGCGGTCGAAGGTTGGTACGACCGCGTCGTCGAGGAGCTCCAAACCGAGCCCCGAGCGCCCGAGGGAGCCTAGAAAGAGAGCCATGGCGCCTGTTATCGGCATCGATTTGGGGACCACGAACACGGTCGTGGCGGTGGTCAAAGACGGCCAAGCCTCGGCCATTCCCGACGAAAACGGCAACGTGCTCATGCCGTCGGTGGTTTCGTTTCACCCAAGCGGCAACGTGTTGGTTGGGCGCGCGGCCAAAGAGCGCCGGCTGGTCGACTCGATCAACACGATCTACTCGGTCAAGCGCCTGATCGGCCGCAGCTGGGATTCTGAAGAGGTGCGGCGGGCGCGCTCGCGCTTCCCGTTTCAGATGAAAGAGGGACCGGGCCAAGCCGCGCTCGTGGTGGCGCGCGGCGAGACCTACACCCTACCGGAGATCAGCGCCTTCGTCCTGCGCAAGGCCAAGAGCATCGCCGAGGCGGCGCTTGGTACGACCATCGATCGCGCGGTCATCACCGTACCCGCCAACTTCAACGACCTGCAGCGCGCCGCGACCAAGGTGGCAGGCCGCGTCGCGGGGTTGGAAGTGATGCGGATCTTGAACGAGCCGACCGCCGCCGCTCTGGCCTACGGCTACGGCAAGACCACGTCGGAGCGGATCGCAGTTTACGACTTCGGCGGCGGCACCTTCGACGTCACGCTGCTCGATCTTTCGGACAACGTGTTCGAGGTTTTGGCCACAGCCGGCAACACATTCCTCGGTGGCGACGACCTCGACATGGCGATCGCCGAGCGCATGGCGGAGACATTCCTGGCCCGCCACCGCTACGATCCGCGCTCAGAACCGCAGGTTTACGAGCACTTGAAGGTGGCGGCCGAAGACATCAAGCACCGACTCTCGAGCGAGTTGGAAGCTACGATCGAGATCAAAGACATCGCGCACGGCGCCGGCGGCAAGCCGCTCGGACTCACCTTCACGATGACGCGCGGCGAGCTGGAGCGGCTAGCGACGCCGCTGATCGATCGCACGTTCGAAGTGTGCAAAGAAGCTCTCGGCATCGCGCGGCTAGCGCAAAGCGATTTTCAGCAGCTGCTGTTGGTCGGCGGCTCCACGCGTGTGCCGCTCGTCAAGCGTCGCGTCGAAGAGTTCTGGAAGCGCGACCTGCGCGCACACATCAGTCCGGACGAAGTCGTCGCGATCGGCGCGGCGATTCAAGCCAGTGCGCTGTCCGGCGCTGAGCAGCGTCGTAAAGGCACGGTACCGCCGCCGCCGAATCCTGCGCGTCAAACCATGCCTAGCTCGACGGACCGGCCGTCGGCATTGGCGAAGCGGCGCGGCGGAACTTTGCCGCCGGGTGTGCAGCGCCAACGCTCGGACACCGCGCCGGGGCCAGCGATGCTCTCCGGCCCTGCACGCCTGCGCATGGACACGTCGCCAGACCAGTTCGGCATTCCGAGCACGCAGCCATTTCAGGGCGGCCGGGTGCGCATGCCCACGACGCCTGGCGTCCAGGAAGGCGCCGATCCGATGGCTCCGACGCGGCATCCCGCGTTCGGTGTGCTCGGGCGACCCGGCCAAACTGCGGAGCAGGCCGGCGAACGCCCCAAGCAGAAGACCGGTACGGGTCTTGGCCCCGCCGCGCAGCGCGTGGTCGTCGGACCCACGTTGGTCAGCGCATCCGATGCCGCTCAAAGCGCCCGCGCGGCCGCCGAGTCAGGATTACCGCTGGTGATGCCCGAGCCGCCACCGAAGCCGGCGCCGAAGGAAGAGAGCGTCGCGTTCCAGCTCGGAGACGGCGACCTCGAAGATGTCACAGCAGAGCCAGCGCGCCAGACGCCCGGCGTGCGGCCGCTGGCTCAGCCGATGGCGCTCACGCTCCCGCAGGAGCTCGAAGACGCCGACTTGGAGGTGCCAGAGATCCCGGAAGACGAGCCGACGAAGGTCGGCACACCTTCGCCGCTTGAGCTCGAGCGCGCGCGCCGAGAGGGGCTGGCGATGTTGGCCCAGCGCGAGCGCCAGGAAGCACGCGCTGCGGCTGGCGTCGCGCCACCGCCGCCCCCCCCTCCTCCATTCGCAGTGCCGCCGCCGCCGGCCATGTTCAGCGGCACGGCGCCCGGTCACAGCTTCGGCACCATCGATCTCGACATCCCCAAACCGCCGCCACCGCCAATCTCGCCAGCGGCGATCGGCACCACCACCGCGCCGCTGCAGGCGGTCGGCGTCACCACGCAACGGCTGCCGTCGGCGCACCCGCCGCCGCCACCAACGGCGCCAATGCCGCTCGCGCCGGTGCTGGTGGATGTTACGCCGCTCACGCTTGCGGTCGAAACGGTCGAGGGCTTTTGCGATTCGATCATTGGTCGCAACACCACGGTGCCGTGCTCGCGCACGCGCGAGTTCGTGACCGCCGCCGACAATCAAACCTCGGTCCGGGTGCGGGTGAGCCAGGGCGAGTCGAAGAAGTTCGGCGAGAACACCCTTTTGGGTGAAATCGAGCTTTCTGGGCTGCGGCCGGCGCGCCGCGGCGACGTGCGGATCGCGGTGTCGTTCGCGCTCGATGCAAGCGGCATGCTGGTCGTCAGCGCCAAAGACGTCGGCACGGGCCGTGAGACTTCGACGCAAGTGCACCTGGTCGGCCTACCCGACGCGCAGGAAGTGGCGCGCATGGCAGCGCGTCAGGCCGCACACGGGATGTGAGCCATGGATCTTCAGGATATCGAGCGCATCTTCGAGTGGGACGCGCTAATCGATCAATCGTCGTACTACGAGGTGCTGGGCCTGCTCGAAATCGCCGACCCGGGCGCCGTCCGCAAGGCTTTTCATGTGTTCGCGCTCGCGTTTCACCCCGACGCGTTTCCGGGCGCCGACGACGAAACCGCCGACGCGCTGCGCCGGGTGTTTCAGCGCGGCGCCGAAGCGTACCGCGTGCTCTCGCGGCCCGACTCGCGTGCCGACTATGACTTGGCTCTAGCCAAGGGCCTGCTGCGGCTCGACGCGACGATCGCGCCGCCACCGCTGGCTCGGCACTCCGATATTCGGTCGCTCGACGAACTGTGCCGGTCGCCCGGAGCTCGCCGCTACGCCAAGCGCGCCGAAGAGCTGATCTCGAACGGTGACCTGCCAGCCGCCAAACGGGAGCTGCAGATGGCCCTACGTGAGGACGGGGACAACCCCGACCTGGCCGAACGCCTCGACGCCATCGACCTCGCCCTCTTCGCCATGGGCAGCTAACCGCCTCGAAGGAGAGCGAGAGGAATCAACAGGAAGGCGGGAAGGCGGGAAGATTTTTGGGTGGGTGTCCGGTCGCGCTGTCGCCGGCCAGCCCGCCCTGTGGCCGTTTGCGTGGATTGCTGGGGAAATATTAACTTCCTTCCCGCCTTCCCGCCTTCCTGTTGTCTCGTCTGCCCAAGGATTTCGGGTGGCGGAGGTCCAACTCTTCTTATGAGAGTGAACACGGCGCTAGCGAATCCTGACAGGGATGGTAAAAAGGGGCCCGTTTCGACCCGGCGGTGACTGGCTCATCGCCACAGACCCCGCTTCCAGAATCAGACCGAACATCGAGCAAGAACGTACCTTTCTACTCGATAGCTCCAGACGCGAGGCCGCTAGTGAAGATTTCCTGTCCTGCGTGCGCTGCCAAGTACTCGATTGCCGACGAAAAAGTCTCTGACCGCTTGGCGAAGATCCGCTGCCGCAAGTGCGGCGCCACGATCGTCATCGACGGCAAAGCCAATCCGCCCAGTGTTTACACCGCTGCTGGGGATGCCACGACCGAAGCGACTGACGACGCGGGCGATAGCCAAGCCGCAGGGCTACAGTTCACCGTCGACTTCGGCGAAGGCGACCAGCGCACGATGAGCGTGCCGGAGATCGTGGGCGCCTACAACGCGAGCCAGATCACACAAGACACTTACCTTTGGGCCGACGGCTTCGCGGATTGGAAGCCGCTCGCTGAGATCGAAGAGGTGGTCGCTGCCCTGAACGCAGGTAGCGCCGCCGCTCCTGCAGCGGCGCCGTGGGCGTCGGCTGCAGCCAGCCCGGCCCGTACGGCCGCGCGCACCGCGGGTCGCGCTCCGGCTCCCGATTTGTTCGGCGGCATCGATGCCGCCGGCAGCGAAGACGACGTCGCAACGAGCGCGCCCGAGCATGGCTCGCGCGGTGGCGGCGGTGGTCTCGGCACCTCGAGCGCTGCAGCAGCTGGCGGGAGCGGCGGAACTGGCGCTCGCAACGAGTCGTCCGTGTTGTTCTCGCTTAGCGCGCTCACGTCGGCTGCCAGCCGTCCGTCGTCGCGCCCGCTGGCCCCCGCCGCAGCGCCGAGCGGCGCCGCTACGCGGGAAGACTCTGGTCTGATCGATCTGAAGGCACTAACGGCAGCCGCAACGAAGTCCGAAGCAACCGCTGCGCCAGCCCTGCCCTCGGCCCCGCTCATCTCCCCGCTCGCCGCGTCGCCGCTCGGTATCGCGTCACCGCTTGGCGGCGGGCTGACCGCCTCGGCCACCGATTACGGCCCGCCCCAAGCCAAGAACAGGACCGGTTTGTTCATCGGTGGCGGCATCGCGGTTGCGGCAATCGCAGCGGTCGCGATCGTGTTCCTGTTGCGTCCGCCGCCACCGGCACCGGCACCCGCGCCGGTTGCCGCCGCACCCGCGCCCACACCTCCCCCGGCGCCAGCGCCGACGCCCGAGGTCACCGCAACTCCTCCCTCCACCGGTACGCCCCAAACCGAAGACGCCCCGAAAGCCGGAGCAAAGCCGGGCGGTGGCGGGATCAAGCGTGGCGGCGGTGTCGCGGCCAAGAAGCCAGGTGGCGCCGTGGCTGCTCCCGCAGTCGAAGACAAGCCAGCCGCCCCGAAGCCGAAGAAGAATCCGTGCGGTTGCGCGCAGGGTGATCTGCAGTGTGCGATGCGTTGTGCTGCGGGCTGATACGTCGGGGCGTTAGGGCAGGTCGTCGCTCCCGGCGCAGCTTGTTCTCCTCCGTGCCTTGCCCGGGCGAGCCGGCCGAAACTGCCAACTGCTAACCCCGAACTGCCAACTACTTCCCTGACAAAGCCAGGTCTCGCGCTTCGCTGCGGGCGGCGCCTTCGGCGTGTTCGGCGAGGTAGCGGCGGGCTTCGCTGGCGGCGCGCGACGTTTGCCCCGCTCGACTCAGGGCGCGGAAGCGTTCGACCTGCGCCATTTCGCGGAGCGTGCTCTGCGGGTAGGTGCTCAAAAGCTCGCCAAATAACTCGACGGCACGTGTGGCGTCGCCGCGGTTACGCGCCTCGACGCCCGCCGCGAACAGCCGATTCTCTTCGGCCAGGGTGCCGACGCGGCGCGCCGCTTCTTTGCCGGGCACCCCCGCTTTAGCAACCGCCGGCGCGGGCGTCGCAACGTCGGGCCCCACTGCCGGCGCCGCCGCAGGTGTCGGCTGAGTTTCGGCGGCTTCGACACCACCCACCGAGTTCCAGCTCTGCCCCGCGCTGAGCAGCGCGACCTGCACACCTTGTGCAAGCACCCAGACACTGCCGCGCGTGACGTGGACGTGCGTATTGGTCGCGCTGGCCAACGGCTCGACACGCACGTCGAACACGGTGCCACGCACGACGACCTCGGCGTCGGGCGTCTCGACGACGACCGACCGCTTCGTTTCCACTGCCTTATCGACTGACACGTCGACGCGGCCGCGCCGCAAGCTGATCCGCTCTTCAGCAGCGCTCGGCTGCGAAAGCCTCAACTCGGTCGACTCACTCACGTTGACGGACGACTTGTGCGTCGCCAGGTGAGCCTGCGCGCCGATCGCCGTCTGCAGTGAGTCACCATCGCGCAGCGCTCGTTCGCCAGAGCCGACCACGCGCGCGGCACCTTCTTGCGTGAGCACCACCGTGCCGCTCACGCGATCCAGTCCGGCGATCGCTCCGGCGCCGGCGCCGCTGTGCGCGCGGTGTTCCTTTAGCAGCAGTCCGGAAAGCAGCAAAAACCCTGCCGCCGCAGCCAAGACGACAGCGCCGCGCCCCCAACGTCTCGCTCGCTCGGCGCTCTCGGCTGAGCGCTCGACGGCGTCTTTCATTGACCGCACCAAGCGGTCACGTCGTGCCCGCGACGCGTCCTCGGCCTCGTTCGGGACCGGCTCCTGGGCAAGCTGCCGCAGCAGCTCCTCGGGCTCGCTGTCGAGAGGAGCTCGGCTCATCGCGCTCCGCCCTCCCCGGCTGGGACCGCGAGGGCCAAGCGCTTATGCAAGTCTTTGCGACCACGCACCAACCGCGACTGCGCAGCCGCTACCGAAACGCGCATCATCAGCGCGATCTCAGCCAGCTCATGGCCGAGCACGTCGTGCAAGAACACCGTTTCGGCGTACTGCGGCTTCATATCGACGAGCGTGGCGCGCACGACCTGAAGCTCGGACCGCACCGCCACTTCGCGCTCCGCGTCGCCGCGCGCGGCGTATGTCTCGCTATCAGGGGCCGCGTCGCGGTCCATCACCTTGCGTTCACGCCGACGCGAACGCAGCGCGTTGAACGCGACGTGACTAGCGATGCTCGAAGCCCACGTGCGCAAGTTACAAGCCCGCGCGTAACTACGACGCGACAACGTGACGATGATCTGTTCGAAGACCATCTGCACGAGATCGTCGTGGTCGACTTCACGCCGCCCGAACACGCGGTACACGGTGTGGTCAACGACCCGGATTAGCCGATCATAAAGGGCGGAGGCAACCTGCCGGTCGCCACGCTGTACCGCCAAAATCAGCGCTTCGTCATCCAGCGCCTCAGGGCTCACGCCCGCGGCTGGGGTGACCAGTCGAAGCGGAGCTTTGGTGGCGGGAGCTGGCCGAGACACGGGGACTCGTGAAGCATAGTAACCGCTCTCGCGCCCACCAGGCAGACCTGCCGTTCACCCGGGCTTGGCTTAGGTTTTCGAGGCCTTTTCGGCTGGCGCCGAGTCGCTCGGCAGAGCACCGCGTGGTACTCTGCGGCAGCCATGTCGGATATTCACCGCCTCGGCCAGACCGGGCTGCTGGCGGCGCTAGTGTCGCTAGTCGCCGTCTCGTGCGGGTCCGATATCGTCGATCTCTTGCCGCCGACGACCGGCGTGGGCGGCGGCGCCGGCAGGACTACGACAAGCGCAGCGGGCACGGGCTTCGGCGACGCCCACGAGGCCGGTTCCAGCGCTATGAACCAAGCCGGCGTGTCGGGGAGCGTCGCGTCAACGAGCGGCGGCGGCGGTACCGAGACCGGCGGTTGCTCGGGCTTCGGTTGCGGCGAAGGCGGCGAGAATCCCGGCTTCGCTGGTGCGCTAGGCGGCCTTTTCTGCAACGGCATGGGCTCATGCACTCCGTGCCGCAGCGACTTGGAGTGCGTCCCCGATCAACATTGCTCGCGCTTCCTCGGCAACGTCTGCGTGCAATGCGCCGAGAATGGCAAAGATCAATGCAAGCCCGGTTACAGTTGCGACCGCTTGGTGGGGCGTTGCGGCCTGAGCTGCAAGACCACCGCCAACTGTTACGACGGCCGCGTTTGCGACATGGCGCAAGGCACGTGCGTGGCTTGCATCGACAATCAGCAGTGTGCGGGCAATCAGGAGCAGCGCGTCTGTTACTTGCGGCGCTGCGTGCAGTGCCAAGAGGACGCCGACTGCACGCAGGGTGATCGCCGCCACTGCGCCAACCTGCAGTGCGTGCAGTGCACCAACGACAGGGATTGCCCCGGCAGTAACGGCAACGAGTTCGGTCACTGCGATACGGCACGCGCCCGGTGCCAGTAGCCGAAGCCCTGCCGTCGGGCGGCTTTGGGCGGTTCAGCGCAATTTGAGCCGCAGACCGATGAATCCATTCAGACCGAGCGCCGGGGTTTCGCCGACTTGGTCACCCCCAACGTGCACCACGGTGTGCTCGGGATCGATGAACGTCGCCGCGCTGACGATCACACTGACCGGTAGAGCCACGTCCCAGTGCGCGTCGATCGCGCCGGTCACGCCCGGTTTCCAACGCGCGGCGCCCGCCGAGCGCGTGCCCTCGACTGCCGTAAACGCCATCCGCTCGAGAGCGAGCATCAGTCGGACCTCGACACCGAGCGAGCGCAACGTAGGCGCCAGCGGATGCCCCATACCGGCCGCGACGTGCAGCCAACGCACGCGCAGCGAAGGCTCGCCGATGCGTTCGGCGTAGCCGGTCTCGGCCACGGCAAACGCGCCTTGCGGAACGATCTCGGACGCGGCGCGCAGCGAGCCGCCCACGCGCGGTGGACCGGGGATCAGGCCGAGTCCGACGCTGCCGGCCACGTCGATCCAAGTGGCTCGCGGCCGGGGTCGTGGGGTCGGCATGGCCCGCTGCTTGGGTGCGGCTGCTGGCCGTGGTGCGCGAATGACCGGCGCCGTGGGCGCGGTGTTGGTCTCAGCCGGCGCTGGCGGCGTTGGCTCGACCTGTCGCGCGACGAGCGTGCCGATCGCGAAACCAATCGCTCGGTCGCGCTCCAGCTCGTCGTCGCCCGGCTGAAACACCAAATCGCGCGTCGACCATTCGGCGCTCACCACGCTGCGCAAGCCAAGCTCGATGCGCGCGCGGTCGCCGACACGCCGCACAATCGCGACGCCAAGCGGCGACTCGGCGCTCTTCACGTCGGACGTGATGCAGTCGTGCGGCGCTGCAGCACGCGAGCAAGCCGCCAGCAGCACCGCCAGCTCTTGCGGGTGTGGTTGCGGCGCGTACACCTCGACGACGACTGGCGCCGGCATGCTAGTCCCCGCCCGCGTAAGGCAGCGACTCGACCGCGCCGAGCGGCGCGCGCGGCTCGTACACGCCACCACGCCGGTCAGCGCTGCCCAGTCGCAGCCCGCCGTCAGCCCACAGCAGCGCGAACGGCGCGCCGGGCGTCGGATCCGCGCCCGCGCTCGGGACGATCAACACTGTCGTCGGCTCGAGCTCGACCACGTCGGGCCTGGCTGCCCCGCCGCAGGCTTCCGAGACCGTCGCGTGCGTGTCGCTATCCTGGCAGCGCGACAGCACTTGGCGCTCGGCGGCTTGCGGACCCGTCTGCAGCAGCAGCTCGGCGGCCGCCCGCCGCACACCAGCGCGCGGATCCGACGCGAGCAGCGTCGCCGGCAGGCCATCGGCACAGCGGGCGTGAGCCAGCGCCAAACCGCGCAGCGCCTGCTCGCGCACCGACGCGCGCTGGTCGCGCAGGATTGCGCCGCACAGCGCGCTCGTCGCTTGCTCGGGGTTGGCCCGTGAAAGCCGACCGAGCGACACCGCGGCGTTGCCGACCACCGCCGGCTCGCGATCCTTCAGCGCTTGCTCGAGCGCCGTGCGGGCAGCGACAGCCACGCTCGCGGCGACGAAGCCGAGCGACCACACGGCATTGGCGCGCACCCGGGCGTCGCTATCGCGCGCCAGGCGCGAAAGAGCGGCCGGATCGGGCCGCGCCGCGAGCAACTCGGCCAGCTTGGCTCGATCGCCGAAGTCAGCGCTGTTCGTCAGCCGGAGCAGCGCCGCGCGCGCAGCCGGACGCGGCGAAACAGCGAGCGCTTCGAGCAGCTCGTCGCGCTCGCCGCCGCGCGTTTCGTCGAGCAGCTTGGCCGCGCGCGCCACCAAGCCGTCATCGTGACTTGCAGCGATCGGCCCAGTCAGCGCCGCGTAGACGAGCGCCCGTTCGCTTTGCCCACCACGCGCCAAGCGCGTGAGCAGCGGCGCCAGCAGCTCCGCGCTATGCGAACGTCGGATCGAGAACGCCGCCGCGCGCTTCACGCGCATTTCGTCGGCGTCGAGCGCCTGCAGCAACGCGCGCGCCGCCACCTTACCCGGCACGGCACCGAGCGCCATCGCGGCGCTTTCGGCCAGCGCCGGGTCGCTCACGCTCTCGAGCAGCGGTAGCAAGGTCGGTAGGGCACGCTCCGAGCCAGTCCTGCCCAGTAGCCCGACCAAGCGCAGTCGCTCCGGCCGCGACACGTTGCGAGCGGCGAGCGCGCGCGCAAGCGGCTCGACAGCGCGACCATCTGCGTCTTTCGGCGACAGCAGCGCTTCGGCAGCGTCCATGGCGGCGGCGCGCGTCTCCGCGTCGGGCACGGTCAGCCGCTCCAGCGCGGCGCTCAGCGCTCGCGCGTCCCCCAACCTGCCCAGCACCGTCAGGCCCACTTTGGGTGACAACCGCCCGCGGTCGAGCGCCGAACGCACGCGCGCCGACGAGGCCGTGTCGTGCGCCTGCGACAGCCCGAGCGCGCAGCCCTCGGCGAGCGCCGAATCCATCGCTGAATCAACACAGTCGCGCAGGGGTTGCGTGAACGCCGCCGGCGCCAAGGCGAGTGCGCCCAGCACCGCTTCGCGTTCGCGCCCCGGTTCGTCGCTCGCGAGCTCCTTGACCAAGGTCTGCCCGGCGTCGGCGCTGCCGATGCGTCCGAGCGAAAGCAAGAGCGCGCGCCGCGCCTCGGGCTCGGAGTTGACGCTCAGCAATGCCGACAGCGGCGCGACCGCGGCCGTCTCCCCCAACGCGCCGAGCGCGCGCACCACCGCGATCACGACGCCGCGATCCGAGTCGCGCAGGGCCAGCAAAAGCGCGCTGCTGCTGCGCGAATCCTTGAGCGATCCGAGCGCGCGAGCAACGGCGCTGCGCACGCTAGGGCGTGGGTCTTCGATCTTGCCGATCAGCGGCAAAACGGCGCGAGCGTCGCCCAGCGCGCCGAGCGCGTTGGCTACCGCTTCACGCACCTCCGGCACGCTGTCGTCCAGGTGACCGAGCAGCGGCAAGACAGCGTTTTCCACCCGCGAAGCGCCAAGCGCGCTGGCCGCGGCTGCCCGCACCTCGGCGTCCGAATCACCGAGCGCGCGGCCGAGCGCCGGCACCGCGTTGGGCGCCGGTGCCACGGCCAGCGCCAACGCCGCCGACAACCGCAAGCGCTTGTCCGACCCCGACAGCCACGGCACGACGCTTTCGGTGACATGCGGCGTCTCCAGGCGAAGCAGCAGCTCGAGCGCCGAGCTTTGGACCTGCGCGTCCACGTCGTCGAGTGCGCGCAGCAGCAAGCGGCGCGCGGCGGAGCGCGGCAACTCCGCGAGCGCCGCGACCGCGGCCAGCCGCGCCGTAGCGTCACTCTGAGACAAATCGCGCTCGGCGCGTCGCACGGCGCTCGGCCAAATCGACGCGTCCGCGCTCGCCGAGCTCAGAGCCAAAAGCGACGTCAAAACGACGCCTCGGAAAAACCGCGCTTGGTTCTGGAGCATGCGCAGCATGGACTTTCGACCCCGGCGGCGCCCGTGTCAATTCGCTCAGCGCGGCTCGACACCGAGCGCGGCGAATGCGCGCTTCGACGCCTGGCGCTGCCGCTGCATGAGCGGGCCGTAAAATACCAGCCCGTAGAGTGTCAGCCGCAACAATAGGTAATACTCGGGCAGCTCGACGGCGAGCGCGAGCGCGATGCCGATCATCAGCGAACCGTAGCCGAACCAGCGCCGCCAGGTGCCCATCACCCCCGCGACGTGAGTGCGGTAGATTTGCGCGCGCGCCGGATCGTAGTCGCCCAGAATCGAAAATTCAGTCACCGTGTAAGGATCGAATTTGCGCACCGTGCGGCTCTGATTGCCGACGAATTGCAGGTACAGGGCCCACGCCAGCCGCGTCACCAACGTGAAGCTGGTCACGGCCTCGTAGCGCCGCCGCGCCTCCGGATACGACTCCGCCTCGCGGAAGCCTGGCACTGCCAGCTTCATGAACACGGTCTTGTAGTGGTCGAACAGCGTCGTCTGAATCGACGTCGCTACGCCGGCGATGATCGTGAACGCGACGCCGAGCAGGGCCAGCCACCAGGTAGTGCCGTACTTCAGAGCGATGTGGTACCCGCCGGCGACGAGAATCGCCGCGGTGACGATCACGTCAGCGGTGCCGTCCAGCATCCGACCGATCACCGACGACGTCTTGCGCATGCGCGCGAGCTGCCCGTCAGCGCAGTCGAACACCGTCGCCACGAACGTGCACAGCGCGGCCCATTGGAAATGGTGCGGCACGTTGATGACCATCAACACCGCGGCGTAGACGCCGATGCCCATCGACGCCAAGGTCACCAAGTTCGGCGAAATCGGCGTTGGAAAGAGCGCGCGCGCCAGTACGTAGGCGAGCGGCCGGTGCACGTAAACGTCGATCGGCTCTTCGACGTCGAGCGACTTCAGGCTCTGCCAGTAGCCGGCCCAGAAGCCCGAGCTCACTCAGTCACTCCGCAATCACTCGGCGTCGCTCGTCGGCGCCGCCAGCGTCCTCGGCTCGCGCCGCACGCCGCGCCCCAGCACTCGCTCGAAGGCACGCACGCAACGTAGGTTCTGCTCGCGCATTCCGACCGTGACGCGCACGTAACTGCGAGCCGCGTGGTGCACGGTGAGCGACCGAATCAATACGCCCTGGTCGAGCAGCATCTCGACCAGCCGCTCCGCCGAGTGGCCGGTGCGCGACACGTCGATCAGCACGAAATTCCCCTCGCCCTGCACCGGAGCCAGGCCGGGCACGAGCGACAAAGCGTTGAACAGCTCGAGCCGCCCGCTCGATAGCTCTTCACGACGCGCCTCGAATTCGGCTTGGTCGTCGAGCGCTGCGCCAGCGGCGGCCAGCACGAGGCTGGACACGTTCCACGGCACCTTCACCCGCGACAAAAGCCGAATCACCACTGGATGAGCCAGCGTGTAGCCGAGGCGCATGCCAGCGAGACCAAACGCCTTGGAGAACGTGCGCAGCACGATCGCGTTCGGGAACTCTGCCAGGAGCCCGATCGACGAGCCGTCGGTCTCGAAGTCGAAGTACGCCTCGTCAATTACCGTCGGCAACCCGAGCCGCAGCATCCGGCGCAGATCGGTCTGCGACATGCGGTTGCCAGTCGGGTTGTTCGGCGAGCACAGGAACAGCACCTTGGTGCGTTCGTTGACGGCGCGGATCAGACCGTTCAGGTCGTGATCGTGCGTGTCGGTCATCGGCACCAGCACCGGGATACCGCCGGTCACGCGCGTGCGCGCCTCGTACATGCTGAACGTCGGCACGCTGAGCAAGACCTCTTCGCCCGGACCGACGAAGGTACGGATCACGACGTCGATCAGCTCGGTCGAGCCGGCGCCGAACAGCACGCTGCCGGTGGCCAAGCCTTCACGCCGCGAAATCTTGTCCGACAGCGCCTTGCCGCCGCCCGGGTAGTGGTTGCCGCGGCTGGCCGCGTCGATGATCGCCTGCATCACGCGCGGGCTGGGCGGAAACGGGCTCTCGTTCGACATCATGCGCGCCGCGCCCTTGCGCTCGGCGACCGCGAAATGATTCTCGTCGTACGGCTTGGCAGCGCGCACCCAGCTCGGGGCAAACGTCTCGATCGCCTCGGGATCGATCCGGGAGTCGGAGCTACCCGGCTCGTCGCCGAGGTCGTCACCGAACACGCGCAGCATGGCCTCAGCGCGCTCGAGCGCGGGCTGCGTGTCAACGTCGATCCAACGCACTTCACCGACATCGACCGCGGCCACGCCAGCGCTGCGGCTGAGCGCTTGCACGCCGTCGCTGAGCGACGCATCGCCGTTCTGCCCCACGACGCGCGCCAGCTCGGCAATCAGCGACGGGCCGACGCGGAACACGCCGGTGTCGAGCGCGTCGTACGCGTCGAGCTCTTTGGCGATGCGCACGATACGACCGCGCTCGACCGCCACTTTGGTCGCGTCGTCGAGATCGAAGCAACGCGCCAGATCGTAATCGACGGCCAGCGCAGCGCCACCGTGTGGGAGCTCGGCGGCGAGCAGGCGCTTGACGAGCTCCGGCGAGTAAAGATGATCTGCCATCGTGAGCAAGCACTCACGATCGACGTAGGCGGCGGCAGCCAGCACCGACACACCGCTCTTCTTCAGGTAGTCGGTGTTCTCGACGAACGTGACCTGGAGGCTCAGCTCGGTGGCCGCGGCCACCGCGTCCTTGATCAGGTGACCACTCGGACCGATGACGACCACCGCTTGCTCCATGCCGACAGCTTCCAAAGTGCGGAGCACCCGGACGACCAGCGGGACACCGGCCACCCGGCGTAGTGGCTTTGGCGCGACGTCGCCCCCTTCATTCACCCGCGA
Organism: Polyangiales bacterium; assembly: GCA_038230915.1. Taxonomy (GTDB): domain Bacteria; phylum Myxococcota_A; class Polyangia; order Polyangiales; family Polyangiaceae; genus PMG-095. The sequence goes on along the minus strand of JBBRMI010000003.1, from coordinate 83,436 downwards.
GCCCAAGCCCGCGGCGAGCACGATCGCTCTTGTCACGCGGGGTACCTGATTCGGTCGCAATTGGGTGGCCATCAAGCTATCTGACAGGAACTAGCATGCGCTGGTGAAACCGGGCAAATCCTTTTCTTATCGCGGATTTACACCCTGATCTTGGTGTCGCAGCCGGCTCACAGTGTTGCAAAATGACAACAGCAACGGGACGGTCAGGTGCCGTCGGGACGGCGCTTGGGTGAGGCGCGCCACGTGGCTGTAACACTGCGAATTCTGGATATTTACCTACACGCCACCCGACTGTTGGCGGCCTGCCACAGTGCGTCAGGGCTTACGCACCCGAGGGCGTAAACAGTCGGCGCGCGGCCTCGAGATCCTCGAATGTGTCCACTTCGGTCCAGCGCAAACCGGAGACGTCCGCGACCTCCGCCGCCAACTCGCCCCGCCCGATCATCTCCGAGTACACGTCCTCGTAGTAGAGATTCGTGACGCCGGCGCAGATGCGTTCGTCGAGCGCGTCGAACAATTTTTCCGAGGCAGACGCGGCGATGCGCTCGATGCCGATGCTCTCGCCGTGACTCTCGCTGAGCGGTACCGCTTTGCCAAAACGCCGAATCGCTCGGCCTTCGACGACGACCTTCATCGCTTCGGCATCCAGCTTGCGCGCTGAATCGATGCCTGCCGAAAGCTCGGCGGTCGGCGCGGCGATCCGCGTTAGCACCTCGAGATCGAAGACGACGTCGCCATCGAGCTTGAAGAACGAGCGGCCGGCCACGGCGTCTCGACACAGCGCGAGCGACACCGAATTTTGGGTGCTGTCGTAGCGGGGATTCGGACAGAACACGACGTCACAGGCCAGCCCGCCTAGGGCCGCCCGCACGGCGTCTTCGCGGTAGCCGGTCGCCAGGATCAGGCGTGAAACACCGAATTTTAGTAGCAGCCGAACCGCGCGCCCCAGAATTGTTTCGTCGCCCACAGGAGCCAGCGCTTTTGGCCGCGTATCCGTGATCGGACGCAGCCTCGAACCAATTCCTGCCACCAAGATCACTGCCGCTTCGACCATGTCGGACCTATGAACGTTTCGCTGTTGCTAGGCGGGTAAAAAACGTCGGAAATGGCGCACCATGCCGGCTTTAAGGCACGACCCTCCTACCACGGCGACGCGAAAGATAGAGGAGCCTCTGAGATGAAGCGACCGGAGAATATTAAGAAACCTGAAGGCAAGTTGGCCGTGCTGTTGCCGGGCCTCGGCGCCGTGTCGACGACGTTGATCGCTGGCGTGCTCTTGGCCCGCAAGGGCTTGGCCTCTCCCGTCGGCTCGCTGACTCAGACCGGAACGGTCCGGCTCGGCAAGCGGACCGACAACCGCACGCCGCGCATCAAGGAGTTCGTGCCGCTGGCCGCGCTCGATGACATCGTGTTCGGGGCGTGGGACTTGTTTCCCGACGACGCCCTCGAAGCCGCCACGACCGCCGCAGTGCTCGACGCCAAGCACCTCGACCCGATCCGGGCCGAGCTGCAGGCAATCAAACCGATGCAAGCCGCCTTCTACCCCGAGTACGTCAAGCGCCTTCACGGCACGCACATCAAAACCGGCAAAACCAAGGCCGACATCGTCGAGCAGCTGCGCGCCGACATCCGCGGCTTCATCAAGAGCAGCGGCGCGGATCGCGCAGTCTGCGTATGGTGCGGCTCGACCGAGATCTACCTGGAGCCTAGCGAAGCGCATCAGTCGATCAAAGCGTTCGAAAAGGGTCTGCTCGAGAATGACCCGAACATTCCGAACTCGATGCTGTACGCCTGGGCATGCCTGAAGGAAGGCGTGCCTTACGCCAACGGCGCGCCCAACCTCACCGTCGACATCCCGGCCATGCTCGAGCTGGCGCGCGAAACGCAGACGCCCGTCTGCGGCAAAGATTTCAAGACCGGCCAAACCTTCTTGAAGACGCTGCTCGCGCCCGGCTTCAAGGCGCGCATGCTCGGTATGAAGGGCTGGTTCTCGACCAATATCCTCGGCAACCGCGACGGTGAAGTGCTGGACGAACCGGGCAGCTTCAAGTCCAAGGAAGTCAGCAAGCTCGGCGCGATCGAGCAGATCTTGCAGCCCGATTTGTATCCCGAGCTGTACGGCGACATCTATCACAAGGTGCGGATCAACTACTATCCGCCGCGCGGTGACGCCAAAGAGAGCTGGGACAACATCGACATCTTCGGGTGGCTCAACTACCCGATGCAGATCAAGGTCGATTTCTTGTGCCGCGACTCGATCTTGGCCGCGCCGCTCGCGCTCGATCTCGCGCTGTTCAGCGATCTGTCCAAGCGCGCCGGCTTCCGCGGCATTCAGGAGTGGCTCAGCTTCTACTTCAAGAGCCCGCAGACCGCGCCTGGCCTCTACCCCGAGCACGACATCTTCATCCAATCGATGAAGCTCAAGAACACGCTGCGCTGGATGATGGGCGAAGAGCTCATCACGCACTTGGGTAACGAGTATTACGACTGATCAGTCTTGGGCTGCCGCCCCTCAGCTTTCTTGCAGAAGCTGCCGTGACGGTTTTGGGCCATGCGGTTAGGCCCGCGATGAGGTACGGCGGCGACCGCTTCTTGTGGTCGTCGCCGTTCGTCTTCAGGGGTGAGGAGTGTGGGGGTAGGGGTTAGTCAGCGGAGGGACGAGGGAAGAAAGGGGGTCGCTGCCCGCGAGCGGCCGACGGCTTGGGACGAGGGGTCGCTGCCGCGGAGCGCCGACGGCTTGGGACGAGGGGTCGCTGCCCGCGAGCGGCCGACGGCTTGGGACGAGGGGTCGCTGCCGCGGAGCGCCGACGGACCAGTGACGGGCCACGACTCCCTCACTCTTCCCTACCCCCTCCGCCGACTACCCCCTACCCCCTCACTCCTCACCCCCAAGCGCTAAATCCCGTCGTTGCTCGATGATTCGCCGGTCGCGACCGCGCGCTTCTTCTTTTTCTTCTTTTTGGGCGCGTCGTCGGCTTTGGGGTCGGCAAAAACGATCATCTCGTCGGGGCCGAGCCGGCCGAAGCGGTGGATGCTCCAGATCAATGCGACAACGCCGAGCCCAGCGACAACTTTCGGCAGCGTGCCTTCATCGCTGTTCAGGTTGAGAGCAACGCCCAGCACGCCGAGCGTGGCGGCAACGCCCAGGAAGCGACGCGCGTTTTGCTCGCGCAGCGGCATAGTCACCATCATGGCCACTTCTCCGCGTGCGCGCGGACGATGAAGTCATGCACGTCGCGCTTGAGCTTCAGCTCGGCGGTCAGCGACGGCTGCTCGTGCTCGTCGCCGACGTGGTCGTCGTACAGGTAGTCGGCGTCGCGCAAAACCAACACGCGCGCGTCGCCATCGTCCCCGAGGCCGGACACTAGCTGCAGAGCATCGCCCATCGCCGGGTCCTTCTCGGGCAAGGCCGTCCCGAGCTCGACGCGCTCGGAGGCCGTCACGAAGGCGACACCGTACTTGCGGTCGGCAGCACCGACGTCGACAGTGATCTGCTTGCTCTCCGTTAGTGCCACGACGTGGCCGGGCACGGGACGATCTCTCTCTTCACGAAAGGCTTGGATGATCAGCTCAATCGCACGCCGCTCATCGAGCGGACGCGTGGGGTTAGGGGCGCGCGGAGGCGGCCCGCCACAGGCGGTGAGTACACAAGCCAAGCCGAGCCAGGCCTTCATTGGGCTGAAAAGGTAGCCAAGAGGCATGGCTTTCGCTAGCACTGTCCTCTCGGCCGATGCCAAGTTCGCTTCAAAACGCCATCTCGAGTCTGCTCACAGTAGCCGGCTTTGCCACGACTGCCGGGCTTTTGTCGGGTTGTGCTGGTCAGCGTGTGCCAGACCCGAAAGTTACAGCCCGCGCTTATGCAAGCGCGGCCAAGCGGGGCGATGCCGACGCTATCTACGCCCTGCTCACGCCGGAAGGCCGGCGAGCGCTGGGCCCGGCCGGCACCAAGCAGCTGGTGCAAGAGTCCCGAAGTGAGCTGGCCCGCACCGCACAAGCCATCCAAAGCGACGACGCCCGCGTTGAAGCCAGCGCCGAAGCGCGCTTCAACGACGGTGAGAGCGCGACCTTGGTGCTAGAGAATGGCAGCTTCCTGGTCGACGCTGCGAGCCTGCTCCCCGCGCGACCGCGCACCCCGAGCCAGGCGCTGTCGGGCTTGCGGCGCGCGCTGGCGCGGCGCAGCTACCCGGCTTTAATGGCGCTAATGGCAGGCGATTCGCACGGCGCGGTCGAGTCGGACATCGGCGCGCTGGTCAGCGGCCTCGAACACCCCGAGACGCTCGATATCCAAGTCAACGGCGACTCAGCCGAAGTGCAACTTCCGACGGGTCACCGGGTCTTGTTAAAACGCGAAGCAGGCATCTGGCGCGTGCTCGATTTCGATTGAAAGCTAGCCGCCGTGCTCGAAAAAAAAGCCTCGCGTCGTAGTGTCGTGCTCACGGGTTTGACGGCTCTCGCAGGAGCCCGGACCGCGCACGCGTTCGGTGACGTAGGCGCGTTCAACCCGCGGGTTATCGTCGCCGGTGGCAAACGCCTGGCCGCGCCACGCAGCGCTGGTCCGTCGGGCTGGTCGATGGAGCTAATCAACCGCACGAGCGCGCCGGCGCGCCTGGTACCGCGCGAGGTCTCGCTCGACCGGCCCGAGCTGTGCAACGAGCCGTTCGCAATTTGGGCCGGCGACAGCGACGTCGGTGGCCTGAGCGTGGGCGAGCGGCGCGGACTATCGAAGTTCATTCGACTCGGTGGCGTCTTGGTCGTCGATGACAGCAACCCGCAACAGGGCGCCTTTGGCCGCTCCGTGCGGCGCGAGCTCCTGCGCATCTTGCCCGAATCGCCGCCGGTGCGGCTCGATCCGTCGCACGTCCTCTACAAGACGTTTTACATCGTCGATCGCCCAGTCGGGCGCGTGCTCGGACCGCCGACGATCGACGCCGTCGTGCGCGGCAAGAACGCGCAGGTGCTGCTGCTGTCGCACGATTTACTCGGCGCGCTGGCGCGCTCCGAAGAAGGCAGCTACTCGCTCGAGACCGAGCCGTCGAGCTACGAACAGCGCCAGCACGCGATCCGGTTCGCGGTGAACATCGCCATGTACGTGCTCTGCTCCGACTACAAAGACGATCAGGTGCACGCGCCCTTCCTCATGCGCCGCCGAGCGCAAGCGCGATGACCGAGCGCGGTTTCGGCGTGGCCGAAGGCGTCAGCAGCCCCTTATGTTTGTCGCTCGCGGTGCTGCTCGGGCTTTGGCTCGTGCTCTTGCTGCTCGAAGGGCGTTCGCGGCGCGTCAAAGTGTGGATCCCGATTTCGGGCCTGGTCACCGCGCTGCTGATCGCAGCCGCCGTCTTGCGCCCCACGCGCGTGACGACGCGCGGCACCGACCTGTTTCCGAAGGTCGTGGTGCTGATCGACCGATCGTGGCGGCTCGGCCTTTCGGCGGGCGATCAAACGCGCGAGCAAATCGCCACCGACGCCCTGCACGCGCTCGAAAAGCAGCTCAAGCAGGCGCGGGTCGAGGTGCTGGGATTCGGCGAGGGCGCGGCCGCGCCGTTCGTGGAAAGCCAAGCCAACACCGGCGACCGGCCGACCGATAGCGATCTGACGGCGGCGCTGCGCGGTTTGTCAGCCGCGCCGGGTGAGCGACCGAAAGCGCTGGTCGTGGTCAGCGACGGCCGTTTGACCAGCCCGAGCGAAGCTGCCACCAACGACGCGCTGCGCGAGCTCGGTGCACGCCTGGGCGTGCCGATCCACACGATTCAGGTCGCCAACGCCGAGCCGCCCGACGCCAGCATCCGCCGCGTCGCCACGACCGGCGCGGCCGTCGCCCACCAAAAGATCGCGCTGCAGCTCAGCGTAGGCTGCTCGGGTGGTCTCGCGTGTGACGAGCTGCCGATCACCGTCGAAGAGCTGTTGCACGGCGAGCCTCCGGCCTTGCTCGCGCAGGGCACCGCCAAAGTGCGCGACGGCTTAGCGACCGTCGAGTTGCCGTTCACGCTCGATCGCGCCGGCAGGCGTTTGGTGCGCGTCAAGCTGCAGGCACCGGACGGCGATCGGGTACCCGAGAACAACGTACGGCTGTTGACGTTCGACGTGACGCGCGAGCGCGTGCGCCTGCTGCACGTCGCTGGGCGACCGACCTACGACGTGCGCGCCTTGCGCATGTGGCTGAAGGCCGATGAGTCGATCGATCTGATCGCGTTCTTCATCTTGCGCACGAACAGCGACGCCACCCAGGTCAGCGACGACTCGGAGCTGGCCTTGATCCCGTTCCCGGTCGACGAGCTGTTCACCGAGCATTTGCCGTCCTTCGACGCAGTGATCCTGCAGGATATCGACGCCGTCGAATACAAGCTCGAGCGCCATTTGCCCGCCCTCTCGCGCTACGTCCGCGCCGGCGGCGGTTTGATCATGGTCGGCGGGCCGTCGGCGTTCATGGGCGGCGGCTACTCGGGCAGCCCGCTCGCCGACGTGCTGCCGACGACGCTGCCCGACCGCGACGCCGCGCCACCGTTCGACACCGCCTCGTTCGAACCGCGCGTCACGCAAGCCGGTCGCGCCGCCCCGGCGCTACGCGGCGTGCGCGAGCTGCTCGGCGAACAGCTGCCGCAAATGCAAGGCGCCAACACGCTCGGCCCGCTGCGCCCTGGCGCGATCGCGCTGTGGGAGCACCCGGATCGCAAGGCCGGTGGCAACGCCATGCCGGTGCTCGCGCTCGGTGAAAGCGGCGACGGACGGGCGATCGCGCTCGGCGTTGACGGCACGCACCTCCTGCAGTGGAGCGAGCTGGGCGAGCGCGGCGCCGGGCGCGCGTACGGCGCTCTGTGGGAAGGCCTGGTCGGTTGGTTGATGCGCGACCCGCGCTACGAATCCGCGCGGCTCGATCTCACGCACGAATGCCGAGCGGGCGCGCCGGCGGCGCTCAACATCACGCGTTTACCCGGCGCCGCCGTCGACGTGAAGGTGAGCCTGGAACGGCTCGGCGAAACGACGACAGGCCCCGCCCTGCCCCAGCAGCAGCTGCGCATGGAAGGCGACGTCGAGACCGTCACGTTGCCGCTCGGCGTCCTAACCGAAGGCGGCTACACCGCGACCGTGCGCATCGGCAACGCGCCGCCCGCGCGCTTCGACTTTGCCTGTGAACGCGGCGGAGCGGCCTTCGCCGATTCGCGCCCCGATCCTGGTCTACTCGAGCGCATCGCGAAAGAGACTGGTGGCGTGAGTCTACGTGCCGCAGACGCCGCAAGCCTGAAAGCGCCGCCGGCCACGCACGTCGCCAGTCAGCGCTTGGTCGCCGCGCTCTTGCCGGCGTGGCTGTGGGCGTTCTTGGCAGCGACCGGCATCGGCGCGCATTGGTATGCGCGAAGGCGCGCGGGATTGCTTTAGGGGGACCCGAATGCTGACCTGCGGCGGAAGAAACGCCGCTGCCGACGCAACACCCTTCAGCGCTCGCCACCTCCACGGTATTCGAGCTGGCGGGGCGTTCACTGCGGGATTTATCCCGGTCGGAACCGCTCAGGTCGGAGCCGCCGCTTTCAACACGGATGTTTGCTGTGAAGCGGCGGCTTGCGAACGTTACCGAGCTAGCGGGGGAACACGCCCTGGCACCGAGTGCCCGGGCGGCTTGAGCCAGCCGTCACGGCGCACAGGTGAAAGGTCCGGGAATGTCTGAATCGACCCACGTCGGGGCAGCCCCGTTGGCCGCCGGACACGCGCCCCCAGCAGCAGCGCACGCGGACAAGCGATGCGTGGCCTTCTTGCTCTCGTCGTCCGTGAACGTGCCCGTACCTTCGCTGAAGCGGTAATACGCGACCAGCCCAGCCGCGTTGGCCTTCTGGACGACCTTCATGTTGGCCTTGATCTCGGCCGGCGTGCGATAGACGTTCCATATACGTACTTCGTCCATCGTGCCGTCCCAGCCGCCATTGCCGAAGTTCTGCGAGGCGCCGAGGAGCACGTAGCCCGGTGAGGTCTTCAACGAGAAGCCGGGGGCCGGTACCTGCGTCGGCAGGACGTCGCCATTGACCGTGAACACGAGATCGCCGCCCGCGCCCTTGTAGGACCAGGAGAGGTGCAACCAGCCTACGTCGACGGCCGAGGGGAACTGCGGAGGGGCGTTGGTGCCGTTGTTGTCGCTCACGCCGTTCGTGTAGGGGCCGAAGACGCCGGCGGCGCCGTTGCGGCCGCTCATGTCGATGCCCCAAACGTGATCGGCACCGGCGGGCTTGCCAAGCTCGATGATGGATTGCTCTGCGGTCCAGCTGGAGGCCCCGGCGAACTTCGCCCAGAGTTCAATGGTGCGCGCGGTATCGCCGAAGGTGGTGTCGGCGCCGAGATCGCCCGCCAGCATGTCGACGACCGGGGCACCCGCGAACTTGATCGCTTTGCCCAACTTCGTTTCGCAAGCACCCGCGCCGCCGGCGCCGCCAGTTCCTGCCGTGCCCGCCGTGCCTCCGGCACCTGCCGTGCCGGCGGCGCCCGCGGTACCACCACCACCAGCGCCGCCGCCACCGCCCTTACCGGCGCTTCCAGCAGTCACCATGCCGCCCGTGCCGGCGCCCGGGCTACCGCTCGCCGAACCCCCAGCGCTATTACCCGCGGTCGTCGCGGCGGAGCCGCCGCTTCCTGCGGAGCCGCCCGTCGCGGGCGCGGGGTCTGAGCTGCACGCGGCTCCGAGCAGGAGACCGCTGATTCCAAAACAGATTCCAAGGCGCTTCATGGGGTAATCTCCAGAGTCGTAAGTTAATGCGGCGGGGCGAACCCGACCTTTCAGCCATTCCCAGGCTGTCAGCACAAACTACCGAGGCAGCCGGGTTCTGTCACGTACAACCATCCTCAAGCGGCCGAGGTAGCTGTCAGCTAACAGGTTGGTTTCTCTCGCGTTCTTTGATCGCGGAGGCGATGCGGGTTCAACTAGCAGACGTGATTCGTCCAGCGCTTTGGCATTTACCGCTCGTACCGCTCGCCGCGCTTATGGCGCTACCGAGTTGTGCCCCGCGACCGGGGACAGCCGCGCCCAAGCCTGTTCCCCGTCCGAGCGCGCCGGCCGCGGCTGACGAAGCGCAAGCCTACATGCTGACGCTGATCAACCGCGACCGAGCAGCCGCGGGCCTGAGCGCGGTTGAGCTTGATCCGACGGCCTCAATCGGCGCTACGCGCCACGCGCGCGACATGGCCAAACACGGGTTCACCGCGCACTGGGGCAGCGACGGTTCCGTGCCCGAGCAGCGCTACACCGAAGCGGGCGGCACCGATCTGGTTCAGGAAAACGTCGCCTGCTTGTTCGACGGCGTGCCTCGCGACCTCGACCCGAGCCCGCGTTTCGATCCCGCGCTGCTCGAGCAACTGCAAAAGATGTTCATGGACGAGGTACCGCCGAACGACGGGCACCGCCGCAACATACTCAAGCCAGGGCACCGGCGCGTCGGCATCGGGCTCGCGCAACCAGCGACCGTCAACCAGCCGTGTCTGTCGCAGGAGTTCGTCGATGAGTGGGGCGACTTTGCCGACCTGCCGCGCGAAGCATCGCGCAGTGCGACGCTCCATATTGCTGGCGAGCTGAAGGGACCCATCCGGTTCGGTGGCATCGGCGTGGGCCACATCGACCTGCCCACGTCACGGACCGCCGCCGAGCTCAACGCCACCAGCATCTATCGCATCCCCGAACCCGAGACGCTCTACTTCCCGCCCGGCTTCAAGACGCCGAAGCCGGTCAAGGTGGAAGGCCAGGCCTTCTCGATCGACGTCGGTCTCGGGCCGCGGCCCGCGGCCGGTCGCTACGAGGTCAGCATCTGGGGCAAGCAGCCGGGCAGCAACGAGCTTTTCATGGTCAGTCTGCGCACGATCGTGGTGAAGTAGCCGCCCCCGCTGAAGGAGCAACGATGGCCGCCAAGAAGAAGACTGCACCCGCGAAGAAACAATCGAAAGCCCAGCCTTCCGCCAAGAAGACGGTGAAGGTCGCCAAGAAAACGGCGAGCCAGGTCAAGCCTGCTGCCAAGAGGGCGAAGGCCGCGCCGGCCAAAGCAGCGAAGCCCGTCAAGGCGGCGAAGGCAGCCAAGCCTGCCAAGGCCCAGGCAGCACTTGCGAAAGCGGCCAAGCCCGTCAAAGCGGAGAAGCCCTCGCTCGTAAAGACGGTGAAGCGCGCAGCCGCGAAGGTAGCGCAAGTCGTGGCGGCCGCTGCCGTGAAAGTCCTCCACGCCGACGCGGGTCGTCCGGCTCCGGCTTTCGATCTCACCGATGAGAAAGGCGGGCACGTCTCGTCGAGCGAGCTCGGCGGCAAGCCGTACCTGCTCTACTTCTACCCGAAGGACGACACGCCGGGCTGCACCAAGGAAGCCTGCGACATCCGCGACAACTTCGGCCGCTTCGGCCAACAAGGTCTGCGCGTGCTCGGCGTTAGTCCCGATTCGGAGAAGAGCCACGCCAAATTCGGCAAGAAATACGGCCTGCCGTTCACGTTGCTGTCCGATCCGGACAAGGCGCTCGCCAACGCCTACGGCGTCTGGGGCCTCAAGAACAACTACGGCAAAGAGTACATGGGCATCATCCGCAGCAGCTTCTTGGTCGGCGCCGACGGCATGATCAAAAAGGCTTACCGCGGCGTGAAAGTCGACGGCCACGTCGATGCCATCTTGGAAGACGCCAAGAGCTACCTCTAACCAGCGCGTTTCGAGAATCGAGACAACAGGAAGGCGAGAAGGCGGCTCTCACTTCAATTGGGCGGCCTCAATTGGGCTGCCGCATCGCGGCTCACCTGCAGAGGCTGTCGGGGCGACCTCAGGTCTCACTTGGCGCCCAGATTTTTTCACAGATCGCGAGATCGGGAGGTCGAGCAGAGCGTGCTCTTGGGCTTCGCGCTGCCGCCTTTGAGCTGACTCAGAATGTTCTCAAGAGCGCTTGGCTGCGGCGCGGCCATGCCGCGGCGACGTGCGCAGGCGCGGCGGCCCCCAAAAACTCCTGATCTCCCGATCTCCCCGTGAAAAAATCTCGCTCGGGTGATTCGGCCTGTCCATGCCACGGTAGCTTCTGCGAGTGGGGCTGCGGCGCGGCAGCCAAAGATGCGATGAATCCTGAGATCCAGCCTGCTTGCAGAAGCTCCCATAGCGGAACTCGGTGATTCCGGGAGCGCGGGCGTGCAGTGCTCAGCGTTTTGCGCGGGCGGATCGCGGGGTCCGCGGTCGCGCGTCCGCCACCTTCCCGCCTTCCTCTGCCATTGGTCTCATTTTTCAGCCGCCCACCCGCCAAGCCTGGTTTCTGGCAAGGCTTTCGCGAGCACCGAAGCGGAACGTAGGTGGCTACGTGAGCATCGGAGCACAGCGAAAACGCAACCAGAAGCCAGGATCGGCGGGCGTGGTCACCAACTGCTTCTTCTTACGCGTACGAATCTAGCTTGGGCCGCGGCGCGCTGGGCGGCCAGGTGACGGCTGGCATCGGGTACGCGGGGCGCGCAAACAGGAAGCCTTGGCCGTAGTGGGCACCGGTGTCGAGCAACGCGGACAGCTCATCTTCGGTCTCGATGCCTTCGGCGACGACCGACGCGTTCAAATCGTTGCAGAGCCGGACGACGCTCGTGACCAACTGGTGCTGCCGCGCACTCTGATCGACACCCATGATCAGACCGCGATCGAGCTTCACCACCTGCGGCTCAAGATCAGCGATGCGCTTGAGGTTCGAGTACCCTGCGCCCAAGTCGTCGACGACGAGCTGGATGCCACCGCGCGCTCGCACTTCGCGCAGCACGCTCAAGCACAGCGCGTAATGCGATAGCGGCACCGACTCAGTCACCTCCAAAAAGATTTCCGCGTCGTGCGAGTAGATCGGGTCATCCGGCCGCACCAGCCAGCCCTCTTGCAGCTCTTGCGGGTGAACGTTGATGAAAACCGGGTGCGCGCCGGAAAGCGGGACGGCGATATCGCGGATCATCCGCCCGAGCCGGCCTACGCAGCCGGCTTCTACGGCGCGCTCGAATAACACAAGCGGGTTAGCGAGGTCGGGTTGCGAGCAGCGCACGAGCGCTTCGTGCGCGAACAGCGAGCCGTCGCGCATGTCGACGATTGGCTGAAAAACGACGGACAGATCTTCGGGCGACACCAGATGTCGAAACGAGAAGAAGGAGTCGCGTGTCGAAGTGTTGTTTTCGGGACGCGGCGGAGCATCCGAGAGCCGGTTGCTACGGGGCTGCTGGTTGCCCTTTTGGGGTGAGCTAACTCGTGCCAGGTACTTTTCCTCACCAAGCGCAAACGGGCGCTTTCCGTAACCTTCATAAACTAGCAGGGTGACGCTCGCGACGCCACGCTCGGCTCGAGAGCTCCGTCTCGGTCTCGGTCTCGGTCTCGGTCTCGGTCTCGGTCTCGGTCTCGGTCTCGGTCTCGTTCTCGTTGTGTCGGTCTCGCTTCCTCGACCTCGACCTCGCCTCGCCTCGCCTCGACCTCGCCTCGCGCTCCACTCCGTCGACCACCACTCCACCCAGACAAGTAATACCAGTATTGTATGCGAATTCTTCCGCGCAGCGAGAGTCAGCTGTTTTCTTCGAAATTTTGCCTATGCCACGCGACCGGTGTGTCCCCGGGATGGCGCGTCGGATTGCAAAGGTGGAAGGGAGCGGTTTCAGAATTGTGACGCAGCGCAAATCGCGTAAGGATGCAGCCATGTTGCCGCCTCGCACGCTGTCTCGCTTGGTCAGAGTCTCGACCCCACCTTTGCCTACACTCGGCGTGCTCGCTGCGTCATTCGTGCTCTTCCTTGGATGTACGAAGACGAGTGAAGTCAGCAAACAGAAAGCGCGCGCCGAGGTCGAGCTGCTCGCCAAAGCCGCGGCCGCCGACGTCGAAGAGGTGCGTAGAGGCCTGCCGCTCGGCGCCAAACAGCTCGAAACGTTCTTCGCTGACGACAAATCGCAAGGCGACGCGGCCGCCGCCAAGCAGGCGCTCAACACCGCGCGCGGCAGGGTGCAGGACTTGCGCACCGCCAAGAGCACGTTCTTCCTGCTCGCTGACAAGAACGGTCTCATCCTTAGGAGTGATTTAGAGCACGACGCGCTCGCGACGAAGAATCTGTTCGGCGCGTTCGCTGACTTGAAGAGCGCCACGTCGGGCAAGTACATCGAAGCGCGCGGCAGTATGGCTGAAGCGGCCGGAGTCCGCGGCCGCAGCGATGGCCAGTGGGCGGCCGCCACGCCGGTGATGAAGGGCACGGACGTGGCCGGCGTGTACGCCACCGGTTGGTCTTGGTCGGCCTACGCCTACCGGCTCGAGAACCAGCTGCGCAGCATCGTCAAGGGCGAAGCCGCCGAGACGAGCACGCGCGAGCCGCTAGTCTACGTCTACGTGGTCGTCGACAAGGAAGCCTACGGCGCGCCGATCTCGCCGGATGTAAACGCCAAGGCGGTCCGCGACAGCGGGCTCATGGGGCGGGCAACCGGCGACGGTGTCGTCGACACCGCCCAGGAAATCGAGGGTCGCGACTTCGGGATCGCCCTACGCCGCGTCCCGGCCCTGGGGACTGACGTGGCGATCGCGGTCGTGCGGAGCGAGACGTAAAACGACGCGAACACGGGTGGATCCGCAATGTTTCTTGAAGCCGCTCGCGGGGCGAGTAAAACAGCCGTTCCCACATGCTCGATCTCCCTGATGCAGGCCTTTACCGAACCACTCAACCCATGCCCGGCCACGAGGAGGAATTCCCGGCCGGCGTGATCGTCTATGTCGGGCAACCGTCGAACGGCGGCGTAAAGTTCGTCGTGCGCCCGGTCGACAACCGCCGGAACCGTTGGTTCTGGCGCGACCCGACGACGCCGTTGCGTTCACCGACCTGGGCGAAGACGCTCAAGGTGCTGCCGAGCGAAGGCTTCTACACCTTGCCGGAGCCGCTCAGCTTCGAAGGCGGCGGGCGTTGGCTGAAGAACGCGCTCGTCGAGCTCGGCTACAATGAGAAGGGCCAGGGCATCCTGTTCGTCGGCGAATGGAAGGAAGACGGCACCGAGAACATGCTCACCTTCAGCGATCGCGGCTTGATGATCGAGGACTCGCTTTTGTCGCGCCTGATCTGGGCGCCGATCTTGCCGGTTAAGGCGCAAGCAACGCCGGCGAACTTGAACGCCTGAGAACCAAGCAACAGGAAGGCAAGAAGACGGGAAGCTCAGCCCAAGTTTTCTTGGGTTTCGAATCCCAGAAAATCCTTCCCGCTTTCCCGTCTTCCCGTTGATTCCGCTCGCTCGCTACTTGGCGGCTTTGAGGTTCGCGGCGACGAAGTCCCAGTTGAGGAGCTTGTCGCAGAAAGCCTCGAGGAAGGCCGTGCGATTGTTGCGGTGATCGATGTAGTAAGCGTGCTCCCAAACGTCGCAGGTGACGAGCGGGATCGCGCTGGTCGTGAGCGGCGTCTCGGCGTTCGGCGTGTCCATGATCTTGCCTTTGCCGCCGTCGAGGACGAGCCAGGCCCAACCTGAACCGAAGCGGCCCATGCCGGCTGCGATGAAGTCGGCGCGGAACTTGTCCCAGCCGCCGAGGCCGTTGATCAGGTCAGCGACGTCCCCGGCGGGCGGCGCGCCGCCACCGCCAGCCTTCAAGCTGTCCCAGAAGAACGTGTGGTTCCAGACCTGCGCCGCGTTGTTGAACACGCCGCCAGTGCTGGTCTTGATCACTTCGACCAGGCTCTTAGAAGCTTCGGGCTTGCCCTCCAGCAGCTGGTTGAGCTTCGTGACGTACGCCTTGTGATGCTTCTCGTAGTGGTAGTCGAAGGTCTCGGATTTCATCACCGGCTCGAGCGCGTTCTTGGCGAACGGCAGCGGCGGAAGCTCAAATGCCATGGGGGCTCCTTGTGGAAACAGTAGGAACTGGTTGGGTGGAGAACAGCGTTCCCCGGAACGGGAATGTCCGGAGTTTGGGCCCCGCTGTCAATGCCCGAAGTGGGGCGTTTTGGGCCAGCCTTCACGGCGCCGCTTTGACGAGTCGCCCTGCGTTTGGGACAGTTGGTCGATGGCGATTGGGCGACGCACGGTCCTGAAGGCGGCTGCTGGTGCAGCGGTCGTGGCGTCGCCGCTCGCATTTCTGTTTCGACGCGACGCGCGGGCGGACGGTGGGCCGCTCGTGGCGGATCCGGCGCGCGTTTTGGATCTGCCGATGGGCTTTCGTTACACGATCCTCCAGCGCAATTTCGAAACGATGAGCGACGGGCTCAAGGTGCCTGGGCGTCCCGACGGCATGGCGTGCTTCAGCGGGCCAGACGACACGCTGGTTTTGATGCGCAACCACGAGCTCGACAAGAGCCTGTCGGAAGCTGGCTACGACTCCCCGCCCTCCGAAGCGTTCGACGCCAAGGCCGGAGGCGGTGTGACGCGGCTGGTGCTGAACCAGAAAACGCTCGAGCCTGTCTCGAGCAACCGCGTGCTCGCCGGTACCGTGCGCAACTGCGCAGGTGGCACCAGCCCGTGGGGTTGGCTCAGCTGCGAAGAGACCGTGGACCCTGGGCACGGTTATGTTTTTCGGTGCCGCACGGATGCCACGCGCTTGGCGCCGCCCGAGCGTTTGCCCGGCTACGGGCGCTTCCGCCACGAAGCCGCAGCAGTCGATCCCAAAACGTTCACGGTTTTCTTGAGCGAGGACCAAACCGACGGCTGCTTCTACCGCTACAAACCAGCCGATCTGAGCCGCCCCCACACGTCGGGCAAGCTGCAAGCCTTGCGCGTGACCAACGTGCCGCGATTCGACACGTCGCGTGATCTCGACCAAGGCATTCGGCTCAAGATCGATTGGGTCGATGTACCCAACGCAGATCCGAAGGACGACAGCGTACGGCATCAAGCCAGCGCTGCCGGCGCTGCGCGTTTTTGTCGCGGCGAAGGCGTGTTCTTCAGCAACGGCGTCGTGTACCTGTGCTGCACCTCGGGCGGGCGCCAGAGCTTGGGCCAAGTGTTCAAGCTCACGCTCGGTAGCGGCGACGCGCCCGAGCGGCTCGAGCTGTTCGCCGAATCGCCGGGCGCGAGCGTGCTCGACATGCCCGACAACATTTGCATGACGCCGTGGGGCGATTTACTGCTCGCCGAGGACGGCTCTGGCGAGCAATTCGTGCGCGGCCTCACGCCCGAAGGCCGCGTGTACGATCTGGCGCGCAACGCCAAGAGCAACGGCGAGTTCGCGGGCATTTGCACGTCGCCGAAGGGGGACGCGATTTTCGTCAACATGCAGCTCGACGGCTTGACCGTCGCCATCACCGGCCCGCTTTCGCAGCTATCGCGAGGGGCTACGCAGTTCGCGCGCCGCCCAGCCTGAACGTGAAGGCACATGACCAGCGGTAGCGCGCGGCTCGTCACGTCCGCGAATCTCGAGCGGCTCGGCAGCTTCGCGCCACATTTTCGTGAGCTTAGCGTCGACTCGGCGTGGCTCGCGGAGGTTGAGGGTTTGACCCAATGCCGGCACGGCCGCTTGCGCACCTACGCCCAACGCCTGGCGCGACTTTACTTGTCCGACTTCGACGCCAATGCGTTGACCGGCATGTACCGGATGCAGCTGCTCGTGCCAAGCGCCTGGAAACGACTGCTCGAGGGACACAGCGGCGGGCGATTGCTCGACGTCGGGGCGGGCTCGGGCGACGTGACGGCGGCGCTATCCGGCTGCTTCGACGCAGTGGAAGCGACCGAGGTTTCGCGCGGCATGGCGCGGCGGCTGGCCCAACGCGGCGTGCGCTGTCACGCGCTCGATCTCACGAACGCGCCGTTCGACGGTCCGCCGTTCGACGCCGTCGCGCTGCTCAACGTGCTCGATCGCTGTCGGCGGCCGCGGCAGCTACTGCGGCATTGCTTGCTGACCCTCAAGCCGGGCGGCATCTTCGTCGTCGCGCTGGCGTTGCCGTATCGGCCGTTTTACTTCGACGGACCGGCGACGCCCGAGCCGCTCGAACGGCTGCAGTGCGATCCGGGACCAGAGGGCACATGGGAAGACGGCGCGCGCCGCTTCATCGAGCGCGATCTTTTGCCGCTCGGCCTTCGTATCGAATGTTTCGCGCGGGCGCCATACCTGTCGGCCGGTGATAGCGCGCGTGCCCTGTACGAGCTCGACGACTTGGTGGCGGTGCTCTCAAAGCCCTGAAATTTGTCGTGGCTTGCCTCGAGGGCCGCGCGAGATTAAAGCTGCGTGGCCTTTTTCGCCGGCTGCTTGCCGGGTTCAACCACCGAGGTCCGCGTGTCCAAAACCGTACTGCTAGCCACTGAAAAAGCTTTCTCCGCCAGCGCCCGCGACCAGGTCGTGGCCATCATCAAAGAGGCCGGTTATACGGCCAACGTGCTCGAGAACTACAAGGGCAAGGGCCCGCTAATCGAAGCCATCGCCAGCGCCGACGCGGTAATCTTCCGTAGCGACATCATCGACACCGAGGTGTTGGATGCCGCCAAGAGCTTGAAGCTCGCCGTGCGCGCCGGCGCCGGTTACGACAACATCGATACCGCCGCCGCCAAGGCCAAGAACATCGCCGTTATGAACACGCCCGGCCAGAACGCCAACGCGGTCGGCGAGCTGGTGTTCGGCATGCTCGTCTACCTGGCGCGTGGCAAGTTCGACGGCAAGACCGGCAGCGAGCTGCGCAACAAGACGCTAGGCCTGCACGCTTTCGGTATGGTCGGCCGAGCCGTGGCTACGATCGCCAAGGGCTTCGGCATGAAGGTCTATGCGTTCGACCCGTTCGTGAAGCCGGAAGTCTTCGCGGCCGCGGGCGTCGAAGCCGCCTCGTCGATCGAGGACCTATACACGAAGAGCCAGTACCTCTCGCTGCACATCCCGGCCACCGCCGAGACCAAGGGCAGCATCGGCAAGAAGCTACTTACCCTGATGCCGAAGGGCGCGACGTTGATCAACACCGCGCGCAAAGAAGTCATCAACGAAGCCGAGCTGCTCGAGGTATTCGAGGCGCGCCCGGATTTCCGCTACGTCAGCGACATTCCGCCGAGCGACGCCACCGCCGCCACGCTGAAGGAAAAGTTCGAGAAGCGCGTGTATCTCACGCCCGCGAAGATGGGCGCGCAGACCGAAGAAGCGAACGTGAACGCGGGCCTAGCCGCTGCCCGTCAGATCGTTGGCTTCTTCGAAAAGAACGACCGCAACTTCATCGTCAACGGTTTGTGAGCCGCTAGGTTTCTCAGACGGCAGCACGGCCTCGCGACGCCTCACGGCTCGCGGGGCCGTGTCGCGTCGGGCTACTTGGTGCCGAGTACCCAGTCGACGGCGGTGTCGAACACCTTCAGGCCTTGCTCAGTGAAGTGCGAAGCAACGTCCTCGCGCGCGGCGAAGCCGGCCCGACGAGCGGGTGCGGCCATGCCGACCATGTCGTCGCCCTTTTCATAGCCGAACAGCGCCGCCTGAGTCGGTTGCGCGACAATCGTCGCGGCGACGATCGCCTTCGGCCCGACGCTGCCCCAGCCCATCTCGCCTGGATCAGGCGGAGCCATCGCGATCGTCACGCTCCCCGTGAGCCCACCCGCCAGCGTGCTCGCGCCCAAGAAATTCAGCGCCGTCGTCGCCATCGCGTGGCCACGCGCGCTGGCCATCTTCATGTCGACGAACGAGCCGTCTTCCATGCACAGGATGGGCATCGGTAGATCGCGCAGCTTGGTGCCCAGGTTGCCCGACTCCTCGCTGCTCGAAATCAGGATCCAGTCTTTGCCGTCCGCCGACGCGGCAGTGACCGCCGTATCGGCCACCAACGTCACTTTGAAGCCGCGCCCCTCCAGACGATTGATCATGATCGTATCGCCCGGCGTCGGCTTACCCGTGCTGAGTCCCACCATCAGCACCGGCCCCGGTTTGGTGTTCGGCATGCCGCCCGCGCCCGCAGCGCCGCTCGTGCCAGCGGCACTGCCACCCAGCCCGCCAGCGATCCCGCCTCCACCGGCCGGCGTCCCGCCCTGCTCCGCGCCGGCGGAACTGCTCAGGCCGCCACTTCCGGAGCCGCCCGAGCCACCAGCGCCGCTCGCGCCAGCCATGCTAGCCCCGCTGCCCCCAGCAGCCGCACCAGCGACGCCGCTCCCGCCCGCGATCCCGCCGGGAGTCGGCGTCGAGCCCGAATCCGTACTTGAGCCGCAAGCGGCCGAGAGCATGGCGACGGCGAGCGCGATGGTTCGGTGCATGGTGATGAATGTTCGCTCTCTGACCAAAGCTTCCGTTCCCCTCCGTGCCCCAAGCGGCTCGCGAAAATACCGAGCCCACACCTCAACCCTTGACCAGCGAAGCCGACGCAACTACAGCAAACCGCACGGAGAGCCGAAGTGGCGGAATTGGCAGACGCGGCGGACTCAAAATCCGTTTCCAGCGATGGAGTGTCGGTTCAAGTCCGACCTTCGGCACCAGGTAGAACAGACGCTCCGGCGTCGCGATGAAGTGAAGCCCGCACCGAGCGGGCTCTTTCTTTTTTTGGTGCGGCGGCACGTCAGTACTTGTAGCTCATCGTGACTTTGATCGTGCCGCGGCCTTGCATGCCGCCGGCTTCGGACGAGCGGAGCTCCATCGGGCCTTGCAGGGTGCTGGTTTGGTAGCGCGCGGGGGCGTCGAGGATGCTCAGGTCGCCGGCGACCGAGACCTCGATCGTGGTTTTGTCGTCGACGGCGTTGGTGAGGGTGTAGCCCATGTCGACGAACGCGAGCTTGTCGTTGTGGGCGCCGGTCGTGAGCTTTTGGAGGCTGGCTTTCGCCTTCGGGACCTTGGTGTCGTCGTCTTCACCGCCGGCCAGCGCAACCGCGCCTGCGAAGCTGAAATCACCCCTGCCCTTCGCGGCCAGCTGCGACAGTTCTTTCAGGGCCTTTTCGATCTCCAGTGGCTCGCGCGCGTCGTCTTTGACCGAGTCGATCTGCTTTTTGGGCGGCGTGTTGCCGGAGCCGTCGCGCACCTCGGGCACGCCGCGCGCGAACGTGACGACGAAGCGCTTGCCCGCCAGCTCTTCCGGCGAATCTTGGGTCGCGCCCATGATCGTCATCGCGCTGGTGTAGACGGAGTATTCGATCTGCAGCTTGTCGATCACGCCGGCCGTCACTCCGAGAACTTGGAAGCGTACTTCCTGATGGCTGACCATCTTCATGTCGATGCTGCCGCCTGGTCCCACCTTCAGGTCGAACTGCATGTCGAACAGCCTGGTCCACGCCTGACGCTCGACATACGGCTTGACTTGGAAAGCGCCGGCGGAAGCTTTCGTTTCTCTCGCCGACTCGGGCGCGCCTCCGTCGGTTCCCTTGGTCGGTTCCGCCACTGCGACTTTGACGGGCTCGGCAGCGACAGGCTCCGCGGCGGAAGCCGAGGCCGATGCCACCTTTGCGGTTGCCTTGGCGGACACCAGATCTTCTTCGTGGCTGCCACCGAGCGGAACCGAGCTCGCGCGCACACCGCCGCAGCTCGCCACGAGCGCAGCCAGCGCGCCACGCGCGCAAATCCACCGAGCGCTTCGAGCCGCTATCGATAGTGTCGACCTCACGTTGCCCCTGCAAGTAGCACGGCCACGGGGCTCCGACCATCAACGGCCCAGCCGCGCCGACACGCCGTCTTGACGCTTCTGCGAGGGAACGATTGACGCGGCCCGGGCGCAACGCTCCGCTCTCGTCCTTGAAGCCGCGCTCACGCCCTCAGATGCTGGGAGAGCTACTCGACGGAGCCCGCGTGGTTTCGGCCGAGCGCGGCAAGGTCGCCATCGATCGCGACACCTGGCGCCGCCTGCTCGGCGATCGCGTCGCCCGCCGCACCGAGCCGGGCGGGCTGTCAGGCGGCGTGCTCACGATTTACGTCGCCTCCGCGCCGTGGGCCCAGGAGCTCTCGCTGCTCAGCAACGAGCTCTTGGAGCGGATCAAGCCCCTCAAGCTAAAAATTAATACGGTGCGCTTCCGCGTCCGGCAGCAAATCCAAGGCGCCGCGGCCGCCGCGCAGCTCCGACGCAAGACTGCGGCGCGCGCGCCCCTGCCGAATGACCTGCAGCAACGCATCGACTCCGTCGAAGATCCGGAGCTGCGCCAGGTGATCGTCGACGCCGCGGAGCTGTGGCTCGGCCGCGCCGCGAAGCTCAGCGCAAAATCAGCCGCTCCAGCCCCTCGATCCGCTGCAGGACGAAGCGCTCCGTCGGCGAGAAGCTCGGCGCCGCGGCCTTCAGCTTCTCCAAGTACACCCGAAAGCCCGCGATCGCGACGCCGCTGATCTTGCGTAGGATAACGTACAGCTGATCGACGACGTCGCTGGGCAGGGGTCGGCCCTGCGCCAAATACAGCTCGAAGCAGAAGTCGACCCAGCGCCCGCGCCCGGTGGCTTCGGCGATCCGAACCGCATAGCTCGCCGCGCGCCCTGCCGAAGCTGGCGAAAGCTGCGAGCCTGACTGCACCTGCTTCAGCATGTTGCCGAGCGCCGTGCCCAGCAGCTTTTCGGCTTCGTCGCCGCGACCGAGCGCCAGCACCTTGTCGGCGACGCCGCACAAAAGGTCGAGCGCGTCAGTGCGCCGCGTCAGCTCCTCGCGCTGCTTTTCGACCTCCAAAACCTCGCTGGGGATCGTCGTGCCGTGCAAGGTCTCGGCGCTGAAGCGCTCCGGCGTCGCGACCGGCACGACCCTGGTCGCGCTGCGCAGTAGGAAGTCTTGCTTGCCGATCTGCACCCGATCGCCGTCGCGCAGCGCGCGCTGGCCTGAAATGCGCTCACCGTTCAGGTACACGCCGTTGACGCTACCGAAGTCTTCGACGACCGCGCCATTACCCGTGACGACGAACTGCGCGTGACGGCGTGAGACCAGCCCGTCATCGAGCACGATGTGACAGGTCGAACTGCGACCGACCAACACCGCACCGTTGCGGAGCTCAAGCGTGTGGCCCTGGTACTCGAGCCAGAAACGGACGAGCGTCTTCCCGCCATCGTTCTCGGTGTCGACCTTGTCGCCGTCGTCGCGGCTCGAACTCACCCGTCAAGCGTAGCCGGCAGCCAAGAGCTCTGTCGAGTTCCCACGCGGCTCGGGTCCGGCTACTTGGCCGCGACCAGGCGCTCGAGCCCCTCGATCCGACTCACCAAAAAGCGCTCAGTTGGGCCGAGCGTGCCCGAATTTTCGCGCAGCACCTCGATGTAGGTGCGTAGCGCACCGAGGTTGACCCGCTCCACGCGGCGCACCAGCGAATAGAGCTCGTCGACGATCCCGGCCGGGCATGGCCGCCTGACGCTGCCGAAAGCGCGAAAAATGAACTCGATCCAGCGCGCGCTGCCCGTCGCGATGGCAAGCTTCATTGCGTAGTCGGTGGAGCGCTCGAACAACTCGCCTTTCACCTCACGTCCAGCCTCGAGGTCGCCGAGCACCTGATCGAGTAGCTCGGTCAAGAGCCGCTCGGCTTCGTCGGCTCGACCGAGCGCGAACGCCTTGTCAGCCAAAATCCCGAGTAAACCGAAAGTCGGCACGCGTTGAGTCGCCGGCTGAATCAGCGTGTCGCCCATGTTCTCTTTGCGAGACAGGTACTTCAGCTCTTGGCCGCCGATCACGATCTGATCCTTGTCCTGCACCGAATAGCATCCGTGAATCAACTCGCCGTTGACCTTGACCCCGTTGCGCGAGCCGAGGTCTTCGACCGTGATCGCGTCGACGTCTACCGTCAGCTGGGCGTGGTGACGAGACACGAGCGGATCGTCGAGCGAAAGCTGGCAGCTCGCGGCGCGCCCGATCACGAATTTGCCCTGCGACAACTCGATGTCGTGGTGCTTGTAGCGGAGCACGTGCTTCAAGGCTTCGCGCCCCCCAAAAGCCGCCGAAGCGCGGCATGGCCCACCGCATCGGCGGCCGACGACCCGACGCTGGCGCTGTCGAAAGCGCGTTGCGCAGCCGGCTCCAGCAGATCGAGCTCGGTCTTGGGCAAGCGCCCGAGCTGTTCGCTGAGGCTGACGGGCGGCATTAGCCCCAACGATGCGTAGATCGAAAGCGCCCAGCGTCCCCACGCCGCTTCAGCACGCGACACGGCAACCTCGACCGCAGCGGCGCCGATGCCGTCGATCAGATGCCGCTCGACGTTCCGTCCTTCGGCAAGCCGTTGCTCGAGGCCGAGCCGCGCGTGCGACAATACCCGCTCGAGATCGTCGACGACGCCGGCAGTGCGGGCGCGCATGACTGCTTCGGCGGCCAGCTCGAGTCCCCAATCGCGTCGGGTGTTGCCGGTCAGGGTGTCTTCTTCGACGCGCTCGCGGCTGCCACAAGCCGGACAAGCGACGAGCTCCGCCGGAAAAGCGCGGGCGCATGCGGCGCAATGGCACATGAAGCCGGTCTGGCGCGTGGCGGCTCGCGTCGGATGCTCGGGGTGGGCCGGCAGCTCCAAGAAGACCAGCTCCTGCGTGCCGATGCGGATGCGATCACCATTGCTAAGCGCTGTGCTTCCGGTGATCGGTTGGCCGCCGAGCTGCACCCCGTTGCGCGAGCCCAAGTCCTCGACGGCCGCGGTCGCGCCGTGGATCCGAATCCGAGCGTGCTCTCGAGAAACCAGCGGATCATCCAACGTGACCTGGCAGTTGGCACTGCGGCCGACGAGCGTGTCCCCCTGCGGCAGGTCGATCTCCTGAAGGAGGAAACGTAGGCGGAACCGGGTCAAGGTCGTGGGCCAGCGGGGGCGAAAAAAACCTAGCTACAAACATAGCCTTGGCGTAGCCGGCCCGTCAAAGGATAGGCGGGAATTCCCACGCAAAGCGCGCCGCTTTGTCGCGCTCGCGCGCGCGTCTGTCGCCGGTCCTGCTGTCGCGCTCGTCAACGTAATTGCCTGAAACCGGCTGAGCGTGCACTTTTGCGGGCCATGAGCCCTAAGCGCCGAGCGCTGGCCCTCCGTTTTTCGCTCTTACCGGCTTCCCTAGCCGGCGCGACCGTGGCGTGTCGGGCGCACGCTCAGGAGAGCGCTGCTCCCGCAACGCCGCCCGCAGCCGCCGCGCCCGCAGCCGCTCCAGCGCCGCTCGCCGTTCCCGCTGCCGCTCCCGCTCCCGTGGTCGCACCCGCGACCGCCGCTGCGCCGCCGGCGCCCGTGCCTGCACCGACACCACGAACCGTGACGTCGCCGGGTCAAGCCTTGGTGCACGTCGCCGTGAACCATCGTGACGCTTGGTTGGAGATGCGTAGCTACGTCGATGGCGGCGACTTCATCCGCACCTGCCAGACGCCCTGCGACGCCGTGATCCAAGTCGAAGGCCGTGAGGCGCGCGTCGTAGCGTCGGGCATGACGACCTCGAACATTTTCCGCTTCGCCTCGGGCAGCGGCACCGCGGGCGTACGGGTGGATGGCGGCTCCGCTACCGCGCGTCACGTGGGCATCATCACGCTCGCGGTCGGCATCCCGGTGGCGTTGGCGGGCATGGCCTTCTTCGCGCAAGGGCGATTGAAGGACAATACGGGCCTCGAGGCGGCAGGCATCGCTGGCCTTTCTGCCGGCGGGTTGAGCATCGCGATCTCACTACCGCTGTTGCTGATCGGCGCGACGCGCGTCAAAGATGCAAACGGCTCGCTCATCGCGTCGAGCGAGCCGTTCTGGCGCTTGTAAGCCGGCTTGGCGCCGACGCTCACGCGTTTTGAGAGCTCAGCTGATCGGCCTCAAGCCTTCTTCTTTTTGGCGGGGGCTTTCTTGACCGGCTTCGCGGCAGCTTTCTTGGCCGGCTTCGCGGCAGCTTTCTTGACGGCCCTGGCGGGCGCTTTCTTCGCTCCTGCTTTCTTGGCAGGCGCAGCAGTCGGCACGGACGGCGCGGCCTTGGCTTCCCACACGCCGATCACGGCCCCGTTCGGATCGGCGAAGACACCGATCGCGCCCATCTCACCGATCTCTTGATACGGCAGCATCGCGTTGGCGCCAGCCTTGACGGCTTTGGCGACGGTCGCCTTCACGTCGTCGACCTGCACGTACGGCATCCAACCCGTGGGTGCTTCCGGCATCGGCTTCAGCTGCATGCCGCCACCCGTGCCGCCCCCGACATCGATCATCGTGTAGTTCATGCCAGGCATGTCCTTCAGATTCCAGGCAAAGACCTTGCCGTAGAACTTCTGCGCGGCCTTGAGGTTGTCGGTGGTGAGCTCGATATGGGCGAACGGATTGGGCATAATTTTCTCCTGTCGGGCGGTAGCCGCGAGTCAGGCTAGAGCAAGCCGGCCGGTCGGGAACAGGGAAATGCAGCGCCACAAAAACCGAACACCCGGCAGCCGCTGTTCGCGACGACCGGGCGCTCGGCGCTGCCGCGGGTTTCGGCTACTTCTTGAAGCCGCTGATCAGGTCGACCAGAGCCGCCACCCACTCACGCGAGACCGCATTGTAGATGGAAGCGCGCATGCCGCCGACCGAGCGATGACCCTTGAGGCCTTCCATGCCTCGCTTCTTGGCTTCAGCCAAGAACTCGGTCTCGAGTTCGGGCGTGGACAGCGTGAAGACGACGTTCATCGTCGAGCGCGAACCTTTCTCGACCGGCGCCGTGAACACGTCGGAACGTGACTCGATGGCGTCGTAGAGCAGCTTGGCCTTCTCGCGGTTGATCTTTTCGATCGCGCTGAGGCCACCGTTGGCCTTCAACTCGCTGAGCACGTTGCGCAGCATGTACACCGAGAACGTCGGCGGCGTGTTGTACAGCGAGTTATTTTCCGAGTGCGTGCGGTACTGGAAGATGACCGGGATGTCCTTGCGGCCAGCCTCGACCAAGTCTTTGCGCACGATCACCAGTGCCAAGCCGCTCGGGCCCAGGTTCTTCTGCGCGCCGGCGTAGATCAGGGCGAACTTCGAGACGTCGATCGGGCGCCAAGCGATGTCGCTCGACATGTCGGCGATCAAGGGCACGTTACCGACGTTCGGGAACTCCGCGAACTGGGTACCGAAGATCGTGTTGTTGCTGGTGATGTGCGCGTAAGCCGCGTTCGCATCCAGATCCAGCTCGTTTTGAGCGGGAACGCGCGTGAACTTTTTGTCCTTTTCGGTGCTGCTGGCGACGCGCGCCGTAGCGATGGTCTTGGCTTCTTTGTAAGCCTTTTGTGACCAGGCGCCGGTCAAGATGTAGTCGGCGCTCTTGCCCTGCGGCAGCAGGTTCATCGGGATCACCGCGAACTGCTGACTGGCGCCACCCTGCAAGAGCAAGATGTCGTAGTTGTCCGGAACGCCGAGCAGTTCCTTCGTTAGCGCGATCGCCTCGTTGTGGACGGCCTCGTATGCCTTACCGCGATGGCTGTGCTCCATCACGCTCATGCCCGTGCCGCCGAGATCGAGCAGCTCTTTTTGAGCGCGTTCGAGAGCCCCGAGAGGGAGCGCAGCTGGACCAGCGTTGAAATTGATTGTGCGAGCCATGTTCCTCCAAAGAACCAGAATCGAGAGCGCGGACTTTTTGCCGCGCAGACGGCGTAGCGCCCGTGCCGCGTAGCGTCAAGGCAGCTCAGCCGGCAGCACCAAGCCGGCTCTTCCCGCGATGTCACGCCGGTACTGCATCCCGGCGAAAGCGATTTTGCGAGTCGCCTGGTACGCGCGAGCATGCGCTTCAGCCAGAGTGGCGCCGCTCGCCGTGACGCCCAAAACGCGCCCGCCCGCGGTCACGGTCTCGTGATCGGGGCCGAGCGCGGTGCCGGCGTGAATCACCGTCGCGCCCGGAATCGCTGCGGCGGCCTCGAGGCCCGTGATCGCGTCGCCCTTGCGTGGCGTCTCCGGGTAGCCGTACGCGGCGAGCACGATGCACACCGCATGGCGGCCTGAGGGGCGGATTGCTCCGGCGTCGAGCTGACCACGGGCTGCTGAAGCGAGCGCTTCGGCCAGGTCGCCGTCCAGTGTCGCCATCAAGACCTGTGTCTCCGGATCGCCGAAGCGCACATTGAATTCGATCAGCCGCAGTTGCTCGTCCGCCGTCACCATCACGCCTGCGAACAGTGTCCCGCGAAACGGGCGGCCCTCTGCTGCCATGCCCCGCAGCGTCGGCACCATCACTTGCTCCTCGAAGCGCTTCATGACCTGCGGCGTGACTACCGGCGCAGGAGCGTAGGTGCCCATGCCGCCAGTGTTCGGGCCGAGGTCGCCATCGAAAATCCGCTTATGATCTTGCGCGGCGGGCAAGATCACGAAGCCTACGCCGTCACATATCGCGTGAATGCTGGCTTCGTTGCCGACCAGGCGCTCTTCGAGCACCACCGTAGCGCCGGCCGCGCCAAAGCGTTCGCCGGAGAGCATCTCGGTAGCGGCTGCGAGCGCTTCCTCGTGGGTGTCGGCGACGACCACGCCCTTGCCTGCGCATAAGCCATCCGCCTTCACCACCGGGGGAACGTCGAAGCTGCGGACGTGAGCCTCGAGGCCTTCCAGGCCTTGAAGCACGACATGGCGGGCGGTTGGGATGCCGTGACGGACACAGAAGGCCTTCATAAAGGCCTTCGAGCCTTCCAGCTCGGCTGCCAGCTTGCTCGGACCGTACGTGAGAACACCCTCACGGATGAGGTCGTCGACCAAGCCATCGCACAACGGCCCCTCTGGACCCACCACGACCAAGTCGATGTTTTCGCGTTTGGCGATGGCAAGTGGGGCGTCTTTGCTCGAGCTGAGCTTCTTAGGAGCAAATTCAGCCGGCGCTGACTGCGTCCCTGCATTGCCCGGCGCCACAATCACTTCATCCACCCCTGGCGCCGCCAGAAGCCGAAGTGCGAGCGCATGCTCTCGCCCACCCGAGCCAACAACCAAGATTTTCGAAAGATGCTTAGCCATGAGATTTGGAGGGGGGTTGGGGACCCGCCGACACACGAGACAGCCGGGGTTGGGGACCCGCCGACACACGAGACAGCCGGGGTTGGGGACCCGCCGACACACGAGACAAGCGACCCGCCGACACACGAGACAGGCGACCCGCCGACCGACGAGACAATCGCGCCTACCACATTCCCCTGTGAGCCGGGACGGAGGGGTGTTATTTTGGGCGGTCCAGCTGGAGGCTGCCCGACCGTGAATCCCATCGTCGTCCACGTCGTCCGACCCTATGCGAGCGAGCAGGAGTACCTGAACGCCGAGGCGTGGAGCATCGACGCACGCACCATGCTGCTGATCGACGCCGAGGTGTTGGCGCCGGACACGGCGGTCCTGTTCGACGTCGCGCTCACCGACGGCCAGAAACCAATCCGCGCAGAAGGCCGGGTCGTTGGCACCACGCCGGCCCAACACGGGCGCCCCGGCGGGCTCAAGGTCCGCTTCAAGCGCTTCGGCGCCGCCACCAAGGCGTTCATCGAGCGCGCCGTGAAATTCAAGAGCGCGGCGGGCGAGCCCGAACGCCTCAGCCAACCCGACGGCGAGCGCCAGAGCGCGCCCGAAACGGACCAGCCGAGCGTGGTCGAGGTCGAGCGCGGCAGCATGCCCGAAGTGCGCGCCAGCATGACCGATCTCGAGACGATCGCCGCCGCGCCCGCGGTGTCGAGCGACAGCGGCATCCGCCAGCGCGTGGCGGGTCCGGTCGCCGCGCCCGCCAACCGCGAAGAGCTATTGGCGCGGCTGCGTCAGCGCCGCCAAGCCGGCTAGGCCGGAACTACTTCACGCAAGCCTCACGCCT
This sequence comes from Polyangiales bacterium, assembly GCA_038230915.1. Lineage (GTDB taxonomy): Bacteria > Myxococcota_A > Polyangia > Polyangiales > Polyangiaceae > PMG-095. The sequence continues at coordinate 54,952 of JBBRMI010000003.1, read as the reverse complement.
CACTAGGCTTGGGCAGCGACTCAAGCGGCAAGTGCGTCAGCTCAATCTTCAGCTCCTCGCTGAGCTTGAAGATGCGCTGGTCACGGTAGAACTCGCCAAACACGATCCGACGCAGCCCACTGTTGGCGATCAGCTTGAAGCAACCGAAACACGGCGAAGCGCTGACGTAGATGTCGCTGGCGTCGAGCCGGATGCCGTTGCGCGCAGCTTGGACGATGGCGTTGGCCTCGGCGTGCACGGTGCGGACGCAATGCCCATCCTCCATCATGTGTCCGTCATCGTCACAATGCGGTAGTCCTCGGATCGAGCCGTTGTAGCCGGTGGTGAGGATCATCTTCTCGCGGACGATCACCGCCCCCACGTGCTTCCTGTCGCAGGTCGAGCGCGTCGCCACCTCGCGCGCGATTGCCATGAAGTATTCGTCCCAGCTTGCACGCTTACGTTCGGTCATTTTCGCCTCGTTCGCGCAGCCGGCTGGCCGCGCTTGACGTGGGGACCCTCGCATGGCTTCGTTGCCGCGTGAATCGACGGAAAATCGCGCTCCCGCGGGGCGCTTTCATGTGGCTTTTGGCAGTAACGGTCGCAGGCGTCGCGGTTTCGGCACCGGACGCACGGAGCCACGCCGCGTCGATCTTGGCCGACCTCGCCAAGAAGCCAGACGCCGCGCGCGTCGCCTCCGAATCGATCGACAAGGCCAAAGACGCTCTGCGTCGCGCCGACCAGCTGCGCGCCTCCGGCGATCAGAAGCGTGGCGCCATGCTCGAGGAGACCGCGCTCGAGTGGGCCTCGGCGTCCGAGCTGCTGGACAAGACCGCGCAGAGCGAGAAGCAGCTGAGCGCGCTGCAGACGCGCACGACCGATCTCGAGACCAAGGTGTTCCGCGCGCAGGCGCTGGTCGAACAAACCGTCGCGCGCCGCGCCCGCGCCGAAGAGGCGCTGCACAAGCTGGACGAGAAGGGGGTCAAGCCGTGATCCGCCGTGCTCTGCCCTGCTTATTAATCGCGGTTGCGGCGTGCGCCACGCCCGCGCGCCCGCAGGTCATGACCCAGGTCGATCGCGCGCGCGAGGGCCAAGCCGTCTTGGACGCACGCAGGAACGCGCCGCAGGCTTACGCTCGCGCCGAGCTGCAAAAGCAGCGCGCCGAGCAGGCCTACGCCGATAATGACCTGCCTTCAGCGCAAATCTTGAGCGAGCGAGCGCTGGCCGCCTACCTGCGCGCCACGATTGAAGCGCGTTTGACGCGGGCCGAAACCCGGCTGGCCGAAGCCAAGCTGTTGGAAAAAAACCAAGCCGATCGGCTGGCCCAGCTCGACGTCGAGCAACAACGCTTGACGGCCGAGACCGCCGATCTGGAGCTACGCGCCAAAGTCGCGCGCGACGCCGAGCCGCTGGCCAAGAACGAGCCCGCCTCGCCCGAGCGCGAGAAGGCGCGCCGTGAAGCCGCGCGCGCGATCGTTACCCAAGGTTCGCTGTTGTGCGTGTCGGCGCGGCTCGTCGAGCCGAATCGCAATGCGTTGCCGGCTCTCATGGCCAAAGCCGACGAGCTGCGCAAGAAGCTCGACACGGCGGCTCCCGCGCCGATCGATGACGCGACCGCGTTGCGTTCGGATTGTCTACGCGAGCTAACGTTGGCGCGGCGTCCACGCGCGCAAGCCAATCCGTCACAAGGCGAATCCGACACGCTGCTCGCCGAGCTGAGCCGCGCGGACTTTCTGCCGTTCCGCGACGACCGCGGCGTTGTCGTCACCCTGCACGCACTGCGTGAAGGCGGAAAGCTGAGCGGCAGGATCGGGGAAAAGCTGGCGGACCTCGGGCGAGTCGCCAAGGCTCACCCAGAGTTTCCGATCCTGGTGGTGAGCCACGACGCGCGCGCCGGCGCCAAGGACGACGGTCTTTCGACCCAGGCGGTAGACGCGCTGAAAGCCGCCGGCGCCACCCGCGTCGAAGCCAAGAGCGCCGGCAGCACCACGCCGATCGTGCCGCCCGATCGCGTGGGCGCCGCTGGCCGCAACGAGCGGCTCGAAATCGTCTTCGTCGCGCCTGGCAGCTAGCCACCGCGGTTACTAACGTTTGGGACGGCGGCAGAACGTAACCCGCGGGAACGAGGAGCGAGCGAAAGCAGCGCCGCTCCAGCTCCACTGCAAGCCCGGCGCCTCCGACTACGTGCTTGCTGAGTCAATCGCCAGTGAGAGCGTTGACGTTGGAACACTCAGAGCGCACGTTTGTCAGGAGTGCGGTCGTATCTCGATTGAGGAGCTACCCTGGCGCGAGACTCGCTATACGGAGAGCGGATTGTTTGGACTGGCCGTCCGAAGTCCGTTCGCCCCAGCGCCTTGCACCGGGCCCTCGCCGGGTTGTGCTTCTTCACCAGCGCGATATCGCTGTTGTTCGCGGTGGTCACGTCGCTGGTCCTGCGCCAAACACCGGCCAGTACCTTGTTGTTCGCGTGTTGGACGACGCTGCTCGGTATGGCGTTTCGCACCGTGCCGCGCATGCTGATGGAACGCGCGCGCTACGTCGTGACCGAGCACCACGTGGTCGTGCACTTCGGCCCGTTTCGGCGCAGCATCCAGCGCAGCGCCGTCAGCTTCGCGCGCATCTTCTGGGATGCCGATCAACCCGACACGGGTGTTCTCGAGCTCGTGCGCGCGGTGCCAACCGGCGCGTTGCGGCGACGGCTCTTGCTGCGCCTGCCCGGCGTCGTCGCGCCCGACCGCGTCTGGGCGATCGTGCGCGGCGCCGAAGATGTCGCGCCGCTCGGCAGCGCCGAGATGCCGATCGGCCAGCGCTTGGACCGCGGTGAGCGCGTGATCTGGTCGGCCCAGCCACGCCAGCAACTGCGGAAATACTTGCCGCACGGCCAACGCCAATGGCTGCTGATGGCGATTTCGGCGTTCACGGTGTTTGCTGGCATGGAAATGGTGTGGCGCGCCGTGCCCGCGCTGGCCAAGGTCGAGCGCGGCGGCTTGCCCTACCTGTCGCCGAGCTTCGTGGCGCTCGCGGCCGGCATCTTCATGGCCGTAGCGCTGGTGCTCGTGGTGGGCGGCTACATTGCCTACGATACGGTGATTCGCCCCGGCAAGCTCGTCGGCGACACGCGCTACCTGATCACCGACAAGCGCGTCTTGATCCAGCGTCGCGGCGAAGAGCTACACGTCGATCGCTCCAAGATTGTCGACGTGATCGACGCGCCCGCCGGCGATGGTCTCCGCAACGTGTTCATGGTGCTGGACGGCCCGCAGGCGCGCGCGCTCGCGGCCAGCGGCGCCTTTGGCGAACTGGAGCGCAGCCCGCACCTGCGCCCGGTTTTCGAAGCCGTCGAAGACGCCGAGGGCGCGCGCCGCGTGCTCGGCTCCAGCCCCGTCCTACCGTACGCGGCTTGAACGCGGCGCCTTAGTGGGCGCGGGCTTGTCGGCTCGGCCGAGCGCTTCCAAGCAACGCTGCCGACGTCGCAGCGCGTTCGGCAAGAAGCGGTCACTCTGCGCTTCCGCCGCCAGCACGTACTGCTCCCAGCTGTCGAGCGCAGATTCGTAGTGCTCGCGCGTCAGCGCTGCGGAATCGGCAGCGTCGGCCTCCGCCATCTCGGCAAGCGCACGGAAATAGTGAACGTCGTAGTCGGGAACCCAGCGCAGCGTCGGCAGGTCGAGCACGCTTTCGCTCGGGTACGGCGGGACCGGTAACCGCACGGCCGCGCCGCGGGCGATCTCCTGCATGGCTTGCGGGTAGTCGCCGCTGCGCTCGAGCGCGACGCCCAAACCGAAGCGCGACAACGCCATCACCTCGACGCCGCGCGCGAGCCGTACGGCAGCCCGAAAATCAGTCACCGCTTCGATCAGATGCCCGGAAAGCATCCGCGCTTTGCCGCGGTTGCGATGAATACTGGCGCGATAGTCCGGGTCCCAGGCCAGCGCCAGCGCCGCTGTGAACGCCTTCGTCGCGTGGTCCATGTCGCCGCTCAACATGGCGCCGAGGCCGACGTCGAACAGGCTGGCGCGCTTAAAATCGGAGGCGGGCAAAGCCGGCAGGCCGCTCTCGATCAGCGCAATCGCTTGCTGCTCGCGGCCCGGCTGCGCGTCGAGCATCACGCGGCCGAGCAACACCGCTTGCCAGGGGTCACGCCGCGCGCCACCGCTGAGTTCCATCAACGCCACGCTGCCGAGCGACAGATCCTGCAGCGTCTCCGGATCGGCGCGAACTTCGGTCGCCTGGTCGAAGAGCTGCTCGGCGCGCAGTCGAGCGCGGCTCCGCGGCCGTGCACTCGGATCGAGTGCCCGCTGCCAGAGCGTCGGCTCGGCGTGCGCCGCCGGCGCCAGCATCAGCATCGTGAGCGCCGCCCAGAGCGCACGGTGGCTCATCGGGCCCCGCGCTTCACCGCCCTCCCCGACGCCGCGCGGGGGCGGGTCCTGCTGCCGAGCTTGCCAATCACGGTCGGCCCGAGCGGGCTCGCGGCCAGCGCCCGGTAGTGCGTCGCCGCCAGATCGGGGCGGTCGCGCTCGACGGCAACGCCAATCACGGCGTGTAGCAACCCCTCGGGAAGCCACACGTCTCCGGTCGTTTCGAAGCGCGCCAGCGAGTCCGGATCGGTGACGTCGGTCAGCGCGCCTTGGCCTTCCGACTCACGGCCCTGGGCGATCCACGCCACCGCAGTCAAAGCCGCGCACAGCCCAGTAAATCCGCTGCCGGACGAGCGGCGCCGGGCTTCGCGTAGGTACGCCAGCACGTCGTCGATCGGCGCCTTTTGGGTGACCAGCAGCGTCGCCGCGATCTCGATGTACGCGACCACTTGCTGACTGCGGTCAGGCAACAGCGCGGCGCGGCTGCCGAGCGCACGGTAGAAGCGCGCTGCGCTCGTCAGGTCGCGCTCGGACAGCGCGGCGCGGCCGCCGTCGAGCAACGCCGACGGATCGGCCACGCCGCCCGCCTCGTCGGCCAACAGCGGCAAGAGTTCGCGCAGCGCGGTCGCGCCGTCGCCGACCCGCAGACTCGCGCGACCGTGCAGCACGCGCGCTTCGCTCAGCTCGGGTGCTTGGGCGAGCAACCCCGCGGCTCGTTCGCGCGCTTTCTCGGGCGCGCGAAGCAGCAACGCCTGCGCGCGCGACAGCTCACGACAACGCCGCCCGAGCAGCGCCTGCCGCGACACCTCCCAAAGCCCGGGCGCGCCCTGACAGGTCGTCGGACGCGGGCTTTGCGCGGCCCAAGCCACCGGGCGGGGCGACACTCCCGCCGATCGCGTTTGCATCACGATCACCAGCGGGAGCGCCCAAGCCAAGGTCACGGCGCGGCTGCTCGCCCGACGAAGGGATTGTGCAACACGATCGTCTCGCTGCGGCGCGGCCCAACGCTGAGCAGATACAGCGGCACTTTCGCGCCTTCTTCGAGGAAGCGGACGTAGGCACGAGCGGCTTTGGGCAATTCGTCGAGCACGCGCACGCCGTCGAGCTTCTCGCTCCAGCCGGTCATCTCTTCGTAGACGGGCTTCACGACGCCCGGCACGTCGAGGTAGTCGATCGGAAAGTCGTCGGTGCGGCCTTCGGGCGTGTCGTAGGCGACGCACACCTGGATCCGCGACAACCCGGTCAACACGTCGAGCTTGGTCAACGCCAAGCCGTCGATGCCGTTGACGCGCGCGGCGTAGCGCAGCGCGGGCAAATCGAGCCAGCCAGTGCGGCGCGGACGACCGGTGACGGAGCCGAACTCCGCACCAACCTCGCGGAGATGCTGACCGTAGCCGTCGTTGAGCTCGGTCGGAAATGGACCGGAGCCGACACGCGTCGCGTAGGCCTTGGTGATGCCGAGCACGGTCGAAATCCGATTCGGGCCGATGCCGACGCCGATCGACGCGCCACCGGCCACTGCCGAGCTCGACGTCACGAACGGGTACGTGCCGTGATCGATGTCGAGCAGGGTGCCCTGTGCGCCCTCGAGCATCACGCGCTTACCTTCGCGCACCGCCTGATCGACGATCTTCGAGGTGTTGGCGAGCAGCGCCACCAGGCGCGGCGTAGAAGCCCCGAGCTTGTTCAAGATCTCGTCGGCCGACGGCACTTCACCGCCCAAATGCTTGATCGTCGGTGCCCAGGCTTCGAGCGCGGCGCGGATGCGCTCGCCGAGCCGAACCGGGTCGCGGAGATCGCCAGCGCGGACGCCGGTGCGACGCGCTTTGTCTTCGTAAGCCGGGCCGATGCCCTTCTTGGTCGTGCCGATGCCGCCGGGGGCCGCTTCGCGCAGCGTGTCGACCAGCACGTGGTACGGCAAAATCAGGTGCGCACGGTCTGAAACGCACAGCCGCTTCTCCACTTCACGGTGGCCGCGGCGGATCAGCTCGTCGATCTCGCCGAGCAAGACCTCGGGATCGATGACCATGCCCTGCGCCAACACGCAACGCGTCTGCGGGCGCAGGATGCCGCTCGGGAGGAGGCGCACCACGAGCTTGTCGTCTCCGACCACGAGCGTGTGCCCAGCATTGGGTCCACCGGCGTAGCGCACCACGACCTCGGCGAACTCCGTGTAGATATCGACGATCTTGCCTTTGCCTTCGTCGCCCCACTGGGCGCCCACGATCACGACACACGACATGCTGACACCGCTTCTTCGGTTTGGGACTGAGACTCAGTCAGGAATTCAGGGCTTGACCAAGACGCGCGCCACCGAGGCAGCGTCGAGCGGAGCGCGCTGCTCCACCAAGTCAGTTACGGAGGTCACCACCGCCTCGCTCGCTGTGGCGCTCACACAATGCGTGTACCGCCACGCCCTCGCGTACGCCAGCGGATCCTGCTCGGGGCCGACCGCACAGGCCAGGCCCTGGTCGCGTAGGCCTCCGGCCAAACCGCTCGCGGCGCCGCTGAGCAGCACCCGAGGTGGCGCCTCGGTTTGAGCAGTGCTGCCCAGCGCCCACACCAAATCATCGAGCCCAAACGCGAAGCCGAACGCAGGCAACGGCCGTCCAAAACCCTCGAGCAAGCCATCGTACCGACCGCCGGAGGCCACCGGCACCCCCGGTCCATGCGCATGCAGCTGAAATGTAGTGCCAGTGTAATAGGCGAAATTGCGGGTCTCGCCCAAGTCGACCACCACCGACGGAGCCAGGCCGCGCTGCTCGACCGCGACGACGACACGCGACAAATCCTCGAGCCCGGCTTGGGCCCGGGTGCCGGCCAACACCTTCGCGGCGCTCTTCAAGATCTCGCGGCCGCCGTGCAGCTCGCTCAACGCGCCGAGCGCGTCTTGCTCACGCCGCGAGAGGCCGGCCGCAGCCGCCGCGCGCAGCAGCTCGACGCGATCTTTGAGGTGCAACGCTTCGACCGCCGCGCGCTGCCGCACGGGCTCGACGCCTTCCAAGAGCGCGAACGCGATCCGCGCGTGGCCCAGGTCGAGCACGAACTGGTCGAGACCGACCGCGCTTGCCGCCGAACAGGCAACCTCGAGCGCTTCGAGGTCGCCGGAAGGTCCGTCGAGACCGATCAGCTCGACGCCGGCTTGGTAGATCTGGCGGTGGCGGCGCGCGCGTTCGCGGCGACGACGCAGCACCGAGCCATGATACGAAAGCCGGATCGGCGGCACGGCTTGCGAAAGGCGCGTCGCCACCACGCGCGCCAACTGCGGCGTCATGTCCGGGCGCAGCGCGACGACCTCACCCGTCTCCGGCTCGACGAAGCGCAACACTTCTTCCGGATCGAGCGCGCCCAGGCCGCGTTCGAGCACGCTTTCGTACTCGAACACCGGCAGAGTCACGAGCTCGTAGCCGAACAGCTCGAAACTCCCGAGCAAGCGGCGCGCGAGCTCCCCGAGACGCCGCGCATCCGGCGGCAGAAAATCACGCATGCCGGCGGGAAGCGGGTGCGAAAGGTCACTCGCGGAACGCGCGGTGCGCGGCGGCGCAGCGGTAGCGGGGGCAGGAATCGAGGCAGGCAAAGCGGGCGGAGCCTAGCCGATTTCCGTGGTACATGTGCGAGGCCATGAGCGATCCCGCCAACACCACTGCCCATTCGCCACGGGAGCCGTACCAGGTGGATATCAACGAGCGCGGCTCCGATAAGAGCGGCGCGCCGGTGACCATGAATCGGCGGCTGTTCGTGCAGCTGCTGGGCTTCGAGTGTGACGACCCAAGCCGGCTCCTGCCGTTGCTGACCGGCGCGCTGCGCGAGCAAGGCGTTCCAAGCGTAGTGTACGAGGACGTGAATCACCCGCGCGGCTTGGCGCTTCTCACGTTCTCGGAACAGCCGCTGGACTTCGTCAACCGCGTGCGACCGTTGGTCGGCAGCTCGGCGCTTGCAGGGCTCCGGCCGCGACCCGAGCTATCGATGCTCGGACGCACTTATTCGACCGGCTTCGAGCAAGACCTCGAATTTTGGCTGCTGCAGCGGCCGCGCGACACCGTGCTCAACGAAACCTGGCCGTGGGCCATCTGGTACCCGCTGCGGCGCGTCGGGCCGTTCGAGCGGCTCGATCCGAAAGAGCGCGGGCAAATCATGCGCGAGCACGGTGGCATTGGCCGCGCGTACGGCACGCAGGACTTGGCGCATGACGTGCGGCTGGCCTGCCACGGCCTCGATCAAGCCGACAACGACTTCGTGATCGGCTTGATCGGTAAAGAGCTGCACCCGCTGTCGCACGTCGTGCAAGCGATGCGCCAGACCCGCCAGACCGCGGAGTTCATGGACAAGATGGGACCGTTCTTCGTCGGCCGCGCCGTGTTCAGGAACGCCGGACAGTGAGCTCCGCCAACCAGGTGCGCGGGGTCGTGTTCGACCTCGACGGCACGCTCGTCGATTCCCGGCGCGACATCGCCGAGGCCGCCAATCATGCGCTCGCAAAGGCCGGGCTACCGCGCCTACCGCACGACGAGCTCGAGTCGTACGTCGGCGACGGCGCCCAGCTCTTGATGGCACGGGCAGCACGTATTGATGTAAAGAATCCAAAGACGCAGCTGATGGTCGCGGATTTCCTCGATTATTACGCGGAGCATCCGATCGACTACACGGACGTGATGCCGGGCACGCTGGAAGCGCTTACGGCGCTCGCCAACTACCCGCTTGGGATCTGCACCAACAAGCCGCGCCGGACTTCGGTCGCGGTACTTCGCGGGCTACAGCTCGAAGCGCGCTTCAAAGGATTGGTCGCAGGCGACGACCTGCCGCAGAGGAAGCCCGATCCAGCGATGGTGCTTGAAGCAGCGCGGCTGCTCGGCGTACCCGCGACAGAGGTCGTGATGGTCGGCGACGGCCCACAGGACGTGCTCGCAGGCCGTGCCGCAGGCGCCTACACGGTTGGAGTGCGCGGCGGCATTCAAGCTCTGGAGCGCCTGACCGCTGCCGAGCCCCACATGATCATCGACACGCTGGCTGAGCTGCCGGCGGCGATCAGCCAGCTAGCGCGTGGTACGCGGCGCTGAGCTCGGCGAAGCGCGACAACAGCCGCGCCCGCTCGCTCGGGTCGGCGTTGGGAAAGCGGTCGGGGTGCAGATGGCGAGCGAGCCGGCGAAAAGCCTGCTGAATCGTGGCGCGGTCGGCGCCCGGTAACAAGCCGAGCGTTGCGTAGGCGCGCGTGCGTGAGCCGTGCGGCAGGCGCTGAGCGTTTGCCTGCGAGCCCGAAGAGGCCGACCCGTTGCTCGCTCTTTCTTGGGCGGCGGCGTAGCGGGCCCGCGGTCTTGCACGCGGGCGTCCATGCAGGAATTCGCCCGGCGCGAGAGGCGCGCGCGTGGAAGCGTGGGGTCGCGGGATCCGGAATGCGAGCTGAGCATCGCGCAGCTCGAACAGCGCCTCGAGTTTTTGGCGCAACTGGCGACGCAGGCCAGCGTCCACCAGATCAGGGCTGACGAAGCCTTCCTCGACCAGGATTTCACCGGCGCGCTGGCGCGGCGCTTCGAGGAGTCGACGAGCCAAGCGTGCCAAGGCGCGCGCGCCCAAAAAGCCTTGTCCTGCCAAGAGCTCGCCGAGCCGCTGCCGACACAGGTCGGTGTCGATCTGCGTGATCATGCCCTCGGCCCAGAAGACGCGATGCGTCGCGCCGCGATCGCAGGTCAGCTCCAGCACACCGGAGGCGCCCGCGCGATGCACGGCTCCCAGCACGTCACCGAGCGTCGTCAGCCGAAGCCGTCCAGGGAGCTTCATGCCTAGCGGCTACCAAAAGCCGAACCGTTTGGACAAATTTCGAGGGTTCTTAGCGCGGCCCGGTCGTCGGGGGCCTCAAGCTCCGACGCGAATCACGGCCTGGACGTCGTGCGTCTCGGGCCGGCAACGCTCGTCTGCATCTTGCCCACGACACAGCACCGCACGCGCCCGCACCGTCACCTGCCCCACGCCGGCTTTGCTGGCGACGAATGCTAGGTTCAGCTTGCGTTCCGCAGTACCGACTGCCCTGAAGCGCTCGGGTGTCACGCGCGAACGCAGCGGGCGCACGAACTCGGGCGACGCCGTCACCAGCGCGTCCGCCCAAACCAGCCGCGCTCCGTCACCCACGCTGAAGTTCAACTCGCACAGCACGCGCCCCGGCGCCGCTTCAGCCCGACACGAGAGCGCCGCCTTCATCGCCGACCCCTCCGCCGACGCCGGCGGCGCCAACAAGACGAAGAACACGACAAGAGGCCCGCTGCGCAAGCCGCTAGTGTGCTCTCTCTCGTTCGTCCACTCAATGTCTTCGCAACACGAGCTCGCAAAGCGCGAGCCAGAACCACCCCACCCGACCTAGGCCCTAGCAGATCACGATTTGCGAATGAGCGGCGACTCGCGAAAACTCGGAGAGCCCGAGCGCCCGCTTCCTACCTAGTCGCAAGGCGTCGCGAGACGCCCCGGGCAAGCCCGACGGAGTGCGAACCAAGCCCGCACGTTGAATGAGCTCGGCTCATTCAACATGCGGGGGCGCGTAGAAGTCGACCAACTTGATTGGAGTTGGTGAAAGCAGGGCCGAGATGGTTTTTCTGGGACCCCGAGGATCACCGGCGATTTGAAAGTCCGTTTCGGGGTCGACCTCGATCGTCACCGCGTCGACCAGGTAATCGAAGACTTCTTCGGGGTTTTCGTACTCGCCACGCCAAATTTCGCCAAAGTGGCGCACGAAGCTGAGCGGGCCGATCGTGGCGATGCGCAGGTTCATGCGATCGGGCCGCTCTTCAGCGTACGGGAACATGCGAAAGCCGTAGCCGTAATACGGAATCGTCGACAACGCGCAAATGCGCATCGGACCCTCGTACAGCGTCTGCCCGGTCGGGATCGGCGACCCGACGACGGCACCCTTCGCACCCAGTCGATACGCCTCCGCGCCGTCGTTGCGCACCCGACAATGCGGCATCTTCAACGTCAAGAAGCGCGGGATGCTCCGCGTTGTCGTCGCCAGAATGTATCCGAGCGGTCCGGGCGCGACGTTTCTCAGCGGAGTCTTGGCCAGCGCGCCCTTGGTCTTGCCGTAGTCGGCCAGGACGAGCGCGTCGGCACCCAGCCCGCAAAAAGGTGCAATGAAGCCTTCGACCTCGATCAGCCGCATCGAGCGGCTGCCGGCGTCTTCGATCAAACGACCGATATCGGCTTGCAGCTCGTGCTTGGCTGCGCCTTGGGCGCCCACGACCCAGGCCAGTGAATTGCCAGTCCCGAGCTTCAGCAGGCCGAAGCGCGGGAATGGCTTGCCCGAGCGCCTGGCTTCGTGAACCACTTCGGTAACCATGACGGTGAACGTGCCGTCACCCCCACCAGTGAGCACGGTTCCGTAGCCGCGCGCGACCAGCGTCTTGGCGATGTGGCGCGCATCCGACAGCTTGCGCGAGACGAACAAATCGCCGCCATTCAGGATTTGGTCGAGCGTCGAGATAACGTCGGCGGTGGCGTTCTTGGCGTTGCCGTTGACCACGACTGCGATGCGCTGCTCGATCGGACCGGCCGCAGCGGGATCACTCGGGCGTTCACTGTTGTAGGGAGAGCTCATCGAAATTCGGAAAACTCTCGGAGGTATAATACGCTTCGGGGGTTAGGAACCGATCCGCTTAGGTTGGCGGGTCAGAGGCTGCGGCGCATGCCCAAGAACAAGCTCAAATCACCGGCAAAAGCCGGCGTTGTCCGCAAGTCGGTGGCGCCCCCGCCGATGTCGCGAAAATCCGTCGCCCCGCCGGCGGCGCGCAAATCGGTTGCGCCACCAGCCGGAGCCCGCAAATCGGTTGCGCCCGGAGCCCGCAAATCGGTTGCGCCCGGAGCCCGTAAGTCGGCCGCCCCCTCTTCTCGCAAATCGGTGATTCCGCCGGCACCCAAGGTGCCCCGAAAGTTTGGGCTTCGCGGGGCCGCCCCCTGGGCGCTGCGCCACGCCGAGCGCCAAGCGGCCGAGGCAGCCCGTCGCAATCGCGAGCCCCCCAAGCCAGGCAGTGCCCGGGCGACCCTGCGCACGCCGCAGGACAACGACCGCATCAAGGCCTCGATCGGCGAGCTGCACGGCATGTTGCAGAAGCTACGCACCCTACAGAAGAACCTGAACGAAGGCTTCTTCGAGCTGGGTGAAATCCTGGCGGCGATCGCGGCCCGTAAGCTGCACGAAGCCAAGGGCTACTCGAACATCGAGACGTTCGCTGAGCGCGAGCTCGGGCTGGGCAAGGGGCTGGCACAGAAACTGGTCCGCATCCCGACCCTGTTCCAACCCGCCGCCGCCAAGGCCCTCAAGCTCGAGGCGCTCGGGCGCGCCATCGACGCCATCGACCAGGCGCCACAAACCCAAGCTGCCAGCCGCGTCGCCAAGTTGCCGCTCAAGCCGCCGCGCTGAGGCGTCGCTGGGGGTCGGGGATCGGGGGTCAGGGGCAAGTCGAGCCAAGGGTTTGGGGATTTGAGGCCGGAGCTGTGGCGAAGGTGGCGTGCCTGTCGGCGTGTCGTGAACGAGCAAAAACGCTCTCCCGCGCCCTGATTTGCGCCTCCCCCCCTCCTCCGACTGCCCCCTGACCCCTGACCCCCGACCCCTATTTGCCGAGCGGCCGTTTCGCTTCTAGAACACGGCCCCCCGTGAAGTTCATCGACGAGTGCACCCTCACCGTTCACGCCGGTACCGGCGGGAATGGCTGCGCCGCGTTTCGGCGCGAAAAATTCGTGCCGTTCGGCGGCCCCGCGGGTGGCGACGGCGGCCGGGGCGGCGATGTCGTGCTGATCGCCGACACTGGCGTCAACACCTTGTACGAGCTCACGCACGTCTCGACGGTGCGGGCCGCCCACGGCGGGCCAGGCCAAGGTAAGGATTGTTACGGGCGCGGCGCCGACGACAGCGAGCTGCGCGTGCCGGTCGGCACCGTGGTGTTCGACTCCAACACGCGCGAAAGGCTGTGCGAGCTGGTTCGCAGTGGCGAGCGCTTCGTGGTCGCAACCGGCGGACGCGGTGGACGCGGTAACAAGCACTTCGCAACACCGACCGATCGCGCGCCGCGAAAATACGAAAAGGGCGAACCCGGCCAAACCCGCGATCTACGCCTCGAGCTGCGCGTCATGGCAGACGTCGGCTTGCTCGGCTTCCCCAATGTCGGGAAAAGCACGCTGATCAGCGCCGTATCGCGCGCTAGACCCAAAGTGGCCGATTACCCGTTCACGACGCTCGTACCGCACCTCGGTGTCGTCACTATCGGTGACTCGCGCTCGGGCCTCGGGCGAAGCTTCGTGATCGCCGACATCCCCGGGCTGATTCCCGGCGCCAGCGAAGGCGCAGGCCTGGGCATCCGCTTTCTGCGTCACCTCGAGCGCACACGCGTGCTGCTGCACCTACTCGCGTTGGCCGACGAACCCGGCCGAAATCCGATCGACGACTATCACGTCATCCGGCGCGAGCTGCTGAACTTCAATCCGGATTTGGCGGGGCGACCCGAGGTCGTGGCGCTGACCAAAGCCGATTTACCCGACGTGCTCGAGGCATACCCGACACTCGCTGCGGAATTCAAGAAGCTGGGCGTAGACCTGCGCATCGTGAGCGCGGCCACCCATCAAGGTTTGACCGAGTTGATGCAAGAGCTGTCCGAGAAGCTGTTTATTTAGAGCGCCCGCTCTATATACGGGGCGTGGCTGTCGTCGACCTCACCTACTGGCTGGAGCTGGGGGCGGTCGCGATCTTCACCTCGGTGGTGTCGGGCGTGATGGGTATGGCAGGCGGCATGTTGCTGCTGTCGGTCATGCTGCTGCGGCTTGAGCCTTCGGTAGCAATTCCGGTTCACGGCGTCGTGCAGATGGTGTCGAACGGCTCACGCGCGTTCTTCCTGCGGCGTCAGGTGAAGTGGCGCGCGGTCTGGCGTTTCGGGTGGCCGCTCTTTCCGGCCGGCGCGCTCGGCATTTGGCTGCTGGCGTACGTGCCCGCCAACGGCAGCCGGATCGCGATCGGCGCGTTCGTGTTGGCCTCGACCTGGCTCAAGAGCTTCTTTTCGATCGGCAAGGGGCCAGCGGCGGAGCGTGTCCTGCCGATCGGCGGCGCGCTAGTCGGCTTCTTCTCGACGCTGGTCGGCGCTACGGGGCCGCTGTTGGGACCGTTCGTCTTGGCGCTCGATCTCGGCAGCCAGTCGACGATCGCCACGATGGCGGGCTGTCAGATTTTCCAACACGCCAGCAAGGTGCTGCTGTTCGGTCTGCGTGGCTTCGACATCGGCGGCTACCTGGTGCCGTGCGGATTGCTCTGCTTGTGCGCCGTCGGCGGCTCAGCGATCGGCACGCGCCTGCTCGATCACGTCCCCGAGCGGTCATTCAAGATCAGCGTGCGCGTCGTGCTCACCGCGTTGGCACTGCACCAACTTTACGTCGGTCTGTCGGGGCTGCTGCGCTAGCCGAGCGAATCAACAGGAAGGCGGGAAGGCGGGAAGGCGAGCAGCAAGCGCAATTTTGTTTGGGAGACCAAACAAGAAATCGACTGTCTCGGGGCAAGCAACTGAAGCGTTGCCGCGAGCCGGTTGGATCGCGGCTGCCAGGACCACCACCAAAAAATCCTCCCCGTCTCCCCGACTCCCTGTTCGCTCGCGCTCGCCGGCGTTAAGCGCCGCCGCCCGGATTGAAGTCGTCCAGATCGTCGAAGTTGTATTCGTCGGCGGCCAGGTTGTCGAAGCGGGTGTATTCGCTCGTGAACTTGACCATCACCTTGCCGGTCGGGCCGTTACGTTGCTTGGCGACGATCAGCTCGGCGATGCCTTTATCGGGGCTGTCACGGAAGTAATACTCGTCGCGGTAGATAAAAATGATCGTGTCGGCGTCCTGTTCGATAGCGCCCGACTCGCGCAGGTCGGACAGCTGCGGCCGCTTGTCTTTGGTAGCGCGCGTTTCAACCGCGCGGTTCAACTGGGAGAGCGCGATCACCGGGACGGCCATCTCTTTTGCCATCGCCTTCAAACCGCGCGAAAGCTCGCTGATCTCTTGCTCGCGGCTGCCGGCGTCGCGCCGACCTTGCATCAGTTGCAAGTAGTCGATCACGACGCAGCCCAGCTTCTTCGCCGGCATGCCGTTGTCGGCGCCGCGACTGATCTCCGCTTGCAAACGACGGATCTTGGCGCGCAAATCGAGCAGAGTGAGCGCGGGTGTGTCGTCGAGCCACAGCGGCAAGCGACCCATGCGCGCCGCCGCGTCAGTCATCATGTTCCAGTCTTCGCGCTGCATGCGGCCGCTACGGATCTTCTGCATGTCGACGCGGGCTTCGGACGACAACATACGTGCCGCCAGCTGCTCGCGCGGCATTTCCAAAGAGCAGAACAAGACGCCGTAGCCGGGCTCTTCGACGGGCGCCTCCATGTACGGCTCGTTCTCGCCCGTTACCTCGACTTGCTTCGGGCGCGCGACGTTCACGGCCAAATTCAGCACGAATGAGGTCTTACCCATGCCGGGGCGAGCCGCGATGATGTACAGGTCGCCGGGGTGCAGGCCGGAGACCTGCTTGTCGAACATGGTGAAGCCCGTCTCGTAACCGCTGATGCCGCCACCGCGCTGGGCAGCGTCCGCCAAGATCTTGAACGCGCCCTTCACCGCGTCCTTCAGCGGGACGATCGTCGAGCTCTCCGGGATGCGCGCGATGTCGAACACCGCTTGCTCCGCCAAGTCGATGAAGCCCTGCACGTCGCCGTAGTCGCCGTAACCCTCGGCTGTAAAGCGCTGGCACGTCGAGATCAGCTGCCGCACGCGCCACTTCTCGCGGATGACCTTGGCGTGGGCTTCGACGTGCGCCACGGCCGGCGTCGCGTCGGACAACTGCGCCAGGTAGGGCGAGCCACCAATCTGCTGTAAGCGGCCCTTGTCACGCAAGAAGCCGGCGACCGAGACGATGTCGACGGGCCGCCCGTTGCTGTTCAGATCGACAACTGCTTCATAGATTCGGCGGTTGGCGTCGGCGTAGAAATGCGTAGGCTGCAGGATTTCCTGCACACGGTCGAACGCGTCCGGATCGAGCAGGATGGCGCTCAGCACGGCGCCCTCAGCGTCCAAGTCGCTGGGCGGTACGCGACCGCCAGCTTGATCCGGAACCGCACGAATCTGTTCAGCCGCGCCCATCATGCCGAAACGCTCCTGCCGGCCATCAGGGAATACTGACCAAACGCGCAGTAACGCGCAACGACCACCGAAAATAGCCCGAAATTACGCACGACTTCGCCGCGCGGGTTCACCAGCAGATTGTCCACCGAGCCTCCAGACCTCCCGCGCAGGTTATGCACAGGGCGCCAAATGCACGAAACCCCGGAGGCCTCTGGGCATCCGGGGTTCGAACCGCGCGGACACTCTCACGAGCGCCCGCACTTTGTCAACGCAGTCTCACTTCTGTCGGTCGCGTAACGGCGGAGCAAGCCCCGCCTTGCGCTACGTGCCTCACTTCTTGACTACGTTGACCTTCAACGTTGCGGTCACGCTGGCGTGCAGCTTGATCGGAACCTCGAAGCTACCGAGCGTTTTGATCGCGTCAGCCGACACGATCTTCTTGCGATCGATCTTCACGCCAGCTGCGGCGAAGGCATCTTCGATGTCCTTGGTCGTCACCGACCCGTACATCTTGCCCTCTTCGCCGACCGCTCGCGCGATGGTCACGCTCGCGCCGGCGATCTGTGCCACCGCTGCGTTCGCCTGCTCCAGCTCCAGCTTGGCCTGCGACGCAACCTGACGCTTCAGGTCCTCGACGCGAGCCAAGTTGCCAGCCGTCGCCGGCACCGCCAGGCCACGCGGCAACAAGAAGTTGCGCGCGAAGCCGGGGCGCACGCGCACCACTTCACCGCCGGCGCCGAGGCTCGCCACGTCGTTCTTCAACAAAACCTTGATCTGGTTTGCCATTGAAAGCCTCGCCTCAGTCGTTGGAGGTGAAGGGCAAGAGCGCGATGTTACGCGCGCGCTTGACGGCCAACTGAACGCTGCGCTGATGTTTTGCGCACAGCCCAGAGATACGACGTGGCACGATCTTACCGCGCTCGGTCACGAAGTAACGTAATCCTTGTGGATCCTTGTAATCCACCGGCACCGCGTCGTCGGAGCAATAGGTGCAGCCACGGCGACGCGGACGGCGCCCACCGTTGGCCAAGCCCTCGTTGTCACCGCGCATGTCGCGGTCACCACGGTCGCGAGTTTGCTCTCTCATTGCGCATCCTCCGAGTTATCGGCTAGGGGGTTCTCGAAGTCCTCGTCGTCCGCCGGCATGTCGTCACGCGAGTGACGCTCGGGCCCGCCTTCGAAGCCGAGCCTGCGCTCGATCGTCTCTTCGATCTCGTCCTCACCGGGCAGGTCGACGGCTTCGAATTTCAGCGCCTCGGCGTCGACCGTGACGGTGTTAGCGTCGACGTCGGCCTGGACCTGAACGGTCTGGTACTTGAGCACGTCGTCGAGCATGCGCAGGTTACGCTCGACCTCGGCGACGGCTGCGCCGCCGCCCACGTACTTCACGTAGACGTAGACGCCGCGCTTGGCCTTCTTCACTTCGTAGGCCAGCTGGCGACGACCCCAGTTTTCGATCGTCGTCATTTTGCCACCCTCACGGGTGACCGCCTCACCCATACGCTGGGCGATCTTTTCCTGGCTCTCGCGAGCAACGTCGGGGCGCAGGACGTAGATGGTTTCGTATTCGCGGGCGTGTAAGCCCGCTGCTTGTGTCGTAGCCATTCGATTGTGGTCTCCTTCTGGACCGAGGGCCCCCTGGCGACATGCCGGGGAGCAAGGAGCTCAGCGCTAAGGCCGCTGATTGATACGGTTCATCGCCTTCTCGAGCCCGAGGCTCGTCACTAGCGAGACCGCCTCCGTGGCGCGCGTTACCATCTGTTCGACGGTAGGTAGCTCCGCGGAGGGGAAGGGTTGTAGCACGAAATCTGCGACGTCACCCCGAAAGTCGGTGGGCGGACGGCCGATTCCAAGCCGAATTCTGACGAAGTCCGGTCCGATGGCACCCGTGGTCGAGCGAACGCCGCGGTTGCCGCCGTCTCCCCCACCCTTCTTCAGGCGCACGTCGGCGAACGGCAGATCGAGCTCGTCGTGGGCGACGATCAGCTCCGACGGCTTGACCTTGTAGAACGTACAGGCGGCCTGAATGCTGCGCCCGGACTCGTTCATGAACGTCTGGGGTCGCAGGAGCAACAGCTCTTCATCAGTCCCTGGCAGCCGCGCGCTGGCCAACTCGCCGTGAAAGCGGTCTTTGAACGCGGACGCTGGCACGCCACATTGGCGGGCCAGCTCGTCGATGACTCGGAAGCCGAGGTTGTGACGCGTAGCTTGATAGCGAGGCCCGGGGTTACCGAGCCCCGCGATCAGCAACATGGGTCACTTCTTTTCGGGCGTTTTGGCAGCCGGGGCCTTGGCAGCCGCAGCGCCGGCGGCCGGTGCCGCACCAGCAGCCGGTGCCGCAGCCGCAGCCGCACCAGCAGCCGGAGTTGCGGTCTCTTCCTCACGCACGACCTCGTGCACAATCGCGGCGACGGTCTGCTCGGCCGGGAGCCGCACCGAGACGCCCTCCGGCAGGTTCAAATCCTTCGGCGCAATGTGGCCGTCGAGATCGAGCGCCGTAACGTCGTGGACGATCTTGACCGGGATGTTGCCTGGCAAGGAGCGAATCGGCAGCTTCCGGAACACCTGACGCAAGACACCGCCCTTGACGACGCCCGCTGGCTTACCGGTGAGCTCGAGTGGAACCTCGACGTCGACCGTCTGATCCATGTGGATCTGCACGAAGTCGGCGTGCAGCAGCTGACGCGACACGGGATGGTACTGGTAGTCGCGCAAGAGCACGGTGAGCTTGTCTTTGCCCTCGACGTCCAGCTCGATGACCGTGTTGTTGCCGTAGGCGCTGGCGAAGACCGCCTTGAGCGATTCCGGAGCGACGGCCAACGCCTGCGCGGGCAGCTGTTTGCCGTAAGCGACGGCGGGGATTTTGCCCGTCGCGCGCAGACGGTTGGCGGCGCCTTTACCGCTCTCGCTGCGGCGACTTGCGACTACTTTGATCGATTCCATCTGCTTCTTACCTTTGGTGGGTCAGCGGGGAAACCGCCCAACCACCGCAATTGCCTGCTCTCAAACGAAGAGCGAGCTCACCGAGTCACTGTTGTGGATACGCCTGATTGCTTCGCCAAGTAGGCGCGCAATCGAGATGTAGCGGATTTTCTTACTGGCCCGCGTCTCCGGCGACGGCGCAATCGAGTTGGTGACGACCACCTGCTCGAGCGGCGACTCCTCGATGCGCTGCACGGCAGGGCCGCTGAGCACGCCGTGTGTGGCGCACGCGAAGACGCGGCGCGCTCCGCCGTTCATCACCGCCCGCGCGGCGTTGCAAAGAGTGCCGGCGGTGTCGATCAAGTCGTCGACGATGATGCAGTCTTTGTCTTTCACATCGCCGATCAAATGCATGACCTCGCTGACGTTGGCGCGCTCACGACGCTTGTCGATGATCGCGAGCGAAGCGCCGAGCCGCTTGGAGTAAGCGCGCGTGCGCTCCACGCCCCCGGCGTCCGGCGAGACGAACACGGTGTTGTGATCGAACGTGTTCTGCAAGTAGTCCGATAGGAACACCGGCAGCGCGTACAGGTGGTCGAACGGAATGTTGAAAAATCCCTGAATTTGGCCGGCGTGGAGATCCACGCACACCACGCGCGAGACACCGGCTGCGACCAAGAGATCAGCGACCAGCTTGCTGGTGATCGGCGTGCGCGGCGCGACCTTGCGGTCCTGCCGGGCGTAGCCGTAGTACGGGATCACGGCGGTGATGCTGGCTGCCGAAGCGCGACGTAGCGCGTCGCACATGATCAGCAACTCCATCAGATTGTCGTTCACCGGCGAGGACGTCGGCTGCACGATGTACACGTCGAGCCCGCGCACGTTCTCGCGAATCTCGCAGAACGTCTCCGCGTCGCTGAAGCGCGACACGCGCGCCTCACCGAGCGGAGTATCGAGAACTTTCGCGATCTCGGTCGCCAGCTCGGGATTCGCGTTCCCGGTGAAGATGCAGACTCTCTTGACTGCCAAGTGGACCCGTACTCTTTGCCGTGAAGCGCGCCGGCACGCGGCCGTCTAACCCCGCGGAAATACGGCACAACTTTCGTGCCGGGCCGGGTCGAGGCGGCGGACAACTAGCAGTCGTCCCGAGCTCTGTCAACGCGCGGCGGCCCGGGCCGGCACGGCTCAGCGGTACGGGTTTCTCAAGTCCACGTCATCCGAAGGCTTTTTCTTTCTCGGCCGGATCGGCACTGGCCCACCGCCGCGGACCATGGGCGCCGGCGCGATCCCGAGCGCGCTGGCGGGAGTGGGAGGCGGCAGCGCAGCGGCCGAGGCGGCAGCGCTGGCAGCCGCCGCGGCCGGCCCGCTCGGGGTTGGAGCGGCGGCCGGCGGCGGCTTCGGGTCCGTCGCGGGGCTCTGAGCAGCTGCGCCCACCGACCGCGCGGTGCGCGTCAGCATGAAACCGCCGGCACCGAGCAGCCCGATCAGTAACAGCGCGCCGAGCACCAGCGGCGCGCGGGAACGCTTGGGTTGCTGCACCGTCGACAGCGACCCAGAGAGTCCACTGCGTGAAGCCTCGACGAAGCCGGGGATCGACATCGCCGCGGCCGAAACGCTCGACGAGGGAATGACACCCGACGGCAGATCCATCGTCGCCCCACCGGTCGGTTCGCTGTGGGCAAGCCAAGTCCGCACGTTATCGCGCTGCTGGGCGATCTCCTGCCCCATCACTTCGTTCACGTACGCGGCGAGCTCGCGCGGGCTCGCGACTTTGTCTTTGAGCGCGGCGGCGGCTTCGAGCGCGTCCGCGAACGCGGCGCAGGTCATGAAGCGCTTGTCGGGATCGCGATCGAGCGCGCGCATCACGACGCCGCTGACTTCCTTGCTGACTTGCGGCGCGATCTGAAACAACAGCGGTACCGGCTCGGTGATCACGCGTGAAAGCGTGGCCGCTTCGTTCTCGGCCTTGAACAAACGCTTCTGAGCCAGCGCCTCCCAGATCACGATACCGGCGGAGAACACGTCGGCGCGACGATCCAGATCTTCGGCGCCGGTAGCTTGCTCCGGTGCCATGTACGCGATCTTGCCCTTGAGCTGACCGACGCGCGTGGCGGTCAGGCGACTGGCCGCGCGCGCGACGCCGAAATCGGTGATGCGCGCAATGCCGTCCTGCCCGACCAACACGTTTTGCGGCGAAACGTCGCGGTGAACCAGATTGACCGGCTCGTTCTGATCGTCGTGCAACTCATGCGCGGCGTGAAGCCCGGAAAGCATATCGATCGCGACGCGCAGCGCGATCGATACCGGTAGCTTCTTGCCGGTGCTGGCCGCGCGCGCGAGCAGGCGCGCCAGCGTGTCACCCTCGATGTACTCCATCACCAGGTAGTAGCCGACCGCGCTGGCGCCGACCTCGAGGATGGGTACGACGTTAGGATGGTGGATGCGCGCGGCGATCCGCGCTTCGTCGAGGAACATCTCGACGAACTCGTTTTCGCTCGCCAAGTGCGGGTGCAGCCGCTTCATCGCGACGAAGCGCTGAAACCCGCCCATACCGAGCAGGCGCGCAAGGTACACGGTGGCCATGCCGCCGGACGCAATCTCGCCCATCAGCTCATAGCGTTCGACGCGCTGGCGGCCCACGCCGGGATCGAAGAGCTTGGCGGCCACGTCGGCGCCTCAGAACCTTCCGCTAGCCTGAAGACCGCCGCCGTCGAGCGACGCCCATGGCGCCAGGTCGAGGCGCGGGCGCAGGCGGTTGGCCGCTTTATCTTCACGGCTCTTCTTGCCGCCGCTCCAGTCGGTGGCCAAGACGCCAATCAAAACCGTCGCCACGCCGACACCGGCGGTCACGCCGATCAGCACGTTGGTGCGACGCTGCTTGCTCAGGCCATCTTGATAGAGCGCGCAGGCCACCCCTTGAGTGCCGCACTCCTTCTTGACCCGATCAGCTCCGGGATTATTCACCGTATCGATGCCGCTCCACACAGTGACTCCGCCTAACACGGCGGTGAGGCCGGCACCGACGAAGAAAACCGTCGGCGACCAGCCGGACGCCTTTCCGGTGCCTGTATCGCGCTGTTCGCCCGTTGGAGCGGGCGCTGCGGCAGCCACCTGCTCATGCGGCTCTTTCGCCATGCCTTGCGTAGCTGCGGTGCTGGGCGCGGCGAAGGAAATCTCACCCTTTCCGCCGGCTTCCGCCTGCACCTGCTTGGAGTCACTTCGGTTGTCGGACCAGCCCGCGCGCACCGTTAGCGTGCCGGGTGAAATGTAAAGTAGCCGCTGTGTTTCGGGCCCGCCGTGGACGATCTTGCCGCCCACTGTCAGGTCGCACGGCGAGTCACAGTTGGCGGTCAGCTCGTACAGCGTCGCGGCCGCGCGCTTGGACAAGTCAGCGGCGATCTTGAGTAGGCTCTCGTCGTCGGGGTGACGATGGAGCGCCAGTGACATCAACGTCGCCGCGCGATCGAGCTCGCCAGCTTTGTCGCGAGCACGGATCGCAAGCTCAAGCGCAGCCGGACTGGGCGCGTTGCTGTCCGCCTTCTCGAATTGCTCGGCGGCTTCGACGTACTCCTCCGCCTTGTACGCTTCGCGTCCGTGATCGAACGCCTCGGCGGCGATCCGAACCTGCGCCGGGCTGGGCTCAGAACCGCTATCTTGGGCGTGAGCGGTCGACCCGACGCAGAGTGTTAGCGCCAGGAGGGAAATCGGAAATGCGGCTCTCATTCTTGTGCGGCCTCGCACGAAACCATCCAGGACAAACTACACCTTTAGGACCCCCTCGGCGAGCTGCGCCGGGGCTCCAACCTTGCTCGGCGACGGACAATTTACCATGTAGCACAATGTAGGCGCACTGGGTCGCAGCGTCAGTTCGCCGACTGTGGATGGCAGTTGGGGCGGCCCCAACCGGTTGACCTTCGTCTCAGCTCATCTCGACGAGCAGCCGATCGGGTTGCTCTAGGTAGCCGATGATCTCCTGGGCGAAACCGGCACCCACGTCACCGTCGATGATCCGGTGGTCGAACGAGAACGACAGGTTCATCACGTCGCCAATCACGATCTGGTCGCCCTTGACGACCGGCTTTCGCTTGATGGCGTGGACGCCCATGATGCCGACCTCTGGGTAGTTGATGATCGGCGGGGCCATCAAGCCGCCCAGCTTGCCCAGCGAAGAGATCGTGAATGAGGTTCCGCCCAGGTCCTCCTTCTGGACCTTACCGGTCTTGGCCGCCGCGCCCAGCCGCTCAATCTCTTTGGCAATCTCGACGATGCTCAAGCGATCGGCGTCGCGTAGCGCGCAGACCATCAGCCCGGCGTCGGTCGAGATGGCGATGCCGATGTCGTAGTTGTGGCGAATCACGTGCTCCATGGCGGCTTCGTCGACCACGGAGTTGAGGCGCGGGTGACGCTTGAGCGCTGCCACGACGGCCTTCACCAAGAACGGTAGGAACGTCAGCTTCACGCTCGAGCGCTCCGCGTGCGGCTTGAAGCGATCACGCACAGCGACCAACTCCGCTACGTTGACTTCGTCGATGTAGTGGAAGTGCGCGGCGGTGTGCTTGGACCGCGCCATGTTTTCCCAGATCCGCTTGCGCATGCCACGGATCGGCACGCGCTCGTCGGTCTCCCGCGAGGTGGGGCGCAGCGATTCGGGTAGCGGCGCGGCGACGGCGGGTGCGCCAGCGCGCAGGCCCGCAGCGGGCGCGGAAGGTGGGCCGGAAGAGGCGCGCTCCACGTCTTCGCGCGTGACGCGACCGGCAGAGCCGCTCGGCGACACGGTCTTCAAGTCGACGCCGAGCTCACGCGCGAGCTTGCGCGTTGCGGGCGCTGCCAATGGTTTGTCGCTGTAGTAGTCGCTGGCTGCGGGTGCTGGCTTCGACATGCCGGGCAGCGTTTCGCGCAAGTCGCCGACAGCGCTGGCGACGGTGGTCTCGGACTTGGCCGGTGCCGTGGCGGGAGCAGCCTTCGTCGCAGGCGTAGGCGCAGCCGCGTCGTCATCACCCACTTCCAGCACGACCAGCACATCGCCAACCGGAACGGTGTCGCCGACTTTGTAGCGACGCTCCGCGACCTTACCAGTCTTGGGCGCGCCGATGGTGACGGTGGCTTTGTCCGTCATCACCTCGACCATTTCCTGGTTCTCGCTGACGCTGTCACCCTCGTTCACGAGCCAGTTGACGATTTCCCCTTCGGCAACGCCTTCACCAATGTCTGGCAGCTTGAACTCGAACTTCGACATCAGAGGACTCTCTTTCTCGTAACGGGCAGCGTCGCTCAAGCCCGAGCGACGTCGAGCAGGGCGGGCAAAATTCGGTGGGAAAGCGGCATATACTCCATCTCGAGAGCATACGGGAACGGCGTATCGAAGCCGGTCACGCGCACCGGGGCGGCTTCGAGGTGGAAAAAGGCGCGCTCCACCACCAGCGACACGAGCTCCGCACCGAAGCCGAGCGTCCGGGGCGCTTCGTGGACGACCACGAGCCTTCCGGTACGTTTCACGCTGTCGAGGATGGTGTTCATGTCCACGGGCCACAGGGTGCGAAGGTCGATGACCTCGGCGTCGACGCCTTTTTCTGCGGCCTTGGCCGCAGCGTCCAAAGCTTCGTACAGCATCGCCCCGTAGGCCAGCACAGTGACGCTGGTTCCGGGCCGCACCACACGCGCGCTCTCCAGCGGGACCGTGTACGCGCCTTCCGGAACATCGCCCTTGGCGGCGCGATAAAGCCGCTTTGGCTCGAAGAAAATGATCGGATCCGGGTCGGCCAGGCTCGCCAGCAGCAGGCCCTTGGCGTCGTAGGGGTTCGACGGGCAAACCACCTTCAGGCCCGGCACGTGAATGAACGCCGATTCAGGGTGCTGCGAGTGGTAGTGGCCGCCCTTGATGCCGCCGCCGACCGGCGTGCGGATCACGATCTTGCACGAATGGTCGCCGCCCGAGCGGTAACGGTACTTAGCTAGCTCGTTGACGATCTGGTCGTAGGCCGGCCAAATGAAGTCTGCGAATTGGATTTCACAGATCGGCTTCATGCCATAGAGGCCCATGCCCACGGCACAGCCGACGATACCGTTCTCACTCAAAGGGGTATCGATGACGCGCTCGTCACCGAACTCGTCGAACAGGCCCTGCGTCACACGAAATACGCCGCCCACTTTGCCGACATCCTCGCCGAGCACCACGACGTTCGCATCCGCGCGCATCGCTACGCGGAGAGCGTCGTTGATCGACTGGACCATGTTCATCTGTGCCATCTGGTGACTCGTAACGAGACTTGGGGCTTGGTGCGTCCGGGAAAGGTGGGGCGGCTGGTTGGGAGTTAGCAGTTGGCAGTTGGCTGTTGCGAGCGCGAGCACGCTTCAGGATGCCAGGAGGCAAGAACTGCCAACTCCCAACTCCCAACTGCGAACTCAAGCGAAGCGCGACTAGCCATAACCCATCAATGCGAGCTGGGAGCCCGGGGTCCCGCCAGAAGTTGTTGGCGTTGTTCGACGAGGTGCCACGGAGCCGTCTGGTACACGTCTTCGAACATCGACTCGAGCGGCGGCGTCGGCGTTCGCTCGGCGATCGAGACTGCTTCGCGGAAACGCGCGTCGATTTCTTCCACGAGCGCGGTCTGGTGCTGTTCGCTCCACAAGCCCTTCTTGGTCAGGTAGTCGCGCACACGCTCGAGCGGATCACGGGCGGCCCAGCTTTCGAGCTCGTCGACGCCGCGGTAAGCCTTCGGGTCGTCGCTGGTCGAGTGGCCACCCATGCGGTACGTGATGGCCTCGATCAGCGTCGCCCCTTCTCCGCGCTCGCCGCGTTCGCGCGCCTTTTTTGTGACACTGACGACGGCGAACAGATCGTTACCGTCGACGCGCACGCCAGGAATGCCGTACGCAGCGGCTTTCTCCGCGAACGTCTTGGTCGCGGTCTGGCGCTCGACCGGCACGCTGATCGCCCAGCCGTTGTTGCGGCACAAAAGCACGCACGGCACTTTGAAGACGCCCGCGAAATTCATGCCGCTGTGAAAGTCCGACGACGAGGTGGCGCCGTCGCCGAAGTACACCAGCGACGACGCATTCTCTTTCTTGATCTTTGCCGCCCAGGCGAAGCCGACGGCTTGCGTGATTTGCGTGCCAACCGGCGAGCTGATCGAACACCAGCCGACCGCGCGACACGTGGTGTGGTTCGGCATCTGCCGCCCGAGCACCGTGTCGTTGGCGTTGCCGAACATGTTGTCGATGAACATCTGCAGCGGCAGCCCGCGCATCAGCGCCGCACCGAATTCGCGGTAGCAAGGGAACAGGAAATCTTGCTTCGCCATCGCGTACGCGGAGCCCAAGATCGCCGCCTCTTCACCGAGCGACCCGACGTGGAAGCCAATCCGGCCCTGGCGCTGGAGCTGCACCAGCCGCTCGTCCATCTGGCGCGTCATCACCATCTGCCGATACAGGTATTCGACTTCCTGATCGGTCAATCCCGGATCGTGCGCCGGGTCGAGCGTACCGTCGGGGCGAAGCGCGCTGACGATTTCGGCGCTCTGCGAGCCTGGACTTTGCGTGCGAACTTTGGGATTCATGAGCGGAGCGGGCTACTCGGCGATCACGCTGCCGGCTTCGTTGACGGCTGCATCGACGGCGTTTGAATCGAGTTTCAACTCGGTTGCGAGTTTATTGAGCACATCGCGCTCGACCTCGCTGACACCGCCCGACACGTGGGCCAACAGCGCCGCGATGCGTAAAACCTCACGCGCCTGATCCTCGCGCGCGATGCTCTTGGCGATCATCTGCACGCGTTTATCGATGCCGTCTTCGCTGAGTTGGTCGCCGAGGTCGGCCAGGAGCGCTGATACCTGGCGCTCGACGACCAAGCCTCCGCAGGCGGTCACGACGACGTGGCGGAAAGCCGACTGCTCGGCGGCGTCGAACTCACCGTCAGCGTTGGCGACCAAGAAGGCAGCTTCGACCACGGACTCGAAGAGCCGAGCGGCCTCCGGGTCGAACCCGGTCGGCTGCGTGACCTCGTCACCGTTCGACTTCCAGCCGTACGAAGCCGCCGCGATACTGAGAATCGACGCCTTGGAGGTGCCGGCAGCGTATGACGGCTGCCGACTGAGCTGAGTGGCAACCTTGCCGAGGAGGCTTTCGTCCGGGACCGACATGGGCTGGTGACCTAGTGGTAGAACCAGTTGCGATGCTAATGCTCCTGGTCCCATTTCGCGAGCGATTTGTGCTCGAACGAGCATGAGAGGAATCAACCGGAAGGCGGGAAGACGGGAAGATCAGATTTTTGGGGTGGCCGGGCCAGAAGCGATGACGCGGAGGGTTCGCGAGCGGCTTCCGTCGCTCGCTCGAACAACCAAATCCTTCCCGCCTTCCTGTTGTCTCGATCTCGTTCGCTTAGCGGCGGATGAGGGATGAGGCAGGAATGAGCGGCTGGCCGTCGGGCAGGTCGGGCAAGGCGCGCTCGGCGGCAGCGGTCGGCGTGACTTGCGCGGCGACGAAGGCTTCGGCCGCGTGGTAACTGGAGCGC
Source organism: Polyangiales bacterium (assembly GCA_038230915.1). GTDB lineage: Bacteria > Myxococcota_A > Polyangia > Polyangiales > Polyangiaceae > PMG-095. Next base: position 27,076 of record JBBRMI010000003.1, on the reverse strand, counting down.
ACGAGTGGGCCCGATGCGACGAATGCGAAGCCGAGCGCGTACGCTTGCCGCTCGTACGCGGCGAATGTCACAGGCACGACGTAGCGCTCGACCGGTGCGTGCTTGGGCGTCGGCCGCAGGTATTGGCCCAGCGTGACGATGTCGACGCCTGCCTTGCGCAAGTCAGCCATCGTTTCGAAGACTTCGTCGTCGGTCTCGCCGATGCCGACCATGATCGAGCTCTTAACGTAGCGGCCGCTGGCGCGCTCTTTGGCGTAGCGCAGCACGTCGAGCGACAGATCGTAGTCGCAACGTTGATCGCGAATCTGCGACGTGAGCCGGCGTGTGACTTCGATGTTGTGGGCAAACACGTCCGGCGCTGATTCGAACAGCGTGTCGAGGTCGCGCTTTCTGCCACCGAAATCGCCGACCAAAGCTTCAATCAACAGCTCCGGGCAGCGCTGGCGCAGCTCGGAGATGGTCTGGCCAACGTGCGCGGCTCCCCCGTCGAGTAAATCGTCGCGGTCTACCATCGTCAGTACGACGTAGCGCAGCTGAAGCTTGGCGATCGCACGAGCGACGTGGACCGGCTCGCGCGGATCGACCGCTCCGCCGGGCTGGCCGGTGGTAACCGCACAAAAACGGCAGCCGCGCGTGCAGGTGTGGCCGAGCACCATGATCGTCGCGGTGCCGGCGCTCCAGCACTCGCCCACGTTCGGGCAGCGCGCTTCTTCGCACACGGTGTTCAGATCGAGGCTGCGCAGCGTCTGCTTGATGCGCGCGTAATTTTCGCCGCCCGGCGCGCGCACCTTCAGCCACGGCGGCTTCGGTTCACGGATCGGTAGCGGCGCGCCCATCAAGACTCCGCGCAAAGCTTGTTGAGCAGCTCGTTCACGAGCTTTGGATCCGCCGCGCCGCCGGTTTCTTTCATGACTTGGCCGACCAAGAATCCGATCACGCCCTTCTTACCTGCTTTGACGCTTGCCACTTGGTCCGGGAAGCCTGCCACGACCTTTTGCACCGCGCCCTCGATCGCGCCAGCGTCATTGACGACCTGCAAGCCCTTCTGCTTGACGATAAGCGCAGGAGATTTCGCAGGTTCCGCCTCCATGGCGGCGAAAACCTCTTTCGCCTGCTTGCCGCTGATCTGCCCGGAATCGATCAAACTGAGCAGCTCGTGCACGTGCTCGGCAGTGACCGTGAAGGTCGCGTCGAGACCGTGGGTCTTGGCGCCGCGCAGCACGTCGTTGGCCACGAAGTTCGCGGCTTTCACCGCGTCCTTGAAGCCCTTTCGAGCGGTTTCGAAGAAGCGCACGTAGGCCGGGTGGGCGCTCAACGTCACGGCCGTAGCCAGCGTCAGGCCCAGCTCATTCATCCAGCGCGCGCGTAGCGCCGGCGGCGACTCCGGCATCTCGCTCCTGGCCTTGTTCAGGAGCGCTCCGCTGATCACCAGCGGCGGTAGATCAGGCTCGGGGAAATAGCGGTAGTCGTGGGCGTCTTCCTTGGAGCGCAACGTCGCGGTTTGGCCCGTATCCGGATCGAAGCTCCGCGTTTCCTGGCGGATCGTCCCGCCGCCGTCGACGATGATCGTCTGGCGGACGACCTCGGCGTCGATTGCGCGCTGCACGTTGCGGAACGAGTTGATGTTCTTGAGCTCGCACCGCGTGCCGAACTTTTCCGTACCGCGCGGACGGATGGAGACGTTCGCGTCGCAGCGAAAGCTCCCCTCCTCCAAGTTGCCGTCGTTCACGCCCATGAACACCAGCAGATCGCGTAGCGTTCGCAAGTAAGCCGCCGCCTCCGCGCTCGAGCGCAGATCAGGCTCGCCCACGATTTCGACCAGTGGCGTACCGGCGCGGTTCAAGTCGACGACCGAGTCCCCGCCCATGCCGTGCAGGTTCTTGCCGGCGTCCTCTTCCATGTGCGCACGCGTGATGCCGACGCGCTTGGTCACGCCGTCGACCTCGATGTCGAGGTGGCCGTGGGTCGAGAACGGCTCTTCGTACTGGCTGATCTGATAGCCCTTGGGCAAGTCCGGATAGAAGTAGTTCTTACGCGCGAAGATGCTGGTCTCGTGAATCGTGCAGTCGAGCGCGAGCGCCGCCTTGACGGCTAGTTCGACCGCTTGACCGTTGATGACCGGCAGCGAGCCGGGCAAGCCCAAGCACACCGGGCAAATGTTGGTGTTCGGGCGTTGCCCGAAATTCGTGCTGCAGCCGCAGAAGAGCTTCGTCTTCGTCAGTAGCTGCGCGTGGACTTCCAGCCCAATAACAACTTCGTAATCAGTCACCGCCGCGCACTATAGCAGCCGATTTCAGACCCTGCGCGACTCCCAGATTTTTTCACAAGGAGATCGGGAGATCGGGAGGCAAGCGGGTTTGGGCGCAAAGCCGCGCCAAGACTTCTTCGACGCCAATCGTCATTGGCGTTGCCCCGTACAGCCGCAACGGCATGACGCGAACAACGTTTGACGACGCCCAAACGCCGTCCGTTTCGGCGCCAATCAATCTCCCGATCTCCCGATCTCCTTGTGAAAAAATCTCGGGAGACTTGGGGAACCGAACGGATCCGTTCAGTGGCCGTGGCTGCGGTCGACGCCGGGGTGGCCGGATTCGCCGGGTTCGTGACGGGGATTGGCGGTGACGTGCGAGCCGTCGCGACCCGGGAAGCTCATCATCAGGTCTTTTTCGAAGATGAACTGGTCGCGCGAATCGTACGGGGCGGCATGCATGCCGGTGTCCATGCGGATGGCGTCGCACGGACACGCTTCCACGCAGAAACCGCAGAAGATGCAGCGCAGCTCGTCGATCACGAAGCGCGTAGGGAAGCGCTCGTAGCCGCGCTTCGGATCGCCCTCGGGGTATTCGCCGGCTTCGATGTGAATGCACTGCGCCGGGCAGGCGGTTGAGCAGCACAAGCAAGCGACGCAACGCGGCGAGCCGTCGTCGCGATGCGTGAGCCGATGCAGGCCACGGAAGCGCGTCGGATACGGCCGACGCTGCTCGGGGTAGCTCAGCGTGTTGATGCCGTCTTCGATCGACTCGAGCACCGGATCGTTACGCTGACCGAGGGCCATCTCCTTCGTGTTCTGGAAGAAGTGCTTCATGGTGATCGCCAAGCCTTTGGCGATCTCGGGGATATACGTCTGGACGCCCGCGCCGCGACCGGGCCGAGTCACCGTCACGCCGCTCACTTTACGAGGACCCAGAGTTTTTGCGTCCAAAGTCATGCTCCCATCCGAAGGCTGCGGGTACCGCCGGCGTCCGCCGCGTACTGCGCTGAAGTCGTCGACAAGTTCTGTTTGATCTTGCGCGGTGTGCTCATGAAAATCGCGAACCAGACCACTAGGCCCAGACCGCCCAGCGCCAGCAGCAGGTTGCAGAGGTTGGCGACCACGCTCATCGCGTGGTCCGCCGTCGGGCCGCCGGTGCGGATCGCCATCACCACGAAGCCGGTCAGCAAGATGTTGACGAGCGAAGCCGGCAAGAGCTTGCGCCAGCCGAGCCGCATCAGTTGGTCGTAACGGAAACGCGGCAAGGTCCAACGGATCGTCAGCTGTAGCCAGCACAGCACGATCGTCTTCAAGATGAAGGCCAGCGCGCCAAGCGCCACGACTCCGCCGTGCGGCATCGCAGCGTCGAAGATCGGGGTGTTGCCGACCGCCAGGTGAATGCCGTCGCGGAACACGAACGGCAGGCTCCAGCCGCCGAAGAACACCGCCGCCATCAACGCGCTGGCGGTGACGACCGCGATGTACTCCGCGAAGAAGAACATCGCGAACTTCATACCGGCGTACTCGGTGAAGTAACCAGCGACGATCTCGCTCTCGCCCTCAGGGATGTCGAACGGAATGCGCTTCGATTCCGCGACCGCGGCCGCAAAAAACAAGACGAAGGCCAGCGGCTGGGCGAACACGCCCCAGGTGTTCTCCTGCTGCCACAGGATCATCTTGTCTACCTGCAAGGTGCCGTAGACCATGATCATGCCAATCAGCGTGAGGCCCATCGTGACCTCGTACGAGACCATTTGACCGGCCGCGCGCAGGCCACCAAGCAAGCTGTACTTGTTGTCGCTCGCCCAACCGGCCAGCGCCGCACCGACGATGCCGGTGCCGCCAACGGCCAGGAAGTAGAGCAGTCCGATGTTCAGGTCGATGGCCTGGATCTTCAGCGCGCCTTCGGAACAGACCCCGACGCGCGGCACCATGCTGGCCAGTTGGCTCAACTGAATCTTGCCCTCGGCGTTGGTGGCGAAGCACAGCGTGTCGGCGAACGGCACGCAGGCCAGCACGACGAGCGCGGGGAAGAACGAGATGAACGGCGCCAGGTTGAACAGGAATTTGTCGGCGTTGGGCGGAACGAAGTCTTCCTTGAACAGCGTCTTCAAGCCGTCGGCCGCCGGATGCAGGAGGCCCGCGAGGCGTAGACCGACGCGCTTTTCCTTACGGATGACGAAAGCGGCGTAGCCCGCGCCGAACAGCGCCGCGAGCGCAAACAGGGCCGGACCGGCGCCGGACGTGATCTTCGTGAAGGTCGCCCCGCTCGGGCCGCCACGCAGCATGAGCGAGAAAAAGAACAAAGCGACGTGGACGGCCAAGCCGCCGAAGAAGATGTAGCGCGGCTCGCCGAGCGTCTGGATCCAGAGGTCGAAGCTGTTGCGTGCGCCGCGCGCTTTGACCTTGGAAGCGATGACGCAACCGGTGAGCCAGAACAGCAGCACGGCGAGCTGGCTGAACAGCATGCCGCGCTGTTCGAGCGCGGGGCCGGTGACCTCGTTCTTGTAGCAGTAGGCAAGCACACCGACGGCAAGCAGCGCCGCCGGACCGAACGCCAAGCCTTGCGCGATCGGCGTTGGGATCCACGCCACGGCCCGGTTCGGGCCGACGCGATCCTGAATCATCGCGCCTTGACGGCGATCGACCCAGGTCAAGATGACGGCCAGGTTCATAGCGAACATCGCGACGGCAAAGCCGAGCCCGACGAACTTGATGGCAAATAGCGCGACGTCGTTCATTTACTCTGCTCCCGGCGCAAGCGACGGAGACGGCGCGGCGGTCTCGGTGCCTTGGCTGAGCGCGCGGAGCTCCGACGCTTTCTTCCAAGGCAAGGTCAGGCTCAAGAGCTTGGCCAGCTCCTGCACCCAGCGGAAAGCCGGGCGCGAGGCGCCCTGCGGATTGATCGCGCGATCGCTCTCCTGGCGGAGGCCGGTCCGATTGACGAACGTGCCGTCGGCCTCGGCCCAGCTGCTGGCCGGCAAGACCACGGCGGCGTGATCGGCGATTTCGCCATAGTGGGTCGAGAACGCGACGAAGTTCTTCGCGTCTTTCAGCGCGGCGGCGTCGTTCGGGTTGCCGATCGCGGAGCCGAGCGCGACCAGCGCGCCGACTTTGCCTTCCTTGAGCGCGGCGACCAGGTCGACGAACGGCTTGGCTTTGCCGCCCGACAACGCCAACACGCCGGCGGTGTTCGGGTTCTTGTCCGCGCTCATCAGGATGTCGTCACCCTGGCCTTGCGGACGCCCGGTGTAGTAAATCTGCAGCGCGCCCAGCGCCTTGCCCAAGTCGAGCAGCGCCGTGTTGTCCTCGTTCGAGTGCTCGGCACTAAGCAAGATCGCCGTCTTTTGCGGCGAAGCCTGCTTGATCAGATCGGCGGCCTTTTCGAGAGCGGCGGCGTCGGAGACTCCCTCACCCTTGATCCGTGCTTCGAGCACGCGGTTCTGGTGAATGCGCTGGTAGTCCAGCATGCCGTCGTCGCACATCCAGTAATTGTTGACCGCAGCGTTCTCACGTGGACGGTAACGGTAGACCTTCTGGTTGCGCGGATCGAAATCCGTGAACGAGCTGCAGCCGGTGGCACAGCCGACGCAGGTGCTGCGCGCGGAGCGCAAGAACCACACGCGCGCCTTGAAGCGGAAGTCGCTCGAAGTGAGCGCGCCGACCGGGCACACGTACTCGGTCATCAGCGTGTACTGGTGATCGAGCTGGCGGCCTGGCGCAACGGTGATTTCATTCAAGTTGCCGCGCTCGCGCATGCTGAGCACCGGATCTTTGGCAAGCTCGGCCGACACTCGCACGCAGCGCGTGCACATGATGCAGCGCTCGGCGTCGTAGACGATGGTCGGGCCAAACACGACGCCCTTCGGCTTGTGAATCGGCTCGTCGCGCATGCGCTTCTTCGAAGCCTGATGCTCGAGCCAGTAGTCTTGCAGCCGGCACTCGCCGGCTTGATCGCAGATCGGGCAATCGACGGGGTGATTGAGCAAAAGCAGCTCTTGCACGGCCGAGCGCGCGCGGACCGCGTGCTCACTGGTCTGGCTCTTGACCACCATGCCGTCGGCGGCCGCCTGCTGGCAGGCGGGCTGAAGTTTCGGCTTCTTCTGCGGCACGTATGTCTGGTGCAGGGCATCCCACGCCAAGACGTCGAGCATCATCGCCGGGCGACCGGGTGGAGGCATCAGCTCCACCAGGCACATGCGGCAGTTGGCGGCGACGCTCAGCCCCGGGTGCCAGCAGTAATGCGGCACGTCGACGCCGGCGCGGTGGGCGGCCCGGATGATCGTGTCACCGGGCTCGAAGGCAATATCCTTGTCGTCTAACTTGAAGCTAGGCATGGCGGTTCAAGACCTCAGCGGTCGCACTCTCCACCGATCATATTCAGCGAGCCGAAGCTCGGCACGACGTCAGCCATCATTTGGCCGGTGATCACCCGCTCGAGGCCGCCGGTGATCAAAAAGCAGGGTGGACGGATGCGCACGCGATGCGGCGTACCACTGCCGTCGCTGACCAGGTAAAACCCGAGCTCACCGTTACCGCCTTCGGTGTACGAGTACACCTCGCCAGCCGGCAATTTCAGGCCTTCCATCACGATCTTGAAGTGCTGAATCGTGCCTTCGATCGTGTTGTAAACCTCCTCTTTCGGCGGGAGGATGACGCGCGGATCGTCGACGTTGACCGGACCTGAGTCGGCCATGCGCTCCAGGCACTGGTCGATGATGCGCGCGCTCTGACGCATCTCGGCCAAGCGCACCATGAAGCGATCGAAGCAATCACCCGCGCTGCCGACCGGCACGTCAAACTCGACTTCGCCGTACTTCATGTACGGGTGAGCCTTGCGCACGTCGTACGGCACGCCGGTGGCGCGCAGGCACGGGCCCGTCCAGCCGAGCGAAATCGCGTCATCGGCGCTGATCACGCCGACGTTCTCGAGCCGGTCGAGGAAAATCCGGTTACCGAGCAACAGCCGCTCGACCTCGTCGACGATCGTGAGGATGTGCTGCACGACCGCGCGCGTGTGCTCTTTGAAGCCGTCGGTCGGCGGAGCGGCCATGCCACCCACGCGACCGAAGCTGTGCGTGAGCCGCGCGCCGGTCTCTTCCTCCATGATCTCCCAGACCATCTCGCGGCCCTTAATCATCCACAAAAACGGCGTGAAAGCGCCAAGCTCCATCGCCATCGCGCCGTCGCACGTCAGGTGGTCCGACATGCGGGCCAGCTCGCCCAAGATCATGCGGTAGTGCTGGCAGCGGTCCGGCACCGTGATGCCGAGCATCTTCTCGCACGCCAGCGCGAAGCCGACGTTATTCAGCATCGGCGAGACGTAGTTGCAGCGGTCGACGTACGGGAACACCTGGGTCCAAGTGCCGCGCTCGCACATCTTCTCGAAGCCGCGGTGCAGGTAACCGACCTGCACGTCGCAGCGCTCGATGATTTCGCCCGAGAGCTCCATCACGATGCGCACGGTGCCGTGCGTGGCCGGGTGAGCCGGGCCGACGTTGAGCAGCATCGGCTCGCTCGGCAGCTCGAGCTCGGAGGCGTCCAGATCTTGATCGATTGGTTCCATCGCTCAGTTCATCCGTGAGTCGTCGTCTGCGACGCCGCGTTTGTGGGTCTGCCGACCGAAGGACATACCTTCGTCGACGCCGAATGGCGCCACCTTGTCGATGTTCGGCTCGTCGCGGTACTGCACCAGGGGCTGAATCTTGTCGGCCGGGTAGTCCTTGCGCAGCGGGTGCCCTTCGAACTCCGGATACGTCAGGATGCGGCGCAAATCTGGGTGGCCGAGGAATTTGACGCCAAACATGTCGAAGCACTCGCGCTCCATCCAGTTGGCGCTCGCCCACAGCTCGGTGAGCGTGTCGATCTCGACCGTCTCACCGTCGCGATCACCGACCTTGGCCTTGAGGCGTAGGCGATGACCACGGCTGAGCGAGTACAGGTGCGCGACGACTTCGAAGCGCGGATCGCGATCCGGATAGTCGACCGCGGTCAGATCCGTGAGCATGGTCATGTCGCTCTGCGGGTTGTCTTTCAGGAAGCTGGCGACTTCCTTCCAGCGACCCGGCGCGAGCACCAGCGTATCGTCACCGAGCTGGGAGTGGCTCTCCAGCACGGCGTCGGGGAAGTTTTTCTTAACCAGCTCGATGAGTGCTTTGCTCATGATGTCAGGTCGCCGGCGGACGGGAGGAGCGAGAGCGGCGAAGTTGCACGAGCGCCGTGTTCGGCTCCTGCACCGGATCGATGCGGGGCTTGACGATGCCGGGCGTACGATCGCCGCGCTGGATCTTGTCCTGCAGCAGCATCAGACCGTCGAGCACCGCTTCCGGGCGCGGCGGACAACCGGGCACGTAAACGTCGCACGGGATGATCTTGTCGAGGCCAGCGACGCACGCGTAGTTGTCGTAGAAACCGCCGCTGGACGCGCAGGTTCCGAACGCCAGCACCCACTTCGGCTCGGCCATTTGCTCGTAAATACGCTTCAAAATCGGTGCTTGGCGCTGCACGATCGTGCCAACGACCCACAGCAAATCGCTCTGGCGCGGCGAGAAGCGCGGCGCTTCCGAGCCGAAGCGCGAGAAGTCGTAGCGCGGGCTGGAGACGGCCATGAACTCCATGCCGCAGCACGCGGTCACGAACGGGTTCATGAACAACGAATACTTCTGAGCCCACGCCAACAGCGACTCGAACTTCGTCGTCGCAAATCCAGACGTCGCACCCGGCTCGAGGATCGAGGTTGAGGGTGCCTTCAGCTCTCCCATTCGAGCGCTCCTTTTTTCCAGCAGTAAGCAAGCGCTACCATCAGCGCCACGATGAACGACAGCATACTGAGGAAGCCGAACCATCCCAGGCCCTTGAACAAGGCTGCCCAGGGGTACATGAAGACCACCTCGACATCGAAAACGACGAACAAGATCGCGGTCAGATAGAACTTTACGTTCATCTTCACGTCGCGAGCGCCCGGCGTGTCGTTGCCGCACTCGAAGGGCATCTGCTTTTCAGGCGTCGGATTCTTGGGGCCGACGAAATGTCCGCCGGCGAACATCACGGTGCAGATCACCGCGACGATGGCGAACATGATGAACATCGGGGCGTACAGCTCGAGCATCGACTTGTTCTTCCGGCCCGGGACTTAGCGCGAAATCGCGGAAATCACCGGGCTCCGGGGGCGTTGTAGTGCCGTGCGACGAGGCCTGTCAATGTGAGCCCAGCAAAGCGTCGTACAGAGCGCAAATATCCAATAAAAACCGGACTATAGCCCTCAGAACTCCGACCCGCGCCGGCGCGCGCTTTTGGACCGCCACCTGGCACCGGCCTGGCGGTTTGGCCGGCTCTTGGGCCGCTAGACTCGGCGCTCTGTCTGCTGCTGAAACTTACCGAAGGCTGGCCCGAGCACCTCGCGCACCGCGTCGGTGACTTGCGCCACGGCTTCGGCGGTCGCGCCGGCCGAGCGCGCTTCGAGCGTGGCGGCGTAAGCAGCGATGAAACGGCCCCGCGCGAGCAGCGCCTGCGCCAACAGTGGCCACACTTTTTCGCCCGACGAGCCGAGGTTGGCGGCACGGCGCAAGGGACCAATCGACTCTCCCGCCCGGCCGTCGCTCAGCATGGCCGCGCCGAGCCGGAAGTAGATGTCGGACGCCATCGGTCCGTCGCCCGCGTACTGCACGCCCAGCCGCAGCACCTCTTCACCTTTGCCGATTTCGCCGAGCACGATGCAGGCGCTGCCAAGCAAACCGAGCGCGCGCGCGATCAAGCCGCGCGTCTCGACGTTGAGCATTTGCCCTTCGGGCGTACGCAAGAAGATCGCGAGCGGCGCCGGCCAAGCGCCGAGCAGCTCCAAAATCCGCACGTGATCGCCGCGTTCGGCTGCTTGCTCGGCCTCAGCCACGCGTGAAAGCTCGATCGCGCCGCGGGCTTGCGGGCGCGTGACGCGCTCCAGCTCTTCGCGCACATGGGCGCGCATGCGGGCCCGGAATGCGCTCAGCAGGTACGATTCTTCGACGCCGTCGTGGAGCAGGCGCAGGCGTGAGCCTTCGGGCTCGACCGTCAGCTCGCGTAGCGCGTAGCCGTACAGCGGCGCGAGTAAGAGGTAACGAACGCCGACGTGCAATTGCACGGCTTCGAGATCCGTCACGCGCTTCGGCGGGTCCGAAATCGGCTCTTCAGTGATCAGCGCCGAAACCAGCCGTTTTCGGAAGTCGGACAAGCTCAGCCGTTGGGCGTCGGCCTCGGTGACCTCGGCGTTTTCGGGGCCGACCACGAAGTCGACCAGCGTGTTGTCTGGGTTGCGACGGTCGACAGTGAGCGACGTGATGCGCGCGCCCGTGATCATCGCAAACGCGAAGAAACGCGGCCCCACGATGTCGCACAGCGCTTGGAAGCTGCCGATGCCTTCACCAATGCGTTCAAACCACCCGTCGGTGCGAATGGAGTCGAGTGAGACGATGATGGGCGCTGGCATCGCCGAGGATCAGGTAAGCTTCGAGTCTGTCACGAAAACCGCTTACAAAACAAGACGTTCCGCTTTCCGCCCATTTGAGTGGTCAGGCCGGTGCCCCAGCCGAAGCCTCAGGCGAAACGCTTGGGCGGCTGGGTGGTCGCGCAGATCCCAAAACCGCGGACACGGTACGGCTATTGGTCGACTGGTACGAAAGGCGGAAGCGGGATCTGCCGTGGCGGCGAACGCGGGATCCGTACGCAATTTGGGTCAGCGAGGTGATGCTGCAGCAGACCCAGGTAAAAACCGTGCTCGGCTACTACGAGCGCTGGATGCAGCGTTTTCCGAGTGTGATGGCGCTGGCGGCGGCCGAAGACGCTGATGTGCTCCACGCTTGGCAGGGGCTCGGCTACTATTCGCGCGCACGGCGACTGCTGGCTGGAGCACGCGCGGTCGCCGAGCGGCACGCCGGCCAGTTGCCGTGCGATGTGGACGCGCTCCTGGCGCTGCCCGGGATCGGCCCGTACTCGGCGGGCGCGATCGCCAGCATCGCGTTCGGGCTGCCAGAGCCAATCGTCGACGGCAATGTGGTGCGGGTCTTGTGCCGTCTGTTCGCGTTCGCGGGTGACCCGGCCAAGGCGCCGCTGAAGAACGAGCTGTGGCGAAAGGCACGCGAGCTGGTGCCGGCGGACCAGCCGTCCGAGTTCAATCAGAGCCTGATGGAGCTCGGCGCCACGATCTGCACGCCGACGTCGCCGCGCTGTCCGGAATGCCCGGTCGCCAACCAATGCCAAGCGCTCGCGAAAGGGCTAGAGTGCGAGCTGCCGCAGCTGGCCAAGCGAAAAGCGCCGACCGAGGTCACGACCGCGGCGGCCTACGTGCGGCATGGCGACGCGGTGCTGCTGCGACAGCTGCCGGCCGATGCGGCGCGTTGGGCAGGTCTTTGGATTTTGCCCTTCGTCGAGCTGTCGCGCACCGAAAGGGCGTCGACCGGCGCGCTGCGGGCGCTGACCCAAATCGGCGTCGCCGCAGCGGCCGGCGCAACGTTGCGCGAAGCGCGCCACACCATCACGCGCTTTCGGATCACGCTCAGCGTCGTCGAATGCAAGCTGATAAAATTGCCCACAAAACGCGCTGCATTCTTCACGCGCCGACAAGTCGAGCAGCTCGCGTTGCCGTCAATCCACGCCCGTATCCTGAAAGCCCTCTGGTAAGTCTCCCAGATTTTTTCACAGGGAGATCGGGAGATCGGGAGCGATAATTTTGGGGTTCGAGACGGACGACGTTGAACGTATACTGCGCAATCACCGTGGGGTGTCGTGGCGCACGAACAAACAAGCAAAACTCCCGATCTCCCGATCTCCCTGTGAAAAAATCTCGATCGCACAGGGTGGCCTGAGGCCGGCACGGAAGGTTCTGCGAGGCGGGCTGCGTCGTGGCAGCCCGCGCGGACTCAGATCTTCATCGGTTCGATTTTTTCGGGGTCGATGCCGAGCTTTTTGATGGCGGCGGCAACTTCGGCCGGGGTCATTTTGCCGTCGAGGCGCAGGCCGTGGAGCGCACCGAGTACGACGTTTTCGGCGTCGACCTCGAAGTGGCGGCGCAAGGCTTCGCGAGTGTCGCTCATGCCGAAGCCGTCGGTGCCGAGCGGGACGAAGGTGCCGGGAATGAAGCGCGCGACCGAGTCGGGCGTGTGCTTGATGTAGTCGCTGGCGGCGATGAACGGACCGGGAGCGTCTTTGAGGACTTGCGAGATGTACGGCACGCGCGGCTCGGCTTCCGGGTGCAGGCGGTTGTAACGCTCGCACGAGGTCGCGTCGTTGCGCAGCTGCTGGTAGCTGGTCACGCCCCAAATGTCGGCCGAAACGCCGAATTCTTTCAGCATTTCTTGCGCGCGCATCACTTGTTGAATGATGCACGACGAGCCGAGCAGCTGGACGTGACGGCCCAGCTTCTGCTCGGCGTTGCGAAACTTGTAGATGCCTTTGAGGATGCCATCTTTGGCACCTTCGGGCATCGCCGGCATCGCGTAGTCCTCGTTCTGCAGCGTGATGTAGTAGTAGATGGCCTCGTCGTTTTCGTACATGCGGTGCAGGCCGTCTTCGATGACGGCTGCCAGCTCGTACGCAAACGCGACGTCGTAGGCGACACAGTTCGGCACCGTCATCGCGATGTGATGGCTGTGACCGTCTTCGTGCTGCAGACCTTCACCGTTCAGCGTGGTACGGCCGGCGGTGGCGCCGAGGATGAAGCCGCGCGCCATCTGATCGCCGGCAGCCCAAAACTGGTCGCCAGTGCGCTGGAACCCTAACATCGAATAGAAGATGTAAAACGGGATCATCGGCTGGCCGTGCGTCGCCGACGACGTCGCGGCCGAGATGAACGACGCCATCGAGCCGGCCTCGGTGATGCCCTCTTCCAGCACCTGACCGTCTTGCGCCTCGCGGTAGTAGAGCAGCTTGCCTTTGTCGATCGGCGTGTAGAGCTGGCCCTTCGGCGCGTAGATGCCGACCTGACTGAACAAAGCGTCCATACCGAAGGTCCGCGCCTCGTCCGGCACGATCGGCACGATGCGTTTGCCGATCTTCTTGTCGCGCAAGAGCTTCGCCAGCAAGCGCGAGAAGACCATCGTGGTCGACGCTTCGCCCTTGGCCATGCCCTTGAAGAACTCGTCGAACACGTCACTGCCCGGGATTTCGAGCTTGACGTCGACCTGAGTGCGACGCTTGGGAACGAAGCCGCCAAGCGCGCGGCGACGCTCGAGCACGTACTCGACCTCGGGGCTCTTCATGCCGGGGTGATAGAAAGGCGGAAGCTTTTCCATCTGGTCGTCGGTTACGGGCAGCTGCAAGACGTCTCGGAACGCCTTCAGCTCGTTCTGATCCATCTTCTTCTTTTGGTGAGTGACGTTGCTGCCTTCGAAGCTGCCGCCGAGCATCCAACCCTTCACCGTATGCGCGAGCACGACCGTCGGACGACCGTCGTTGGAGGTGGTGGCGCGCTGGTAGGCGGCGAAGACCTTGCGGCTGGAGTGACCGCCGCGCTGCAGGCGCCCGATCTCCTCGTCAGTCATATCCTTGACGATCTCGAGCATGCGCGGATCGAGCGCGAAGAACTCCTGGCGCACGACGTCACCCGTAGCGGTGGTGAGCCGCTGCCATTGGCCGTCGACGACGGCGTTCAGGTGTTTGCGCAGCACGCCTTCGACGTCTTTGGCGAAGAGCGAATCCCAGTTTTCGGCCCACACGACCTTGACGACATTCCAACCGGCGCCGCGGAACACGCCCTCGAGATCTTGAACGATCTTGCCGTTGCCGCGCACGGGTCCGTCGAGCCGCTGCAGGTTGCAGTTCAGCACGAAAGTGAGGTTATCCAGCTGCGCGGTCGATGCGATGCTGAGCGCGCCGAGCGTCTCCGGCTCGTCCGACTCGCCGTCGCCGATGAAGCACCAAACGCGCGATTTGGAAGTGTCCGCTAGGCCGCGGTTGTGCAGGTAGCGGTTGAAGCGTGCCTGATAGATCGACCCGATCGGGCCGAGGCCCATACTGACCGTCGGGAACTCCCAATAGTCGGGCATCAAGCGAGGATGCGGGTACGACGACAGACCACGGCCCCGCTCTGTCTCGCGCCGGAAGCGCTCCATCTGGTCGAGACTGAGACGGCCCTCCAGGAACGAGCGCGCGTAGATGCCGGGTGACGCGTGACCCTGAAAATAGATCTGGTCGCCGGAGCCGTCGGCGTCTTTGCCGCGGAAGAAATGGTTGAAGCCGACTTCGTACAGCGTCGCGCTCGAGGCGTAGGTGGAAATGTGGCCGCCCAAGCCGTCGAAGGTCTTGTTGGCCTTGTGCACCATCACCGCGGCGTTCCAGCGGATGATTCGGCGGATGCGCTCTTCCATCTCTTCGTCGCCGGGGAACTGAGGCTCCTCTTCGGGACGAATCGTGTTCACGTAGTCGGAGCTGACGGGCAGCACCGGATCGAGGCCGCGTGCGCGTGCCGTCTCGATTACACGGTTGAGGATGAACTGCGCGCGTTCCCTACCCTCCGCCTCCACGACGGAGTCCAGCGACTCGATCCACTCTTGGGTCTCTTGGGGGTCGCGATCGGATTCGGGCCTGTAGCTATCCACTCGGACTACCTACGCCGGCCTGTGACCCAGTTCAAGCCTCCGAAGGGCACAGTCCAACCGGCACAGACCAGCACAAGCGGCTGTGTCATGAGCCAGTCACAACCGCGGCGATTGCGCGGGCGATGCGCTGGCCGTCGAGCGCCGCGCTCACGATACCACCGGCGAAACCTGCACCCTCACCGCAAGGATACAGGCCGGAAAAACCAGGAGCCTCGAGCGTCTCCGGGTCGCGCGGGACCCTGACAGGTGAGCTGGTGCGAGATTCCACGCCGATCAGAACCGCTTCCTCGGTCCGGTAGCCGCGCAGCTTGCGATCGAAGGCGCCCAGGGCAAGGCGGAGGCGGTCGGCGAGCGGCAGGCCAGCGGAGTCGAGGATCGGCCCGATATCGGTCGGCGTGAGCCCGGGGATGTAGCTGGTTTCGGGGACGGTGCTGGAGGGGCGGCGCGCGAGAAAATCGGTGACCCGCGTGGCCGGCGCCGACAGCGTGCCGCTGCTGGCCGCGAACGCGGACTGCTCGATCCGACGCTGTAGCTCGATGCCGCCGAGCACGCCGGGAAAGCCAGCGCGCTCGACGTCGGCGGGTTCGATGCCGATCACGAGCCCGGAATTGGCGAACGGCGAGTCGCGCCGCGACAGGCTCATACCGTTGACGACCAGCTCGCCCGGCTCGGTCGACGCCGGCACGACGAAACCGCCTGGGCACATGCAGAACGAGAACACGCCGCGGCCATCCACCGTTTCAGCCACCCGGTACGAAGCGTTCGGCAGCTTCGGGTGGTCGGCGAAGCGCCCGTACTGAATCCGGTTGATCAGCGCTTGCGGGTGTTCGATCCGCACGCCGAGCGCGAACGCCTTGGCCTCGAGCTTCACGCCGGTTTCGGCCAGCATCACGAACACATCCCGCGCCGAGTGGCCCGTGGCGAGCACGACCGCGCGCGCAAGAAGCTCGCGCCCGTCGGCCAGGCGCACGCCCGAGACGCGGCCGACGTTTTGTAGCAGCCCGATGACGCGCGCGCCGAACTCGAACTGCACGCCCACGCCAGCGAGCTTTTCGCGCAGGGCCGTCACGACCTTCGGCAAGCGATTGGAGCCGATGTGTGGACGCGCATCGACCAAAATCGCTTCGGGTGCGCCGTGCAATGCGAGCAGCTCGATCACGTCGCGTACGCTGCCGCGCTTGTGCGCGCGCGTGTACAACTTGCCGTCGCTGTACGTGCCGGCGCCGCCTTCGCCGAAGCAGTAGTTGCTATCGCTATTGACGGTGCCGCCTTGATTCAAGGCTTTCAAGTCGTGGCGGCGCGGCTGCACGGTCTTGCCGCGATCGACGACCACTACCGGCAGACCGTGGCGCGCCAGCTCGTACGCGCAGAACAGTCCCGCGGGGCCATCTCCGACGATCACGACTGGAGGACCGGCGACGGTGGCTTCACGCGGGGGAGCGCCGCCAAGCGCCTCCGTGGGCGGGGACCCGAAGCCGACGATGAGATGGAAACGCACCGAGCCGCGCCGCGCGTCGACCGAGCGCCGGAGAATGCGCGGCTCGGGCAGCGACCCCGGCGTTACGCCGAGCTTTTTGGCCACTCGTTCGCGGAGCGCGTCGGCTTCCATCGCTTCATCGAGCCCGAGCTCGAGCTCGACTTCTTCTGGCAGGTTCTTAGACAAGGGCTCGGAGCCGGTCCTAGCGCAAGGCCGGCGCTGGCGAAACTGGGGCGGGCTTGGTAGCTTGCCCGATTCTTGGCCCCCCTGCCGAATGCCCCGGAAGGCGCTGCCGACGATGTCGCCATCGTCCACGCGATGGCGCGCGGCGATAGCGCGGCGTTGGCGCAGCTCTACGACCGCTACTCGGGGACGATGCTGGCGTTGTCGCAGCGCATCGTCGGCCGCGGAGCGGAGGCAGAAGACGTGATTCACGACGTTTTTTTGGAAGCCTGGCGACACGCGGCCGACTACGACCAGGCGCGCGGCAGCGTGAAGTCGTGGCTCTTGCTGCGCACCCGCAGCCGGTCGCTCGACGTGCAGAAGTCGGCGCGGGTTTCCAAGCAGTCCAACGCGCACGACGACGCTTGGCTGGCCGAGCTGGGCGACCCGAGTCGCGACACGACGGCCGGCGCCGACCAGACGCGGATCCGCAAGGTGCTGGTGGCGCTGCCGCCGGAGCAACGTGAAGTGCTCTTGCTCGGCTACTTCGAAGGCTTGTCGTCGAGCGAAATTTCCGAGCGCGTGGGCGTGCCGCTCGGCACCGTGAAATCGCGCGTCGCGGCGGCGTTGGCGGCGTTGCGCGGCGCGCTCTCGGATTCGGTGGTGGAGCTGCGATGACGAATCGAAACCAACCTGAGCTACCCGAGCTGCTGCGCGAAGCGGGGCTCGACGACGGAAACGACGCCGCGCTGCGTGAAGCCTTGACGCAGTTGACGCCGCCGCCGAAAGCGCCGCCGCAGCTGCTGCGTGAGCGACTGCTGGCGACCATCGCGCGACCGCGTTTGCGCTTCGCGCCGCTGTTCGGCAAGCTGACCGACCTGTTCGACCTCGACGACACGGAGCTGGCCGGCATTTTCGAGCGCGCGGCCACGCCAGGCGTGTGGCTGGCTTCGCAGATCCCGGGCACACGGCTGATGCACTTGGCAGGCGGACCGCGCGTGGCCGGCGCCGACAACGGACTGGTAGCGCTGCCAGCTGGCGGGCGCTTTCCAATGCATCGCCACCTCGGCCAGGAGCGCGTGCTGGTGCTGGCAGGCGGCTACCGCGACGAACCGAGCGGGCGCGTCTACTTGCCGGGGGACCTGCAAGAGATGACCCGCGATTCTTCGCACGCGCTGGTCGCGCTGCCCGAAGTCGAATTGTTGTTCGCCGTCTCGGTCGTCACCGGCGTCGAGGTCGAAGGCCTCGGCCTGTTGTCGCCGTCGGCTGGCTAGCGTTGATCGGCCGAAAACGCCGGTCACGCCTACTTGGCAGAAAAGGCCGGCACGTCGACCTCGAGCACCGCTCCCCGGCCGCGCTGCAGCATGCGGTAGGAGGGCGACGCGACGCCGCGCAGCTCGATCACCAGTCGTACCGCCCGCTGCTTCTTCTTTTGCCGCCCCTTCCCGCGCGCCTCCGGCACCAGGACCGCGCTCATCGCGCTGGAGTTGAAGTCGCGCAAAAGCAGCGGATTCTTGTTGTTTTTAAGCGACACGCTGGCGCCGACCAGCCGGTACTCGATGACTTGGCCGACCCGGCTCACTTCCACCGCTACCGCGTCGCTCAGCTCGACGAACACAATGCCGCGATTGCCGGGCAGCGATTGGTAACCACTGAACGTTACTTCGGCCGTGCTATTCAGCGCGACCGCGCCGACCTTTGCGGCGCAGCCGGACGTCTTCGGATCCGAGCTCTTGATGCCCGGCTCTTTGGGACAGGCATCGACCGCATCGGGAACGCCGTCACCATCGCCGTCGGGGCCGTCTGCGCGCGCCGTGGCCGGGCTAACCATCAGCGCTGCGCCAACTAGGGCCGCGGGCAGGACAACCAACAGATCCCGGAACATCCGCCCAGTTTCGACCGATCCGAAGCCTCCGTCAACTGCGTCCTTGCGTTGCGCGCCTCCTCCGTTACCCACCTCCTGCGTTCGACAGCAGTGCAGCTCGCGGCACCAAGTGGTGGGTCAAGATGCGACTGTCGCCGAGGGCCTCGGCGGCCGTGACGTCGCGGCCGTGGTGCGTGAACAGCAGGATCTGCAGCCGTTCGGAGAACTCGGCCAAGACGCTGAGCGCCACCCGCGAGCGCTCGTCGTCCCACTCGACCAGCACGTCGTCCAGCACCAACGGCAACGGCGGGGCGGTCCTCACGTACTGCTCGAGGCTCGCCAGCTTGAGCGCCAGGAACAGCTGCATGCGCGTACCGGTCGACAGCTGTTCGACCTCCAACCCCTTGCCGTCAACCGCCTCAACGCATTCGAGCCGCGTCTCTTCGAGCCCGACGCGCAAAGCCGAGAATCTGCCCAAGGTCAGCCGTCGGAACAGCTCGCTGGCGCGTGACAAGACCGGCCGCTGGTTCTTTTCGCGGTATCGTTCTACGACGCGCTCGAGCACCGCGGCCGCGAGCTTGCGCCGCGCCCAGGTCGACGACAATTCGGCCAAGCGCGCGACGGTCGCTGAAAGTTCCTGAGCGGCGTCGGCCCCCTCGCGCCCTTCGTAGGTGCGCAACCCCAGCTGCAGCTCCGAGACCTCGCGCTCCGCCTCGCGCGCTTCGTCTTCGCGCAGCGCGATCAAATCGTCAAGCTCAGCGAGGCGAGCGGCGACCGCGCCCTTGTCACTGAGGCGTGCTTCCTCGACCAGCGCTCGAACGTCGTCGCCTTCGCATACGTCCGAAAGCCGGGCACTGAGTTGCTCGAGTTCTTGCTCCAGCGCGAACGCCCGTTCGACCTTTTGTTCGAGCTCGAGCAGCGAGGCCACGTCGACGGCGCCTGCCTCGCGGCACAACTCGGCCAAGCTTTGGACATGCTCGTTGCGGCGCGCGTCAGCCTCTGCCAGCTCGCGCTTGGCACGGCCCAACTCGACTTCGATCCCGCTGCGTTGCCGCGCCTGCTCCGAGGCCTTGCCGTGCACAGCGAGCAGCTGCACGGCCGCATCAGGCGCCGGGAGCGCCGACAGCTCGGGCGCGAACGCATCGATAAGCTCGCGCACGGTGCCGGCAAAGACCGTTATATCGCGCTCGATTTTGATGATCCGCTGCTCGAGCAGTGCCAGCTGCTCACGCTGGTTCCAAAGATCCGCGAGCGCTTCGAGCAGGCGCGAGGCTTGCTCGGGCCGCGCGTTCGGCGGCAGGCCGAGCGGTGCGATCGCGACTTGCCACTCTTCGCGCCAAGCGCCCAACCCTCGCCCAGCTTCGGTCGCGCGCGCCTCGGCCGCGCCGAGCGCCGCCCGCGCGCGCGCCAGCTCTTGTTCCTGCCGCGCGACCTCCCGCCAACCTTCCCGCTCGTCCTGCAGCACCCGCCGGGCCTCGCTCGGGAGCAGCTCCGCGCTGCCGAGCCCGCGCGCCGCGTTTTCCCAACGCGCCCCAACGGCACGCAGCACGCCCTCCGCTGCGTCGCGGTCAACGAACAGTTGTTCGCGCTCACGCTCGAGCTTGGCTAGCTGTTGTTCGACCGCTTCGACTTCGGCGACGCGTTGAGCCTCGCTGCGCAAGCGATCGCCTAACACGTCGGCGTAGCTGCTGGCCTGGGCAAGCGCCGCCAACGGCAAGCACAGCTCGAGCGCCTTCCGCTTGGGATCAGCCGCCAGCTCCTGTGCTTCGCGCAGGCGCAAATCACGTTGCGCGCGCGCCTCGGCGACCAGCGTTGCGCTGGGCACCCCTTCGCGTCCGCGCAGCACCTCGAGCTGGTGCGCAAGTGCCGCCCGCTCGCGTTCGCCAGCGGCGAGCCGCGCCTGAATCGCCTCGACCCGCTCTTCGGCCAGACCCAACTCACCATCGAAGCGCTCCACCAACTCGGGCGGCAGGAGCGCCTCGCGCTCGATGCGGCGCGCAGCCTGGACCTGACTGATGGTGTTCATCAGCGCTTCGACCTTGGCCCGGGCGTCGGGCAATTCGCGCTCGGCGTTTTCGACTTTCAGCGCCAGGCCCTGAAATTCGCGCCCGAGGGCGGCCACGCGCGCCTGCTCGGCAACGGGTAGGCTGTGCGCCAGTACGGCATCGATGTCGGTTCCCAGTCCGAGGCGCGGCAGCCTGGCTTGGATGGCATCGCGCAGGGTGCGCGCCTCGCTCTGCCGCTTGGGCAAGTCGCTCAGCGAGCTCTGCGCGGCGCCGATCCGGCGCTCGACGTTTCGCACTGCTTCCTCGGCCATACCGAGCAGCGGGCTCGGTTCGGGAAGCCGCGCGAGCTTGCCCTGCTCTTCATTGACCTTTTGCGAAAGCCGCTGCGCGTCGCGTTCGGCTTCCAAGAGTTGCAACGCCAACCGTTCGCGCTGTTCGCCGATATCGCGGCGCAGGCTTGGGACGTCGCCCAGCGCCACGCGCTGTTCGAGCTTGCGATCACGCTCGACGACGCTCGAGAGCACGTTGCGGATCCGAACCGCATGCTCTTTCTCGGCGCGTAGCCGTGACAGCTCAGCCCAGCGCGCTTCTGCCTCGCGCCGCTTGTCACGCACGCTTTCCTGCTGTTCTTCGTATTTCTCGGGTGAATGAACGCTGTCTTTGGCGCGCTTCTTTTGTTCGGCGTACACGGCCAGCAGTCGATTCAACTCTGGCGCCTTCCCGCGATCTTTGAACAGCGCGTCGGCTTCGTCGATCAACGCAAGCTTGACGCGATGCACCGAGCGCCCGGAAGCGCCTGCGTCGAACAGGGCCTCACCCACGTCGCCCTGACCCGACAACATGTCCTCACCGGCGCTCTGCAGGCGCGCGTGATCGAGCCCGAACAACCGATCGAACGTCGCGCCGTCGAGGCCGTTCAGGAACCGCTGCAGCTTGGCCTCGTCGATTGGCTGATCTTCCAAGTTGACGAGCGAGTCCTTACGTTTCTTGCGCCGCGCAAATGCCAGCTCCTCGCCGTCACGCTCGATCAGAGCCGAGATGCGCAGCGATGGGGCGGCGTGCAGGTGCGCATCTTGAGTCTGCGTGGGCATACCGAAGAGGAGATCGCGAATCGCGCGCAGCGCACTGCTCTTGCCGGCTTCGTTCGGTCCGTAGATCAGGTGCAAGCCATTGCCAGTCACTCGCGACATGTCGAGCGTGGTACCCGTGAAAGGGCCGTAGGCGTCCAGCGACAGCCGGCGGAACCTCATGCGCCGTCCTGCCCGGTCGCCAACCGCTCGCGCAGCAAGCTGCGCACGTCGGTAGCTAGCTCGGCCGCGATTTCGCTGGAAAGCGCACCCAATTCGGGCACTTTCTCGAGCACGTCCGCTGGCAACTTCTTGGCCAGATCACCCAGGTAGTCGTTCAGCGTCTCGGCGGATGCCTCGCCCAGCAGCTCAGCGAGCGCGCGATCGATTTCGGCCAAGGCGTCATCGCCCAACGCAGCGGCTTGCGGCGGCGGCTCGGTCGAGACCAGCAATTTCTCGAGCCATGCGCCGGCGCCGCCGACGCCGTACGACAAGCTGCACAGCTCTTCGGTGAGCTTGTCGCGCCCCGCGCGCAGCTGCGCGTCGAGCTGAGTCGCACCCGTCACTTTGACTCGAAACGCGAGCAGCCGTTCCTGCGCGGCAGCAGTGGCGCGCGACAGCTCGAGCTGCGCCGCACCGACCACGTCATCGAACGTCTGCGCCGTGGCGGCGTTCACCACGACCTCGGCCCAGCGCACGACGTCGAGCGCGCGATGCTCGACCGAGCTTATCCGGTCGCCCTCGAAAGTAACGAGCGTGGCGCCCTTTTCGCCCAACTCGCGGGCGTGGCGACCCTGCAGATTGCCGGAGAAAACCACATATGGCTCGACGTGCACGACCTCGCGCTGGTGCACGTGGCCGAGCGCCCAGTATTCGTAGCCGCGATTGACGAGTGTATCGACGCGGCACGGCGCATAACGATCGTGACCCGCACGACCTTCGAGCGCCGTGTGCAGCAAGCCCACGTTCAACGCGCCGGCCACACGCTCGGGGTACGTGGCGGCCAAGTCTTCGGTCACGTCACGCTTGGCGAAGCTGCGGCCATGAACCGCGACGCCCAAACGGTCGAAAATGCGGGTCTCGGCGCGCTCGGCCAACAGCTCAATCACGGCTTCCGGCAGGCGCACGCTGCGGCGAATTTGGCTCACGGCGTCGTGATTACCGCGGATCCACACCACCTGAACACCGGCCTCGCACAACTTGCTGAGCTGCGCCGCGAAGAACAGACCCGTCGACACGTCGCGCCAGTCGCCGTCGAACAAGTCGCCGGAGATGACTAGCAAGGCCGCGCGCTCTTCGAGACACAGGCTGACCAAGTTGGTGAAAGCGCGCCGCGTCGCGCCGCGGATCTCGTCGGCCGGCGCAGACTCGTAGCGCGTCAACCCGGCAAGCGCGCTGTCGAGGTGAAGATCGGCGGCGTGAACCAGCTTCATGCGCGCCGAGGTGTACCACGGGCGCGCGGCCGGACGGGTCGAAGTATGTCCGCCCGCTGCCTGAGCCAAGCCAAGCTGAATCAGGCGGCGTGACGCCGCGCCGGGTCCGGGTCCACGCTGAAAGAGCGGCGTTCGCGCTTGCCCTGCACGTCGAGGACGACCGGCGCGCCTTCGCCGAGCACCAGCGCGCGCTTTAAGTCATCGACGCCGAACAGCGCGGCGTCATTGGCGCGTAGCAAGAGATCGCCCCGCACCAAACCGACGCGCGCCGCCGCCGAACCTTGGCTCACGGCGTGGATGCGCACCGCGCGCGCCTGACCGACGCGCGCCGCGTCTGTCGGCAGCAAGTCGACACCGCGCGCCGCGACGCCGAGCAGCGGCCGCTCGACGCGACCGCGCCGCATCAGCACCGCCGCGATCCAGCTCGCGGTGTGCGCCGCAATCGCAAAACCCATGCCGCGCGCATGCGGGATGACAGCGGTGTTGATGCCGACCACCGCGCCGTCGGCATCCAACAAAGGGCCGCCCGAGTTGCCCGGATTGATCGCCGCATCGGTCTGAACCAAACCTTCGAACATGGTGCCGCGCGGCCCCGGCAAGGCGCGTTCGAGCGCGCTCACCACGCCGAGCGTCACCGAGCCCTCGAATCGTAGCGGATTGCCGATTGCGACGACAAGCTGCCCGACGCGCAAGCGCCGCGATTCGTGAAGCTCGAGCGGCGTGAGGCGCGGTCCCGACACGCGCAGCACCGCCAGATCGCTCTCCGGATCATCGCCGACCAGCTCGGCCGGTAACTCATCGCCGGTCGGCAGCCGCACGCGGGTGGCGCGCGGATCGCCGTGCACGACGTGTGAGTTGGTCAGCACGTAGCCGTCCCCCGCGATCACCACGCCCGTGCCCTGCCCCCGGCCCTGCTCGACCGCGACCACGCTCGGCGCAGTTTTCACGACCAGCTCCTCGAGCTCGTGTGAAAGCTGCGACAGCAGGCCGAGCGAGCTCACGGCCGCGCTCCCGGCGTCGCGTCGACGACCAATTTTTGTCCGGCGCGCAAGATGGCCAGCGGCAACGTTTGACCTTCAGCGTCTTCGAGCGCCGCTTGCAGTGCGCCCGCGTCGGTCAGCGACACCATCCCCAACGTGAGCAACACGTCACCGAGCAGAAGCTGCGCGCGCTCGGCCGGGCTGCCTGGCTGCACCGACGACACCAAAAGGCCGGTCTTTTGGCCAACCGTCGCCGCCGTCGCGTCGGGCAGTCGCACCGCTTGCGTGCCCACGCCCAAGTAACCGCGCCGCACGCGACCGTGCATCAAGAGCGCGCTCACGATCCGATCGAGCGTCGGTTTTTCGACCAACAGCGGCACGCCACGCAAGAGCCCGGCCGAGCTCATGCCGAGCGCTTGGCCCTGCGTGTTGAAGCCGAGGCCGCCCGAAAAACCTGGCTCGGGCGCCAAGTCGGTCTCGACGTAACGCTCGATGCGGCCACCGCGCGGTGTGTGCCACACGTCACCGAGCTGGCTCACGAGGCCGAGGCGCACCCGCGCCGCGCGCCCTGGACGCGAGCCCGACAGCACCAGCGCGCCCAAGCGCACGGGACCGCTCGTCCAGCTTGGCGCCTTGCCGAACGGTGCTTCCGTGCGCGCGACGCCAATGTCGGTCGCGGCGTCGAAGCCGACGACCTTGGCTTCGACAGTCTGGTCGCCCTGCACGACCTCGAGCCGGTCGCGCCCGGCCAGCGCCCGCGCCGTGGTCACGATGACACCGTCGTCACTGAAGATGCTGGCGGTCGCGCCGCGCCGACACGGCGCTGCTACGTGCACCAGCGACTGGTCCGCCACCTCGGCGGCGCTCACGAGAAGGTCCGAAAGATCTGGAGGTGCTTGGCTCATGCCTAGAGCTTGGGCATGCGGAAGGATTCGGGAAATCGGTCGAACGGGCGGGCGCCCGCCTACCCGTTCGGGCTGGGTCGGCGGCAGGCGGCGAACGAAGAATCAACGACGGCAATGGACAACTCCCCGCGCCGTCTTAGGTTTTCGTTCTGGACGCCCCGCTTCGCCCCTCCGCCGTCGTGGTGGCGCGCGATCCGCTCGTGAGGAGCGGCCTCGCCGCCGTGCTCGACGCCTATCCCGGATTGGTACTGAAGGAAGCACTAGCCAGCGCCGACACCCCGATCGTAGCCGACGTCGTCGTGTGGGACTGGCCCGAGTCCGGTCATCCAGGTTCGCTCGCCCCCGTCTTGGCGTTGGTCAGCGCGCCGCAAGAAGCTCGCCAGGCGTTGCGTTCCGGCGCGCGCGGCGCACTGTCGCGTTCCACACCGACGCACGCTATCGCCACCGCAGCGCTGGCGGTCGCGTCCGGTCACTGGGTGCTCGACGAAACCTTCGCCAACGCCCTGCTCCACCTCGGTGAAAACACGACCGCCGCGACGACACCCAGCCTGCTCAGCCCGCGCGAGCAACAGGTGCTCGAGCTATTGTCCGAAGGCCTCTCGAATCGCGAGCTCGCCACGCGCCTGGGCATCAGCCGCCACACCGCCAAGTTCCACGTCAACGCCATCCTCGACAAGCTCGGCGCCACCACGCGCACCGAAGCCGTCGTAATCGCAGCGCGCAGCGGCTCACTAATCCTTTAGGTTTATCAGGTAGGCCTGGTCACAGGCGCCCAGCTGGGCGCCGCCGCCACATGCGGAAACTGGGCCTGCCGAGATGGAATCAACAGGAAGGCGGGAAGGCGGGAAGGATTTGGTTGTTCGAGCGGGTGACCGAAGCCCGAGTCGAGCCCGCCGCGTCGTCGCTGCCAGTTCACCCACCCCAGCTGATCTTCCCGTCTTCCCGCCTTCCCGTTGTCTGCTCTCGTGCTCGTTCAGGCGGGTTCGAGGATCCGCTGGCGGGCGGCGCCGAGCGGGGCGGCTTCGTAGTCGACGGTGTCGCCGGGCTTGAGGAAGACGGGCGGGGTACGGCCGGCGCCGACCCCGGCGGGGGTGCCGGTGCTGATGATGTCGCCGGGCAAGAGCGTCATGAATTCGCTGATGTGGCTGACGAGTGTCGGCACGTCGAAGATCAAGTCCGCGGTGTTGCCGTCTTGCATGAGCTGGCCGTTGACGCGCAGCTTGAGCGCCAGGTTGCCGTGCGTGACCTCGTCGGGCGTGACCAAAAGCGGGCCGAGCGGCGCGAAACCGTCGGCGCTTTTGCCCTTCACGAATTGGCCGCCGCGCTCTTTTTGGTGCTCGCGCTCCGAGTAGTCGTTCATCAGCGCAAAGCCGGCCACGTAGTCTTGCCAGCGTGCCTTCTCGATGTAGCGCGCGCGTTTGCCGATCACGAGCGCCAGCTCGACTTCCCAATCCGTTTTTTTGGAGCCGCGCGGCAGCGGTAAATCATCGTAGGGGCCGGCCAGCGCCGTGCTCGCCTTCATGAACAGCATCGGCTCCGGTGGGAGCTTGCCACCGGTTTCGAGCGCGTGCGCGCGGTAGTTCAAGCCCACGCAGACAATCTTGGTCGGGCGCAGAATCGGCGGGGCAATGCGCTCGTCAGCGCCGACGCTCGGGCACTCGGCGGCGTGCTCGGCATACCAACGCGCGAGCCGCGTCAGGCCGTCGCTGCCGAAAAACGCCTCACCGTAGTCCTCGCCAAACGCCGACACGTCGACGCGCCCGGCCTGCGGCGCGAGCAAGCCTGGCCGTTCGTTTCCCGGATCACCAAACCGAAAGACCTTCACGCGACGAAGCTTAGGGCCCGCGAATGGCTAAGTCGATCGCCCTCGCGGCCGAGCCATCCCGGCCAGCCTTGATTGGTGATCGGGCCGGGTTGGGGAGCGGGATCGGCTGATCGGCAGCGGGATCGGGGTCGGTCGGGGCAGCGGTTTCGGGTCAGCACAAATTCGCAGTCGGCAGCGGTTCCGGTGACGGCAGCAGGTTCGGTCGGCTCGGGCCTGCTTGTCTTGGGGACTCATGCCGAGAGCGCGCACCCGGTGCGCCAGCGCCGGGTTATGCGGAGCCCAACGGTGGGGCGCTGGCACACCGGCTGCGCGTAGGGGTGCATGAGACCCCAAGACAAGAAGGCCCTCCAACTTCCTCATCACAAGCTGATTGCCTACCAGGTGGCGGCAGAGTTGCTGCAGCTGGTGGCGCGCATCCGCATCAACGACGCAGAGCTTCGGCAGCAGGCTCGCAAGAGCGCCAAGAGCGCGGTGCTCAACACCGCGGAGGGAGCGGCTCGGCAAACGCTCGCAGACACGAGCCGCGCCTACTCCATCGCT